>JAOEUK010000020.1 GCA_028382965.1 Candidatus Puniceispirillum sp.
TGGGCATGGGCGGAATGCCTGGAATGATGCCTGGTATGGATATGGGCGGAATGCCTGGTGGAATGATGCCTGGTGGAATGATGCCTGGTGGAATGATGCCTGGCATGGATATGGGCGGCGGCATGAGCGGCGGCATGGGCGGCGGCATGATGGGCGGCATGGATATGGGCGGCGGCATGTATGGCGGCGGTATGATGGGCGGCATGGACATGGGCGGCGGTATGATGGGCGGCATGGACATGGGTTATGGCGGCATGATGGGTCCTATGGGTCCTATGGGTCCTATGGGTCCTATGGGTCCTATGGGTCCTATGGCTATGGGTCCTATGGGTCCTATGAATCCTATGAGTCCTATGAATCCTATGAGTCCTATGAATCCTATGAATCCTATGAGTCCTATAGTTCCGATAGGCGGCCCTCCAGCGCCTATTTTTGGCACAAGTGGGGCCGAAATGTTAAACGGAACGGCTGGTAATGATATAATAATGGGCCTTGGTGGCGCAGATACTTTATACGGCGGTCTTGGCAGTGATATATTTGAGTATACCCAAATTAGTGATGCCCCTTCCTCAGGTGGAGGATCTCCCGAAACAATCGTAGATTTTGATGCCACAGACTTGTTCGAATATCTTCAGTTTTCTAACATGTTGTCTGGCGTGTTTGACTTTAAAGGAACTAGCGCCTTCACCGGGACATTGAATTCCGAAGCCAAATTTGATGATACTACTAAATTGCTTACCATGGATATAAATGGAAGTGGTTCAGCTGACATGACGATAGAGCTTACCGGAGTCTCTATTGCAGACCTCGATAATACTGATTTTGTGTTAACTTAATTAAAAAACTTAAGTACTGTTCTTTCATGTAATTTTCTTTGAAATCAAGGAACCATACTTTGATCAAAACAGTTCTTAAGTTTGACCTACTGGTTTCATCGTTTTTCATAAATTTACTTGGCCTAGCGTTGCCATTGTATGTTGTTCAAGCATTCACTCGATATCTTTCTGGTGGCCTCGATGAGACGTTGTATGCTCTGACCGTTGGCGTTGTTCTCGCACTTTTTTTTGAATACTTTTTCAAAAGTTTTAGACTTAAAGCTCTTCATTATTACGGTACAAAACCTTACGTGAATGAATGTTTTTTTGACTCCCTGAAAAATGTAGATTTTTTGCATCCTTTGATACAAGGAACAGAAAATCTATCCGAAAAATTTTTTCAAATTAGAAAAAAAGCTCTGCAGGATGACATAAAAACAAAAATTTCTATTTTAGATTTTCCATATAGTTTCTTTTATTTCTTGGTTATTTACTGGATTTCATCCATAGCTTCGCTGATATTTTTTACAATGATTATGGCCACTCTCATTATTTCAATAGTTAGAATAAAACAACGTAAAAACTTAGCTAATGGTTACAACCAAGAAAAGCAAAAGACAGACCATCGTCAAAGGGAATTTCTTAATAAAAACCAAGTCTTAAGACTGTACTCAGATTACAAATCATTTTTAAATTTTTGGAAAACTGAAGAGAAAGAATTTAGGAATGCGGAAGCACTAGTTGAAAAAAATCACCTAGCATCATCGGACATAAAGTCCCTATTCTTGTCCGCAACTATCGCTCTTACTGTTTGCACCTCTGCAGTAAGTGTTGTTGAGGGACATATGGATATCAGTGCCTTGATCGCTTTAAATATTTTGATTGGAAGAGCATTCGGCCCAATTTCATCAAGCCTTGAAATAATAAATGCTTCTTTTTCCTCTAGGGATTCACTTGAATTGTCTGAAATGAAAGCGAGAGCCCCCGCACGCTTGTCAGATAAAAAAATAGATGATTTCAGTGGTAAAGTAGAGATCAGGGGGCTACGGCATTCTTATCCAGGACACCGAACAACTTTATACAATGATTTCTCTTTCACTTTTTTTCCAGGCTCTACGACCGTAGTAACAGGCAGCAATGGTTCAGGAAAGACAACAATGTTTAACCTTATTGCGGGAACTCTGGCTCCATCGGAAGGCCGCGCACTCTTTGATGATGTTAATGCTGAACAAATAGATCATGATTGGTGGCGAGGTCAGCTGGTTGCTGTTCCACAGGAGCCAGAATTTTTCGATGACACCATCTATAATAACTTACTTTCTGTGGACTCAAATGCCAGTTCAATTGATATTTCTAAAGCCCTAAGTGCTGTTGGGCTAATGAGTTTTATAAATCAGACCGAAGATGGCTTGGACACTAATCTGAACTCGAATAAAAGCCAATATAATCTTGGATTCAGGAAGCGATTAGCATTAGCAAGAGCCTCCTTGAGCAAAGGCGCCATAATATTGATGGATGAACCGACTGAGGGTCTTGACACTGCTGGAGCAAAGATTTTCTATGATTTCTTAAATGGTTCAATCGCTGACCGAAAAACTGTAATCGTGTTGTCCCATGACCCTGCGATTATTCGAGGCGCAAGCACCCTGATAAATCTTGACACCAAGCCTACACCATCAATTCAATTGGGCCCCTCATCTGAAAAAAGGGGCCCTAAATGACATTGTCAAGGGTACTCATATTTCTTCTGGCATCTCTTATCTCTGCAGCGGGTTACTGGGCAAGTGTAACTGAAATTGAAGTGCTCACACATGCAACAGGCAAAGTTGTGCCAACCGGTAAAGTAAGAACGGTTCAAAATTTGGAAGGTGGTATAATTCGATCGATTTTTGTTAAAGAAGGTGATGCTATTAAAGCCAATGCGAAGCTTCTTGAATTTGAGGGGGTAGCTTCACGCTCTGAAGTAGGTGAATTGGAATCACACATTGCATTTTTGACAATCGAAGGCATTTTAATTAACGCTGAAATTAAGCGCTTAAAACCAATTGTCCCAGAAGAATTAGCCAGTGAGTTTTCAGAAATATTATCTGCAGGAATGGATCAAATAAGCGCTAAGAGGAAGCTCCTAAAAAGTCGTCTAGCAGTTTTTAACAATGAAATAGAAAAAAGGTTTTCTAAGCTCAAAAACAACAGAAAAAATATAAAGGAAAAAACAAAAACATTAAATTATATAGAGCAACAAATTGAAATCAGTGATGACTTATTGCTAGAGCGTCTTACAAGTGAACTGGCGCATTTAGATTTACTTAGAAGCAAACAATTCGTCCAAGGCGAACTAGATGATATTCAGCAGAAAACAAAAAATCTGCAAAATGAAATAAAAGGTTTTCAACTTGAAATTACTGTTTCAAATAACTCTTATGATCAGGAATTATCTAAACTTTATCAGGATTATAACGATCAAAAAAATAAATTTGAGCAACGCTTAGCGAGATTTCAAGACCAGTTGGGAAGACGGGTTGTTTTGTCTCCGGTTAATGGAATTATTAATAAGATTAATTCTTTTACTATTGGTGGAGTTGTGAAGCCTGGTGTTGATCTAATAGAAATTGTGCCAACATCAGAACGTTTAGTGATTGATGCTGATTTACCTATCTCTGACGTTGGTTTTGTCTCCACTGGTCAGAACGTTATCATACGTCTTATAGGTCCCAATAGCATGAATTACGATTTCATTACTGGAATCGTTATGAAAATTAGCCCGGATACCATTCAAACAGACGACGGAGAAGAGTTTTATCAAGTTCGCATTTCAGCTGATAAACGTCAATTCTCTGGAGTTTCTGGAGATTACTATTTACGAACTGGTTTGGTCGTTGATTGCGGTTTGATTGTTGGAAAGAGAACGCTTCTTGATAATCTTCTAGCCCCAATTATAAGTTCTAAAAACACCCTTTTCACTGAAAATGTATGGACAGATTCTAAGATCAAGAAAAGTCAATTTTTAGAAAATTCTTTTATCAGATAGACTTAAAGTGTTACCAGCACATGCTCACTGTTCAAATAAAGCGGTTAATTTCATCTGTCAAATTGCCCTCGTTGAAATAACCAAAACAATATTTGCCTGACCCTAATGCCATCTAGCCATCCCCCGGTCCACGAACCGCCGTCCGCACCCTGCGGCCACCAAACCCCCTCGCAATCAAATCTAAAGCTGACAGAGAAACGCCCACAGTAACCCCAGTGCAGGTCCGAGGTCCATGATCCCTAGTTCAGGAAAGGTTGCCGGTAAGGTTTTGATAGTTGACCATACGCGATGATATGCTAAACTATTATTATAGCTAGATTCAGTTACGAATTGGCGCTTTTGCTAGGCATCGAACTTCTTGGCGAGTGCACCAATCCCCAAGATAAAAGGCCCTAGGGCCGAGATACAAGTGACTGTTTTCTTGGATCTTGGTTCTTGAATCTATTCAACCAACTTCTTCATCCAAGAATAAGTCACCTTGAGATTGTGCCCTTTACCATATTGGTGTCCAACAACCTTCGGTTGACCATCCGCCAATTGCATCAATGATGTCTGCTGGGCATTCAATGGCCCTTAGCCTGTTCCGTATACTATGCCGAAAAGAGTGGATTACACATGTCTAGGGCACCCTAGGCTTCAACCATTTGTTTAGAGCAGCTGACGCAGAGTTAGCATTAGTGCCTTTATTAGAAGTGTATCTAGGGAAGGCATAAGGACTGTTGCTTGTGTTAGCCTTAATACGCTGTGCAGCCCACAAAGAAGCACCCACTAGAGGTATCTGCCTCCGACTGCCTCTAGTCTTTAAGCGTCTTCTTGGGTGAGGCTTGAGGTTCCATGATCTTCGTCATGAAGCGATATAGAGATGGTTGGAGAGGGGGGCTAACAACACCTGAAGCGGCAAATCTGAGTGATCATAAGACAGCCTCGATGCTGATGAGATATGCTCATCCTTATCCAGTTAAAGCTAGGCAAAAAATGATGTCGTAACATCCACTGGCACGACTCTTGCCTATAGTGAAGGTAAGAGCCTAAAAGCCAAACAAATGACACTTAGGCATAGATGTCCCTTTATTAAGACTTGCCCTTGCTGGTTAATACTGGTGGGAGTATTTCTTTGGTTAAAAGGTCCAAGACTATGACAAATTGACCCCTAGGATATTCGTTAGGCAGCAATTTTTCACGCACGTTAAGCATAGTGAGGTAATCATGCGGCTGCCTTTACCTCTATGTTGCCCAGTTTGCTGTCAAGATATGATGCCAATACTGCCATTGCTGATATACCTGCGCGCTGTTCGGCATCACTGTTATAATTAGTGTTGGTATTGATATCATAGACATAGGCCACACCATCTTCATCTGTGATAAACTCAAAGGCCGCCACATCTAGTCCCTCGCGCGCCATCACATTTTGCATCTTTGGGATTAACGATTGGCCGAGCGTGCTTGTAGAAAAGCTACTGTCAATGTCAAAAGCAAATCGTTGCTCCGCGTCTGCCATACAGGTACTAGCATCTAGTGCACAAACATCTGCAGGGCATAACTCAAATCCGTTTGAGGTATCCACGCGCACTGCATAGACAAACTCACGCCCTACAAACTCCACCCGCGTAATCAGCTTCTCTGGCGAAACAATATAACGCTGAACAAGGGTAATACCATCAACAGATGGATCAAAACCCTCACCATTCACATGCTCTGTCAGTGCTGATTTTGAACGGAACAACTTAACGCCCAAGCCCTTGCCCGCACGATTATGTTTGGTGATAACAGGCTTCCCTTCAAAAGAAGAAAACGCGTCAATGATATCTTCAGCCGTGGTCGCCGCCGCAGTTTGCGGGACATTTAGCCCGGCATTTCGCAACGCCGCATATTGTATCATTTTTGATATTTCTAGATGCAAGGCCTGACGCCCATTAATCACGCATCTCCCTTGTCCCTCTAGCCACGCCAAGACGCCGGCTGTTATCTCAGGCGCAAAACGATTGCCTCTAGTATGGGAGGACGCGCTCATACGATTGTAAAAAACACCAATCGGCGCATCCTTCGATAAATCAATGCTTACCTTGGCCAAGTTCCAATCATGATAGGCCACACCTAGCGCATTTAACGCCACAAATAACGGGGCAGTCCAATCGGAATTTTCATGAATTACATAAACACTAGGCACTTCACTCACAGAGGCATTCGCGTAGGTAATAGGCATATATATATCTCCTCATCTATTGAGACTAGATATAGGTACATTTCCTAAATTTACTATATCGAACATACGCATTTAGTAAACGTTTTCAGCCTGGGCCTTAAGAACAAAAAAACTTTACCTCAATCACCTTATATCAAAGACATTCATGCCCTAATGAAATTCATCTGAAGCTACACAAAGAGCTTAGCCCACTCAATGTGGTTTCGTTTTAGATCTCTTATAAAGGGGCGTAGATCGAGAAGTGATGGGTTGGAATATGATGTTTCTTTGCGCTTACCATTATTACTCTTTAAGTCATCAATACCAGTCTTCGGCTACCTCTTCAAAGGTCGCCCATTCGTTAGTGAGAGATTGATCTGTCTCGTAACAACATCCCTTTTAACACCCACTAGATGAACGCTTTTTTTTCTCCAAAGCAACACTTAACCCCTCTTGGCTCCTCCCCGTCAGATGGGTATTTCTTTGGTTAAATGGGTCCCATACCAAAATAAACTGATCCCCCATACCTTCGTTAAATAGTGGCTTTCAAAAGAGTGGCTAAAGTGTCTGTTTTTATTTGTCATTACTCGAGTTTTAAAAGTTAATTTTATCTAAATTTAGTTGTTAACAATAACAAGAAAATGTCGATAGAATTAAAAAGAGGACTATGTACTAACTATTATCAACACCAATGTTGGTGCTTTGATGGCCCGGACCTATGCGACTAGGGCTAGTGACAAAATGCAGACGTCAATGGAGCGTCTTTCTTCTGGCTTGCGCATTAACAGTGCAGCTGACGCCGCCGCTGGCTGGAATACTTTAGCTTGCACATTATCCAGCCCCATCGCATCCAGTTGCATTTGGAACCATTGGTCATCTAGTTGTTTAGAAAGAATCTAGCTTTGTCTTAAAGCATCACGAAAGTGCCTAGTCTTCAATGCAAGCACGATGCGGGGCTTGGGATAAACACCCAGCAATGCCTTTGGCACACGCCTTGAGAAGTAATAGAAGCCACGTTTGCGATATAGATGGTGGTTAATTTGGTCTACCATGCGACCTACCCTAATCAGCAGTGAAACAGTTAACCGATTGAATTAAGTTGATTTATTACTGATGTTTAGGTCAGTGATGGTGCGTATGTAGGGCATCGAACTTCTTGTCGAGTGCACCATTCCTCGTGTAATCACACACACATCACATTGATTTGTAAGCATTTAACGTGTCTACAGATACATGGTGATGAACAAGCACCTACTAAATTCTGTTCACCCACTTCTCTAAGACCTCTAATGTATACCCATTTCCATATCCATGACCCACTCCAGAGGTCTTCCAACCCCCTACTGCTTATAGCATCCTTGAAATTCGGCATGAGAGTTGCTTACGCCAACTAGATTAAAATTTATCGATTTAATGAAGTGGCAATAAAAAAGTATGGTTTCATTATTACAAAAGCAGCCTAGTTCAAATTCTTATCTTGAATGTAAATTAGATTTATTACTTAAGGGGGCTGTGGAGAGACACCAAAAGGGTAACTTAGAAGCTGCTAATCTTCTTTATCAAGAGATTTTAAGAATTGACCCAGAGAACACTTCCGCCCTGCAACTGTCTGGTACTTTAGCCTGCCAATTACAACAACACGACACTGCATTAAATTTAATCTCAAAAGCGATATTCCTGGAGCCCAATTATGTTGATGCTTATTTCAACCGTGCTGGAGTTTTAAAAGAAATTGAGCGTTATGAAGAGGCATTAGATGACTATGATTATGCCATATCAATTAAGCCTGATTATTATGACGCTATCATAAACCGTGGCTATATTCTTTTGTGTTTGGAACGTTACGATGAGGCATTGGCTGTATACAACAATTTCATATCTCTAAAACCAAATAGTGTTGATGCTCTTATCAATCGTGGAGTTGTTCTTCAGAACCTCCAAAAATTTAGTGAAGCATTAATAGATTTTAAAGCTGCTTTATTCATTGACCCATCTAATCAATTGGCATTGTACAATCTTGGATTAATATTGAAGGGCTTCCAAACACCATTCCCAGATCCAGAGCTCATGAATTTAATGGAGATACTACTTGATAAGAAGACTCTTACTCGTCCCTCTGAAATGTTAAGGTGTGGTACCAGCCTTCTAAAAGCTGATCCCATTTTAGGGCGTATATTCAAAAAACACTCTGAAGGTAAATTCAACCACTTAATAATTCCGAGTATTCAAGAATTATCAAAAAATCCCCTACTCCTAAAATTTATGGAGCTATGTCCAATATCTGATCTACAAATTGAGGGAGTCCTTAAAAAATTTAGATCATTTATGCTTTTAAATATTACCACCTTAGAAAGAACACCAAATCTTCTCCGATTTCAGAATGCATTAGCTCTGCAATGTTTTACAAATGAGTTCTTATACGAGACAAGCAGTGAAGAGCTTAAAGCGCTAAAAGACTTGGAACATTTAGTAAAAAATAAATTGGCCTCAAAGGAAGAGTTCGATCCATTTGAAATAGCATGTATTGCCAGTTACAGTTCCTTGCAAAACTATCGTTGGCACCCAGCACTCGCCCAAATTTCTGATCTAAAAGATATTTATAATAGGCAGATTTTAGAGCCTCAGGAAGAAAATAATATTAAATTTGATATACCTATTGTTAATAAAATTAAAAATGATATTTCCGTCAAGGTTCGTCAGCAATATGAAATAAATCCTTATCCTAGATGGATAAACGCTTCGCTAACACTGGAACCAAAATCAATTTCAAATACAATCAAGGATCTAAGCTTAAAGATATTTGATCCGAAAATTAATGCTGTTGAGACACCCAGAATATTAGTGGCCGGGTGTGGTACTGGACAACATTCAATCGAAACTTCTTCAAGATTCAAAAATTCAGCAGTGCTTGCAATCGACATCAGTCTTAACAGTTTGGCATACGCTAAGCGTAAAACAAACGAGTTAGGCATTCGAAACATTGAATATATGCATTGTGATATTTTAGAGGCTCAGAATCTTGGAGAACAATTTGATATAATAGAGAGTATGGGAGTTCTTCACCATATGAGCATTCCTATAGATGGATGGGAATCGCTTGTGAGTTGTTTGAAACCGGGAGGCCTAATGCGCATTGGTCTTTACAGTGAAATGGCAAGACAGGATATTAAAGCAATGCGAGACGAGCACAAAAGTATAAAGAGCACTCTAGACAAAGGTTTGGTTAGTTCAATCAAGTCAATCAGGTCAAAAATTATTAATTCTGTTCAAACACAAGACCACCCAATATTTTCAATTAGTGACTTCTACAGTCTGAGTGGATTTAGGGACCTTGCACTTCATGTTCAAGAGCAACAATTTACCATACCAATGATAAAAGCTAACTTAAAAGATCTTGGGCTCAAATTCATAGGCTTTGAGGACAAAATTCTCATTCGAAATTTTAAATTAAAGTTTACCGATCCAGATGACCTTTATGATCTAGACAAGTGGCACAATTTCGAAATAGATAATCCCATGATTTTCATTCGCATGTACCAGTTCTGGTGCCAAAAATGTGACTAGCTATTAGATTTTATCATGACTGGCTTGTATAGCTCTAGTTGCAGACTGGTCTTTAAGCTAAAGGAAATACGATTAGAGGAGTAATAAGGCAGCGCATCAACTTGGACACGCCTTACGAAATAAAACACACCATCTCTTTCACAGAGGTGTTTAGCACCATGTATCGTGTTTCACCAGTAATAAATAAAATAAATTCAAGTAGTTAACCGTTTCACCGCTAATTAGGGTAGGTCGCAGTTCTCACACTAACTCTTCAAGCATCTTCATCCACTTGGCTAACACGGGTAGTTCATAGCCTTTGCCATAGGATGCACCTACAGAGGATGCAGACCATCCACCTATCTGGTCAATGATGTCTGATAAACAACTATGTTACTGATTCAGTTATATTAAGTAGATACACTTCTTAGATATGCCTTTAATGACTCATAGAGAGTCACTTAGAGCCTTTAGAGGCCTTTGGAGTATACTTACGCCCTAGCGACTCTGTGTGAGTCTCCTAGGGCCTTTTTGGTTTAAGGAATTGGTGTTCTCTTTACCTTTCCGAAAATCACTCTAATCATTGAAATAATGGGAGGAAGAAAACATGCAAACACATATCAGAACAAGATTGCCCAACACAGCTTGGAGTAAAATACGTATTGTTTTTGGAGTGACACTTTTACTCAGTTGTCACTCGTTTCCCGCTTTTGCAATTGGCAATTTGCCAGCTTCAGAATGCAGACCTGAACTGATTGAAAGTCCCCGTCTTGTGAAAGCTAAGGGATCAAAATCTGGAGTGAATAAAGTTGCTGGAAAGGTGTCAAAATTCGACCCTTGTCACTCCAGCGTTAGCTTTAAAAACCCAGCATCAAAATCACCTCCATTAATTATTTTGCTGCACGGCGGCGGTGGAGCAAAAGATGTGGCAGCAATTGATCAGGCTTTCCTCAATATGGGGATGGCTACATTAAGTTTTGATGCTTTCAAAATGAATGGCTTTAAAAAAACTCCCTTCATTAACAATTGGGCAAGACAGAGAATGATTTGGAGTATTTCTTTAGGTGCTTACAAATGGGCTCTAAAACAATCTCATTATCCAGTTGGAGATGTTTACATTTATGGTATTTCGAATGGGGCTACCGTTACAACTAACCTTGCGGGGCTAACCAAACCAGGAAGAATAAAAGGCTTTATAGCAGAGGGCACCTCTAATGGTGGCGCTGGCATGGGGCTTCCTAACACCCTCAAAAATCCTTTGTTAATGGTTTATCTAAGTTTATGCCAAAAGGCACCGCAAAGAATTGCAACTTCGTCAATGCGCCCGATGGAATGTCAATTACGATTGAAGACTAGGCAAAGCAAGTCAATAATATAGGAAAAGGACAACTTGACTTCAAATATATAAAGGGTGGAGCACACTGCATAATGTGTGAACCTCTTGCTATCCAGACAAGAGCTGAGTTTATGAAGAAATTGAAGCGAAAAGCCCCTGATTTTTTTAAGAAGGAGGGGTGGAACATGGGTGGTGATGACAATTCTAAGACAGAGCTAATGAATGTTATTTCAGCTTTTATAAAAGCTCCTAGCAATTAGTAAGAGTACCCAACGTCAGTTCCACACCCCCACCACCAGACACACCAGACACTCTCTAGAGACCTATTATAGGAGTTTCTATCTTCCTGCTGGGTATATTCAGATTGCTCGTCCAAATGGGTTTTGTTTTGTTAGTATTCAGTTGACATTCAAAAAACTAACTTGAAACTAGGGATGGTTATATAGATCATCTCCATCCTGATGCTGTTCCAATAGCGTTCAAGCCTATCAGACAATGCTGCAGCAGACTTGGCTGCAATAACTTCAAGTTTAGATAGTCGCCTTTTTTCTTCAGCTGTAGGTTTGCGAAGTGGATTGGCTTTATCTAAGCGCTCTTGCAGCAACTTACGGAAGTCACTACCTGGTTTCTTTTGACTGCCGCACCATTCACTCATTTTTTAAATCTGAGTATTTTTCAACATTAATCGAACTTGTAAACACTAGATCTTCGTAAAGCTGTTCATAAATTTTCTTTTTTCCTAAAGCGTAAAGAAATAATTTCATACTAACTTTTGGAATTGGCAACAGATTAGAAGACATTAAATTACCTTTTCTTAAATTTACAATGAGTTCTTTAGTAGATATTGGATAACTCTCACAAACTAGCTGCAGACCGTTATGGATTTTTATATCTTGAGCTGCCTCCGCCATCACTTGCGCTGCAACACCAACAGAAATCACAGATCTTTTGTTGTCTGTTAACCCAAATGGCAACGGAAACTTAGTTTTGGAAATTTTTTCAAGAAACCCATAATTTCCAGGGGCATTTTTTCCAATAACTAATGGTAGTCTAAGAACGCTAACTGCTATATTAGAGCTTTTGTCTCCAAGAAGCTCAATCTCAGAAGCACGCTTAGCTTTGGCATATGGTGTGAGTGGATTTATTTCTGTATCTATACTCAGAATGGATGAAGAAGAACTCACGCCATACACACCAACGGTACTTACAAATATAAACTTCTTAACACCAACCGTCTTAGACAAACTAAACAGTTTGGTTGTTGAGTCACTGTTGAGAGACTTGTATTTCTCTTCTTCCGCTGAGGCATCGTGACCTAAGGCAGCAGCGTGAATAATTACATCAATTCCTTTAAGCAAGTCTTCATTTAACGTGCTGAGATCAGACAAATCGAAATAACGTGTTGACGTCGTAGCGATTTGTTTGTGTGATCTTTGTAGAGATATAACATTAACGTCTTCTTTAATTAGGCTTTTAATTAATTGTTTACCAATAAATCCCGTTCCTCCAGTGACGCCAACAGTTAAAGTCATTTCTTAGCACGCCCTTTGATGAAAATATTTCAATTTCAACTGAACCAACAAAATCATCGTGTTTAAAACACTCCTTGAGAGAATTCTTCGTTAAAAAGTTGCAAGCTTTTGACGCCTCAATCAATAATTTTTTTTTTGGCCCTGCTTTTGAGATAAGATGACGTATTAGTTAAAATAACCCTCGCAGGTTTAAAGGGGTGGAGTATATTCTTGAGAATGCATAACCTCAATTATAATATTCTTAACCGCCACAATCTTTTGACTAGGATTACTCACACGAATAGATGTTGCAATAGGGGTTGAATAACGCCCCCACTACCCAACCCACACATCGCCTGATAGCATTATCATTATGAACACAGGCTTTGTAACATTATTGGTTAATTGAATTGTCTGAAAAAGATTTTTCCATTTGGGTTGGACAATTGCTACCGCCATTCGTAACATTGGTGGATACTACGTTTCTTATTTCCGCTAGTTTTTTGACTTCAATGTTAACCGCTGCATTTGGTATCGGAGGAGGCACTGCTCTCATTGCTCTTTTGGCACTCCTGCTACCACCAGCAGCTTTAATTCCTATTCATAGCATAGTACAATTGGGGTCAAATGCAGGTCGAGCTGCAATAATGTTTAGTGACATCCATTGGCGGCCAATAATTCCTTTTTCGGTTGGAACATTAATTGGTGCTGGTGTTGCTGGGTTTTTTGTTGTCCAGATTCCATTTTGGATTGTACAAATAGGGCTTGGTGGTTTTATCATTTGGTTAGTTATTAAAGAGATCCCTCCAATCCCAAGCCCCTATATTTTTCTTAGCGGAGTAGTTTCAAGTTTTCTTTCCATGTTTTTTGGAGCGACTGGTAACTTTGTGGCTGCAATTGTCAAAAGCATGAGGCTAAGCCCAGTCAAGCATGTCGCAACTCATTCATTAATGGCCACTTCCCAGCACTTGATTAAGGTATTGGTTTTTGGTTTTGTGGGTTTTAATTTTGTTCCTTATTTGCCGTTAATTATTGGCATGCTTACAAGTGGATTTATTGGTACGTTAATTGGTCGCCAATTTTTGGTGCGTTCAGGAAACGTGTATTTCAAACCAATATTAAATTGTATATTAGTTTTAATTGCACTCAAGCTTATCGCATTAGGTGTTCAAAAGTTTTTATCATTAACTTGAATGTTGAGAATTTAGGATTTCATTGCTCAATATCACAAACTACTTCAGCTTTCACTAACCCTCAAACCAGCAGTAGCTAATGTGGTAAGTTACTATGTGTAATGGATAGCCTGTTTATGGCGCTTTAAGGTACGAATAAGCTAGCTATTTTTTCGTTCTTATATCTTTTGCAACAGCGTAGATACAGCCCAACCCAAAGCCAAAATAGCCATCTCGACGCCCATTTGTTGGATGTTTGTTCAGGATAATATCCAATTTTTTAGTGAATTGTGAGTTTGGGTATCTGTATGAAAAAATATATAACCAAGCATTACCAATTGGCATTTTCAAATTGTCTCGAAATTTTTGTTTTCCGGGAGTAAAAACGCTGTTGTAAGCAGTCTTCGCCCACTTATCCATATAGCCGTGATTTTCAAACCCACGAATAAATATTTCACCAGCTTTTTCAATTCTTTTGTCTAAAGATTGAGAAATCTTAAAACCATGTTTTCTTGCCATTTCCAAGGTTACCAGTGTTTCGATTAAGCCAGTGTGATGATACCATAAAGCCCGGTTGCCTCTTGTCGTTCTGCCCTTAAATGACCCATCCTTCAAAACCAGTTTATCAAGCCCATTGAGAGCTTTTTTCAACAGTGATTTTGAACTCGAATTTATCTTTGGGTTTATTTCTTTTTCCATAATCCACGGCCAAGTGTAACCTAAATCATAGCCAATATAAATGTCACTTGGCCTTTGATTGCGCTTAAAAAAATTATTAATCCAAGCTTGAATGACCTTGTGCTTTGGGTCGTCAGGCTTGAAATCAGCAAGAGCCATGTAATAGCCATATGCAAGGTGCATCATAAACATTTGGGTGGTTGAGTGGTCCATCTCGTCTGATGCGTCTTTTCCGTCTTTTCTTTTCCAAGCAGTACATCCTTCAGACCGATTTCTATTTTTAGTGCAAGGTTTTGTTTCGGTTAAGGCACCAGCATTTGCCCAAGCAAAAATAGAATCTAAAACTCGCTGCTGTCTAACATTATCCTCTCTAACCCAGGAGTCTGTAATCGCAGCAGATAGACGGAGTCCAAAGTCCAACATTTGTTGTGCTCCTTCTACCTTTTTCGCATTATCCATGCGGCTGTTATAGCCAAATATTCGCATCGGCGGTTTCAAAGAAACCCTTTCAATTTCTTTATATGCATAATCACTTTTGGCGCCGCAATGTTTGATTTTTTCCTGAGGTGACGCACTGTTAAAAAGTTTCATAACGTCATCAGGAACGAAAAGGTTTATCGTGCCATCAACTTTTGCAATTGTGCCTTTACTTGAACTGTTCAAGTTTACAGCTACAGCATTGCTGCTCGCAAATAAAGCTGACACAAACAAACAAACAAATAACAATCCAAAGCCTTTGTTCATAATGATACCCATCTTCTAAACAACAGCAGCCTAATCCATCGCCACTATCCTATAAATAGGATTACTCATAGGAATGGGTTTTGCAATAGGCGTTGAATAAAGAAACTTAATCTTGGAAGAAAGCGCATTGCGAACATTACGAGTGCGATAGCCAATATAAATATGATGATTAGCTTTATCATTGCCCAAAATATTCCCGATGTCTTTCCAGTTTTCTTTGATACCCATTCGTGGTTCACGGCACCCACACAGGTATATATTCATGGAGTGTTACACAGATGGGTGTTTATATCTGGTGACCATTTTAATGGGGAATAGAGAGCCACTGGTAGGTGTTGGGTTAATCATGAATCCACAGGTACTGGTGCATAAAAGCAATCCTCGCAGAATTAGATATCCTGCGAGTCTATTTTTTACTTCGTTGGGATAATTACCGTGTCGATAACGTGGATAACGCCATTCTTTGCTTCAATGTCAGCCGTAACCACATTAGCATTTTCCACCATTACACCAGACATGGCGTTCACTTTTGCCATTGAACCATTCAGCATCTTCACCTCTAAAGATTTTCCTGCGATGTCGCTGGACATAACTTTACCAGACAGAACATGGTAGGTGAGTATATTTACCAAATCGTCTTTGTTTTCTGGCTTTAAAAGGCTGTCAACTGTACCCGCTGGCAAGGCTGCAAAAGCATCATCAGTAGGAGCAAAAACAGTAAACGGACCATCACCCTTTAAGGCATCAACAAGTCCAGCTGCTTTTAGTGCGGCAACCAGTGTATTAAAACTGCCAGCCTTAACCGCTGTATCAACAATATCTTTTGGACCATGGTAGTCAGCTAATGCAGGAAATGAAAAAGTGGCAGCTGCAATGGCAGCAATAAATAGTCTACGAATCATAGGGGTTTCCTTTGGCAAATCTGCCAGTTAATAGCTGAAGAAAAACTCTTCAACCTTCATGCTGACGACTTGTGGCAGCATGATGGTGAAGTGGACATTCGTATTATTAAAAACAAGGCCAGTAACTGCGATACTTTAACTCACCCTCTTCTACTGGTCTTTAAGCAAATAACTATTCTAGATGATGAATAATGAGGCTGAATGTCCCTAGGTACTCTTCTATTGAAGTAGTCCGTTTCACCCTTAATCCACAGATAAGAGGCACTGTTGTGGTATACCATGTGACCTACCCATACTCGCTACATTACAAATGTATGCTTGAGTATCAATAGGTTAACTCTGAGTATTTCTAAGGAGTGATGCACTCGACAGGTAGTCATTGCCTTAGGTATGCACCATCACTGACCTGAACATCAGCAATACCCACATATTATGTGTCACTGACTCACTGTCAACAGGCACGTAATCTTTCACAGCGAATAGAAATCTTCGCGTGATTGAATAGACCTAT
>JAOEUK010000021.1 GCA_028382965.1 Candidatus Puniceispirillum sp.
GCCAATATGCAGCTGGCCATTAGCATAGGGTGGGCCATCATGCAAAACAAAGGCTGGCGCATTTTTGCGCGCATCACGAAGTTGTTTATAGATATCGATATCCTGCCAATTTTGCAAAATTTGTGGTTCTTTTGTGGATAAACCACCCCGCATGGGAAAGTCTGTTCGCGGCAAAAAAACTGTTTCTTTATAACTCATGATGGGCTCAATCTATTTTTTCTCATTAGTGGTATTCATTAACACTGTGCCAGTTGTTAATCATCAAAAGCAAATGACAACAAAATCTGACGCGCTGCTTCAGCATCCAAAGTAATCTGACTAATTAGTTCGTCAATACCAGAAAATTTCTGCTCTGGTCGTAAAAACGCCTTCAAACGCACTATCAAACGCTTATCATAAAGATTTATATCACAATCAAACAAATGCGTTTCACACAAAACACCCCGATCCTTTACAGTTGGCCTGATACCAATATTAGTAACGCCATTTCCAATTTTCTGAACACGGCCTTGCTTGTCTACAACGTCAACCTCTACTGCATAAACACCAAAAGCTGGACGCTGTAATGGTCCAAGCGCAATATTGGCGGTTGGAAATCCTATGCTGCGCCCACGAGCATCACCCTTGATCACAGTGCCCGTAACAGCCCAGTCACGGCCAAGCATAGACGCCGCTGCTTTAGGGTCTCCAGCCTGCAGGGCGGCACGGATTCGGCTAGATGAAATCACAGCACTGTTTTCATCAACAAGCAATGGAACAGCGGTTGCACTAATACCAACCCCTTTACCAACTTCATTAATCATCTGAAGATCACCACCTCGACCTTTCCCAAAAGCAAAATCAGTTCCAGCAAATAGGTGTCTGACCCGAAGACTAACCAAAACATTAGTTATAAAGTCATTAGCATCAGTTGTACGTAAAGCATCATCAAACCGTACATGAATAATCCTTGCTGGACCCGATTGGCCAACTAGGTCAGAAAGAAGCCTATCTTTTTCCTGCCTATCAGAAAGATGAAATGGCGCTTCATCCTGGCGAAAAAATTCCCTTGGGTGTGGGTCAAATGTGATTACTGATGGAGTTAAACCCTCAAAGCTTGCCGCATTTTTTGCCGCATCAACAACCTTTTTGTGCCCCAGATGCACACCATCAAAATTACCAATCGCAGCTGCTAAACCCCGGTCAGCAGAGACGGCATCCACAAGCGGAGAATCACCGACCACCCAGTCGACCACATTCTCAGTTTTTTTATATTGATTAGCCATAGCGCGGCACTATATCGCCTATCCCAGCATAATTTCAATCTCTCATCACGAAAACATCTAATCATCAGCAAGTTAAAAGCCAAACGAAGAGAATTACTAATGAGCTCAAAGCTAATCAAATGAATGTTTTTACAACATCTAGTGGATTTGTTAAATTTTAACTAACTTGCTTCAAACAAAAATGTTAACAATTGAATATTAGTAAAGTCTTTGCTCTTAAAACTAGACCCACAGCAATTGAACGTGAAAATTAATCCATGGAACCTATCACAAGCAATCTGTTTTCTCTTAATTCACTGAACCAGCATGGTGTAGAATTCATGCTAGGACTTGGAATGCAGGTTCTAGCGGGCATCGTGACTATCATAGCTGGTTTCTGGTTGTCAGGGCGTGCAAGTCGTCTTCTTATTAACGCTTTTTCAAAAATTGACCGGATCGACAAAACAATTGTCCCAATGATTGGGGCCTTGGTTCGCTATACAGGCATGACACTCACACTGGTGGTTGCTCTTGGCAAATTTGGCGTTGAAACAACCTCAATCATTGCGGTTCTTGGTGCAGCTGGCCTTGCTATTGGTCTGGCGCTCCAGGGGACCTTATCAAATGTTGCCGCAGGATTAATGTTGGTATTTTTAAGGCCTTTTAAAATTGGCGATTGGGTCGAAACAGCTGGAATGTCGGGTATTGTGCGTGAAATTGGCCTTTTCACTACAGTAATCGACACATTTGATCGTGTTTTTATCAGTGTACCCAATTCGTCGATATGGTCATCAAATATCGTCAACCACTCGCGCTATAAAAAACGCCGCCTTGATCTTGATATTGGCATTGCTTACGAAAGTAGTTTTGACGATGCCGAAGCTGCTATGATGCAATTAACAGCTGACACTCGTATTCTTGCAGATCCAGCACCTCGCTTTCTTGTTGTGAGTTACGATGACTCAGCAGTTATTGTTCGTCTGCGGGTATATGCAAATTATAGCGATTTCTTTGCTCTTGGATATGATTTGCACAGGCGACTTAAAGATGTGCTAGCTGCACACAATGTCTCAATCCCATTTCCACATCGTGTTTTGCATCATGTTGGCAGCACCTCAGCCAAAGAACTTTTTGGCAAGGAATGATCGGCGAATTAAAGTCCTTTGATATCACTCGTGAAACACTGCAAAACTTGCTTGTTCCATCATTAGTGCGTGAACGTGACGGCCCCGAAGCAACTGTAGCAAGTGAAGAACAATTTCTAAAATCAAGGCGTGCAATAGTATAAGATAATGCCGATAGCAGCGACTTATGGTATTTGGATACGGTAGCTTGATCTTTAACCCGATCATTAAACATGACCAAAGCTTTATAGCCCGAGTTCATGGATATCATCGGAACTTTTGTCTTTGGACTAAAATCGGTCGCGGCTCACCCAAATGTCCTGGCCTTGTCCTATCCCTTGACTATGGTGGTTCCTGCAGTGGGGTTGGCTATCGTCCAAAACTAAACACTGCTATCACCGAGTTAGACTTGTTATGGCGGCGTGAAATATTAACACTCTCCTATAATGCTCGTTGGCTAAAACTTAATACTAAGGAGAAAATCAAGCGTGGGCTGGCCTTTGTGGTCGACCGAAAAAACCTTGTTATACTACACTAATGCTATTACAAAATACGGCCAGGACGGTTGCAACTGCAGCTGGATTTAACGGTCATTGCTAAGATTATTTGTTTGATACGATCAAATGTATGAAAAAATGTGGCATACGCGACACGGCAATAGAAAAACTAGCCATCGCCGTGTCAGAGAGGCTTGCATCACCAGCATAATTTAGTTAGGAACTATTTTCTTGTTGGGCGTTGCGGCTGTGGCGGAATGGTAGACGCGGCGGATTCAAAATCCGCTTCTGGTGACAGAGTGGGGGTTCAAATCCCTTCAGCCGTACCAACAAGGGTCCATCCAATGGGACTTAAATCCTATTGTTATGCGGCCAAAAATCCTAAGAGTTAATGAATGGTGACCGATGCTTCTTTGGCGTCTTATAAAACAGCAATATGATTTCATTATCCGCGCTGCTGCAACGAATCTTGCAGTCAGGGCTTTGTATATTTTTGCCGCACTAGAATCAATAATTATCCCTATTCCGGCAGATCCATTACTTGTCGCAACCGTGCTTGCTCGACCAGGCCGGTGGCGACAACTTGCCGTTGGCTGCACGATAGCATCAGTAATTGGTGGTGTTGGTGGCTGGGCATTAGGTGCTTTTTTTAGCTCTTATCTCCACGAATGGTTGGCTCTGCTGCCGACAAGGCTAGCCGCACCATCTGTATTTGCTGCTGTTGAGGTTGGATTTTCAGAATTCGGTATTTTCCTTGTGTTTCTTGGAGCTTTTTCACCGCTTCCCTACAAAGTGATTGCAGTTAGCGCAGGGCTTGGCGGGTTTGGCCTTTTACCGTTTGCTTTGACCTCAATCATTGGTCGTGGGTTGCGATTTTTCATTGTTGCAGGCATTGCAAAAAACAACAGAAACCCTAAGGTTATTATATTCCTTATCTCTATTCTTGTCTGTTTATTCACAGGAACCCTATGGCTCATCAGATGACATCATGTTTTATCCCACCCATTAGTCAACGGCTTGGCTTCATGATTGCTGGTGGGATTTCCACAGTATTACTTGGTGGAGCATTATTGCTTCAGTATGTCGGCGGCCTTGCGCCTTGCAACTTATGTATTTGGCAAAGGTGGCCGCATCTGGCAGTGATAATCATCGCGTTTATCGGACTGCTTGGCGTTATGCCGCATAGAATGCTGGGGCTGATTTTCATCACCGGCATTATCAGCACAAGCCTAGGCAGCTATCATGCTGGTGTTGAATATGGATTTTGGGCTGGACCAACCGGCTGTACGGCTAACCTCACGCTCAATAGCGACATCAAAGCCCTGACGCAGCAGCTACTCGCTACCCCTTTGGTGCGCTGTGATGATGTCACATGGTCACTACTTGGCCTGTCCATGGCAGGGTGGAATGCCCTCATCAGCCTTGACATTATTGCTGCAGCACTTATTTCCTTGAAACGAAGTTAAGTCCTTTTTCTCTCCAGTTGCCAAGAGTTTTTCTATGACCAATAGTAATAGTACCACCACAAAACGATCTGAAATTGAGAAGTATATTCGCGTTGATCACGCAGGCGAACGAGCCGCACAACAAATTTACCGAGGACAGCTTGTCATACTTGGCAATCATCCGATGGGTGATGAAATCCGTCATATGATGGAGCAAGAAGTTGAACATCTTGATACTTTTGACACGCTCATAAATGAGCGCAAAGTGCGGCCATCGCTACTTGATCCAGTATGGGGCGCTGCTGGATTTGCGCTCGGTGTTGTTACGGCTGCTATGGGACCAAAGGCAGCAATGGCTTGTACAATTGCCGTTGAGGAGGTGATTGGAGAGCATTATCAGAAGCAGGCAGAAAACCTTGGGTCTGATGAAGCCAGTTTGAAAAAGATAGTCGAAAGGTTCCGAGATGAAGAGTTAGAACATCGTGACATTGCAGTCGATTACAAAGGCCGTGAGGCGCGGCATTACAAAATACTGCATGACGTCATCCAAACAGGCTGCAGGACGGCAATCAAAATAGCTGAAAAAATATAATCAAACGAACAATCTTTCCATGCCAACTTAGTCATCACTTTGCAATTCGCTATCCCAATACAGATAATCCCGCCAAGATTCATGAAGGTGATTGGGTGGAAATGCGCGCCCATTCTCTTGCAATTGCCAAACATTTGGCGATACTGGCTTAGCCAAAGGCCGCATATTACATTGACTTGACGTCTTACTACCTTTGCGAAAATTACATGGGCTGCAGGCCGCAACAACATTTTCCCAGTTGGTACGCCCCCCTTTGGACCTTGGAAGAACATGATCAAAAGTTAAATCTGAAGCAAAAAAAGCAGTACCACAATATTGGCAGCAAAATCGATCACGTAAAAACACGTTAAAGCGAGTAAAAGCTGGATTTGGCTTTTGAGGTACGTAAGCTTTTAGTGCGATAACCGACGGAAGTGCTAACTTGATACTCGGAGAAGAGATGGACTGTTCATATTCAGATATGATAGTTACACGATCCAGACAAACAGCTTTAACTGTATCCTGCCACGACCAAAGAGATAACGGAAAATAGTTCAGAGGTCTAAAATCAGCATTTAAAACCAAAGCTGGCGCAAAATTGGCTGCGTTCATGTATGACTCCCTACCTGAAGGCACACTGCCCCCCTAAACCCTGAAATAGATCAGGGATAGTAAGCAAAACATGGCACAGAGGCGAAAACAACCCTTTGGCATGAAGTTATGGATAGAAAAAAATTGTCACATAGATAAAAATAATTACAACTTAGAAGCACAAAAACAATCCTCAACTTTATCCACAAAAGAGAAAACCACAAATTTTAAGCTGGTAAATATTCTGCCAAAAAGTCAATGGCTGCGGATAAGCCGTCCGGATCAATACCGTGACCAAGACCAATACATTCTATGGTTTTAACATCAATTGACCGCTTTTTCATCAAATCGCAGGAAGCTGCCTGAAGAGAAAACGGTACCACTAAATCTTCAGTTCCATGGATCAACAATACTGGAGCATATATTCTTTCAACCGTATTATTGACAAGATCATCATGCAGCAAAAGCGCTCCAGAAAAACTTACAACTGCAGCTATTGGAGGGGTTTGGCGTAAACCACAATGAAGGCTCATCATACCACCTTGAGAAAAACCAGCTAATGCTAGTGCTGATGGTGATAAATTGAGTTCACTAAGCGCCAACAAGATTGCCTTATTAATTATCAGCGCAGCGTTAACAGGGCCATTTACCTTGTCATCAATATCAAACCATTCGCGGCCTGCAAGATTCATCTTACAGGGTGCTGGCCCATTTGGTACAAAAAATGCCGCGCCTGGAAGCCGAACCGAAATTGGATAGGCAACGTCAGCTAAATCATTTCCATCCGCGCCCCATCCGTGGAGAAGAACGATAAGACTACTGGCAAAGCCACCCCTTGCGGGTGGAATAAAAGGACCAGATAAATCACCAAAACATCGCATTTCCATAATAATTCCTCTACCTTTTGAAGGTTTCTAAAAAACAGTTGGTTGTATAGGTGAAAACATATCATAAAGCAGACAAAGGCGTATGGCTTGCCTTATACAATTTATTGACGAATCTGTTTTGAAACGATAGGCCTCAAATAAATAAAACAATTGGATTGTCGACATGGTTCGCCCATTTATCACCCGATTTGCTCCGAGCCCAACAGGACCCCTGCATCTGGGACATGCTTATGCCACAAAGGTAGCTTATGAGCTTGCGTGTAAATCAAACGGTAAAATGATTTTGCGCATAGATGATATAGATCACACACGTTGCCAAGAGAAATTTATACAACCAATTTTTACCGACCTTGAATGGCTGGGCTTTACTTGGCATGGCAGTAAAAATGTCAACAACAGTGCTGCACCAAGACAGTCAAATCGCCATTCCTTTTATCAGGAAGCCTTTGCAACCCTCAAGGATTTAGATCTTTTATATCCTTGCTATTTAAGCCGCCGCGAATTGAACAAACTATTGAGCGCTCCTCATACACCACTATCTGAACTTTCACATACGCAACAACTAAAGAAACACATAACTAACACTGACCAGCTTTTAGCTCAGGATGAAAAAGAACGACGCCGTGCTAATGGGCATTGTGCTGCGTGGAGGCTCCGAATGGAGTCAGCAATTAAATTGGTACAGCGTGACAAATCAGATCAATTGTCTTGGTTTGATTATATTACTGGACATCAAACAGCAGACCCAAAGATTTTTGGTGATATCGTTATCGCTAGGGCTGATATCGCAGTCTCATATCATTTATCAGTAGTTGTTGATGATGCAATCGATGGAGTTACACTTGTTACGCGTGGCAAGGATCTTGCTCCATCAACCCATGTTCATCGCCTATTACAGGCACTCCTCAATTTACCAGTTCCAGATTACTGCCACCATCCACTTTTACTAGATCAAAGTGGCAATCGTCTTTCCAAGCGCAACTCCTCACTAAGCTTGTCAGAGTTGAGAAAAATGAATGCTAATCCGTTAGGTATTTTTGCAAAAATGCCACCTATCCCTAAACTCGAGACCCTTTAATATTTGAAAAACATCTTTTTATTTTCAATTCAAGTTAAAATTGATTGCCCTGTCTTTTTTCTTTTAGTTAGTTCATGGGGGTGACTTGAATTACCATTCCTTTCATATATTGCAACGCACAACATGTATGCGTGTATTTCCTCCCTAAATTCGATCGTGAGTTCACTTACGATCTTCTTTTGGCTTTTACAATCTTAAAAAACCATATGAAAAAAATCGTTTCCATTTCGTATATAATAATAATGTTTTAAGATATATAATACATTGCAATATAAACACAAAGAGACGAACCAGATTGATATAATTTTAGGTTGCAACAAAATAGTACTGATTAACAAGCACTACCGCTTTGCTATCAGCCAAATAAGTAAAATTGCAACAATTAAGACTGGAACTAATGCTGATAAAACCATAACTTCCCAACCAAATTGACTATGCAATACACCAGCCGTCAAAGATGCAATAGCAACTGATGTTGTAGTCATCAAATCAGCAATTCCCTGTACGCGGCCACGCTCCTCTGGCTTGGCCACACTAGCGACAAGCGAACTACCACCAATGAAAAGAAAATTCCAACCAAGCCCCATTAGAACAAGTGCAGAAAAATACCACCAGAAACTAGAGCCAAGAAGAGCAGTGGCAATGGCCGCCAGATAGATTAAAACGCCTGAACTAAGGATCCTTTTCGCGCCAAATCTAGCAATTAGATCACCAGTAAAAAAGGCAGGCGCGAACATGGCTACGACGTGCCATTGAATAATGGTGGCGTTTGCTGAAGTGCCTAGCATAACAACATTTACAATTTGTAACGGAGTTGCGGTCATCATGTAGCTCATCATCGCATAACCTATAGCTGCACTAACAGCTCCAACGACAAAAATTGGCATTTTGAAAAACGCACTTATAGGCCGCCCACCAAAATGAGTGCGCTTTGGCTTTTTAATATTCAGGCCACTTAAAAAGACAAGAGAAATAAGTTGTACTAAAGCAACAGTAAAAAAACATCCGGCAAAAAGATGGCCAGACACAATCCCTACTGTATTACGCGCAATTTCTGGCCCAATAAATGCTGCCAACAAGCCGCCTGCGAGAACATAAGAAATCGCCCGAGGCTTCTGCAATTCTTCTGCACTATCTGCTGCGGCATAACGGTAAAAACCAGCACAACCAAGGGCTATACCAAGAAACATTGAGCCAACACAGAATAGCACAAAACTTGACATTAAGATTGCCACACCTTGTGTAAAAGTAGCACCTGATGAAACAAGAACCCCAGCCAAAAAAATTGGCTTACGGCCAAATCGCACCATCAAAAGCGACGCCGGCAAAGTGGTTAGCATGGACATCATAAACTGAAGTGACAAACCTAGCGTTGCCAGCCAAGGCAATGGCGACAAAAGACTGCCAACAAGTGCTGTATTAATAATATTGACGTTCATGGTTGTCATCGACAAAGCCTGCGCCGCCGCAAGTCTAATCACATTGCCAGTATTGTTTTTAACTCGCATATCTTAGACATCCAAACTAAAGAGCCGCTAAAGAGCCACTCAACAAGCATTAAAATGAGACACATCAGTACATCACTGCTTCAACATCTTTTAAAGACAATAAATACAATGGAACTTTTACGGTGGCTAAAAATTCTTCAGGGATCAAGCGTAAAAAAAATTAAAATGAATTGGCTAATGCAGGACTAAAGTTTCAAAACTTAAATTATATGAACCTAGATTTTAGCTGGCCAGATATACAACTCGAGACGATGATCAACATCTTGATGGCCTTTAGAGACTTCAATAACATTAAAAATTATTCGCCGCTGACTTACTGTAAAAATGCCATTTTTGGACATTTTTTTACTAGTTTATTCGCCATTGCATTGACCGTGTGTTTCACTGTCTCTGATCTAAATAATATAAGCTGGAAAGGAAAATCAATTCACTCTCATGTATGATCGTGATTAACCACTCATTCTGCCCACCGAATTGAGTTGACCCTGAACAAGTTTGCAGGGCATTCATGGGTATGTTCGCTCCCTTACAAAATCAAAATAAATCATCCGAACAAATGACCGCAACTGGCATACTCCAATTTTGCTTAGCAATGCTACTCATTCCTATTCTAGATGTTTTTGCTAAGCTTCTTGGTCAGTCACTTCATCCTGTTGAAGTGAGTTTGATGCGGTTTGTTATACAAACTTTGCTAACGGTACCTCTGGTTATTTGGGCCCATCAATGGCAAGTGCCAAAAGGAACCTTGCTCATGCAATTTGCACGAGGGGTGCTTTTGGCTATCGCCACAGTCTTTTTCTTTGCTGCTCTTCAGCATTTACCAATGGCTGAAGCAATTTCGATTTTTTTTGTTCAGCCATTAATTTTAACAGGATTATCGGCTATTTTTCTTGGTGAAAAAATTCGTCAGCGCCGTATTGTTGCAATAATCATTGGATTAGTCGGAGTTTTAATTATACTTCAACCCAGCGTGGTAATGTTTGGACTACCAGCTCTTTTCCCTCTGGCAGCAGCATTTTCAATGGCCGGTTATATAACCATTACCCGAAAATTAGCTGGCAAAGCACATCCATATCAAATGCAATTTATTGTTGGCCTCACTGCAACCATTGTGCTTGGTACAACCATGCTAATTGGAAATATTTTTGAAGTTACCAACATGGATTTTATCATACCAGATTCTCAGCAAATTGAATGGATCATCTACATGGGGCTTGTTGCCACAATTGGGCACATATTAATCGTTTGGGCAGTTAATAACGCACCAGCAAGCGTTCTGGCCCCCTTCCAATACACAGAAATTATTTCAACAGTGATTTTAGGGTATTTAGTCTTTGGTGATCTTCCCGCCCAAAGTACCATTATTGGTGTTAGCACCATTATTGGGTGCGGAATTTACCTGTTTCATCGAGAGCGAGTCACTGCAAAAGCAAATTAGCAAGCAATAAGCTAACAAATGTCTTTTTCATGTTTCTGACGCTCGCGTAGAAACCGCAGCAAAGATAATGGAAGACTAACAACATAGGCTGTTACAACAGCCATATAAGTAAACCATGGCTCAGTTACTACTGCTGCAACCAGCAAACCAATAACCGCTAAAACTGGCAAGACTGAAGCAACTGGCAATTTCATACGTTTTCCAGCAAAAGTTGGTAATGAGCTTACTGCACCTGCTCCAACTAAAACCAACCATGTTGATACCCATTTTTCATCCTGCACAATGGCAATGTTGAATTGCAAATCAATCACAATTGGCAAGAGAACAATAAAGCCAGCCGCTGGCGCAGGAATGCCAGTAAAATAACTTTTAGCGTAATCAGGTGGGTCAGTAAGTTCAGAGTCAAACCGCGCCAGTCTTAATGCTATAGAAACAGCATAGAAAAGAGTGGCCCACCAAGCAATAGTGCCTGCGCCTTGCAACGCCCATACATAGAGGCATAAAGCTGGAACAACGCCAAACACAACAAGATCAGACAAGCTATCAAGGGCCGCACCAAATGCGCTGGATGTTTGAAACCGCCGCGCAGTCCGCCCATCAAGTGCATCGAATACTGCTGCAACACTAATTAACACGATAACGCCTGCCCATCTTTCGTCCATCGCAAAACGCAAAGCCGTCAAACCAGAAACAAATCCCGCAATAGTAAGAATATTTGGTAATAGCCAGTAGATGGAAACCGACCGGAAACTGCGCTTTTTGCTTGGACTTGTCGTCATTATCGACAAACCCCATCTTTTAAATCAATCATTTTACATGACAAATCAGCAAGTATTGTTTCACCAGCCACTGTTGTCTGGCCCGGCAACACTTGAACGGGAGTCACTGCTGGCAACCAAAGATCAACTCGACTACCAAAACGAATAATACCATATTGCTGACCGACATTTAAATAATCACCAACCGCAGCCTCAAGGAGGATTCGACGCGCCAAAAGGCCCGCAATTTGAACAACTCCAACGCGCTGGCCTGATTTCATCTCAACAATCATGTTTTGTCGTTCATTCTGCGCAGATGCTTTATCTAAGCTTGCGTTAAAGAAGCTACCCTCATGATAAGCTGTTGCAACAACCTTTCCAGCAACTGGAGATCGGTTAACATGAACATCAAAAACATTCATAAAAATGGAAATTCGCCGCCATTCACCGTCTGGCAAATCTAGATGTACTGGAACAGGCACTATATCAGTTGATAAAACACGTCCATCGGCAGGTGAAATTACGAGGTTATCTGTGATAGGTGTTGTACGTTTTGGATTACGAAAAAAATAGACACACCACAGGCACAAAAAACTACCTGGTAATAAGAATGGTACCCAAAAATAGCTTATAGCTACAGAACTTAGAACAAATAAGAAAATAAATGGCCACCCGGCAGGATGAATTGGAACAAATATCTCATCCTTAACACTTTTGAAAATATTCATTTTTGCGAACTCATTTTTTATATTGAAAAATTTAGTAAAAACTAATGCCAATGGGGTTAAAGAACTAACATTAACTTAGAATATCTGCTTGTAACGAAAAAATCATCAGGTAATTCGATATGGATTTGCATTTTAATCGTAAGATTACTCCAAATTGAGTTCGGTTTTTAACAATTTTTAACCCAGAATACTTTATCATTTAATTTGCAAATTCTTCATTTTAATCTAATTTATGTACTCTAAAATTTTAAATTCATGACACCGCTGTAATCCGTAGCCGAAAACTTTGTTAACTGACCAACTTCCAGCGTTAATTTTAAATCCTTGCTTAACTCCATTATACGCGAATTAAAAAAAATACATCGACACTACTACTGTAATTTATACTGAAAGAGAACGTGAAACCCATGGAAAAAAATCTTTTTGAAATTGGACTTGAAAAACGTAAAGCAACTTTAGGGTCAGAGTACGTGCAAAAATCGCTTGATGATGCAGATGATTTTTCACGCCCATTTCAAGAAGCGATGACCACCTGGTGCTGGGGCTTTGGATGGGGGGACGAAGTAATTGATGCCAAAACTCGCTCTATGATGAATTTAAGTATGATTGGTGCATTAGGTAAAATGACTGAATGGGAGTTGCATTGCCGTGGAGCGATTAAGAATGGTGTTAGCCGTGAAGAATTACGAGCCATTATTCACGTGATTGGGATATACTGTGGTGTTCCTCAGGCTTTAGAGTGCATGAGGGTCGCGCGTAAGGTTCTTGAGAATGAAAAATAAAATTATGCTAAACATAATAGAAGTTAAGCATAAATAAAATAACAGACCTAGTCAGCTTGGCAAAAATTAAACTCCATCAGATATAGTTACCGTCAACTTGGCCCGTAAAGAAAATTACAAAAACAACACTTTTTTCTTTCCTTGAAAAAAGAAACAAGACACACTAGATCTAGTATGTAAGGTGCAATATCACAACAAAGTACGGATCTTTAAAAAAATCAATATCTTCGTTCTGCCATAGTTTTCGTTCATTTTTTAGACACCCATTCGTCAGAGGAGTATTGTCATTCACATGACCGACCATGACCTACAACAGAAATGCCGCGTCATTCCTTTTGTGAGGCCTAAAATTGAAAAGGCCAAAGTTGTTTCAAGCAGTATTGCCACGGTTATTGCAGTAACAATTTTACATAGTGCGGGTGAAACCCCAGAAGAACACCTGCTAAATATCATCGATACGTCTCGCGAGGCCGAAATACTTGACATAACAAATTTGCCTGAGGATTTTGAAATACTTGGAGATGGCCCAACAGCACCTGAAATACCAGCGAATGATAATAATCGGAAATAGAATGTATGGAAAATTGTAACCCTTAAAAAAATGTCCCAGCAATTGTTGGGACAAAATAATGTTTACAATATCATTTTTAAAAATTCTATTTCACCTATTTTTGCAGGCCTTTAACAAGACGCCACGCTAAAGGCATTAGACCAGCTGCAACCATCAGCTTCAAAGCGTCCCCGTAAAGAAATGGCAGCACACCAGCTGCAAGAGCTTTTTCAGCACCAATGAAATTCGCAAGCCATGATGCGCCCATTACATAAATAACTGCATTGCCAATAATCATAGCGATTAGCGTACTAATAATGTGCCGCCCCATGCCACGTTCAGCTAGGAGACCCATAACAACTGACGCTGCTAAAAAGCCAAATAAGTATCCCCCAGTTGGACCAAGTAGTGTCGCAATACCAAATCCAGCACCAGCAAATACGGGCAAGCCTAACGAGCCTTGTAGTAAATAAGTGGCAACTGTAAAACCACCAAGACGAGGGCCATAAGTCATTCCAATCAGCAGCACCACAAGAGTTTGACCAGTCACAGGCACAGGATAGAGAGGAATCTTAAATTGTGCCGAGGCTGCCAATAGCAAGCTTCCAACAACAACAAGAAGTGCCTTTGCCGTCATGTGCGTTGAAATTGGGAGAATGCCTGCGATGCGCCATAAAACGTAGTTTGACGGCATTATTCCATCCAACATCGTGTTAGTGAGCACTGGAACGCGGGCGTTTCCTAAAGATGGGGAGGTGGGATTATGCATATTGATACTCACTTCTATTGGCGTTGATAATAACATTACTATAAGGCCAGTGATCATACGACGCAACATCGATTGAACTGCAGACACTCAATTGGGATTTAAATTTTGGTAAATCCTAAACCATAGTATTTGCGTGTAAATTGGCCGAGTTTATTCACGCCAATTGAAGCGCCGCTTTTAACATATTGTCAAATGTAGCAAGTGGTGCAATCGCCAAATAACCATCACCTTTGCCCGCGGCAATCGATATTCTATTAGCGGTGGATCTGTTCGATGTACCTGAATGCCGGCCCATCTCCATGGTCAAGTCATCTAGTGCCCATTCCAAACCAGTTGACCTTAAGAAATGCTGGCACCCAAGAGGCCAAATGGAAAACCGGGTTCCAATATTTACAGTCACCTGAAAATCACCACATAGCCTTACCAAAACATCATTTGCCCCAACTAAGAAAATAGGCCTGTCATGATGTAAACGTGCTAGCGCATTTAATGCCGCCAGCGAATGATCGAAGCGCCCATCTAAAAAACCAAACCCAACAATCAATGGTGCATCTATTAGCTTAAGACATTTTTCAAAATCAGTATCATCCTGCCCAGATAACAAAATTTGACGTATGGACTTTGGCAAATCTCCCAATCGATCGACAGAGTCCATATCACCAATAATTGCTTGAGGCAGAAAGCCAGTATTCAATGCCGCTTTTACGCCTCCATCTGCCGCAATAACTGGCCAGTTTTTGAATTCATCTAACAGATGCGGAGTTAGCTCTGCAATTGGCGACGCTCCAAACAGCAAGATTGGCGAAGCAAAAGTTAAAACGTCGTGCTGTTGTTTTTCCATATTGATCACTTGTTATCATCCACAAAAACTAGAGCCTAACATCCCACCAACGCAAGTAACTGATAGGTTACAGTTGTTTGTGCACAAGACATCATCATTAAGTTTAGAAGTCCTAAATTTAGAAAGTTGAACATAATATTTAATCTAGATCAAACCCCTAACCAGCTACAGGCGGCCAATACAATAGCTTTGCTAAGCCCGGAAGCGTTCTAACTCTGATCGCAATTTTAATTTCCAGCCAATCAATAAACAGACAAAAGCCCAAAATTAATGACACTATATTCAAAACCATTACTTAGGCCTACATTAAAATAATCCTTTTCTTTACAGTCAATTTCTTCGTTTCCCATAACGTCAAAAATGCTGTTCAATGCTGACGGTGGAGCAGCAATGAGCAAAGCAAAAGTCTGGTAGGCAACTATTTCTGCAACAATTTACTCTGCAGTGCCAGCCATTATTATTTCCTATGGCTGGCTATTTTTGTTTGAATAGGTGATAAAATTTAGCTTGCCTCAACGACCAGTGATTAATGATCACATGCTATTAACGTCTATTTTGTAAGGCATTCTAATCCAATGTTTGATATCATTTTGTTCTCACCCAAAATTCCCCCAAATACTGGCAACATAATCCGGCTATCAGCAAACAGTGGCAGCCGTTTACATTTGATTAAGCCTCTTGGGTTTACACTAGACGAAAAATCATGTCGACGAGCAGGCCTGGATTATCATGCGCTAAGCAATGTTAAAATACACGATGATCTCCCCACATGCATAAATTTACTTAACCAGCCAAGATTGTTTGCCCTTACTACTAAAAGCCAAAATTCGGTTTTTAACGTTAAC
>JAOEUK010000022.1 GCA_028382965.1 Candidatus Puniceispirillum sp.
GAAATGACCCCATCCAGACAATTTTCAGACAAACCGTCGGATATTTTGGTGTCACCCATACTCGAGTGGTGATGGTATCTAAGGCGTCCCCACTCATGTCTGAGCGACCGTGGAGGTGTGTCACTCCCATTGAGCATGGGGAGACCCCACGCGATCAACTTTGGTCACATACCGGTCACACCTCAGTCACACAGACTTTGACAAAATGGCAAGCCTGCCCCCGGGCACCACTTTTTCAATGACTTAGCTGATATGGCGCTTTGGTAGCTAGAAAATAGATACTAAATAGATACCACAGTGCAGCGATTCCCTCCCCAATAGATACCCCAAAAGGGTTCTCGATATATGAACGCGAAAGGGTTACTCAGGTGTGCTCTTCAAGCGGCATTGCACAGTGCGTTAATTGCACTGTGGCAATGCACTATTGAGCCTATCTATTTAAATTGAGTGTGTTTAATTGATATTTTTAGTTCAAATACTATCTTTAAAAGGTGAAATTAAATGAAAAACAACATTAATGGAATATTAACTGCGATAATTTTAGTGGCTTCAGGGTCAGTTGCTCTCGCTGACAGTCACTATAACGGCCAAGGCTTTTCCAGCATTGTTTCCTCAAAAACTATTGAAGGAAAATCTGGATCAATCGTTCATATGATTGCCGAAGATTTTTGGCAATATCAAAACGCACCTGAGGGCTGGCCCACTGCAACCATGGCAACTTGCCATTTCACTATGTTGATGGCAACGGGAGAGCAAGCACCCTCGTCGATTAATGGCATTTGTGAATCAGTCGACCCAGACGGAGATGCTTCGGTATGGATTGCAGCGATTGATCCGAGCACAGGAATCGGCAAAGGGAATTTGACCAGCGGCACAGGCAAATACAAAGGGGTAAAAGCTTTGCCAACCTTTCAAACCACATTTCAAATTGATGCAGCGCACAGCATTTACAACTTTAAGTGGTGAGCTATCTAAAAATGTAAATGAATATAAAAACATAACATGTCCCGCGAACTAGCACTAGGCTGTGTTATGTGTGTATGCGGTTTAGTTGGTCGTTTTTAAAGGATGTTTTAATGATGCAGAAAAATGCTTCTTATGGCGAATGGGTTCTGAAATATAGATTGCTAGTATTGGGTCTTGTTACAGCTTTAACTTTACTTGGTGCCGCAGGCGCTCAGTTTCTCTATTTCGATAATGATTATAGAGTGTTTTTTGGCAAGGAGAATCCTCAGCTTAAAGCATTTGAGCAAATCCAGCAGACCTATACCAAGATTGACAACGTTAACTTTGCTGTTGATCCAATTTCAGGCAAGGCGAATACGCCTGAGGTGCTGGCCGCTGTTGAGGAGTTGACCGACATTGCATGGCAACTTCCTTTTTCCATCCGCGTCGACAGTCTGTCAAATTATCAGCATACCGAGGTTGACGGTGATGACCTGATTGTTCGTGATCTGTATATGGATGCGATGTCAATTGGCTCTGATGAGCAAGCTTTGGTTGATAGTGTGAGTTCAACCGAGCCAGCTCTTGCAGGAAAAATTCATGATAAGCAACATCGGGCCACATCTGTAAATGCGACCATTCAGATGCCAGGCAAAAGTTCTGACGAGGTTGCCATTGTGGCTGCAGCTGCGCGCGAGATGGCTGCCGAGATTGAAGCCAAACATAATGTAAAGATTCGCTTGGGTGGTGTTATATTCCTTAATAATGCTTTTTTGGAATCATCTATGCTGGACATGGCAACATTGGTACCGGCCATGTATTTCGTTATTTTGATTGTTGCTTACCTTTTGCTTAGATCGGTAATGGCAACTGTTCTGGTGCTGTTTGTTGTTGTGCCGAGTATATTGGTTGCCATGGGTGCTGGTGGATGGATGGGTATTGGACTAACGCCGCCATCAGCCAGTGCGCCAACGATTATCACCACTCTTGCTGTCGCGGACTCAATCCATTTATTGGTAAGTATGTTTAATCGAATGCGAGCAGGACATAGTCAACGGGACAGTTTGCTTTACAGCATACGAGTGAATGGAAAACCTATTTTTCTAACCAGTTTGACAACGGCTTTGGGTTTTTTATCGATGAATTTTTCAGACTCACCACCATTCCACGATCTAGGTAACATAACAGCTATAGGTGTTATGGCCGCTTGGATCTATTCAATCGTTCTTTTACCTATTCTGATCAGTTTTGTGCCGCTTAAATCAAAAGCCACTTTGGCAAAGCTTGATGATAAAATGGGTAAACTTGGTGTCTATGTAGCTTCGCGCTACAAGTCAGTATTAGCTGTCAGTGTTATCATATCAGTTGGTATCCTTGCACTTATTCCCCTGAATGAAATCAATGATGATTTTGTTAAATATTTTGATGAGTCAGTCCAATATCGGCAGGATACAGATTGGATAAGTAGCAATTTAACAGGCGCTAACCAGGTACAATTCAGTTTACCCTCTGGAGAGTCTAATGGTGTTAGCGATCCAGCTTTTATAGAAAAAGTATCTAACTTCACCGCCTGGGCTCTTAACGAGCCTGTGGTAACACATGTACAATCTATTTCAGACACATTTAAGCGTCTTAACCGTGATCTTAACGAGGGTAATCCAGATTTCTATCGGGTGCCTGATACCCGTGAACTTGCCGCCCAATATCTGCTGTTATATGAGCTATCCTTGCCATTTGGTTTGGATCTGAACAATCAACTTGATATCAGCAAATCATCAACTCAGGTTATTGTGACAATTGATGATATGACCACGAATGAACTTCGTACCTGGATTATACGGGCTGAAAGTTACCTTGCAGATGAGCTTGATTTCAAAGTAACGGCTGTAGGCCCTACTGTGATGTTTGCCTATATTTCTGAGCGGAATATTCAAAGTATGCTGCTGGGAACACTCGTTGCCGTATTTCTCATTAGCGGTGTTATTCTGATCGCCTTGCGTGATGTCCGACTTGGCATTATCAGCTTGATACCGAATTTGCTACCTGCTGGTCTAGCCTTTGGTCTATGGGGTTTGCTTGTCGGGCAAGTCAATATGGCGGTCGCTGTTGTTGCGGGCATGGCCCTTGGTGTTGTGGTTGACGATAGCGTTCATTTTCTCAGCAAATATCAGATTGCACGACGCGAATTAAAACTGTCAGCGCATGATGCGGTTATTTCGGCCTTTAATGGTGTCGGAACGGCACTTGTTGTTACAACCCTAATTCTAACAGCTGGGTTTGCTATTCTGGCGCAGTCAACTTTTGGGGTAAATAGCTATATGGCAATGTTAACAGGTATAGCTCTTGTTATAGCTTTGATTGCTGATATGACCTTGCTCCCTGCATTGCTGATTGCCCTTGATAAGGATAAAAAAGAAACCGCACTGGTAATGGGTGTAAAGGAAGCTCCACAAAATGTTTAAGTTCATGATGTCGTCTAAGGGGACTAAAATGAAACTCGCTACTGCCACCATGTTTGTCGCTATATCTTCTGCCTGTTTTACAACAGGGGTATTTGCCTCGTCTGAAAAAGGACTTAAAATCGCGATCGAAGCTGATAGGCGCGATAAGGGGTTTAGGGACTCAACTGCACAGATGACAATGGTCTTAATGGATAAATATGGCCAATCAACTGAACGTGCAATCCGTAATAGAACGTTTGAGGGTGACGTCGAAGGTGACAAGTCTTTGGTCATATTTGATAGTCCTGGTGATGTTCGCGGCACAGCTTTTCTATCCCATACTAAAAAGGCTGACTCTGACGATCAATGGCTATATCTGCCGGCCTTAAAACGCGTTAAGCGTATCGCTTCGTCAAATAAGGCAGGTCCTTTTATGGGCAGTGAATTTTCATATGAAGATATCGCCAGTCAGGAAGTTGAAAAATATACCTATAACTATTTGCGTGATGAAGAGTTGAGTGGTCTTGACTGTTTTGTTGTTGAATATGATCCGGTTGATCCAAAAAGTGGTTATAAGCGCCAGATTGTCTGGGTGGATAAGTCTGAGTACCGCGTCCATAAAATTGATTTCTTTGACCGCAAAGATGCACTTTTGAAAACCTTATACTATGAAGATTATAATCAATATCTTAATAAATTCTGGCGTTCTAACCGCTTGGTTATGACAAATCACCAGACAGGCAAGAAAACGGAATTGCTGTTTGCAAATTGGAAATTGCAGACTGGTATGAACAAACGTGATTTTGAAAAATCCGCATTAAAACGAACACGATAATGGCGTTTGCTTTTCGCAGCTTTGCTTTTGTCCTGTTACTAGTACAACCGGCTTTTTCTGGTGAGCTTAACAGTAGGCTATCATCACGGCTGGATTTTTATCCTGATCGTTCTGATGGTACAGCGTCAGAAGGGCGTTCGGCCGAATTAAAGATCGATGCCTTTCATGATTTTGACGATGGTCGGATTGTTGCTGAATTAATTGCTCGTGCGGATCATAAAGATAGTGGCCGTCGTATTATAGAAGCGCGTCAGGCCTATCTTCGTACACCCTTTGCTGGGTTTGATGTTTTTCTCGGTAACCGTCAGGAATTTTGGGGTAAGGCAGAAAGTAAAAATGTTGTTGATGTAATAAACCAATCCGATGCCGCAGCTAATGAAGGTAAATCAGGCAAACTAGGAGCGCTATCCATATCCGCTGAGCGTTATCTAGATATTGGTGATCTTCAACTTTGGTATATTTCTGGTTTCCGCGAAAAAACATTTAATGATAGTGACGCGCATCCGAGCAGTGGACTGCCGGTCAATGTTGCACAATATGCGCGTAAAGACGGCAAGAATGCTGATGATTTTGCGGCGCGCTTATCCAGCTTTTTTGGTGATTGGGATGTCGCAGGTAGCGTTTTTTACGGCACCGCCCGTGATCCTATATTATCTGTCAGCAGTTCAATAAGTCCTGATTATGCCATGCAAAAATCAATTGGGCTAGAAGCCCAATACACGGGTGATGTAACATTACTCAAATGGGAAAGCCTTCTTGGTACCCAGAGTAGTTTACAAGATAAGCATGATTTTGTGGCGGCTGTTGTGGGCATTGAATATACTTATTACGGGCCATTTGAAACAATGTGGGACATTGGCTTGGTTGGCGAAATTCAGCATGATGATCGTCCACAGGCCGCGGCCAATCAATTTGGTGTAGCCGGGGTGCGGCTAGTGTTTAATGACATTGCTGATAGCAATATCCTGTTTCTTGCATCCACAGACCGGAAAGCCGATCAATCTTTAGTCTCTTTGGAAGCCTCGCGCCGTTTCAATAATTTTACCAGCTTGAAATTGTCTAGTCAGTTTTATAATGCGCGCACGTTATCCTCAGCGTTTGGACAGCTATCGGATGATGACGCTGTCACGCTGACGCTAAATATGTTCTTCTAACATCGTTCGGGTTCTGAAGTAGTTCCTCATCGTCTTGAAGATAGTGAAACTAAAACGTTTGCGATCTGTTTATATAACTGTTTTGGAAGTAGTGCCCGGGGGCAAGTTTGATGCCTTACCGAAGCGCGAGGCATATACCTTTGATTGGAGCATCCCTGTGGGCAGCTAAACGCACACAACAGCATGATAGTAGCTATGCGTTTCCACGCTACTGTGATGGTAAGATATGTAATGCTAACTCAGCCAGTGCTGCACTGAACAAGTGGATAAAAAAAGTAATCGGTGATGACTTTATTGTGCATGGGTTACCGCATAGCCTTAGAGACAGATTAAGAGCCGTAGAATGTCCATTAGACATCATTGATGTTATCGGTGGATGGATGACAAAAGGCATTGGTCATGCGCATGGAAAAGGCTACAACGTGGACAGATTGGCAATGTTGGTAGAGAGCACATTAAAAGGCATTGGTTTTGCAAGACTTCCAGCTTTCGCAGTGGAAAATCATATAGAGAGTGGGGCGTTAAACCGATTGCTTTGTGAATATGAGTGTTTGCCAGAACGCGCTATTTACGCAATTTATCCTGATAAAAGGTTTCTGCCGCTAAAAGTCAGGAAATTTATTGATTTGCTCTATGACCGGTTGAACTAGGGTATAATGGGTTTTGAAATCAACAAGAACAAAAACTCGACCCTTTAGTCCTTTTTTTGAAGTCGTGAGATTTTGATGGGTACTGGGGTGTAATTTCAGAAGTAGGATTCCATATAGGCTTGTCTCCAGCTGACATCTTAATCATGTCACCTATCTTTGCATTCTCATAGATGGTGTGTGCAGTTTCTGGGATGTATTGAGAAACAATATCATCCAAACTTGAAATGTGTTTTTCACATACGGCGTGCCCCACAAAGTAACCAATCAGTCCCTTGGACATGGACATTCCGTAAATCTTATCGTCTTTTTTAATTTTAGTAGAAGCGGCACCAATGACTATCGCACCCTTTTCATACTTTATCATAGACAGTAAATCGCTGGAACGCAGCAACTCGTCAACTTTGGTATTTTTTTTTGCGCTGAGTAATTTAATTCGGATGGCTTTTGCGCTTTGGGTATTGCTAAATTGCCATACGTTGCGGGTAACCTTTCAACCCGAAATTTGTGAAAAGATAGCGCTTCTCAGGAGGTAATTTCTTCAAATGGTCGGCAAATGCCATTGCGCCTAATACTACAGAAAATAGAAGTGTAATAATTACCTGAACCATACCAGCATGCCTCATCATCTAAACAACAGCAGCCTATTCAAAGGCCACAGCCCTTTGAATAGGATTGCTCGCACAAATGGATTTTGCAATAGGCATTGGAATAAAAAACAAAGGCCTATGAAACTTTTGCTTGAATGATGAATTTCCCAACAGCAACGCCAGTCACTTCAACTAGAGTGCCTGCCGACAATTCTTGCTCGCTGCTAAGACTCCACTCGATACCTGAATACCGGTATGCAGGGTTTTTGGTCATAGACACAGCTTCATTTAAGATAAAACTGTGTCCAACCAAGTCACTTGTAACTCTCTTACTTTCAACCTTGCCTTGCATAGACTTTAACGGGCGCCACAAAAGCATGGTTAATAAAGCTGTTAATACTCCCACACTGGACAATGCACTGAGCATTGAATTTGGAACAAGACCAAAGGCCATAAGCCCCCCTGCCACCACAGCTGCAAGACCAACAAAAAATAAGACGAAGGTTGAGAAACCCAAAACCACAACTTCAATGACAAGCAATGCTAAACCAGCAATAATCAAACTTTCGGACAAATTATTGTTGATCCAATTCATTTTTTAGCTCGAAACGTTCTTATTAAGCGTGGTTATAACCGTCATCGCCTGAGCAACCATGCTGGCTGCATCAGTACCGGCATCGGGTAACAAAACCACTGACGATTCTTTCGCTATCGCAAGTTTGGCTTCAATTGCCTTGGTTGCTAAATCAAGCTGTACGGCTTTCTGACCCTCTTCAGTCGCCGCTGCTTTACCCACTTGTCTTAGAGATTCTGCTTGGGCTGATGCAATGGCTACAATCGCCTTGGCCTCACCTTCTGCGCGCAAAACTTGCTCTTCTTTTTCTGCTTCGGCTGCTAGTACTACCGAAGCTTTTGCTCCCTCTGCCCGGTTAATAGCCGATTGTCTGTCACCCTCTGACTCAAGGATCTGGGCACGTTTCACCCGCTCGGCTTTCATCTGTGCTTCCATGGCTTCCATAACAGACTGAGGTGGCACAATGTCTTTTATTTCATAACGAAGCACTTGAATACCCCATGGGCCTGCGGCTTCATTAATTGCAGCCACGATATTAGTGTTTAATATGTCACGCTCTTCAAACGTTTTATCAAGCTCCATTTTACCCAACTCAGAGCGCATCGTGGTTTGTGCCAGCTGAGTTACAGCAAATACATAATCATCTATGCCATAAGTTGCTTTGTAAGGATCAAGCACACGAAAATAAAGTACACCGTCTACAGACAAGGAAATATTATCTTTAGTAATGGCACTTTGCTCGGGCACATCGACAGCTTTTTCTTTTAAAGAACGATTAGCAGAAATACGATCAATGAAGGGAAGAATAAAATTTAATCCAGCTTCTTTTGTAGACTGATATCTTCCAAAACGTTCGATCACATAAGCACGATTTTGCGGAACAAATTTGATCGAGCTTTTAAGTCCTATTATGATTAAAATTAATACAAGTGTTTGCATGGTTAATAAATATTCGAATACAAAGTCCAACATTTTGATCCTGACTGCTGTGCTAATTTAATAAATTAATTTCTATTAATGGATAGGGCCGAACTGTCTTTTTCATTAAAGGCAACAGACAGTAATTTTTCTGAATGGAGGGCTATAGTACGCGACCTAGTTCGGAGGGGGTGAATTACACGATCTTTGCCGAACTGCTTACGGATGACTGCTGGAATACGGCGAGAATAATAAAAAATTCCATTACGGCTGATTAAATAGGAGTTGTTTTGGATTACAGTTTGCTCAACACTTCCCTACGTCAAATATTAAAATGTTTTAAAATCAGTAACTTAAACCTATCTCCTTGAAGCAGTTGGAGTGATTGAAGAGTGATTCGGAGCCTTAACTAAGCGCCAATTCGCAACTGAATCTAACCATAACAACAGATTAGCAGATCATCACATAAGGTCAACCATCAAAACTTTACCTGCAACCTTGCCTGAACTAAGGTCCATAGGCTATGGACCGATGACCACGGACCGGGTTACTGAGGCCCTTCTCCATTTCGGAATGAATTTATTTATAAAGGTGGTTTGAGCACGGCGCTGGGGTCTGGGCATTTAGTTTATAGATTGTCTGTTTTAATATTTTTTGACTACTGAAAATTATTCAGTAGTCTTTAATATCTGCTTTTGATGCTTAATTAAATTTTTGGGATGTTTTCAAAATGAGACTGATGCACCGTGTTGGGTTTGGATATAATCCAAATGAAACGTTAGATAAGGATGAAGTCGGCCAAGCAATTAGTCAGCTTGAATCGCCTGCTCCACGAGTTGGGTTGCGAAAATTTAATCAAATGGAGAAGCTCCCTGAACCTTGGCCAGATGAACACATATATGATCTACAAACTCGTGTAAAATTTGCTAGTGATTACAGAAAAGAAAAAGAAAGGATTGAAGAAAGCTTATACCTTTCCAAGACTGATAAATCCAAGCTTAAAAATAGGAACAAAAGAAAGCATAGAATTGATTTTTATGACCGTTTAGCTTTTGTTCACCAGGCTATCTACGGAGCTGATCCAGTAAGGCAGCGCTTTATCCATTTCTGGATTAATCATTTCACAATTGGTGACACCAACGGCACTAGAATTTATATGGGACACCTCTATCAAGATGTAATCGGCAATGGAATTGATGGTTATTTTAACGACCTTACGTATGAAGTCACCCGCCATCCAGCAATGCTTACTTATCTCGATAATGTCTACAGTGTTGGCGAAAATTCTATTAGAGCCAAGAAGAACAAAAACAAAAATAAGCAACTTGGCTTAAATGATAATCTTGCGCGCGAATTAATGGAGTTGCATACCGTTTCACCTTTGGCTGCCTATTCAGAAGAAGATATCCACAATGCAGCTAAAATATTGGCTGGCTGGGGTGATGTATTTAACCACAAAGAATATGCAAAACATTTTCGAGAGGCTGGCATTTCTGATATGAATGATGCCTATTTTAAGAGAAGAGCTGAACCGGGCACAAAAATTGTTATGGGTGTTGTTTATCCATCTGGAAAAAAAGCGCTTCGCCTTTTTGTGAATGACTTAGCAAGATCCAAATTCACCATTGATTTTTTGTCTCGAAAACTATGTGTGCATTTTATTACTGACACTCCAGATATTGAAGACATACAATATGTTGCAAATAGTTGGCGGCGTTCAAACGGTTTTTTGCCGGCCGTTCACAAAGCTGTAATTGAAAGAGCCGCCTTAGCCTCAAGCCCAAAATTACAATGGCCATTAACTTGGGCCCTTGCATTGGCCCGTGTGTCCGGTGGAACGCTTTTTTATGGTTGGGAAGATGTGTTTCAAGGGGTCCACACCAAAGGTGAAAGCAAAGTCAGAAAAATTATGGAAGAGCTAGGACAAAATTTTTGGTCTCGCCGCCAGCCTGATGGATTTTCAGTATATGGTGAGGACTGGATTTCATCAGAACATATGGAACGGCGAATATTATTATCATCGATGATGTTTAAACATGGAAAACCAGATTCTAATTTGGATGCCATGATTGCTCGTGCTGGTGCAACTGAAGCCACTATCAAACTTATAAATCAAGCAAAGACAAAAGAAGAAAAATTTATTTTATTGGCTTGTAGCAAAGATATGATGGGAGACGTTTAGAATGTTGTCACGTCGAAATTTTTTATGGTCATCAGGTGCGAGTTTAGCGCTATCAGGGTTTCCTGTTCATGGTTGGACCAAGGAATTGCCAAGGGGCCGGGTTGTAGTCATTGTCCTTGAAGGTGGAATGGATGGACTTGCTGCTGTTCCGCCATTAGGTGACACTGATCTTCACCAAATGCGTGGAGAATTGATAACAAGCGCTCCAATTGCGCTTAACCCATTTTTTGGGCTTCATCCTTCTTTGGGTGGATTTGGTAGAATGTTGCACAATGGTGAAGCAGCTATTGTTCATGCAACCGCTTTCCCTTATACGAAAAGATCCCATTTTGAAGGGCAGAATGTTGTACAATCGGGAAATATGGTTCCCTTTGCATCAAAGTCAGGGTGGCTTGGCCGTGCACTCGAGTTTGCAGGTTTGCCTGGTCGCGCATTATCCATGGATATGCCACTAATTTCACGTGGAGAGGCTGATGTTGATAATTACTATCCAGCAAGTATCCGAGGATCAACAAAACCATCGGCCACACTAACTAATTTACTCAGCGCCTATCACAGTGAACAGATCTCAAAAGTATTTGATAAAATTGCGGCAAAAAATGCTTTGAAAGAGGGGCCTGTGGCGCGAGATAATGTTAGCTTAGCTAAATATGCAGGTGCCAAAATGGCCTTGGATGAGGGGCCAGCGGCGGCTGTGATAACTTTAGGTGAATTTGATACGCATGCTGACCAGCGCGCTGATAATGGGAGGCATCATCGCCAACTAAGCAAAGTTGATGACATACTATTAGGTTTTAAAACTGGGTTAAAAGACCGTTGGAAGGACACAGTTATTCTCACGCTTACAGAATTTGGCCGAACAGTTAAAGTTAATGGGTCAACTGGTACAGATCATGGTTATGGATCTGCTGGCTTGTTAGCGGGTGGCTTGTTAAAGGGAGGTGCTGTTATTTCGCAATGGCCAGGTCTTAGAAAAAAAGACCTGTTCGAGGAAAGAGATTTGCAATCATCTATAGATTATCGCTCTGTTTGTGCTGCCTGCCTTGAAAAAGCTTATGGGCTAGACCATGATCTAATTGCCAATAATATTTTTCAATCACCAAGGTTACCACGGTTTTATAATCACCTATTTGTTTAGGTTCCATTTTCTTCTTTGTTGTTCCTTAATGGCCGCCTTCGTCATATTCCTTACCTGAAAATCGCTCTCTAACAGGAATTTTTATAACAAATGCTGAAGGCTGCTCTTAACTAATGGAGAAAAGTTTCTTATGCCTTTAATATTTCTGATAATGGTATTATTAATCGTTAACTTACCTGTAGAGGCTCGTGACTCGAGCAATGCAAAAACAGAAACAAATAAAAAACTTAAAAAGTCTGATAAAATCATCAGCTACGGCGTCAAGATTAATAGCGAACTTCTGGATAGTTTAAAAAGAGCTCCCACATTTTTTGATTTTTCTGATGTTGAAATTCTGACAACTTTAAATATGAAGTGTTTTTTCAATATTTCACGTCAAGCAATAGAAACGTTAAGAATTGAGATGCTTGGCAGAGGTGCGCTGCAAGTGACTGATGGGCGTGTTAATTTTTTAGAGAATAGTTGGAGAACTGGCGGTATTTCTTCTCCGCTGTTCTTACAGACTGAAGCTAACCTTGTTATTGAAACCTCCGGCAGCCTTGTCGGCCGAATGCCTTATTTTCATTCATTCATTAACGATGGTGAGGTAGCAAAACCTCCAAAATATGTAACTCTTGGGGAAAATAAAAAAAAATCTGGTAATAAAAAAACTGCTGAAGGCTTGCATGTTTTTTTCGTTGATAATTGGCAAAGAGGTCGTATCAAAATAAGAGCCTGTAAAAACATTAACTAATGTTGATTAGTTTTTTCACACAAGGCGCAACTTGAGAACCTTTGCTCAGCAACAAAAAGGGGACACATCGTTACTGGTTGTATCTGGTTGCGCGCAATCACAATGGTTGCACTGCTCAATGCAACCTAAAAAGCATCGATTTTACATCAGTTTTTGGCCAGAGTTCTGACATGGACATCGCTGGATTTCTTGAAGGCAAAACGCCTGATCACCGAGGCAGAATTCTCTCAATGGTTTTGGCATTCTCAGACGAGTAGGCAGAGCAGACACATGATTATATGCAGTGGCTGTTTCCCTTGGATGAGCCAAGTGGATCAGTTCACGGCGCGCCAGTGCTATATAGCCTAGACATTGACGAAATCAAAAAATCCCAGCCGCCCAAGCTAACTTGATAAAAGCATCCGAATGGTTTTTTCAGTTCCTAAATCGAAATCAAAGGTGGATCGCCAAATATGATCACAATCAACTTTGGATAACACGGGTAATAAAGTCTTTGCGGCTCTTGGTTGGAAACAAAGAGGCTGACAACTTCAGGCAATCAATCTTTGATTACCTCGGAGAAGACGTCACATTGATTGGCGAAAAGGCTAAGTTCTTTTGGAATAGCGCCTGAATAACGCCTTTGCATTCATATATCAAAACCTATTTGGGGGTATCTATAGGGGGCCGAAATCACTGTATGGTTGTATCTATTTCGTATCTATTTTTTAGCTAACAAAACGCCATATCGGCTAAGCCATTGAAAAAGTGGTGCCCGGGGTTGTAGTCATTTTCCTAAATATGCACCAAATACATCAATAGATACGCGTTACACTTATTCCACGTGTAGGTGAGTCACTGTCAACAGGCACGATGTGTACATCAGTTTGTACATCAGTACGGGTGGGCATGATCCATCCCCCTGCCGCACGTATATATACATAGACAATTACACAGATCAGTCTCTGACTTTGATAACCACTAACAATTGTTTTTTAGCTGCAATTCAATGAGTTACTAAAATGCCCATAAGCGTGTTTAGGCAAAGCTGGTGTCTAAATACAAGCGATAGTATTTGTGATCTCTTTAAATAGGTGTGTGACAGGAATGACAAAGGAAATGGAAAGTCGTAGGTGAGAGCAAAAGACAGAGGTTTATGGACTAGCTGTCATTCTTGTCATTTGGAAGAGGCAAAAAACTTTGTGACCCAATCACTGTTTTTTCATTACTTGCTTTTTTGTATCGTTGGATTCTTCAATGCGTTAATGCTTATAATCAATACTGGTTTGATTAACCTAATTTGTGTTTAAACCTTGTATGGCTTGCCACCTCAGCGTCGTCGCAAAAAGTACAAACAGATTTACTAGTCTAATTGGAAGAACCTTCAGTTCAGCATCCAAATTAAAAAATAAATTTAAAGGTCAAACCATAGACAATATCACTACCAAAACACCTGCAAGTACAAATCTTAAAGGAATAGTCTTGATGATAGCTGCGATGGGTTGTTTAACCTTAGCTGATTTGCTGATCAAGATTGCCAGCCAGACATTACCCATCGGACAAATAATGATTTTTTTTGGTGTAGGTTCGATAATAGTATTTTGGGTGATAATGAGTATCAAGGGAGAGTCTATTCGACTATCCCCTCTCACTAATTCCGCAGTGGTTTTAAGGAATATTGGTGACCTCATTGCCATTAATAGTATGTGCTTGGCATTAGTCTATGTCCCCATATCTACTATCGGGGCAGTGATTCAAACTGTACCACTAATGGTTACCGCCGCAGCAGCTTTGTTCCTTGGCGAGCGAGTTGGTACGAGGAGAGTATTAGCCATTTTCATTGGTTTTTTAGGAACGCTATTTATTATCCAACCTGGTGCTGCAACCTTTGACATCGCGACAACCATTGTATTTATTGCTGCAGTAGGTATGACGTTGCGTGATATCAGCACCAAGTTAGTTCGAGAAAATTTTTCAACTCTACTTCTAACATTTTATACGTGTGTGCTATTCATCCTGAGCGGTAGTGTTTTACTCATTATTACAGGGGGAGCCAGCGTACCTGATATAGATATAATCGTTATACTTGCAGCAATGATCGTCCTTGGTTCTTTGGGTTTTTTCTTTATGACTGAGGCTGTCAGATTGGGTGATATGTCTGTTGTTATCCCTTTTCGTTACACGCGGCTTCTATTTTCTATGGCTGCCGGCATCTTAATTCTTGGCGAGCAAGTAAATGAAATTATGCTATTTGGCAGCGCTTTAACGATTTTGTCTGGTCTTTATATCTGGCGCAGAGAAATTGTCATTCAATCATTAAAATAGACGGGGTATTTCTGTCATTGGGAGGGAGGCAAACATCTTCTCTTCAGCAGCACTCCAAGTAAATTCCCCACCATATCACTGGCAGGGGATAGTTATGATCTTAGTTTCTCTAATATTACAGCTTTGAAGTAACTCTTCCCGCCATTGTGACTAATGGGTTGTACTTTTCAAAGAGTCCAAAGAACTCATTAATTCGGGCCCAACTTTGTCCTAATTCAACGTGCTTGCCAAAATGCTCATCATCCTTGTGAACTTCGTTCACTGTATAAACTACGTGGCCAGTGGTCCCTTTTGAGGGGTCCATCATATCATTTAATTCTGAGGCTTTTGATACATAATATTCAAGGGTGTGGAGTTTGCCGTCTTCCTCAATAATAGAGTGTGTTTCCTGCATCCAAGCCGCGTGGGCTGTAAACAGTTCATCAACCGCAGCTGCCTCCGCATCCGGTACGCGCATTGTAAAACCAAAAGTAGTGTGACCAACGTTAAAGCTCATTTTTTTCTCCAGTATAATTTTGAAAGTGATATAACTATTAACTTAAAAGTCCTTCTGATCGAGAGGGACTAGAGAGGTGAGATCGTTAAATAAAAAATAAGGTATTAAACTTAAAAACAATAACCTTATATCTACATATTCTTGAAATTGTAAGCGTCATAGAGTTATAAACATCTAATAGGTGTCCATAAATTGAATCATCTTATTTTAATGTTTTAAAAGTTCCTCCCAAATGTATCACCACCAAGTAAATTTACACAAAAATACTAGGGTTTCAGGGGTTTTTAAAACAAAGAATGATGCGGCTGAGAGCCACTATTATGCCTTAGATATGCACCATCACTGACCTGAACATCAGCAAGGCTCACATATTATGTGTTACTGACTCACTGTCAACAGGCACATAATCTTTCACAGCGATTAGAAACTTTTTGAATAATGCAATAGACCTGTATATTCTTATCTTTACTAGTATAGGGAGAGTGAGGTACGTAGG
>JAOEUK010000023.1 GCA_028382965.1 Candidatus Puniceispirillum sp.
TCCCATTTCTATCACTGCATTTTCGTCAAGACTGGCAACAGTAATGGTTAAATCATTAGCTCCATCCGTGCCACCAAGTTGCGATCCTAATATATTAAAGGTGTCACCAACTTTATAACCATTACCCTTTTTATTTATTGCGACAGTAACAGCTCCATTATTTAAAGTAACGTCAGCCGTAGCATTCGTCCCTTCACCAGAGAGGCTGTTGATAGAAAATGTTGTTGTTGCAAGGGTTAATGTTCCAAATGTGCCAGCAGATGTTAAAGTTCCAACCGGTGTAATTACCGGCAAATTATCTTTGTCAATAATACGCGTCGAAAATGTTGTGCTAGCCGCACCTAAATCACTTAAGACTATATCCTCTCCCGCTGAGCTTTCTAAAATCAAACGAGCTTTGTCGGTTGAGAGATACGCCGTCACACCTGTAGAACTTGATGACTGGTTAATAGCCGATTCTAAGTTAGTTAAATTGGTGCTAGTGACATCTGCACTAACCTTTACTGGCATCCGGTTTTCAGACTCAATATTAAATTCTACGGTTCCAGCAGTAAACTCATACAGTTCAGTCACAAGCCTTGCCTCAACACTCACACCGAGTTTATTGAATGTTTTATTTGCAATAGCAGCAACCGCCTTTGCTGAAGCGCCAGCATTTACTGTAATGTTGGCCGTCTCATTATTTGCCATAGTAATCGATAAAGTGTCTGCAGTCGCATTATTTGCTGGAATGCTAGTAGTCCCCCCAACTGACCTAGCCAAGGACCCATTACTTCCGCTCTCAACAAGATGCAAACCATCGCTTCGACTGACGTTTAAAGAAATATTTCTGTAGGCATTAACCTCATTATTTAAGTAGTCACCTCTATAAACAGCTTCTTTGGAAAAGCCATTTTTTGCACTTAATAGGTTGGTTACAGCCTCTGCAGTTAGCGCAGTACCGGCAATATGCCTACCTTCGCGAGTAAAAACTTGAAAGTCAGATGCTGCAACAGTGTCAGAAATGACTGCAGCAACAGTTCCTACGCCAGCAGAAACAGCAGCAATCCCACTTCCAGTGGAGACAAAATTTCCACTTCCTGAAACAAGTGTTAGGTTGCCTTCTTTGCCAGAAACACGAATACCCAAATCCGCCATTGAAATATTTGCTGTACTTTGAAGAATTCCACTATTTAAAAGATTAGAAAGTTCTGCGCTATCAGTCCACTTTGCCGACGATAAAGCGTTTGGGTAAGCAGTGCCATATTTAATATCAAAAGTATGCGGACCATTGTTATCTGATCCTGTGCGTTGGAAAGACAACTGTTGGAGGTTGTTAAGAACCAACCCCTGAAGCTGAAACTTAGCTGTTGATTGTTTGTTAAATGATGCAATCTTCGCACTTGGGGTGCCGGCAGGAATTACACTAACAAGTCCACTGGACAAAAAATTAGTCGCTTCAATTGGTGAAAGGGAGTTCTTTAATGTCTTGGAAACATCAAATGGCTCTTCATTTTTAACATTGCTCAAGCTCACCGCATCAACAGATGCATCACTAATGTTTTTAATTGAAGCTTCTACAACCAGTTTACCAGAGGCCGCAATTTCTTGAGGTTTGGAAAGCAAAAGACTTATGTTGGCAGCTGCTGATGACCCACGTGTGACTTCAAAAAAATCATTGTCTCTGGGACTGCCAGTTAAAACAATATTGAAACCTTGACCTTGAAGTTGCGTTTTACCTTTGATTGGCTTTGCCAGTCCTTCCCCAGTTAAAGTCCAACTATTTGACATTTCATTATATCGCGCTGTTAGAGGCCCACTTGGCAATGACATTGGGTCACTGACATCAATTTGAACTCTAAGGTCTTTACTAGCTGCAGGACTCATCTCTGCGCTCAAACCAAATACAGAAAACATTGATTTTCCTGTATTACCATTAAGGTCGACTCCATTTTCGTGCTGTTTGTTCACAGCGCTGGACATAAGAAATGCCACATTATCAAGATCGTTCTTTACCTCTTCAATAAGTGAAAAAGCATCAACCGCGCCCGCTAAGGAACCACCGTCAACTTGACTGGTTGGGCGAAGAACTGCCCCAGAACCAACAGTCACCTGAAGTTTTCCAAATGCACTTACATACCCAGCACTATTATATGCGGTGTTATCCACCAAAATAGGACCCATGCCGCTTAAGCCAATACTAACTTTTGCAGCACCAACATCCGAATATTCCACGCTCAACGAAGTTAATGATGACATCTCGCTTATAGTTTTGTCTCTTAAGTCCAGCAACGAATTTGGTGTCTGTCCACTTTGCCCAGACGATAATATTTTGGAATTTATCGATGCCAGTTCTTTTGCAAAAATTGATAATGAAGAAGCGCCTATTTTTGTCTGCTCAAGAGCACCATTTTGGAGTTGCTCTAGTTGTTGAGAGAGACTGTTAAATGATGAGACAAGAGATTTGCTTACCTCTATAGCCACAGATCTTGAAGCAATGTCAGTTGGCGCCGCTGCCACGTCAGACATAGCAGAAAAGAAACGACCCATTTGTTCATTTAAACCACCATCGCTGGGCAATAAGGTGTTTTCTAGTTGACGCAAGTTATCAAGGAATACGTCAACCTTTTGATAACTTGAATTAGTCGAATTACTTCTTCCTAATAGAAAGCCATCAAAGGCACGTCTAATGTCAGCCACCCGAACACCAAGACCAGATTGATTGGCAAGGCTGGTAATTCCGCCCTGACTTCCAGCAACCTCTTCAAGGTCAGCTGTCCGGCGTTTGTAACCCTCTGTATTTATATTGGCAATATTCTGCCCAGTAACCGCTAAAGACTGGCGATAACTCTGGATTGCACTTTTGCCAACATCAAATAAACTGGACATTATACCCCTACCAACTACTCACTAGATGACGTATTAGTTAAATGTTCGAACTGAGAAACTAATGCTTCTGCGATACCTAAATTCACTGTTTTAGCTAATTGCTGAGCGCGCTCCTGATCAAGCATGCCTGTATAAGTATCGTTTGCTTCACTGCCCAAGATATCCTCAGCAAGCTTTGCAGACCGGCCTTGTTTTAATATTTGCTGGATAAACAGTGCTTCGAATTGTTCTGCCACTTCCTTTAGGTCATTTGTTTTTTGTTGTTTTTGAAATAACGAAGCCGTTAGCTTAGGGCTGACTGATGAAAGGCTTTCCATTTTAAACCTCCCTAGATTATTATCAGCTCTGCACGAAGCGAACCGGCTTCACGCAATGCTTCTAAAATTGCAACTAGATCTGAAGGAGTGCCGCCCACGGCATTTAAAGCATCCACAATTGATGACAATTCAACGCCTGGATCAAAAACAAAGGCCTTTGCGAGCTCTTCATTTGCTTCAATTGTGGTATCTGGTGTAGCAACAACCTCACCAGGGGCTGTCGCAGCTGTGCCATCAGCTACAACTAAATTCTGTGTTTGCGTAATTTTTTGATCTTCTTTTACTCTGACAGTGAGTGAACCATGCGTTACAACAGCTGGCAACACACGGACATCGCCGCCAATAACAATGGTTCCAGTCCGTGCGTTAACAACAACCTTTGCTTTAGGTCGATCCGGATCAACCTGGATATTTTCCAAAAGGCTTACAAATGAAACTTTTTCCGCTGGGTTTACTGGAGCACGAACTTTCACAGAAGTAGAGTCAAGAGCCGTAGCTACACCAGCACCAAAAATTTCATTAATTGCTTCCGCCACGCGGGTGCTTGTGCTGAAATCACCTTGGTGCAAGTTAAGAAGAAGATTTTCATTCTTTAGAAAAGTGGTCTCGATCATCCTCTCTACAATTCCTCCACCCGGTATTCGTCCAACCGTTGGAATATTCACAGTCAGAGATGAACCATCTCCACCAGCCACTCCAAGCCCACCTACCATCAGATTACCTTGTGCAATTGCGTAGGTCTCTCCGTCTGCGCCTAGTAATGGCGTCATCAATAAAGTGCCACCACGCAATGATTTAGCTTGACCAACAGTTGAGACTACGACATCAAGTTTTTGTCCAGGCTTAATAAAGGGTGGAAGTTCTGCAGTTACAATTACTGATGCTGCATTTTTTCCGTTCATATTACCTGCGCTGGTTACAACACCAAATTGACTAATCATCGACTGTAAGGCTTGTTGGGTAAGAACGGCATTGCCATCACCGCTGCCCGCGAGTCCCACAACAAGTCCGTAACCAACAATTTGATTTGACCTAACGCCAGCTATTGATGTCATGTCTTTCAGGCGATCAGCTCTGACGCCCAACGTTGAGGCAAAACAAGACGCAACCAGTATTATATAAACGCATAATCTGCCTAACATTTCATATATCCCTTTAAAACGGCGAAACGGTGCGCATGAACTCACTGAGCCAACCCTGCTTTGAGGAATCAGCAATTTGTCCAGATCCAGTGTATAAAATTTTGGCATCAGCAAGTCGGTTTGAAGAGACTACGTTATTTGCTGAAACATCCTCTGGACGGACAACACCACGAACTCGGACATATTCACTTCCATTGTTCAAAACCAGTTCTTTCTTTCCAGCAACTTCCATGTTCCCATTTTCAAAAACGCGAACGACTGTTACTGACAGGAGGCCCGTAAACGAGTTTGATTGCACAGCATTCCCCGCACCAGCAAAACTACGCGTAGTACCTGCTCCTAATCCTGCGCCATTTCCACCTGCGTCTTTATCAAAGCCACCAGTAACTATATTTGGCAGACCAGTGGGCAACGTGACTGCAAAGCTGTCAGCTTTGGTTGAACTGGCAGTTTGTGCTTTGGTCGCTGCGTAAGTCTCATTAAAGCTTACTGTCAGAATGTCTCCAACCCGTCTCGCGCGCTGGTCTGTTGCAAAGAGTCCATTTTGAGAGGAATGAAATATTGCTCCATTAGATGGCTTTGATGAAGCTAGTGTCTGAGATGGACTGACAGAATCAAAAGCTTTCCCCTCTATTTCGGCAACATAGGAAGAACAACCAGCAGTTATTGAAAACATTAGAATTGGTATAAATTTGGTATTCACTAGTTTCATAACCAGACGCCTTGCTGAAAAGTAGAGATTTAAATATTTTGGGCGATAAAGCGCATCATTTCATCGACCGAAGTAATTGTTTTTGAGCTCACCTCGTACGCGCGCTGGGTTTCAATCATATCCACTAATTCTTGGACTACATTTACGTTAGAACTTTCCAGTGACCCTTGAACTAACCTTCCCATGCCTTCAGCAAAGGGGTTAGCAATTATTGGGCCCCCACTTGCGGGCGTCTCAATAAGCATACTTTCCCCATTGGGCTGTAGACCTTGGCGATTTGGAAAATCTGCGAGTGTGATCTGGCCAACTTCCTGGGCATCAACTGCGCCTGGAACTTGAACGGTAACAATGCCGTCAGATGATACAGTAATCGTAGCAGCATCGGCAGGAATAGTCATCTCCGGCTGGAGAGGGTAACCACTAGCTGTTACAACAGTTCCCTCAGCATTTCTCATGAATGCGCCATTTCGAGTGTAGCCAATTTTACCATCTGGCATAAGAATTTGAAACATCCCATCACCCTCAACAGACAGATCAAGTGAGTTACCTGTATTAATAAGGCTGCCTTGAGAATGTAATTTACTGGTGTTTAGGAGCCGGGTTCCTGTTCCCACAGAAAGTCCTGAGGCCATGCTAGTGTTTTCTGAGGTGTTTTCGCCAGCACCTCGTAAAACCTGATACAAGAGCGACTCAAAATTTGTTCTATCAGCCTTGAAACCTGTTGTATTCACGTTTGCAAGGTTGTTTGCTATAACCTGCATTTTTATTTGTTGTGAATTCAAGCCAGTTTTGGCGACGTGCATGGCAAAAGTAGACATTTGAAATATAGCTCCACATTGTACGGTTGGAGCTCTTATTCAGCAATAATCATGCCAAAATTATTTAATTCTGTGGCAGTCTCATAAGGGATGTACTGGCTTCGTCCATCTCTTTCGCAAGCGCTATCAATTTTACGTTTAGCTGATATTGCTTTTGTATCTCAGTATTATTAATTAACTCATCAAACACACTAACATTACTTGTCTCAAGATAACCTTGTTTCAATCTGACATTCTGATCGGCATTAAATTCTTCCCTAATAAAACCACCTTTTGGTCGAATTGTACCATCAACATCTTTTTCCAAGTCGATCTCATCACCAGAGGTCAGTGCTAATTGATTTACTAGTACTCGGGTTCCTTGCGGCGTACCGGCAGGCTGAATATAAATTTGGCCAACCTCACTCACAAAAAGCTTTTTAAATGGCGGCATATCAATCGGTGTTAGACTTGTGTCCAACACTACCTCATTAGCACCATTTCTCAGAGTTTTATCGAGGCCAATCGTAAAATCACCTCTACGACTCATTCCAAGCTCGCCGCTTTTACCTTCAATAAGAAAATAACCTTTTCCGGTTATTGCGACATCAGTTTGTTCACCTGTCTGTCGCATTTCACCCTGTACATCAGAAAATAAACCAGGCTCACTTTTTTTCGTGAAAACACGGCTCCCTAGCGTCATATCTGACTCCAGAAAAATTGAACCAAACCTGCCTCCAACTTCATCACCTCTAAAGCCAGGAACTTGGGCGTTTGAGAGATTTTGAGAACTCACATTTTGCCTTACTCGGGCTGAATGCAAAGAATTTAATGCCGTGTGGATTAATTTATCCATGAAGGTTAGTCCCTACTAAGAGTTAGACTGAGTTAAACAACAAACTTACTACATCCGAATATTAATGATTGTTTGCGTCAGGGTGGTCGTGGTTTCAATTGCCTTAGCCGAAGCCTGAAAGTTTCTTTGAGCAGTAATTAGGTTTACGAGTTCTTCAGTAATATCAACATTTGAGCGCTCAAGAGAGCCAGACAAAATGTTGCCATAGCCTTCTGAACCCGCCTCCCCAACTTGGGCTGCGCCTGAGACTGCCGTTTCAACATAGGTTGCGTTACCAATTTGCTTAAGACCATTCTGGTTGTTAAAGTTGGCAAGAACAATCTTTCCAAGTGGATTGTTCTGACCATTTGTATAGTTTGCTCGAATGGTACCAGAGGAATCAATTTCCAAACCATCAAGTCGGCCTGATGTAAAACCATCCTGGTCAACATTCAAAACTGAAAACGGCTGTGCAAACTGCGTTGATTGACCAAAATCAATGTCCAGCGCAATCGAAAACCCTTCTTCCTGACGCTCATAATGAACTAGGTTTTTTGGACTAAGTATCTGACCACCATTACTAAATGTTAACTCACCCTCATCAATATAAAGTGGGTAGTATCCATCAACCAAATTGGCTGGCGGCGTTGTCACTACAGCTCCTGATGCGTCAACGTAAAGTGCCACACCATCAGCATTAGTTGCTTGGACAAGATTGTAAATTTGGGGCACTTTACCAACACCTAGATCCACATCATCAAGCCCGAAACGAGCAGCACCCTTAACCTTAACAGTAGAAGTGTTACCAGTTGTTCCAGTTTGAAAGGTAAAATTATTTGTTGCTCCATTGTATTTCACGGTCACACCACCGACGGTATCCCCTGTAACAGAATCTTGAATCTGGTTGATCCTGCTTTGCAATGCCTCCGCTAACGTTGAGCCAACATAAAAACCCGTTGGAATTTCAATCACTCCACTAATACCATTAACAGAAACGTTAAAAACGTTTTCTCCATTAGTATTAGACAAACGGAATACACTTGTTAAATCTTCAATAGCAGCGTCACCAATTGAAATTGCAGGGGTTGAAGCAAGACCTGTACCAGCCGTCACAACCGCATCATTCTTGGACCTGCCAACGGACATCAAGTGATTATCACCACTGAAGTGATCGGTAAGATCGATGACAGACCCATCAGCAGTCGACAATGAATAACGGCCAACAGAGATTGATGACGCTTTTTGCTGCGCTGTAACGTCAAGCGCACCATTAGTTTCAATAAGTTCTCCAGTGGAGCCGCTAGCAAAAGAAAAGTTTGACGTATCACTGTTATAATCTACCGTCACACCAAAACGTTTATCATTTAGCTGTATTTCCTCGCCATCTGAGACAAAAGGTTCAGTTCTCAGTACCTCCCCACCCCTAATTAAAACAGTTGAAGCATCATCTTGAGTAGGCACTCCAAGATTGTTGGTCGCAGTGGCTAATGTCGAGCCAAATACTGAGAAGGAATTGAAGTTGCTCTCTGTTCCAGTGCCAAGCACAGTACGATCTACAGTGAACTCCAGTTTTTGAGTACTCTCATTGTAATTCATTTTGATGGGGGGCGCTTTTTCATCCACCCAGTCAGTAGTCGTGGTCATAGCCGACACACCACCTGCACCTGCAGTATACAAACCAAGAACATCAAGTGAGGTTAGAGAAGCTCCTGCGACTGTCTGATTAATAGTGAATTGAGCGCCATTAACTTTAATAATTCCATCATGACCAGTAAGAGCCGCTATATTAGCATCGCTATAGGCATGCTTATTCGCATCGCCAATTTCCCTTATGACTATTTTTTCACTACTAAAATTAACCTTTGCACCCTCATAAACATTTGAAGAACCCTCAAAAAAAGCCTCAACAGACTCAGACAGGTCACTCATTACATAAACGTCTGCCTCTGTTAGAGTAAAGCCATCATCGGGGAACGATAGACCCGTAGTGTTGATTGTTACGGTCTTATTATTTGCATCAGTAGTTGTGTCTACATTTGTCACTGTAAACTCTCGACCATTGATATGAGAAGCAGCAATCGCATCAGCAGGCAAAAATTGTCCACCAATACGAATTTTTTCATTGTTTGTTATTGGCGGCGAAGATGTCCCAAAATTTATTGTCATAGTATTTTGAGTCGCGTCAAACTTGACAGTATATGCTGGACTTGAGGTGCTGGCACTAACCTGAGTTTTGTTATCATAAACACTAACGCTTGGCGTCTTACCTTGGTAAGAATAAACCATGTACTTATCTGATATAGTTGTATTACCAGTTGTCGGAGTTGTTGACGTGGATACAGAGTGCTTAAGATTCACAATTTGGGTTTCAGTTAATATGGCATCCATTTTGGTTCCAACGGATCTGGCAAACATTTGATTAGTTACACCAAGCGCACTTGCTCCTGCAGATGTACTCCCTTTAGTGTTCAAAGCTGAGTTAACCCTTGCCTGGGAGTGAGCAAGAAATTGATCTCTTGTAAAATCCGGTGATGCGCCAGTCAGAGTAATGCCTTCAACGGTCGACACATAACTATCAGCTAACAAATTAACAGAAATAGGTGAAGACAAACCAGTGGATGACCCATCAATGTTCAGTTTGAAAAGGTTTACACTGAGCGTGCTATCAATGTTTTGAACAATCTGGATTTTGCTATCATCTCCGTATGCTTCGTTAATCGCACGCTCAACTTCAGAAGCTAGCTGGGTTGCGTTATATTTACCTGGTCGCAAATCAATATTAACTGGTTGGTCACCATTATCAACATTCACTGTGAGAAAATTCTTACCCCAATAAACTCGACTATCTGCATCACCACTCTCACGAGTTGCATTAAATTGAATTGGGTCTGTGACGATCTCAACCAAACGGTCACCCTCTTCACCGAAATCAAATTCAGTTGCTTCACCAGTTAATTTTGCTGGCTGGGAGTCAACTAAGGTCTGTAAATTATCTTTCTTGTAAAGTGCTGAGCCTTTACCTTCGATAAAATAGTTATCATCTGGAACAGCAGTCGTCTGCATACCAAATCTATCAATGAAGATCTGTTTTCCAGCATCATCAACAGAAGGTACCAAATCAGGCGTAATGACCGTGTCATTAATAACGAGACGAGTATCATATTTGTTTGTTGGGTCATCTGCTGACGCTGACTGAGTTTTTATGAAATACATCGTGGCAATGGTCGGATTACCCAAATCATCAAAGATTGTAATTGATGTTGAGTTCGTAAACGTATTTGGATCTGCAGGATCAAACCTGTACCCATCAGCAAAAGCCGCCCTATCAAGAACCACATCCGCTGCTGCAGGAACGTTAACTCCAAGAGAAATTTTACTTGTCGCTTGAGGATCTCCAGAAGTCACTGGCAATTGTAGCGGCAAGGCACTATCCAGGTCTTTAGCTGTCACAGAACCGTCATCGTTCACTGGATAAACCAAAAGGTATTGACCAGCGGAGTCAACAACATAACGATCGTTATCAACATTCAGTGATCCGTTTCGGGTATAAACCTTTTGATTAGATGTCAAAGAGGGTTTCAAAGTAAAGAAGCCCTGACCAGAAATTGCCAGATCAAGCGCATTCAATGACGAGGAAATATTACCCTGCGTAAACTGCTGTTTAATACCCTTCAAAATTGCACCGGAACCAATAGAAGATGATGCATTCTGCAGAGGTGAGGTTGCAAAAATATCACCAAATTCCGCTCGACTTCTTTTAAAGCCGGTAGTTCCAACGTTCGCGATGTTGTTTGAGGTAGCAGAAATATCTGCACTTGAACCATTCAAACCAGTCAATGCGGTATAAAAAGACATTTAGTTAAACTCCTAATACGCAGCGTATTCTAAAATTACATTCAATTTTGAAACAGGATTACTTCTTGAAACGTCGAACATCATTTGCACTAACGTCTCCATAGCCTCGAACATCATAAACAACACCATCAGCCGTATTACCTGCCGATGCAGACAAGACCTCGCCAAAGACTGATGAACCAACTGATTGAAGTCCAGTTCCCGTATCTGCATAGGCCTCTACGGTTAAATATTCGTTTTCATCTAAAACATTTTGTGGAACCTTTTCCCAGCGAAAGCCAAGAAGCCCTGCTTGTTGAGGACCTAAATCTTCAGCATGCAGAATTTCTCCATTTGCAGACTTATAAAGGATGCTTGTATTAGTTGAAGTAGAAGGAATATCTATTGCACCTGCCACAGTTCCATCAGCGTCTGGATAAGCCTTATTACCAGATACCAGGACTGAATGACCCAGCATATTAGCTGCTGTTGCAATCTGAAACTCAGACAGCTGACCAGAAATACCCTTTAAAGTCTCATTCCCCTCAGTCTGACCTGTAACCATTGAGAACTGTGCCATTTGGGCAATCATCTCAGTGTTGTCAGTAGGCTTGAAAGGATCTTGGTTTTGCAGCTGTGTTGTCATCAGCTTTAAAAAATCCTGTTGGCCAAGCGTGTCAGACTTTTTGGTCTCTTTTGGCTGGTTAATTCCTAACTTATCAAGAATTGAATTCAAGGAATTATTATTGTCAATGGAACTCATTACTTAGTCTCCCAACTAAATTTTACTTACCCATATTGATGGTTCGCATCATCAGGCCACGTAACGTAGAAATTACTTCAACATTGTTTGTGTATTGACGACCTGCCTCTACCATTTCAATCATTTCTTCATTTTCATCAACTGCAGCTCTATATACATAGCCCTCACCATCAGCAGATGGATGATTGGGCAAAAACACGCGCTCTGGATCACGCGTAATAGCCTCAATACCAACAACATCAACCGTAGAAATGCCTTTGTCTTTCAATGCTTCAGAAAACTGTGTTTCAAAAACGGGCTTTAGCGCTCTATAAGCCTCTTCCTTTGAACCAGATATAGTGCCCGCATTTGCAAGATTACTTGCCACTGTGTTTAAACGAACCATCTGGGATGCCATCGCTCGGCCAGCAATATCAAAAATGTTTTTAACTTCAGCCACTACTCGCCCCTTATTGCAGACATAAGCCCAGCTATGCGGTTATTTAAAAAAGTCAAAGTTGTTGAATAACGAGTAACGTTTTCTGAGAACTCCAACTGCTCCACAGCTAATTCAACAGTATTACCATCCATTGATGGGTTGATTGGATCACGGAATAATAACCGGTCGTGTCCAACAGTTGTTTGACTGTCAAAGTGCTCATTATCTGTTATTCTTAGAGGACCATTGCCTGAGCCGTGTTTGCTCATAAGCGTATCAAAGCTTATATCTCGCGCTTTAAAATTAGGCGTCGCCGCATTTGCAATGTTAGACGCTAGAATTTCGTTACGGCGCGAGCGCAACATTAGAGCCTGCGCGTGAAAGTCCAGATGTGAAGCAATCTTATTCATTTATAAAAGAAACCCAATATAACTCTGCATTTTGCAGTAAGGAATGGTCCAACTTGGTGTAGAATTTGCAAATAGGATGCCAAAATAGACAAGAGGCAAAAAAATGAATATTGCAACAACAGATACTAGCGAAATTAGCTCTTCAAAAATCAAACTAGCGCCAGAGACAATCAGAATCCGTAACGCTTTGATAGAAAAATTTTCTGACCAGCCTATTGAAGACTTTAATGATTTTCTTCAGCGCACTCTAGAAGTTGAAACTGATGAGTTAAGAAGGCTCGGATTATTAGCTGCCCGCGTTCATATTCTTAGACAAAAAGTTCTGAATCTTAAAGTTTTTATCAGGGATGAGACAATGTCTGCCCCTCGTGATGTAGATTTGAGGCGTTCACAGTATGAAGCTACAGAAGAAAGTTCTGATATCATTGAGGACGCCTCTGATGAGGTAAGTGAAGTTGTAGGTTGGCAGTCTCTCCAAATGACCGAACCAGGAGAAATAAATGGCGTTCGATTTTTTAAAGGCACTGTGATTAACGCCAAAGCTGAGGATGCAGATAGGCTAATATCTTCAGGCAAGGCCATCGTCATTGACGATGAGGGCAATCCAATTGAAAAGAAAACTGAACCACCACTTGAAAATATTAACACCGCCACTGAGACACACCAAAATAAGTTTGAGAATGTTGA
>JAOEUK010000024.1 GCA_028382965.1 Candidatus Puniceispirillum sp.
GGTTTCAACATTGTTGGCGTCAATTGCAACCAAGGCCGCTCTTTATGTGCTCGCGAGAATTTTATTTACCATTTTTGGCGGTGTGCCAGATGTCGTCACAATTGCGTTGTCAAATGTCATTGCACCACTTGCTATGTGTGGGATTTTTGTTGGCACAATCATGGCTATCTATGAGGCTGACATAAAAAAGCTATTTGCCCATTCGTCGGTTGCGCAAGTTGGGTATATAGCACTCGGCTTTGGCCTTGGAACACCTGCTGGGGTAAGTGCTGGATTTATCCATATTGCTAACCACGCTCTAATTAAAGGCGGCATATTTATGGCCATTGGCGGATTTGTTGCCGCCCTTGGTGCGCGGGCTAGCCTTGACAGGCTAACCGGTATAGGGCGTCGCCTTCCGCTTACCGCGACAGCATTCCTTATTTGTAGCTTAAGCCTTGCTGGATTGCCACTTACCGCCGGTTTCATATCAAAATTATATCTGGTGCGCGCCATCCTGGAGAGCGAGTCTTATGTTATTCTGGCCGTTGTACTTGTGAGCAGTGCCTTGTCAGTTGTCTACTTGTGGAAGATCATGGAAGTCATGTGGATGCAGCCAGCCCCCGCAAAATCTACAAAATTAGTTGAAAACCCGGCTATTTATTTGCCGCTTTGGATCGTTGCCTTTGGTAATATCTGGTTTGGTGTTGATGCTGGCTGGCTTGTTACTGCCTCGCAAATGGCGGCTGTGGCTTTGTTTGGGGGTGGGGCATGATGTCGCTTCATATCGCAATGCTGATTGGTCTCTTAGCGCCTCTTGCGGTTGCGATTTTAACCCCCTTTCTGGCTGTGCGCCATATCTGGCGCGATGCGGCTGGACCAATAGGCGGTGTCATTACGTTTATCGCCGCAGTGCAGGTCGCCTTGTCGGTCCTTGATGGTAAAACACCGCGTCTGTTTGTTGCGCAGATTGCCGAAGGGCTGGCCATCGAATTTGCCGTAACGCCGCTTGGCGCGATCTTTGGCGTTGTTGCCTCCGGCCTTTGGATTTTGGCTGCGCTCTATTCCGTTGGATATATGCGTGGCAATCATGAAAAACACCAAACAAGATTTGCGGCTTTTTATGCGGTTGCTGTTCATGCGGCGATGGCGGTGGCGTGGTCGGGTAATCTTCTTGTACTTTTTGTCTTTTATGAAATTCTTACGTTTTCTACTTATCCCCTCGTGACACATAAAGAAAGTACGATTGCACGTAACGCTGGCCGTCTATATCTTAGTATCCTTGTAGGCACGTCAGTTATCTTGTTGTTGCCTGCTGTGGTGTGGATATGGTTCAGTACTGGCAGTTTGGATTTCAGGCCTGGCGGCTTTCTTGATGGCCAGATTGACCCGTCAATGGCGCCCGTCTTGCTTGGTCTATTTGCCTTTGGTGTTGGCAAGGCGGCGCTGATGCCAATACATCGCTGGTTACCTGCAGCTATGGTGGCGCCAACACCTGTGTCCGCATTATTGCATGCTGTTGCGGTTGTTAAAGCCGGTGTTTTTACCATTCTGACCGTTGTTGTTTATGTGTTTGGCATTGATTTTTTAGCCAAGACTGGTGCGTCACAATGGCTGGTCTGGTTAGCAGCCTTTACCATTTTGGCGTCAAGCATGGTGGCGGTCACAAAGGATGATATTAAAGCACGGCTGGCCTATTCAACAATCAGCCAGCTTTCCTATATTGTGCTTGGCGCGGCGATTGCGTCATCAATGGCTGTGCAAGGGGCAGCATTGCATATCGTAATGCATGCTGCTGGTAAAATTACGCTATTCTTCTGTGCGGGTGCCATTTATGTGCAGGCGCATTTGACCAAAATCTCCGATCTAAACGGGCAAGGGCGTGAAATGCCATGGGTGTTTGCTGCCTTTTTCATTGGCGCCTTATCCATCATTGGCATCCCACCTCTCGGCGGAAGCTGGTCTAAATTCATGTTAATGATCGGGGCTGCTGATTCTGGCTATTATATCATTCTTGCGGTTCTGGGCCTGTCCTCCTTACTAAATATCTATTATCTGCTGGAACCAGTATCGCGCGGCTTTTTTTGTGCCAAGACAAAATCTGTTGAGGTGACCTTCCACCCTCTTTTGGTTCTACCGCCAGTGGTAACGGCCATTTTGTCCATTTTACTTTTCTTCTATGTCGACTTTTTCTTCGCTTTGACAAAATTAATGGTGACTTCATGACCACGCCATCTTTAAAACCATCTGATCTACAACGTCTTGGCGCGACATTTTTCAAGCTGCTTATTGTGGTTGCAATTGTTCTTTTAGGGCTCGAATTTTTGATCCATCGCCATGGTGTTGTTGGTGCCGAAGAAAGCTTTATGTTTCCAGCCATATTCGGGTTTGTGGCCTTTTTGTTTATCGTCCAAATTGGAAAATGGTTGCGGTTAATAATTATGCGCAAGGAGGATTATTATGATTAGTCATCTGCCTCCGGGACTGATTATGATTATAGCGGCAATTTTTCTGCCATTCATCCCACATTTTTCCCGCCAGATTTTCATGCTAGCGGCGATTGCTTTTTCCGCTTATGGGCTCTTTTTGGGAGCAGGAACGCACCTAGTTTGGAATGTCTTGGGGTTTGATCTGATCCTATATAAGGCGGATTCTCTAAGCCTGCCATTTGCGATTATCTTTCACCTCGCAGCCGCACTTAATGTAATTTACAGCTGGCATGATCGTGACTGGGAACAACATTGTGCTGCCTTATCTTATGGAGGCGCCGCAATTGCTGCCTTGCATGCTGGTGATCTTGTAAGCCTGTTTGTCTGGTGGGAAGCGACGGCGATTACATCGGTTTTTCTGATTCTGGCCAGTGGTACCGAACGCGCCCGCAAGGCCGCAATGCGCTATTTACTGTTTCAGGTAACCAGTGGTGTATTGTTGCTGGCTGGCGCTGCCGTTATAGCATCAAAAACCGGTGATATCCGCTTTACTCAGATGCAGCTTGGCAATTCTGCAACATGGCTTATTTTCATCGCTTTTGGTATTAAAGCTGCATTTCCATTTTTAAATGGCTGGTTACAGGATTCCTACCCTGAAGCCACGCCAACTGGAACTGTCGCTCTATCTGCCTTTACCACAAAACTGGCGATTTACGCGCTAGCACGCGGGTTTCCTGGAACCGACGCCCTAATCTGGATAGGCGCAGCGATGACTGCATTACCGGTATTTTTTGCGGTAATTGAAAATGATTTGCGCCGCGTTTTAGCTTTTAGTTTAAACAATCAGCTTGGCTTTATGGTCGTGGCTGTAGGTGTGGGAACTGAGCTAGCTATAAATGGTGCAGTCGCGCATGCTTTTGTTCACATCATCTATAAGGCTTTGCTGTTTATGAGCATGGGTGCGGTACTGCATCAGGTTGGAACGATTAAAGCATCCGAACTCGGAGGGCTTTATAAAAAAATGCCCTTCACTATGGTCTGTTGCGTCATAGGTGCAATGTCCATTTCCGCATTTCCCCTATTTAGTGGTTTTGTGGCAAAATCCCTTACTATGTCAGCGCTAGGGGAAACTGGCATTGTCTGGGCTTATTTCGTGTTGCTATTTGCCTCAGCAGGTGTGCTTGAGCATTCAGGTATTAAGATTCCTTATTTTGCATTTTTTGCACATGACAGCAAGATTGAGACAACAGAAGCACCAATTGGTATGCGCATTGCTATGGGAATCGCTGCCTTTCTGTGCGTCGGCATTGGAGTGTTCCCATCTTTTCTATACGCCATTCTGCCATATGCAATTGATTACCACCCCTATGACGCTGGCCATGTAACGAGCCAGATGCAGCTATTGATCTTTGCCACGCTCGCTTTTGCTGTGCTGATCCGGTTAAGGCTATATCCACCTGAAGTTCCATCGGTTGTTCTAAATTCTGATTGGTTTTATCGTCGCTTAGCACCATTGGTGGGAATTCCAATTTTACGCTTTATAACAGCTGTTTGGAGAGTTTTATTATTTCAAATTCGTAGCTTTACAATTGGCATTTGGGATATGTTTGACCAGGTAATGCACAGTCCTTTAGCTGGTCCAACAGTTTGCGGAAAGGCAGTCTTGATTCAGGTCAGTCTTTTGGCATTAATTTTTTTGATTTTGAGTTAGAATTATGCTGAGAGGCTTTAAAAACTATTCAAGGTTTGTAGTCGTTATCCTGTTGTTTTTGTCTCTCCAGTTTTTGGCTTTAAGAGCTGAAAACCAATTTAAAACTCCAAATTTTGCCTTAGGAAAGGTGTTTTTAACCCCCACTAATGCCAATACGTCAATTCCATTTACTGTTCAGTTAGCCATAAGTAAACCAGAACTGAGCTTTGGTTTAATGTATACCGGACAATTGCAGCCATACAATGGCATGCTGTTCATGTTTCCAGATTTACAACTCCGGACGTTTTGGATGAAAAATACACCAATATCACTTGATATGCTTTTTTTTAACGAAAAAGGTTTCCTTGTTAATATTATCTCTAATGCTGAACCAAAAAGTTTAACGCTCCAGCATTCAGTTTACGCAGCTAAATATGTCCTTGAAATCGGTGGAGGTGAGGCTGCGCGGCTCAATCTTAGACTAGGAACCCAGTTAAACTTGCCAATCAAGACACCAAAAAACTTTAGTTCCTCTTCTGAAAAGTAAAATAAATCGACATTTAAACACGATGAATGCTTGAAATTCATTAGCAGGAGGGATATTAAAACTTCGTCGGAGTGTAGCGCAGCCTGGTAGCGCATCTGGTTTGGGACCAGAGGGCCGGGAGTTCGAATCTCTCCACTCCGACCAATTCTATTTGTAAAATTCACTTTTTGATTATTACTCCAAACTCATCCCCCGCAAATCAACACTATCAACAGCGCAAAATCGTTAAGCTTTGCGCTGTTGATAATGTTGATTACTCAAAATTTTGAAAAAGTAATGATTTGACGAATAGTTTCACCACGATCAAGTTTATCAAAAGCATCATTGATTTCCTCAAGCGCTATTTCACCTTTTATCAATTGATCAACTGGCAGCTTACCATCTTGAAACAACTGAATATAATTCGGGATATCACGTTTTGGGACACAACTTCCAAGATAACTTCCTTTTATAATGCGTTCTTCAGCGACTAGTTTTACATGATTAACTGAGAAATTCTTTGCTGGATGTGACAAACCACTAGAAGTGGTTGTTCCACCACGCCCAGTTACCTCATACGCTAGTTCCAGGGCCTCAACCTCGCCAGCCGCTTCAAAAACATATTCTAATCCACCATTTGTTGCATCTTTGATTTTTTCAACGATATTTGGATCTGCTGAGTCAAAAGTTAAATCCGCTCCAAGTTGTTTTGCCCCTTCGCGTTTATATTCAGTGGGGTCGATGCCTATAATTTGTCTTGCACCAATAGCTCTAGCTCCCAACAACGCTGACAAGCCAACCCCTCCAAGACCAACAACGCCAACTGATGCACCCATTGGAACCTTTGCAGTATTCACAACAGCACCAACGCCAGTAATCACAGCACAAGAAAATACTGCGGCGACACCCAAAGAGATTTCTTTAGGTAATTTAACCACAGAACGATAATCAGCAGTTACATACTCAGAGAAACAGCTAACTCCGGCATAATGATTTATTTCTGAACCGTTTAGTTTTATCCGCCTATGGCCAGACAGAAGGCAGCCCTGTGCATTTGAGGCGTTACCTTGCTCACAATTTGATGGCTTTCCTGAGAGACATTGCAAACAAACCCCACAGTTGGGCATAAAAATAAAAGCAACATGGTCACCAACTGTAAAACCCTTCACAAGGGAACCAATTTCGACGACAACCCCAGCTCCTTCATGCCCAAGAACCATTGGAAGTGGTCGCATACGATTTCCGTTTACAACCGAAAGGTCAGAGTGACAGACTCCAGCAGCAAAAATTTCAACTAAAACCTCAGTTTCACCCGGACCCGTCAAATCAACTTGATCAATTTTTACCGGCTCACTTTTACCATAAGGTTTTGGAAGACCTTGTTCGAAGATAAGAGCAGCTTTTACTTTCATTGACTTCAGTCCAAATATTTAACAACACCAGAAAAATACTGTAAAAGGTTAACAAATCAAGACTAAATACAACAAATAGAAATTAAGTGGGGACCGGTGATGGAACAAAAAGGTAATCATACGCATCACTCATTCCATCTACTTCAACCCAATCATAACTTTTATCTAATATAAAGGCCCTGTAGCCAGCATTCTTAAAATCACGAAAAATTCTTTGTGCTGAACTCTCAAAATTGTCGGCTCTATCCTGAGTAAGTTCCACAAACCAAATTGGCTTAACTTTTTTCAGAAGGACTTGAGCACCTTGAATCACTTGCTCCTCAGCACCCTCCACATCCATTTTGACAACATCAACATGGTGTATCTTTTCTTCAAGTAAGACGTCATCAAGGCGCTTTGCCGCGACAGTTTCCACATAATGCCGGGTATCGTTGGTTGTCCCAATGTGCGATAAACCTACGCGAAGTGAACCTGAAGTCTTTAGTGGGGTTTTTAATTGAACCATGCCCTCTTTATAATTTAGTGCAAGCTGACGAGCCAAAACGTTCGGTAATTTAGCTGTAACAATTTTCAGAATTGAAAAAACATAACTGGACGGCTCTAGCGCCAAGATTTTTCGAGGTCTCTTTTCAGCCGCTGCAAAAGCCTTTGTAAACAAGCCAACATTTGCCCCAATATCTAATATTACAAGGTCATCGTTAATCGTTTTTTTTATGATAGCATTTACTAACTTTGGAAGACTAACATTTTGTCCATTACTGATAATAAACTTTCGTTTTCGTGTTGTTTTTGCACAAAGCGCTAACCACCTAATTTTTTGGCTTACAGAAAAGGATTTATCCAAGAGAATAGTAATGGCATTCACGATAAAAAAACTCTAAAAAGTTGCATTTATTTAGTGCAGGGATATGGCCAAAAATGCGAGATCATAAAATGATAGGCATCCGTATAATGTTTTGATACAACAATATTGTGTTAACTGATACTCGAAAAATTGAATCTCAAATAAAAATACTGTTAAAAGCAAGCAATTAAAGGTTAGCGTTATTTTAGTTTATTTAATGTGATAATTTTTGAATTGGTTGTAATTTTTACCTCTGCTGCGAAACCTTATGGTGTGATAAAAATGACCGCTAGAATTTTTAAACCAAGCAAGACAGCGATGCAATCAGGGCGCCAAGGTAAGAATAGTCATGGTTGTGATTGGGTTTTGACGCATACACGACAAAGCGCCGCCAAACCGGATCAATTGATGGGTTGGCAATCGTCTAACGATACATTACGCCAGGTGCGAATTTATTTTCCTGATTTAAACGCAGCAGTAGCTTACGCCGAAGCACATGAAATTATATATGTAATTCAGCAACCAAAATTACGGCATGTGAAGCCAAAAGCCTACGCTGATAATTTTGCTTTTAACCGTAATGGAGCTTGGACTCACTAATAAGTCTCATTTCATTAAGTAAATGCATGAAAGGGTATCTAGGTAGGACTTGTTAAAATAGATAAAAAACGCTTATTTATGTCAAAGGTTCCGTAGCTCAACTGGATAGAGCAGCTCACTTCTAATGAGCAGGTTGGGAGTTCGAGTCTTCCCGGAATCGCCATTACCTTCAGTTACTTAAGACACCCCAAGACACCAATTCACCGCATTGGATCCACTATTGATCCAATGGAGTGACGCATGGCTACATTTCAGAAACGCGGAGGTAAATGGTTTGCACGGGTAAGAAAAGCCGGCTTTCCAACGCAATCTAAAACATTCATCAGCAAAAGGGTGGCGCAAGTCTGGGCCACCCAGATTGAGCACAGTTTGGAGGTGGGGACCGCTGGTCTCCCGGACAAAACGACAAGCCTTGGTGACTTGCTCCGGCGTTATCAAAAGACGGTCACGCCGCATAAGAAGAGCCACAAGGACGAGGCGAGGCGCATTAACTGGCTTCTACGACGTCAAATATCCACCCTCAGTCTAAGCCACCTCACGCCAGCGAGGATATCAGCCTTCAGGGATGATAGGCTTAAAGATGGGGCAACGACAACGCATTGCGACCTCACGCTCATGAGGCACTGCGTGGAGACTGCTAGACGTGAGTGGGGCATCTATTTAAGCAACAACCCATTTGACGCAGTAAAGAAGCCAAAGCTCAACAGGGGAAGGGAGCGAAGGCTTCAGTCTGGCGAGTATGAGGCGTTAATGATGGCCTTAAGTGGCTCTAAAGCAGTCTACCTAAGGCCAATCATTGATCTTGCCCTAGGTACAGCCATGAGGCAATCAGAGCTACTTCAATGAAAGTGGGAGAATGTGTGCCTTGATAGGCGTTTAATAAGTGTTGTAGACACTAAAAACGACTTCAACTTAATATGTTTCTTCATGACAAATAAAACAAGTTGGTTTCACGGACCTACCGGGAAAGGTTCTTAATTTATAAAAACCGCTCTTACATTTTTAAAAAAGCTGTGCTCTTCTTAAAGTGGCGCCTGTTTTTTCTGTTTTTTATAAAGCTTAACTCGTGCGCAGACAGTTTCCATTTAAGTTTCTAGGAATCAGGCCGTTATAATAATTATATCTTCATAATTTAATAAACGTGGATGATTGATGCTTTTAGAATGGGTTAATAGCTGGTGGATGGCAATAGTTCTTGGCTGCCTCGCAATAACATTTATTTTTGCAGTCACTATCAGGTTAGATAATAAACTGATTTGTGCAGTCAAGAATTTCAATAACGGTATTGAGCGCAATCCCAGGATCAGTTCTCAAATGGTCCATTTGTTTTTGCAAACAACACCAATGATCAGTTCCTTTTTATGTCTGGTTGTCATAGTTCTTGGGTTCGTCGTGTATATTTCTTAAACACTTGGGGCTCATTAAAAAATTCTAATCAAAAATTTTTCAAGCCTTTAAAAAAATACCTTAAGTGCACTTAACACGGGAACATCCTTGTAATTTTTAAAACAGCTAAATCAATAGGTAAAGAATGATAAGAGGAAAAATATTAATTTTTTAAGAAGGTTTTTGGGACTTGTTTTTCAGGGCTTTTTCTGATACAGAGTAGAAACAGTCTTTAATTAGTGATGATTAATTTTCTTCATTGTTAATTCTACTGGGGGATACTAAATATGAAAGCGTATCGTTTTTTATTAAGTACAGTTTTTATTGCGTTGGCTGGCTGTTCATCTGTCGGCAAAGGATGGGACAGTACTGTTGACTTTGTATTTGGTCCTGATGATGGCGGAAATCAACGTCAAGAAAAAGCGGCTGACATTATAGCCGATGCTGCTAGTAGTACAAATCCGGAAAAGGTAGTTGTAGATAAGATTGTGGAAGGTAGCACAAGCAAGATAGCTAGGGCTGCTGCAAACTCTATTGATAATGCAATAGAAAACTCCAGGACAGACATCAGTATTACAGGTATAAAAAGTAAAAAGACGCGCTATTTTATTAGTAACGTAAAAGGTTTTGAGCCCAGTGATGGTGGGTACGCTCAAACGTTCATGCAGAGTTCTATTGGCAATGCAAACTCAAGAGCGGTGATAAACTTGGGCTTGGGCCGTCGTTACTTAAGTGATGATGAGGGTATGATTACAGGTTTTAATGCGTTTCTTGACTATGATCCTAAATATGGTCATCAGCGAACAAGTGTTGGCGCAGAGTTGAAAACCGCAGCATTTGAGTTAACTGCTAATAGTTATATGGCTCTATCAAAGTGGAATTCTGGAAAAGACAGCAATCAAGAGCGCCCACTAGATGGGCATGATATTGAACTTGGGGGACAAATTCCATACATGCCAGGCGCCAAGCTGTATTTAAAAAACTGGAATTGGAAAGGTGTTGAGGGCAATGCTGACACTAGAGGTAACACTTACAGCGTCGCTTTCTCGCATCTTGTTGATAATGTCAAAATTGAACTTGGCCGTCGTGACTATGACGGGATTACCAAAGATGAAAATTTTGGCAAGTTGACTTATTCAATTTCAATGGGTGATGGGTCATCCCGATCAGACAAGCCTATATTTTCAAGTGAAATGTTTGAAAGCTTGTCGATGAGAGGCAAAATGCTAGATAAAGTTCGGCGTAATAATGCGATTGTAATTCAAACAAAATTCGTTGCTGGTATTGGTGGAGTTTAGTATGAACAGGTCGCTACTTATTTTGAAAAGTTTCATAATTGGATTTGTTTTAATTAGTGGTAACGCCCATAGTGCCATTCAAAAGGTTAATGCGGACCCTTTACCTTTGTGTGATCCTACACTTGCTTCTGCCGGACACATTATTCCAGGTGCGGGTACTGCAGGCTACGCAGGGCAATGCAGAAGTACTCCAACTGCATACAAAATAAAAGTTTTTGAGATGGGGGTATGTACTGCTCATCCATTCGGTGCTGCTAAAGATACTGCAGCTTTTGACTCATCAGTATGTAAAGTTGGCTATTCAGACGCCAGTCCTGCTGCAGTCGATATTGGAGCGTCTATAGGTGGTAGCGCGGCTGCTATGGGCGGTGCAAGCAATTTACCTCCAAACGGAAGCTATACTCATGCTTACCTTGTTTTTGCAAATGAATTTACGGTAAAAGGACAAATCACCGCAGCTAATAATGAAGTCTATTCGAGTAAGGCAGCCGGTGGCGGGGCTTGTACCATTGATAACCGTCCGGGCGGAGGTTTTACACCAGAGGAGTGTACTGAGAAGTTGACAAATTTTGGTGGTCCAAATTGTTTTTCTGGTTACGTTGGTGCTACAGTAGCAGGCGGGATA
>JAOEUK010000025.1 GCA_028382965.1 Candidatus Puniceispirillum sp.
GTGACTTACAGTGAAACGTAATGGTTATGTTGCTAATTAAGAAACGCAGGGTGAGCTTTGGTTCGCGGTATGTTGAGGTGATTTTGGTGAAAGTAAATGGCGGAGAGACAGTCTGCCTCAGGCAGATTCAAGTCATTGATTATGATTCATTTTTTCTGCTGCGGAGGATCTTACCCCACATTTTACCCCACATAAAAATAAGGGTTACTGAGGGCGTTTCTGCGTCAGCTTTGGACTTGATTATAGGGAGTGGGTCTTAAAATTGGACAGTTTAGCGCCTCAAGCCTCGGCTGCTTTGATGGATAATTAACGTTTGTATAAGTCAAATTTATTTCGACAAGCGTGAAAGAACCTTACCGGACAGGTCGCTGCGTGGAGTGAAGGCGATCCTGAATCCATGAGCTAACCGTTTCCTTGGGTGGTTTGTTTGACCTGTCAGCTAAATGTGTTAGCGTTTTTATGAAATAAAAATTTGGCCAACTCTTGGGGAAAGGTTTCAATGTTCATGCTGGTTTTGATTACCTGTATTACATTGGAGGGGCAGACAGTTTGCCATGAGTTTCCGCGCGACCATCAGTTTTCATCACTTTCAAGCTGCAGGACCGCCAGCGCAATTGAGCGTGGCCGGTATCGTTCGAAAATTGCCAAGCGAAAATGGGCCAATTATGGCTGGAATTGTGTTGTCCAAGACTCAATTGAAAATGCTGATTTAACTGCGGAAATTACGGTTGACGACACCTCGGTCCGAATTGATTAACCTAGGTTGCTGAACTGCGCTTTTCAGAAAAAATCATTTCTAGGTGTCAAAACCCTGTTCATTTCGTTTAATTTGCCACCGTCAAGCCTCGGAAAACCCCGGTTAATTTTAAAGTTTTTACATATGATGCAAAAAATGCATCATATGTATGATTTATTAGCAGTATTATTGCTTACTGTATTCCTTATTGTATTTATTAATCGCATGGGCGGTCACGCTGATCGCCTCTCCGCAAATTTTAAAGCAAGGTTCCTACCAGGCCTGCAGACGAGGATAAAATGAAAAAGTTACTTATCGCATCGGCACTCATGTGCGGTGTTGCTACACAGGCAGTCGCCGATATCAAGGTTGGCATTCTCCATTCGTTGTCTGGGACTATGGCAATTTCTGAGACCACATTGAAAGACACCATGTTAATGTTAATTGATCAGCAGAATGCTAAAGGGGGGATTCTTGGCGAAAAAATTGTGCCTGTAGTTGTCGATCCAGCTTCAAACTGGCCCTTATTCGCTGAAAAGGCGCGTGAACTTTTGACTGTTCACAAGGTCGATGTGTTGTTTGGTAACTGGACGTCTGTATCACGAAAGTCAGTCCTGCCCGTAGTTGAAGAGCTGAATGGCCTGCTGTTCTATCCAGTTCAATATGAGGGTGAGGAAAGCTCCAAGAATGTCTTTTACACCGGAGCTGCGCCAAACCAGCAGGCTGTTCCAGCAACAGATTACTTTCTTGAAGAATTAGGCGTTGAAAAGTTTGCACTGTTGGGAACAGATTATGTTTACCCTCGTACAACCAACAAAATTCTTGAACAATATCTGAAGGACAAAGGCATAGCTGCTTCTGATATTTTTGTAAATTACACCCCATTTGGTCACGCCGACTGGTCAAAGATCGTTGCTGATGTGGTTGCCCTTGGCGCCGAGGGTAAAAAGGTTGGGGTGATCTCGACAATCAATGGCGACGCCAACGTCGGGTTCTATAAAGAACTAGCTGCTGCTGGAGTATCGGCAGACGACATACCAGTTGTAGCCTTCTCGGTTGGTGAGGAAGAGCTCTCAGGTCTTGATACGTCGAATCTTGTTGGCCATCTCGCTGCCTGGAATTATTTCCAGTCGGCCGAAACACCAGCTAACGCGAAGTTTATCAAAACTTGGAAGGCGAAAATGGGCGATAAGCGGGTAACCAATGATCCGATGGAAGCCCATTATATTGGCTTTAATATGTGGATTGAGGCGGTGACGAAAGCCGGAACGACCGATGTCGATAAGGTTCGCGAAAATATGTATGGTTTGACTTTTCCAAACCTGACTGGCGGTATCGCTACAATGCTCCCAAACCATCATCTCTCAAAGCCAGTTCTAATTGGCGAAATCAAGGCGGATGGCCAGTTTGACATTATCAGCAAGACTGCCGAAGTCCCAGGTGATGCGTGGACAAATTTCCTTCCAGAATCAAAGGTTTTGATTTCGGATTGGAAAGATCTGAAGTGCGGTATGTACAATAAAGAAACCGCATCTTGTGTTCAGCTAAAGTCGATCTACTAAGGTCGCAGGGTGAGCCCATCCTCTTAAAAAAGATTCGAAGACACTAATTACTTGGTGTCTTCGAGGTGCCTCATTTCTTAATGGATAACCTTAAATGGAAACCTATCGTCCCCTTTCAATGTTTTTAGAATGCCTCAAGCCCAGTTTTTTAGGTTGCTGCATGTTGGTTGCCATTTTGCTAAATGCTGTTGTTTTTGTGCCGTCTGCTGCGGCGCAGACATTTGAGAATTTACTCGCTAAACATGCGCCTTTGATTCACAAAAGTTCGTCAAAAACGGTTGCCCCAGCGCTTTCTGAGATTGTTGATTTTGGTGGGTCAGTTGTGCAAAAATTTCTGCTTACATGGCGATCAAAAGACCTTTATTTCCTTAAGAAAAATGGCCAGTTTGTTTATGTTAAAAAACTGGGTGATGGGGGGATGCAGCTGATAAATGTCGAAACGGGTGCGGCGTTTGCTACCGTCAACAAAGCTGCAATCAAGCAGATCAAACCTAACAGTGGCGTGCGCGCAAAAATCTCTGCATCCTTAGTGCCTTTTTTGCTAGCAAGTGCTGATCATGATGAGCGTGCAGCCAGCTTGGACGCGCTTGCCCGTGATTTTAACAAAAGCCACTTGCCGCTTCTTGGCGCAGCAATAAAAACCGAAACCAATGTAGTCCTAAAGCGGCGATTAGAGCGCGCCTACAGGTTCGGCCTGATTGGGTTTGGTCTGGATGAAGATGCCATAGAGGCCGCAATCTATGAGCTGGAGGGCGATCTCTCGCTGGAAACAAGGGCTGTTCTGAACCCGTTGCTGTCCGATAAACTATATGTTGCTGCCACGCTGCCCGCGGGGATAAATCTTGCGCGGGTCATTGTTCCGGGTAAAACCACCAAGCTTGCTGATGGTAAGGCTGGAAGGCAATCGATTATCGGTGGCGCTCCGGTAGAACTATCCCTTGAGGCAGCCTATAACATGCTTGTTGATGCCGCGATGTCACCAGCCTTGGTGTCCGTTAAGGCGCGCAATACAGCATTGATTGACGCTGTCAAAGATGGCCGCATTGGAGTTGAAGAAGCCGCTGGGCTGGATAATGAGGCAGCGCGGAACGCTGCCTATAGCAGCCTTGTTCTTAATGGCAGTGCGGCAGAGATGATTAACCAGGACGCGCTCCGACGGGCGGTTGAAGGGGCAGTTTTTTACGCCGTTTACGATAATCCATCACAGAAAATTGTGACCGCAGCCAAAACAGTTCTTGCCGACATTGAGGGTGAGGTCAATTTTTATCAGGCCATCGACCTGCTTGTCGACGGGTTAAGCCTCGCCTCTATTTGCTTTCTCGCAGCGATTGGACTTGCAATTACCTTTGGCGTGATGGGCGTGATCAATATGGCGCATGGCGAATTTATTATGATGGGTGCCTATACCGGCTATGTGGTACAGCTATTTGTGCCTAATTATACCTTGTCACTATTGGTGGCGTTACCAGCAGCGTTTGCTGTTACGTTTGCCGCTGGCGTGGTGCTGGAACGGTTGGTAATCCAGCATCTTTACAAACGCCCGTTGGAAACATTGCTCGCAACCTTTGGTATAAGTATCGCGTTACAACAGATCGCAAAAAATATCTTCGGTACACAAGCGCGGCCGCTTACCTCACCAGATTGGCTGGACGGTGCCTGGGCAATCAATGATGTGCTGGCGATCAGTAACATCCGTATTGCTATCTTTATGCTGGGCTTGGTTTTTCTGGCAATGCTTATTTTCGTTATGAAGCGCACGAGATTCGGCCTGGATACGCGTGCCGTGACGCAAAATCCGGCAATGGCATCCAGTATGGGGATAAACCCTGACCGCATTAACATGCTTACATTTGGCTTTGGATCTGGCATTGCGGGTATTGCTGGTGTTGCTATTGGCCTGTTTTCCAAAGTTACATCTGAGCTGGGATCTGATTATATTGTTCAGAGTTTTATGACGGTTGTGGTTGGCGGTGTTGGCAATATCTGGGGCACGCTTGCGGGGGCGGCGTTGATTGGTACGCTGCAAAAGGGCATCGAATGGTTGAACCCTTCCAACACTCTGGCAGCACAAACGTACATGATTATTTTCATCATTCTATTTATCCAGTTTCGGCCACGCGGCATTGTTGCGCTTAAGGGCCGGGCTGCTGGAGATTAAATTATGGGCCAATCGATTAAGCAGAACACTGGCAGGTCGCTAGACCAGACGATTTTTACAAAATTTCTGTTTCGTAATCCCTCGATTGTGATCTTCTTAGCCGCGCTCGGATTGTTCACGTTTGGCGTTACAATTCTTGGCGAAGGCGTTGGATTAGGCTTGATATCAACCAGCTTTGTAAAGACGCTTGGCAAAACCCTATGCCTTTGCATCATCGCCATCGCGATGGATTTGGTCTGGGGCTATTGCGGCATACTATCTCTGGGGCACTTCGCCTTTTTTGGACTTGGTGGCTATATGATTGGCATGTGGCTTATGTTTGCTCGAACAAAATTGATCGTGATTGAATCCGCCCACAATGCTGTATTACCGCCCACCCCCGGAGAAATTAGTGATGCTGTTGGAGCGCAAATATTTGGCGTTGTTGGCGGTGCGGATATTCCGCTGATCTGGAGCTTTGCTGATCTGCTTTGGGTACAGTTGATTATGGTTGTTCTTGTGCCGGGTCTGCTGGCCTTTCTATTTGGCTGGTTGGCGTTCCGGTCACGGGTAAATGGCGTGTATCTGTCGATTTTAACACAGGCTATGACGCTTGCGCTTTCTTTGTATCTCTTCCAAAACGAGAGTGGCCTGCGAGGCAATAACGGTTTGTCAGGTTTACAATATCTGCCCGGGCTTGAGGATGTGCCTCAAGCTATTGTGTCAATCTGGTTTTTTCTTGGGAGTGCGTTTGCCCTTGCTCTGAGCTTTATTGGGGCAATGTTTTTTGTCAAAGGCAAGCTGGGAAATATTATCCAAGGGATCCGCGATAACGAGGCAAGGGTTCGTTTTCTGGGGTATAATGTTGAGGGGTATAAGCTGTTTGTATTCACCGTAACTGCAATTATGGCTGCCATCGCCGGGGCGCTATATTATCCACAAGCTGGGATAATTAATCCAGCCGAATTGGCGCCTATCGCGTCTATTTATCTTGCCGTTTGGGTTGCGATTGGGGGACGTGGGCGGATCTATGGCGCGGTGATTGGAGCGGCTTTCGTTTCTCTTGTTTCCAGCTATTTCACTGGGGGTCAGGCATCAGATGTTTCGCTTGGATTTGGTGTTTTTCGTTGGACCGAATGGTGGCTGGTACTGCTTGGCTTCAGCTTTGTTGCGGTAACGCTTTATGCGCCAAATGGCATTGGCGGGTTGTTTGATCGTTTTAACCGATCAGGAGATGCGTGATGCCAACATTGCTTCAAGTCGATAATATTTCGGTGGCGTTCGATGGCTTCAAGGCGATCAATGGTCTGAGTTTCGATATTGGTCACGCCGAGCTGCGTGCGATTATTGGTCCGAATGGTGCTGGCAAAACCACCTTCATGGATATTGTCACGGGGAAAACACGTCCTGATACAGGTGATGTACGTTGGGGTGCGAAGAACACCTCGCTTATTCGCAAATCCGAATCAAAAATTGCCCAGTTAGGAATTGGTCGCAAATTTCAAAAGCCAACAACTTTTGAGGCCCAAACAGTTTATGAAAACCTCCTGATGGCTTTGGCGAATAACCGCAGCCCGTTCGCCGTTCTTCGATATAAGAAATCACCCAAGGATGAGACAAAAATTGCTGAAATTGCGGGTCTTATTAAGCTTAAAGGCAATTTAAACCATATTGCTGGCGCATTAAGCCATGGCCAAAAACAATGGTTGGAAATTGGTATGCTTTTGGCGCAAGACCCACAATTGCTGCTGGTCGATGAGCCCGCTGCCGGTATGACTGCATCCGAGAGGGCGGTCACTGTGACGCTGTTGAAGGACCTTGCAAAAACACGATCGATCGTTGTTGTTGAGCATGACATGGAGTTTATTCGTCAGCTGGGATGCAGGGTTACTGTGTTGCATGAAGGCGCGGTTCTGGCCGAAGGATCGCTTGATTTTGTTACCAAAAGGCAAGACGTAATTGACGTCTATCTGGGGAGATAACTATGTTACAGGCAGAGGGTCTTACCCTTCATTACGGATCTTCACAAATTCTTCACGGCATCTCCATGAACGCTAACCTAGGTGCTGTAACGTCGGTTATGGGGTCAAACGGTGTCGGTAAAACGTCACTGCTGAAGGTCTTTGCTGGCACCCATCCCAGTAGTTCGGGTAGCTACATCCTTGATGGTGAAGATGTAACGCGGTGTAGGTCTTATGACCTCGCAGTCCGTGGCGTTGGCTACGTGCCGCAAGGAAGATTGATCTTTCCAATGCTGACTGTTCGCGAAAATCTTGAAACCGGTTTTGCCTGTTTACAGCGTGATGAAAGGTTTGTGCCGGATGAGATTTATACGCTGTTTCCGGTTCTTAAAACCATGTTGTATCGCCGTGGTGGTGATTTATCGGGGGGGCAACAACAACAATTGGCAATTGCGCGGGCATTAATCACAAAGCCAAAGCTGCTGCTGCTAGATGAGCCAACCGAAGGGATTCAACCGAATATCATCACTCAAATTGGTGAGGTTATTTCCTTTCTACGCAACCAGAAAACCATGGCAATAGTTTTGGTAGAGCAATATTTCGATTTTGCTTTTGGACTTGCAGATCAAATTTATGCAGTGAAGCGTGGCGAGGTTGTATATGACAGCAAAAAGTCTACTATAGATAAGTCAAAACTACGAACGTCAGTAGGTGTGTAAGGGTGCAAGCAATCGCAAAAATTGAGCAGACGGGTTTACAGCGTGCTCGTGGCACCATTGATCTGGCGCTTGTGGATGGCAAGTTAGAACGGTTTTATCAGTCTGGTTCAGCTAAAATATTTATGCCAAAAACCTATGCCCAGACCATTGAGGCTGTTCTGGTAAACACTGCTGGTGGGCTAACGGGTGGAGATAAATTTGAAGCCAAGCTTGCCGCTGAGGGAGCTACTCATTTAACTGTTTCGACGCAAACAGCTGAACGGGTTTACCGTGCGATCGGCCCGCAGACTGCAAAAACGCGGGTTGATATGAAACTAACTGAGTTTGCTAGCCTGCATTGGTTGCCGCAGGAAACAATTCTGTTTGATTGTGCAGGTTTTTCGCGTCAACTGAACGTTGAAATGGATGAAGATTCTAGCTTTTTTGCCAGTGAAATGATGGTGTTTGGGCGCACGGCGATGCAGGAAACTGTTAAGCAGGGCAATATTTCGGATCAGTGGCGTATAATTCGTGGTGGTAAGTTAATACATGCTGAAGCACTGCGGCTTAATGGTTCAATTGAACATAAGCTCGCGCGTCAAGCGAGTGCTGATGGTAATATCTGCTTTGCGAACACTCTATATGTTAGCTGTGACGCCGAAGCTAAAGCTGACGCGGTGTTTGGGTTTTTCAATAACTTTGCCGATGTGCAAACCGCAGTTTCTGCATGGGATGGTAAGCTTGTCATTCGCAACCTTTGCGGGAATACAGCGCGGCTAAAAAAACTGATGATACAATTTATCGGACAGTTTAGAAATATCGCAAATCCACGCGTTTGGAATGACTAGAGCGATAGCTTGCCCTTGATTTGATTAATAGGCTCGCTGACCCAGGCGGCAAGGAGATGTAAACAATGAAATTAACACCGCGTGAAAAGGACAAATTGTTGGTCAGTGTTGCCGCCATGGTAGCACGAGGCCGCCTTCAACGTGGGGTCAGGTTGAACTATCCTGAAGCGATTGCGCTCATTACAGATTTTGTTGTCGAAGGTGCGCGTGATGGCCGCAGTGTTGCGGATTTAATGGAGGCCGGTGCGCATGTGGTGGGCGAAGCTGATTGCATGCCCGGCATTGCTGAGATGATCAATGACGTGCAGGTTGAAGCAACCTTCCCCGACGGCACCAAGCTGGTAACCGTGCATCATCCGATCCGTTGAAACGAAAACCCATGGCAAAAGGACATCCCATGATCCCTGGAGAAATTATTGTTGCCGCTGGTGATATCATCCTGAATGATGGGCGCGAAGCCATCACCTTGACTGTGGCAAATACTGGTGATAGGCCGATACAAATCGGTAGTCACTATCATTTTGCCGAGACCAATGCGGCACTTGATTTTGACCGCGAGCTTGCGCGTGGAATGCGACTTGATATTGCGGCCGGAACAGCCGTTCGGTTTGAGCCTGGGCAAACACGGGACGTTCAGCTGATCCCGATAGCTGGCGCGCGGCGAGTTTTTGGTTTCAATGCACAGATAATGGGAGATCTATAAATGCCGACAACAATTTCTCGCAGTATTTACGCTGATATGTATGGGCCAACTACTGGTGATCGGGTGCGTTTGGCTGATACCGACTTGATTATCGAGGTTGAGTGCGATCTGACGCATTATGGCGAAGAGGTAAAATTTGGTGGCGGCAAGGTCATCCGTGATGGCATGGGCCAGTCGCAGGTAACCCGGGCAGATGGCGCGGTTGATACGGTGATTACCAACGCGCTGGTCATTGATGTAGCAGGTATTTACAAGGCAGATGTCGGGATAAAAGATGGCCGGATTTGCGCCATTGGCAAGGCTGGAAACCCTGACACTCAGCCGGATGTCGATATCATTATTGGCCCTGGAACCGAGGCAATTGCAGCTGAGGGGCATATTCTAACCGCGGGCGGGTTTGACTGTCATATTCATTTCATTTGCCCGCAACAGATAGATGATGCGCTGCATTCGGGTCTCACCACAATGCTTGGCGGCGGGACGGGTCCAGCGCATGGCACTTTGGCGACCACTTGCACACCGGGCAGCTGGCACATCGGCCGGATGCTGCAAGCGGCCGATGGCCTTACAATGAACCTGGCCTTTGCTGGCAAAGGAAACGCATCACTGCCGGGGGCACTTGAAGAACAGGTTATCGGCGGGGCCTGCGCGCTGAAATTGCATGAAGATTGGGGTACCACACCAGCCGCGATTGATACCTGTTTGTCGGTTGCCGATGCAATGGATGTTCAGGTGATGATCCATACCGACACGCTCAACGAAAGTGGCTTTGTTGAAAACACTGTCAAAGCGATGAAACAGCGGGTCATTCATGCGTTCCATACCGAAGGAGCCGGCGGTGGTCATGCGCCTGATATTATCAAAATTTGCGGCGAGCAATTTGTCATTCCGTCATCAACCAACCCGACGCGCCCCTATACGTTCAACACGTTGGAAGAACATCTTGATATGTTGATGGTCTGTCATCATCTGGATAGATCAATTCCTGAAGATGTGGCCTTTGCCGAAAGTCGTATCCGGCGCGAGACGATCGCGGCTGAGGATATTTTGCATGATATGGGCGCGTTTTCGATCATTGCATCGGATAGTCAGGCGATGGGACGTGTTGGCGAGGTTATAATTAGGACATGGCAAACCGCGCATAAGATGAAAATACAGCGGGGACGTTTGCCTGAGGAAACTGGTGAAAATGACAATATGCGTGTGAAACGCTATATTGCCAAATATACAATTAATCCGGCGATTGCTCACGGCATCTCAAACCATATTGGCTCAATTGCTGTTGGCAAGCGGGCAGACCTGGTTTTGTGGAAGCCTGCCTTCTTTGGGGTGAAGCCTGAAATGGTCTTGTTGGGGGGAAGTATCGCGGTGGCGCAAATGGGCGACCCAAATGCATCTATCCCAACACCACAACCGGTTTACACGCGCCCAATGTTTGCCAGCTTTGGCCGTTCTGTTGAACATTCGACAGTCACGTTCGTCAGTGATGCAGCGCAGGCAATGGGAATAAAATCCCAGTTGGGCCTTGCAAAGGCGACCCTGCCTGTCAGCCATACACGCGATATCTCAAAGGCCGACATGGTACACAACAGCCATTGCCCCGATATTGAGGTTGATCCGGAAACCTATGAAGTACGTGCTGATGGTGTTTTGTTAACTTGCGAGCCGGCGCATGAGTTGCCGATGGCGCAGCGCTATTTCCTCTATTAAGGCAGGGTGAGACGATGGATCAGGCAATATCTAAGGTACCATCATATGCTGGTCATATCCATCGTGATGTAACCCACCGCGATGGTGATATGATGGTCACGTTGGAATTTGAGGCGCGGTTTTTGCGTCGTAAACGGATGGCAACTGATTGCGGGATGGCGTTTATGGTGGATCTTGCCGAAACGGTTTCTCTCAATGCGGGTGATGCCTTTCTGCTGGATGATGGCCGCCAGATTATTATCCAAGCTGCTGCTGAGCTGGTGGTGGAAATACGCCACAAAAATCTGGCAAAAATTGCCTGGCATATAGGCAATCGGCACACCCCATGCGAGATCAGGCAGGATTATCTTGTCATCCGCCGCGATCATGTTTTA
>JAOEUK010000026.1 GCA_028382965.1 Candidatus Puniceispirillum sp.
CTTTAGTCAAAGATGTCCTCAGAGTAGTTAACGGCAGACTGTCAAAAATCTTTAGTTTTTTTATCTTAATAGTGCGATAACCCCCTGCTTAGATACATTTGCCTGAGCTAGCATTGACGTTGCAGCTTGTGACAATATCTGCTGCTTTGATAATTCTGATGTTTCAACAGCATAATCAGCATCCATTATTCGACCCACTGCCTGCTCAGTCAGCATTGATCCTTGTGAAAGGTAATCAATATTATGCGTAAACCTATTTTGATTTGCACCTAGCTTAGCCTGAGCCGTAGAAACTTCTTCTAATGCCTTGTCCAGAGTTTCAACAGCTCGACCAGCATCAGCTGTCGTTTCAACCTTTAAATCTTCAAGCGTTGTCTCAGTTTTGTTTTTGACATTTATTTGGAGGGTTTCAACATGGGTGGTTGAGCCATTACGGTGAGTGTATGTTACCTGAACTTGAAATTGACCATTGGTTACAGCCGCTGTTCCCACATTATCTGCTCCAGGAGTATCACTTGGAGAATTTCCAGAACCTCCCGCTCCACTCACAATAGCCGCTTTACTCGTGAGCTTTCCTGTTTTTGGATCAAGATTAAAGTCGGCATTATCTCCGCCTGTACCGCCAGCGTTGGTGAAAGAAAATGTTCCAAGGCTGTCAGTGTTAAAAGAAGTCGTAAAAGCAGTTGACCAAACACTTGTATCAACTTCAACAGAGGTGGCTTCAAAAACCTCAAGTTCGTTTTGAGTATTAGCTCTTGATGGTGAAGTGCTTGTGTGGCCAATTGCCTTTTCAACAGCAAAGTTTGTTATCTTGGCAGTGTCTGCTGTTTTTGTTGAACCAATGCTCAATCTTATAGTTTCAGCATTGGTGTTGCCAGCTCTTATAGTTTGATCATAAGTGCCATCCAGGAGATTAACTTTGTTATATTGGGTGTTATTACTTATCTTATCTATTTCAGCAAGAAGTGCCCGAACTTCCATTTGAGCGTTACTGCGATCTTGAGCAGTGTAAATGCCATTTTGCATCTGTACGGCAAGTTCACGCATCCGGAGAACCAACTTACTTATTTCTGCAAGAGCGCCATCTGCTGTTTGTGTTACAGAAATACCGTCCTGAGAGTTTCGGATAGCCACTTTTATACCACCTAGTTGGCTTTGCATCTTGTTTGCCACTGCCAATCCAGCAGCATCATCAGCGGCATTGTTAATACGCTTTCCTGATGATAAGCGTTCCATTGCTGTTTGCATTCTTTCGGCAGCACGCGTCGCGTAGGTTCGCGCCAAAAGCGCGCCCACGTTAGTGTTAATCATAGTCATACCACAGCTCCTCAGCTTTACTCACGACTGTAATGATATGGCCCTCGATTAGACCTAACGACGCAGATTTAGATTTATTTAGAAAAAAGATTAATTTTTTCCAAAAAAAAACACCACTTTGGTGCAAAATAAAATTAACTACATGATTTTTATATATTATTTCAATAGTTCCAACACAGCACTTTTTGAAGAATTTGCTTGTGCTAGCATCGCCTGCGAGGCCTGCCCTAGTATTTGCTGCTTGGCCAGATTTATAGATTCAGTAGCAAAATCAGCATCTCTAACTCTTGATCGAGCCTGTCGCATGTCCATTCCGCGCATTGTAGCTCCATCTATTGCACTCTGATAGCGATTAATGACTGCTCCGATCTGGGCTCTGACACTGCTTGTTTGGTATAATGACTCAGTCAATACATTTGTTGCATTTTGTGCCTCAAGCACACTTTGAACTGAAATTTGTGATACCAAGTGTTGCATATTTGCTGGAAGTCTGTTTCTGATAATATTTACATTATCAATATACATTTCAGCACCAAGAGCTCTTCCGCCAGTGGCGTCATACGTACCAGAAATAAACACAAATTTATAATTTCCTGTAGTGCTTACATTTGTAGACTGTGTCGCCCAATTTGTAGTAATTCCTGCTGCATTTTGCGTAAAATTAATTAATTCCTGAGTAGCGCCAGTATCAACGTTCAACAAGTAAGCGTAGATCGAAGCGGCGTCATTTGTTCCTGCTGACTTCCAATCAAATTCAACCACGTCTCCAGCCGTTATGGGCTTGGCAGTTTGAGAAATCACATATGGGCCATGAACAATGTCAAAACCATTCACCGATTGCAGACCAGAGCTAAATAACTTCAACCCCCCTTCTTCAAACCCAAATCCTGTTTGCCCTGCGTTTTCTAACGTACCAAAAGTTCCGGGCGGAACATTATCACCATTTACATTACTATGAGGTGTGGGGGTGCTATCAATCGGCGCATTATAACCCCCAATCATCGTCGTGCCAGCAGTACTCCCCTGCCCAAGCTCTACACGTGTGTTATGAATTTCCCAGCCAGGTATCTGGTTAACATGAGTGCTTACATTTGTAATTGGTCCAACCTGATCAAAGGTTGAGTTTTCAAAGGTATCATTTGCCCAGTATCTACCAACTGTAGATGTTGCAAATTCGCCGAGACTAATCGGAACAATATCCCTTCCTGCTGCACCAGAGACACTATAAGTGCCATCAAGCAAAGAGACACCATTAAATTGCGTATTTTTTGCAATTCGGTCAATTTCCGCAACTAGCTCATAGAGTTCCATTTCCATTGCATCACGGTCTTTCTGAGTGTAAATGCCATTGGCTGACTGAACTGCAAGTTCTTGAAGCCTTTTTTGCATCGCATTCATTTCAGAAAGTGCCGCTTCCGCTGCGACTAGAAGACTAATGGTATCGACACTGTTTCTCACACTCATATCATAATCTTTTATTGCAGCGGTCATCTTATTAGCAACAGCCAAGCCGGCAGCGTCGTCAGACGCGCTATTAATGCGCAGCCCGGATGATAGCCTTTCCATGGGTTTAAGCATATTTTGATTTGCTTTTTGCCCATAGGCTCTCGCCAACAATGCAGCAGAGTTTGTGTTTATAACAGTCATCTCTACTTAGCCTATAAATTAAGGCCAATACTCCTTCCTTCTTAAAAAATTATATGTCTTATGCGTCTCCTAAAAAAAATGTAACTGGTTAAAGGACATCTCCCCTTAACCACTTAGTAAAAATACAAATCCACACCGTTACGAAACGACACATCCTTTGCTAAAGCTCTTGCATTAACAATCAGACGCGCAGTTTTACTGCTTGAAGCGTGGAAAGGAACTTCAAGTATAACGGTTAACGACTTAAAAACAGATTTAGTAAGCTGTCTAAGGTGATTGCTTAGGATTTGGCTAAAAGATACTCTGGTGCAATGCCAGCGCTGACTGAGCTTAGCAGAAGCATTTTGATGTCGAGTAAAAGCATCAAAAATAAAATTCGAACACACGTTGAAATTTTGTTTTTTTACTAGTGTAGAAAACAATAGCTGAGCCAATTTTGGCCTAAACTTACTTTTTGAAACAGTCATCTATAGATCCTCATCCAGTTTGATGTTTTTATTCTTTAACCAATTCTCTTTCTGTGTTTGTTGTTCCAATCTATTAAATGTATCAGGCTTCTTGCCCCTTAACTTTCCAATCATTCAATGTTCGTTGACCTGATTAAACTGGCAAACTGGTTTAATGCTACGTCCCGGCTCTCTTTTTCTAGAGCTGTAAACCTCAGGATTGACCAACAGTTTTTATTCTGAATTAATCCAGTGGCTTCAACATTCACAGCGCCATCAGTTCCATATTTTATATAAGATAAAAATGCCAGGCGCTTATCGAGCTTTGGAAGCAAGTCTTGATTCAAAACTTGAACTGTTGGTTTGGATTTTTTTACTCTTTTTGAAACACTGGAAACCATGCTTTTCGCCGTGTCTTGAAGCAATTTTTTGGTATCTGGTAGTGCTTGAGAGGGAAACACAATTGTCGAAAATGACATGTCATCGCCAGAGTAAACCCGCTGGAAGTATTCAGTCGAGCCTCCAAGCATACCTCTGTCTACAAAGTTTGGCGCGCTGTTCAGATTTAATACAGCTTCGCACGCAAGTACTGCTGGCGCCATCAGGCATAAGTAGAAGACATATAGAGCTGTCGGCCAATATCTAAAAATACCCATCATGTTTTTAACAGTTGCAGCACAGTTTGCTGTCTTTGAGTCGCCATATTAATGGCTTGTTGCGCGGCCTGAGATAAGATCATGTCCTGGGCTAACTTTGTTGACTCAATTGCCATATCGGTATCAACAACCCGGCCACGGGCCTGCTGAGATAGCATCGATGCTTGGGTTTGGTTATCAAGATTATGGGTTAACCGATTACTTACAGCACCAAGTTTCGCACGGCCCGTTGCAATTTGTTCAAGTGAACGGTTCAAAATCGTAACTGCATTCTGAGCATCAGCTTGGGTTTCAATCTTAACATCTTTAAGTGCAAGATTACCAATATTTGTTCCGTCAGCACCGTTGCTAGCGCCGCCAGTTTGGCCGCCAGCTTCCGTTCGGCTTGCAGTAACACCAGCAGCAGCTATATTCGCATGAGTTGCCGCTGCGCCTCCTACGGCATCAGCAATACTCCAAACTCCATCACTAAATTTTAGAAATTCGACATTTGTTAAACTATCAGTTCCCTCACCACCACCAGTGACAGTTGATGCAGCTGTATTCCCAGTAATTGTGTAGGTGGCTTTAGCTCCACTAAAAATTGCTACATCAATTCCAGCGCCCCCGTCAATCGTGTCATCTCCCCCATTACCAGTCAATTCATTACCCATGCTGTTGCCAGTTATAGTATCAGCCCCGCCACCACCAATTGCATTCTCAATCCATGTGTTATGGGCAATACCAACATTTTGCTGACCACGATAGAGCGCTGTCCTTGAATACGCAGAGTATGTATCAGACGCTGCTGAGGCGTTTGAGTCAAAATTGACCAGTTGAGCCGTAAAAAAAGCTTCTGCGGCTGCACTACCAGCTGATACTGCCGCAATTTTTAATGCGTCAGTCGCATAATGATTAATCGACGAATATGTGCCGGGAGTAAGATCAATTATACTCCCAGTGGCTGTAACTCCCGATGCATTAATGGTGTCTTCTCCACCACTGTCAGCAATAACCCTTATGGACTCATAGTTATTATTAAATGAGTCAATGCCAGCGCCGCTACCATAAGTATTGGCATTTGCATTATGTGCCCAGTTTGTACTTCCATATAGGTGCTCCATGGCCTCTATATCAAGCAAGCCTGGTGTTGAAGTGTGAACCTTAGAACCAATGCTTAATGAGCCTGAGTTATTGGAAATTAATACGTTACGGTCAGTTTGCACATAGGTCATCACAGTATTACGCTGAGAATCTAGATTTAAATTTAAGGTGCTACTATCCGCGCTACCGCCATCAAACGGGTGGCTGAGGCCCAAAGCATGTCCAACTTCATGTAAACCAGTGACCCAATTATATGTACCTTGAACAAAGTCTGTATCAGTTGCGCTGCCCATCATAGCTGAACCATAATACACATCACCACCCTGCGGACTACTACTCGGGTAGAATGCATAGGCAGCAGCGCCAGCTGGCATTTCACTCAGGACCTGAACCCTTATATCACCTACAGGATCCCCATCACCATCTTCGTTGACCTGTACTAAATCAATTGCAGATACGCTGTCCCATTCTTCAAAAACCGCATTGTGTGCAGTCGTGTTATTTGATCCAGTTGAATGACTATCCAATGTTGTCCTGGTGCCTGTTCTTGTGTAGGCATGCGGACTAGTGCCATCCCAATATGAATAAGACAAGTTGTCAGTGCCACCGCCATCGTCTCCCACAGTATTCCACTTGCTACCACTAATAAGTGAGCTAAGCCCGCCGGTTGGCGAGGCGGCAGAGGCATAACCTGAATAAGTGCCTGTATGTGTTGTAGCGTTTGCTGCATACCTATTACCATCTGCATCAACACCGTCTGTTACAAAACCAGCTCCACCACCAGCACCACCACTAGCTCCACCACTAGCAGCTAAAGCTATGCAATGCGCGCACGCACGTGGATTATGCAACTCACTTGTTAACGCTTGAAAATCAACTTCTACAGCAGCGATTTGCCCAGCAATAGATTGCCGCGCTTCAGGATCTGAATAAACATTCACAACCTCAGCATACTTATTACCTGTTAAGCCACCAGCAGCATGAACACCGCTAAGTTCGATGTCATTTGCATGAAAAAGTGATCCAATGTATTGAGACCGTTCAACTTCTAAATTTGCTAGGTTTCTCCCAATTTGCGTGATTTTTGCGCCATATTGCTCTGTGTCTGTCACGTCTAAACTGGTCATTTCCTCATACAGGCCTTTTACCAAACTGAGGTTAGTGGCAACTTTTTCCCACTGTTGATCAGTAAGAGTGACCGTAGCATATGAATATCCTAGATCAGCCACATTGTCTTTTAGTAACAAAGTGTTGCCACCGTGGTGTCTAAAATCAGCGCCACTCACAACATTTGAGAGCACAGCTTCGCTATCAGACGTTTCAAGAGAGCCATATGAGGTAGCACTGATCCCTAACTCAGACGCTAACAAATTAACTGCATCAATAGTAAAATCAGCAGATGTCGTCGCAGCGGGCCTAGTATAAGAGCTCACTCTCGATATTATAGCTCCACCCGAGCCGTTATCTTTTGCAAAAAGACTATCAAGTTTTATACGTGTTGTTTCAGCATTCGTATTTCCGGAACGAATAGTCTGGTCGTAAGAGCCATCCAAAAGACTGACGTCGTTAAAACGAGTGTTTCCTGCAATTTTATCTATTTCGGCTACAAGCGCGTTAATTTCTAATTGAGCATTATCACGATCTTTTGTGGTGTATACACCGTTATCCATTTGAACAGCAAGTTCACGCATTCGCAGAACCATATTGCTGACCTCTTGCATCGCGCTCTCAGCTGTTTGCACAAGTGATATGCCATCCTGTGAATTACGCATGGCCATTTTAATACCGCGGTGCTGGCTCTCCATTTTATTAGCAACAGCTAAGCCAGCGGCATCATCAGCAGCACTATTTATACGCTGACCTGAAGACAATCGTTCCATGGACGTAGACATCTTTGCATTGGCTCGAGCAGCATATGTGCGCGCCATCAAAGCTCCAACATTAGTATTTATAACTGTCAAAATCCGTTACCTTTTAAATACTTGTATATAGTTATCGCTTCTTATCACTAACATTCCTCAATGTGATTAACGACACGTAATAAAAAATATTAGGAATGAATTCATTTGTTTTCATTATAAAAATGCAAGAATTTAAAAAGCTTATGCTT
>JAOEUK010000027.1 GCA_028382965.1 Candidatus Puniceispirillum sp.
GCGTACGAGTTGCCACTCGTATCATCAATAGCGGTAGTTGCAACTTGAACGTAGTAAGCCTGCGAGGAGTCCAAATCAGCAGTTGGATTAATTGTTACTGCATTAGTAGACACCGTCACTAGACCTGAAGTAACATCTATTGCCTCAACCTGAGTATTATCAGATTTAAACAGCGTAATGTTACCAGTGCCGACTTGGGCATTCTCATTGAATGTTAAAACTATGTTTGCGCCTGCCACAACACCAGTCGCATTGTCAGCCGGTGAACTGGATGAGAGTGTTGGTCCAGCCACATCAGCAGATGTAAAACTAAGTGTTGATGTATTATTAATACCTGCATATGAGTTTCCTGCAGCATCATCAAAACCTGACGGAGCGACTTGAATGTAGTAACCTTGCGCTGAGTCCAAGTCACTAGTTGGGTCAATTGTTACAGTTGCACCTGATACAGCTACACGAGCCCCACCTACAGCCATAGTTTCGACCGTACTGCTATCAGTTTTAAATAATGTAATATTACCACTGCCAGCAACAACAGTTTCATTAAATGTCAGAACGATATTTGCACCGACAGCAGTACCCGTTGCATCGTCAACAGGAGAGCTTGAAACAAGTGTTGGTGCGATACTATCACTGGCTGCAGTAAAGTTAAGCGTTGTAGCATCAGAGATGCCAGCATAAGAGTTTCCAGCCATATCATCGATTGCTGTTGCAGCTACGTGCAAATAGAGACCCTGGTTTGAACCAAAATCAAGCGTTGGATTTAAGGTCACAGCAGCACCAGAAACAATTACATCACTGGCTACATTGAAAACCTCAAGCTGACTATTGTCAGCCTTGAACAACGTGATGTTACCAGTCCCAACTTGGACGTTTTCATTAAAGGTAAGCGTAATACCAGCATTAGATGCAACACCCGTCGCATCGTCAGCAGGCGAACTCGATGCCAGCGTTGGAGCCGCTATGTCGGCTGCGGTAAAATTAAGCGTTGTTGTATCGCTGATGCCCGCGTACGAGTTGGCACTTGCATCATCAAATGCAGTCGCCGCAATCTGAACATAGTACGCTTGTGACGAGTCTAAATTATTAGTTGGATCAATTGTTACAGTTGCACCTGATACAGTTACACGCGCCCCGCCCACAGCCATAGCTTCAACGGTACTATTATCAGATTTAAATAATGTAATATTACCACTGCCAACAACAACGTTTTCGGTAAATGTAAGGACAATGTCAGAACTCACAGCAACGGCAGATGCACCATCACTTGGCGAACTACTTGAGAGCGTTGGCGCCGTCACATCAGCAGCAGTAAAGTTGAGCGTTGTTTTATCACTTATGCCAGCATAAGAATTGCCACTCGCATCATCAATTGCAGTAGCTTCAACCTGAACGTAATAACCCTGTGAAGAATCAAAGTTTGATGAGGGATTAACTCTAACAGCATTTCCTAAAAATGTTGCGGCAGAGGTTATATCAAAAGACTGCACAAGACTGTCATCAGATTTATATAACTTAATATTGCCAGTGCCTGCCTGAACATTCTCAGTAAAGGTCAGGGTAATATTTGATGTTACTACGACACCTGTTGCACCATCAGCTGGCGAACTCAACGACAATTGTGGAGTACCCCATAACGGCCTCTTATTAAGTGCCCAGGCGCTTGCATTGAGTGCAAAATTACCCGGCTCAGCTGAAAAACGGCTAACATCCCAGCTAATTAAGCTTTGATTAAAAGCTGTTGCACCATCAAACATGTTGATCATGTTGGTAGCATTGCCAACATTCCAGGACCCAATGTTTTGATTAAAGGATGTTGCTCCTTGAAATGCATACCAGAGGTAATCTACCTTGCTAGTATTCCAAGAGCTTATATTTCCATTAAACGCTGTAGCACCTTTAAACGTGCTTCCCAAATTTGTCACATTAGAAACATTCCAGGAGTTCAAACCGCGGTTAAAAGAGGTCGCATCTTGAAAAGCTGAGTCTAAGTAAACAACCTTGCTAACATCCCAGGAGTCAATATTTTGATTAAAAGCAGATGCTCCGCGAAACATGTACGTCATATCAGTGACGTTGCTTGTATCCCAATAGCCAATATCCGCATTAAATGATGTTTTATCCCGAAACAGGCCATACATACTGGTCATTTGACCTGTAAAGATGTTGTAAGAAGAATTGCCAAAAGTGTAGCTATTTGAATCTGGCCCTGTTATTGCAAAACTACCATTAGAAACTGCCGTGTTTAACATCGTTTGATCAACAATCAGCATGCCGTTACAAGTGCCTGAGGCACCAATGGTATTAGCGTCCGCTGAATAGCAGTCAGCCGTCGCCGCATTCGCTAAAAGAATACATGCAAATAATTGAATTATATAGAATAAAAAAAATCGGCCCAGCATTAAAAAGACGTCCTCCTTCAGCGCACTGTAGTACACTTCAATTCTTTAACGACTGGTATCTATGTTTCTTTACATCAAATTTCTTTTAAAAACCTATGCCTAGAGGTTATTTAAGTGAAAATACCAATTGAAAGCAAAAAGGGTCACAACTAAAATATGAGCCTCTACTCAATTAGTAAGTTTAGGGTTGTACTGGCGTCCATTTGGAATAAACATAGCAGTATTATCAGTGATTATTCACCTTTAAGAACCAGATCTTAAAATGAAAATTAGGTTCAATAACTCCAACATTTAATATGTGGCATTCACCTTAGTATAGATGGAAGCCAAGTTGAAGCGCTGGGAACCAATATCATTAGTATTCCGTAAAATATCCCTACTAGGACAAACAATGGTACTTCTCTAAAAGCTTTTGCAGGGTTTTCTTGAATTACACTAGCACTTGTATAAATTCCCACACAAACTGGTGGCGTAATCATTCCAATACCCGCAAAGGCCACAAAAACCACATAGAGGTGTAACAAACTTTGATTAAACGAAAGGGTGATGGCAGCAAATATTGGTACTGTTAAGTAAAACACCGGTACAATCTCAATAAATGTGCCTAAAACCAGGCATATTATTGCCAGAGCGGCCCAAAACAGCATGTGAGTAGCTCCCATTTCAGTGAAGTAGGAAACAAGTGTTTGTGGAACTTGGCTGTAAGTTAAAACGACGCTCAAGAAAGTTGCTGTTGCAATAATGGAGAAAATCACCGCAGTAATTGTAGCGGTTTCCTTAAGTGCTAAAACCAAAGATCTGAAGGTCAATTCACGATATATGAAAAACCCCATAAAAATAGCCCACATGCCAGCTACAGCAGCGGATTCCGAAGGTGTAAAAATACCGGAATAGATACCACCAAGAATAATAAAAGGCGTTAGTAGAGCCGGCAAAGCCAAGTAGAAAAATGTCCACCGCTCAGAAGTAGTTGCCGCAATTGGATTCCTGATATCTCTGCATTTTATGAGCACAACCATTACCATTAGAACTAATAAAATGACACCCGGGATGACGCCCGCAGCAAACGTTTGTGAGACTGGTACATTTGTCAGCGCACTAAAAAGAATAGCTGCATTTGATGGCGGAATTAAAGCTTCAAGTAATGCAGCAGATGCAGCTAAAACAATTACAAATGGTTTAGGGTATCCCTGTTCTAACATTTTAGGCATCATTATAGTACCAACTGCAGTGATAGCAGCTAGTATTGACCCACAAAATGCGGCAAAAAAACCCATTGCAATGACCATTGCGATGCCAAGACCACCAGGCCAGTGGCCAACAAGTGCAGTCGCAAAATCTACAAGCCGTTTTGCTGCTCCTCCACGAAGCATAACCATTCCGGCAAAAATAAATAAAGGAACTGCGATCAGAACATGTTTTGTCAATGCTCCAAACGAGACCTGTATTAGTGTTGACCATGGTAAGTTCAACCCTAATATAGCGGCACTCGAACTACCTATTCCAAATACAAGGAAAATAGGCACCGAAAGTAGTAAAAGAAGAGTTGATAAAAACAAAGTTCCTAAATACATCCCCTATAACCTCCTATCGCTAGCCAATGCCTTGATTTCGTTGAGCACCATTTCAAAGGAAAAAAGTGCTAAAATTGCAAAACCAGTTGGAAATGAGAGATAAATCCACCAAATCGGTATCTCAATTTCCAGTTCCATCACTTGGCCAAGCATTCTATAAAGCTGTGTTGCTTCCCAACCAGCGATAAAAAAGACAAAGGAAGACATCAGTGCTACTAAGGAAATCAATAAGCGAAGAATAGAAATTTGCCGTTTATCAAGCAGTATAGTCAAAACATCAACCTTGATATGCTGCCCTGCTTTGAGAATCGGTCCAAGTAATGGAAAAACCAGCCAACTTATCAAAACTGGAGGTAGTTCAATAAACCAATCATATCCTGTGCCGGAAACATAGCGCACTAAGGCGCTCAAAGTGAGCGCTAACACCATGTTAGCTAAAATAATAATCGCCAAAAAATAAATGGCCTTTTCAAGCCATTTATTTAATAATTTTAAAGGATGAAGAATAAAAGTAATCATTTTTATTCTGCCCTAGTATACATCCTTAATTCTTAGCATACGCCTGCGCCTCTGACAAAGTGTCGCTATCAAACATTTCCGCCATAGCAGGCATCACTTTCTCCTGCATTAATTTATCAAAATTAGCTTTTTCAGTTCCGCTCAAAGTTGTTATTTTACCCCCACGAGCTTCAAATTTCTTGAGTGTGGCTTCACCCGCATCAAGAATAGTATTAGTAGAAATTTTTCCAACTTCCTGGCCAACAGTTAACACTAGATCGCGCAGGTCACTTGGGAGTCCCTCAAGCCAACTTTTATTTGCCATAATGTAAGCATCTGCAAAATACTGATATGGTTTTTGGCCATACTGTAAAAACTCCCACCAGCTGTAAGCTTCAATAGAACCAGGAGGGCTGTTTATTGTATCAATCATGCCAGTCTGCAGCGACGTGTAGACCTCACCTGTTGGCAAAGAAACCGCATTGGCTTCTAGCGCTTTCCACATTGGCATCTCACTTTTTAATAAGCGCCGCGCTTTCAATCCCTTCATAACACCAATACCTGTTAAATCACGTGCACTACTAAACGTCATCACTGGTCCGACAGGGTTATACATAATAAGCTGGGAATTACTTTTCTTCGTTATGTCGTTCCAAATTTCTTGACCTTTGGGAGAATTCTTGAAAAACCCACGCTGCTCACCATAACTAGAAAATAGTCCGGGGTAAGACGCAACGTTAAAGTTTTTGTTAATTGGTGGAAAACTCACAACTCCAACAATGCCACCTAGCTCTATAGCTCCAGAGGTTACAGCGCCAAGAACCTCACGAATGCCAAAAAGTTGTTTTGACGGATAGTACTCTATTTTTAACTTTCCATTAGAACGTTTGGTAACTTCATCAGCAAACATTTGCGCATGAATTGAACTCTGGTGTTTTGGGGCCCAATGGCCAGACATCCTAGCAACAATTTGCTCAGCAGACGCTGGCATAGCAGTTAAAAGTATTGTAGTTAATGCAAATAAACGCACGAAAACGTTACTCTTTATAATACCTATTTGGAAAATACTTTTCATAGATTTTTCCTTTCCTTATAAAATTTAATACTTCATGAACATTAAGCCAAAACATTTGCAGAGTAAGTTTTTCTTGTTAAATGTTCTAAAGCTTTATCGTTTATTAAAACTAAACTTCAAATTCATCCGCAAAAAATCTTTTGTAGGGACCATGCATAGATCGACAAGGTTTCAATAATTCATAAAAATTAAAAAGAAAGCAATTTAATTCACCTCACTAAGATGGATTTATGCTTCAATTAAGATTAATAACCAAAAAACACATTTGGCTAATTAAAAATTAGAAGCCGTATGTAATAAAAATCAATGTATTATTGGATTAACTATCAACACGGAAAAGGCGTTCCCCTTCAGTAATCTGAATTCGATTTTGCGAACGCACTTCTTCAACTTCAGGTTTTATTTTTTCAAAACCTGAGAGTGCAGTTTTCTTATCCGGATAATGAATCGCATACATTCCAGAATTATCAGTACTTTTAACAAACTCTGCTGATATCGCACCAAGGTTATTAACCTTTGGCGACCAAACGTTTTCACAGTAAGTAGCAGTCATATCAAACTGCATCTTTGACTGAGCAGTAATAGAAACAACTCTTATGTACATTTTTATCACCTCTTAAATAACAATATTAACTTGAGTAAAAATACTAAATTTAGCTCAAAATTCAGCTAGGCTAAATCCTCAATATTGTAAGTATCAAAAATTAAAATAAAATCTTAAAACCTAATTTTATTTAACAAAACACTCATTAATATTATTTTTTATCTTTTAACAATATTCAGATCCAACACCACGCGTTCGCCGAACTTGTTTGCCATAAACTTGCCCAAACAATTTTATGCAGCGTCAACTGTGTGATATTGTTTCATGTGATTTTGTATAGTTATTTCACAGACCGCTGCCGATAAAACAGATCTGTCAAAAGTATAAATATCAAGTTCAGCGTCAATACCCGCCAATAAAGCAGCCTTCTTTTTTGCCTTCACAACAATATCACTTTGTATCTGTTTAGCCGTTAGAATTTCATATGCTGAACCGAATACAAGCGCAGCCGCATCCTTTCCCTGCAAATATTGATCCTCTTTACCCAAAAAAAATTCTTCGGATTGTCCCCCCATCACTTTGGTATAAAAATATATATTGTCCATTGTCAGGCCTACTTTCTGCCAACATTCAACCAAAAATTCAAATCGTTTTTTGCTACTCCAGAATGCACCCTTGTAGACCATATCTATCGACATAACAGAAAAGTAAACTATAAAACCCACAACGTATGGGTCCGCTAATGCTACCGTAGGTACCTCAAGCGTTTTATTGCCCAAGAAAGCGTCCGTTTTCGCTATCAAAGTTTGCTTGATTGCTTTGCCGACGTCAGCGCCCTGCTTCTTATGTTTAGAAAAAAACAACATTTACCCAGAATTTAGCAACTATAAAAATTAAAAGACTGGCTCTTACAAAGCCGGTTTGCAACTAAAAACGTTTATTTATTTGCATCAAATTAAAGAATACAATGCATCTGTCGGCATTTAGAATATTTTTGTTGTCTTCATCCCAATGAATGCCATTGAAAAAAAATTACAGGTAATAAATCCTTTTCGAACTTTACAAAAAAAATGTGCGAATAGAAATAAATGGCGGGGGAAAGGGGAAGTCTTCCTTGGTGACCTAATTGTCAATT
>JAOEUK010000028.1 GCA_028382965.1 Candidatus Puniceispirillum sp.
ATTTTCTGTGATTTTTTCTCTTTTCAGATTTAGCTCTGAGGATAACTTTCCGTTTTCTTTTGAAATTTCTTCAACACGAGCTATCTGTTTTTCAATTTTTTTGTCAGTTGCAGTAATTGTTTTTTCAATTTTATCCAGTTCAATTTTCATGTTTTCCTCGCTAAGTTGCATCTCATGCGGCAACTCGCCTTCTTGAATAACCTTTACAGTGCTTTCAATCAAACCAGTGTTAAATTTGATAATATCTTCGTTGGTTTTCATAACGCGTTTATGCGCTGATTGAAGTTGTTCCAATGCGTTGACAAGTTGCTCAGAATTTTCAAGCAGCTTTTTATTTAATTTTTGTTGATGCTTGAGGAAAGTAAGCTCGATATTCTCCCTCTCCAGATTGTCTCCTTGCAAATTATATTCTGCTATTTTATTTAGGTTAAACCGTATATCCGCCGTGTTGTGGTTGGCTAACTGTCTGTTCCCCATGAAACTCGCAGAAAGGTTTGATTGTGTTATAGTTATATTTTGGTCGAGCTTGGATCTAACTAAATAGTTTTTGGATCTTTGGAGAAGCAGGGCTGTCCAGTTTTTCTCTATTTTTTTTAGTGGCTTGTTCATTTGCAACTTCCGTTTCATATCAATGTATGGTTAGGTTCGGTCTGATTACTGGTTGAGTGCTTTCTGGTGAGTTTGCTGAAGTAGGCTACGTTAATTCAATGTCTTCAAAACAAAAATATTGCCCAGCGTGGATATACGATTGTGTTGTGGCAGACGTCTGTAGTCAATTCCTCATGGACCGAAGACAAATCGAAGTAGTATCAGCAATTTTTGCCACAGGGCTTGGAAGAGAATACGTAGAGATTTCTGTTGATGAATTATCGCGGGCCGCCGATGAAGCTATCCAATTTCTCGTTAAAGTTGGCGAAAACAATGCAATTGACCTTTTGTCAAATTTTTCTTTTTTTCGATTTTATAATGTCTCAAAAACTCAAAAACGGAATTTCAGAGGTATGATGTCATGGCGTGCTCTGGCAGACACCAAGAGATCATACAGCAATGTGTCAACATTGAAGCTTTTGAGAGCATACTACTACGAACAAAGGTCAGGCGCTAACAATATTGGATGTCTAGATTGGAGGTTGGAAAATCAGCCAGAGGTAGAATTTTTGCGTGTCTTGGCTTCAAGGGTCTGAAATGACGCCAAAGAACATTTTTAATAATAAAAGCTAACACCAGTTCAGCAGGTTTGACCAGAGGATCGAGGGCCAGCAACGAAGGATCGCGCATCTTGGTCTTTGGACCCCGGTAAACGTTAGCTTTAAGTCCGGTGTAATTTTATTTGAACAGGAGTGTCACAGGTGTCACAGGCTGAAACAAAACTTTAGTATAATCAACCACTACAAAAGTTTATAAATGACCTGTGACACCTGTGACAAATCCTAGAAGCACACCTCGTCATCCCTGTCTTCGATAATAGTGTAACCAGCGAAGCCGCGGGTTCGATCTTGATGGTGCCCATACCGTCTTTGAATAGTAGCACCCAATAATTCACGCAACCGCTTACGTGTTTGTGTCTCAACAGGGGTCTCTATACCCTGCCGGCGACAGTAAGCATCTATTGCGCCAAGCATTGTTTGCACTGGAATAAATTCCTTTTCCGAGGCACGGTCCACATAACTCTCCACAAACTGAGCCACTGGGTCTTCGTTGGTCATGTATTCATCCAAGAAAGCTAGCATTTTTGAAGTGGGTTCAAGTCCTTCTGAACGGTAAAGTTGATACCCCTCAACTATCCATTTAAGGATTCCGTCTGCTTCAGCTTTTAGTTCCACTTGCAGCGCCTTGTTGCGCTGGTCTGGTGTAAATATGCGTTCGAAGGGTATTATTCGAACACGTCTGAAAAAAGCCGCATCAACCCAAGTTAATTTGGGCAAGTTGTTAAGTGCGCAAACAACTTGGAACTGTGGTTTAAATTCGAACCATTCTTTGTAGAGGTGACGCGCAGTGATTTCATCGCCGCCAGTAATGGACTTCACTGTTGCCGTGTTAATAGGTGCATGTTCAGGGAATTCTGACAGCATAACAAAACGCTTGTTTGCCAATGCCGCTATGTCGCTTGGTATGGAGCTAGCATTACGATCAACAAGAGCTTTCGCACTAATCACGCCAGCATAGCTGCCAAAGACATGCTTCAATACGTCTAAGAAAACACTTTTACCATTCGCTCCTTCGCCCAAAAGAAACAGGATTATTTGTTCGGTTCGGTCACCCGACAACATGTACCCACAAAACTTCTGTAGAAACAAAGCCAACGCCGCATCTTCATTGGTGATCTCGTCGATGAACTGGATCCACCGCGGACAAACAGAATTGTCTTGTAGGCTAGCATTGGCCAATTTAGTGATATGATCACTTTGGCGATGCTCCCTTAAAATCTGTTTGTTCAATTCAAAGGTCCCATTTTGGACATTGAATAAATGCCAATCTTTTAGAAACAAATCAAACGGTCTAGAAATTTCAGGATCGGAACTTGCTGTCTCAAGCATAGCACTCTGGCGAGCTACGGACTCCGATGTTTTTTGCCACTTGATTATATTGCCGGCTAAATCCGGACGCCCCGAAGCCTCAGCGCTTATTTTACGAGTTGTAATTTTTGCATATTGTTTGACCTTTTGGTCACACATCTCCCAATGCTTATCACTCCACGCGTACCAAGCCTTTTGATCACTGCAAAAAACAATCTCATTGCCCCAATCCCGAACCAAACGTTCACCATTTCCAAGATCGGTCAACTGAAGAAGTCGGGTGTCTCGCCAACCCCGCCGAGATGCCTTTGAAAAAATTGAGGTGATGCTTGTGTTCTTGGGGTTGAATTTATGAAACTTTTCAAGAGTGTCGTCAGGACCTTGATAATTTGATGGCGTTGACCCGTCTGGCCTCTTTGCTGACCAAGATTGAAAAATTTCACCTGCATCAGCCCGGCCTGAACTCCTGAGCGCATAGCCAACGGATACCCATAAATCATATGCTTGCGGATCCAAATAACTCAAGGCATCTAATAGTGGGTCTTCATTCAATAGTTTGGTTGGCAAGAGTACAGAAGATGGAACTAGCTCCTGTGGTTCAGGGATCAATTCTTTCCCAAAGACTTGTCCAAGTCGATCGCAAAACTCGCGCAATAGTTTGTCAATTTGTTCCTCTGTGACAGGGGTAAGTTGGTCAAAAGGTAAGTGTTCCAAGCTATCACCCACCCAATGATAGGGGGTATTTGTATCAGGGTGCACTCCGTAAATTACACATTGTTGACCCTGTCCTAAAACCTCTACCTGAAAAGACGTGCCATCAAGCTCATACTTCTTTGTAACTTTTTTATCTAACGGCTCTCCGTCTATACGGTAATAAAGCGCCCTTTTTGGGGCTTTTCCAATTCGGATGGGCGCTGCACCAAGCATTGAGAAACACCGGTTTTGGAATTCGGTCGCGAGGTCCTCTCGCGGGCAATCAATATCAATCACCACTACATCACCAGCCTTTACTCCAACGCCATAATTTGGACATTGCCTGATATATTGGTCCACCGTTTTGGGGTCTCTAAAGTTAATGTCAGGCCAACCAAATATGTCTGGGCGTTTTTTATTGGGCACAATTGGCAGCACTTCGTAGCCAGCATCCAACAGCTTTGGTGCGAGGGTGGCATAAGTTTCTGAACTACTCATGGCCGCCTCCGTGCTTAGTAGGGGCATTTGTTACGGGTCGATTATTAATCCATTCTTCTAGATCACGCACACGCCAAGCAACTACCCGATCACTAATATAAATGCGTGGTGGGAAGTCTGGTTGCTCAGCCAAGGCATATAAATGCTTGCGACTTATGCCCAACATCGCGGCGGCACCGCGCGGACGAATAAGCGTTTGATCGGATAGAGCGCGCGCATTATGGAGCGCGGCCGATATACTTTTATTATTATGATGTTCAATCATTTTCAAATCCTCTGACTTATACGTCAGAGGCATTGAAAAATAGGTGTGTCTCTGACGCGTTAAAAACGTTCTGAGACATCGCCCTTTGCCACTTGCAGTGCCGAATGCTGTGGCCTCCCTGTGGGGAGAGGTGGTCAGTGCCCTTATCAGGGGCTGGTATTAATAACCGATCATTCACCAGTTGCTTGTTTCTGCTTATTTCGGTGCAGTGCAACTCTAGATATAATATGTTATCGCCTGAATCCCTGTCAATAGCCAAAAAGCAGCTACATGCAAAGAGTAAAACCTGATCGAGTTTCACCTCACTTTACTAAAATATCAAAATCAGATTACAGTCTGAGTATGAAATCTCTATTCATCATACCTCTGGTTCTAATGTCTCTGGTGTCATCCCCTAGTTGGGCTGTCACTTTTAAAGACGGGAAAATAAGTTCTGACAATGCCATCTTGGACAGATGTAATAGTGATTATAAAAATAACTGTAACGGAACTGAGGAAAATGATTACGGAACCTATCAAGGGGAATTCCAGCAAAATAAAAGGCATGGAAAAGGCAAGTGGATATTGCGGGATGGAGCTCGCTATGTCGGGGAGTTCAAGGATGGTATCTATTTTACTGGCAAAGCCTTTTATAAAAATGGGCAAGTATGGAGTGGTGACTTTTTTGACGAACACTATGCAGCAGGTTATTTAAACCCCATTGGCGAGATCACAATTAACTATCCTGATGGCAGCAAGTATGTTGGCAAAACTTTTGGCGTAGATAGGCATGGCTATGGCACTTACACTGCGAAAGATGGTCAAGTTCAGACGGGTCTGTTTGAGTACAGTCAGTTAGTTGACAGCAATGCGTCGTCATCTGGAACAAAGAAAATCACTAAATCAGCAACGGTATCTGCAGGCTCTGACAAGTTTGCTCATTCTGACGACGACACTGTCTGTTACAATTCTAAGTGGGATAAAGCCGCAGTTAGCGAAGCAAAGAAACGTAGACTGAATTGCAATGTTCGAGAAGCACAAGCGAAACCGCCAGCCGCAGTAAGCACAGCAACAAATGATGATGCTTCATTTTGGAGTAAAACAGATCAGTTTCTTGGAATGATTGCTGACGGCATTTCTAAGAAAGATGCCATTACTGGTTTGAGAACTCTTGATAGTCCTTTTCACAATGAAGATCACTATCGCAAACAGGGTCAACAAACTCTCAATTTAATAAAGAAGAAAGCTCGATCTGATGGAGTAAAAATATTCTCATCAAATGAGCCTGAATATCAGAGAGTTAAAAGGATTGTTGATAGGTTAGTTGACGCAAGTCACTACAGAAATCACAAAGATAAAGTCCAATACGAAGTTATAGATTATGAAGATTTTCAGGCATACGCTTTTGGGGGTGGATACTTTGTTGTTTTCTCCGGTTTATTAAAACAAACGAATGACGATGAGTTAGCATATGTGATTGCGCACGAACTCGCACATAACACTGCAGGGCACATCGAAGAGAGCTTCTTTCTCAAAGTAAAAGATGTGTTTGGTGACAAGCCAACGAACGCATATTCAACTTCATATACAAATATCAAGGAACAAGAAGCGGACAGGATTGCTATTGTTTACGCTGCTTTGGCTGGTTACGACCCAATAGCAAGCGCAACAATCTGGGAAAAGCAATATCAAGGGATTGAGCAATATGCATTCTATAGAAGCCATCCCGCTAACGCACAAAGAGTTCAAGCAAATCGCTACGCTTCTAATCTTGTGATGAAACATTTTACGAGAGGTGTGGTCAGTCAGAATGTCGACAAAGTTCTCAAATGCAATGAGCTTTTTTGTAATACACCCATGTCTGAAATAGCGAAAGATGGTTCAGGTGGAGGCGTTATTAAAACTCTAGAAGTTCTTGGAGATTACTATCTCAAGAACAAACAAGCAAAAGAGGAGAAGAAACGCCAAGCGCAAGAAATAGCGCAGGCGCAAATACTGCTGGCAAAGAAAAGACTAGAGACACCGCCGAACGTAAATTGGACGGCGGGTTGGAACGTCTTTCGCGGTACGATAGAGAGACATAATCAAAAAGCAGGACTGAATTTTGGTATAGCCAATGGACGTGGCGAGTTTTACTACAATTTTAACAATCAGGTTCAAAAAGGAATTCTGCAGTTTTCAAGCCAAGATAATAGTGGTTACTGGTTCAACTGGCAGGATAACTGGGGCGAAGGCAGGTTACTTCTAAAAGAATACACTGATGGATCCATGCGCGGACAAATGTTTGGGAATGATGGAACAAATCCCGGCCGACTATTAGGAGAGTTTGCAGGGTTTAGATAAACGTGTGATATTTGCTCACAAGACTAACA
>JAOEUK010000029.1 GCA_028382965.1 Candidatus Puniceispirillum sp.
ATTATGGCTTGTGTTAGCTGCTGCTGCTGTAGCAGTAATTGCACTGAGCTTCGTCGGCGCTTCGGGTCAGAAATAAGTCCCAACACCTAAGGTATACCTAGCGCAATAGCAAGGTGGGACATATAGGCAGTAACTGTCTTGCTGTCCTTGATTGATAGATCCTTAGTTAATCAACTTCTCTAGGTAACCCAAGGCTAGTAGTTCAGTGGCATTGGGTGTCCATCAACCAAAACAACCGACAACTTATAGATTAAACCCCTTAGTTAGACTGTAGTCTTTTCTTTAAGGGGTAGGTCGAATAACCGAATTAAATCAATGACTACTGACAGCCTTTAGGCGCTTTTTGTGCCTCAGGGTTTTCTTTTGTCTGAAACAAGGAGAATACAAAAGAATGAACAAAGAAATTAAGATTGTCGGCCACCCTTGCGGTAGTGGCAAAACGACAAAAATGATTGAAAACTTTAAGGAAGACCGAAAGTACCTCGTCATCCTACCCTTGTTGTCTGAAGTAACCAGAGTCATTGAAGGATCAAAGGACATCGAGTTTGTCCAGCCTAATGAAAATGATAATAAACATGTAACCAAGACCAGCAGTCTAGAGTCCCAGCTTTTACTTGGTAGCAACATAGCGACCACCCATGAGATGTACGAAAGACTGGTGCCTATGGTCAAAGCTGGCCTCTTAGATGATTACGACATCATCATTGGTGAGGTTCCTAATGTTGTTAAATCAATTACATCAAAATCTAGAACCTCAATCCAGGAGTTTTACGTTGATGCTGGCTATATGGATGTGGATGTCGGAACAGGCTTAGTTAGACCAACACATAAGTGGAGACAAAACCAAGACCAAGTCTCTGAAACCCTTAGCCCAAAGATTCTGAAGTATGCTGAGACTGGTTGTCTTTATCTTCAGGATGGTGAGATGTTCATCTGGGATTTACCTCAGTGCATCCTACCTGCGGGTCGTTCAGTAGCCGTGATGACCTCCACGGCTGAAGGATCAATGTTGTTGTCTTACCTTCGTAAACTTGGGCTTCGTTTTGAAGTTAGTAATGATAACCATCCTAAGCCTGGTATTTTTGCGAAAAACTCACGGCTTAAGGATGCCAACTGGATAGCTAATACTACCAGAGGCACCAATGACTATATTCACTGCAGCCATTTTATTTACCTCTACAACCAGAGCATAAACCATGTTGTCGCAAGGTGGCTTGGTAACAGTTCAAGAGCCTTTAATGACGCCTATGCCCTTACTAAACTAATACAGTGGGTATGGCGGTTTAAGGTCAGGAGAGGTGAGCCGATCATTCTTTACCTTCCGTCACCAAGAATGCGGAGGTTATTTGAAAAGTGGTTGTATGGTGGTGGTGTAATTGGCCATTCAAGCAACCATTGTTTTGAACGAAGCGAGGTTGATGTCAATAGATCAACTCAGAAATTACTCTTCACGTCTATGTAGTCACCTTTGACTTGGATTTTCACAGTGACGTCAACCTTATCGCGGTTACGCCAGAACCAGCCATGCTCACCGTCAAATTCTGCACGAAACTCACCCTTGCTACCTCGTGATCCTCTGCCTTTCTCGTAGGTCGCTGACTTACCAGAACCATGACCATGAAAATCAAAGTTCACGCGACCACCTTCGACTATCATTGAGAATTGTGCTGCCGCACCCTTGGCCATCACCATCTTAAATTCAGCAGTCTCACGCGGCTTTAAGGTAAACACCTTCTCGTCTTTCCAACCACCGCCCTCTGATGCGTAGGCTTGGGAAACAAAGAGCCCCAGGAAACCGTCAAGAAGATTCGACTGATTACTTGATTGACGATCCATCTTCCTATCTTCTTCAGCTTCCTTCGCCAGTTCGTTTTTGATCTCTCCCATCTCAGTCAAGCCAAGCACCCGCCCTGCACCAGTTGGGTCGATGCCATATTCAGCGGGAAGTACCACGGTGACTAGAATGACAACGGCAGACACCATTGCCAATATCGTCGACTTTACCAGCCGTGCGGTACTGGGTAGCTGGTCTAATGATGGCTTGTCTGAATTAAACATTTCGCACTCCCTTAATTAGCAGCAAAGTAACCAACTGCTTGGTACCCAGCCAAGATGAAACCTAATGACATCATGACAACATTTGCTGTGTAGGTTTGATCAAAAAATCTGTCTGTCCGACGCCAAAACCCCATCGCAATTAGTATGACCGCCAAAGCCATTATCTGACCAATCTCAACACCAATGTTGAACGCCAGTAAATTTGATAGCAACCCCTCAGAAGCAATCTTGTATTCGAGGATTTTGGTTGCTAAGCCAGTGCCGTGAATCAGACCAAAGATAAGCGTGGCAGCCTTTGTGTTGGGTTGGACGCCAAACCAGCGTTGGTAAGCGCCAAGGTTGTCAAGCGCCTTGTAGACCACTGAAAGACCAATCAGCGCGTCCACGACGTAGGCGTTCATTCCCCATCCAAGCATAACCCCTAGTAGCATCGTTGTTGAATGACCAATGGCGAACAAGCTGACATATAGTGCTACTGCCTTCATCCGGTAAAGGAAGAACACTACGCCAAAAAGAAAGAGGATGTGATCATAACCCGTGACCATGTGCTTGGCACCCAGATAAAAAAATGGAATCACGTGGACGCCCCAAATCTCTTGGATGTAACCGGCGTCACCTTCGGTTACATTGTGCGCAAAGACCAGCGTCGCACTGCCGAGGATCAACGCGATGGCCAGACATAAAATTTTCACGCGCTACGCCCCCGAAATTGAGCGTCTGGACGTCCCAGACATAATTCTGTATCTAGGTGTTCTGCTCTTTGAACGCAAGCCTGGAGATAATCCATGGAACTGATGACCCTAGGCAAGATCGTATTCACTGCGTCTGTTATAGTTTTTGCAAGCTGGCTGCCTCAAAAGAAACCAGAGTTGGCAGAGTTTATTATTGCTTTACCACTCTCCAGTCTGTTGGCTTTGGCGCTAGCTCACTTTCAGCACGGTGATGTGGAAAAAAGATTACCTTTGGCAAGAGTATTTTGCTGGCAGTTCCCGTGTCCTACCTCTTTTTCTTACCCTTTTTTATCCCAAAGTTAGCGTCATTTGGGTTCTGGGCTATTTATGGCATAGGTTTGTCATTATTGGTCACCGGCTTCTTCCTGCATCAAGCAATCCTTAATTGGCTTGGTTAGGACAATAACAACAACCGACCCTTTAGCCTGCTTTTTTGAAGTCGTGAGATTCCGATAGGGACTAAAGGCGTGATTTTGGAAGTAGGATTCCTAACTCATTTAATTACACCTGCACATACCGAAACAATTGACAGCGGTCTGCTTTGGCAAGCCAATGGACTATCTGCTCCAGCATCAGTGACTGCTAGTATCTCTGAATATCGTAACGAGATGAATACAGTCTGTTCCTTTGTAGATGAGGAATGCACACTAGCTGCACACAAACGCATATCTGTAACTAACCTTTATGAGCAGTATCTCAGTTGGTGCAAATCATCTGGCAAGTTTCCACGTAGCAAGGTGCAGTTTGGCAAGGCACTTACCAGTCAAGGCTATGAACAAATAAGTGGCAGTACTGGACGCTATTGGCGAGGTTTTTCCATTAGCATCACTGGCTAGAAAACAACTAATAGGTGGGGCAGGAAATTGCCTCACCTATTCTTTTAACCACTGCGCTTAATCAAAAACTCTTTTGTAAAATTATCTGGCAATTGGTCTTTTAACCGAACAGAAACAACCTTTACTTCCCGTCCATCAAAAGTCTCCAGCCTCATCCATACCCATGCATCACCTCCACTACCAAAGAAAGTGTATGAGTGCAGAGGTTTGCCATCTAAAGAATTCTCAACAACGCTTGATTGGGTCCCCATCTTACGGCCCTTAAACTGAGGACCTTTGAGTGGAATCACAAAATCTGGAAACCTCAGTCCATCATAACACCTATGAAAAATGCTTTTGACAGGGGCTGAATACATAACCCGTCCCCACTAGCCCATATCCTCTAATTCCAAAAACGTTACCTCGTTACCAACGTCAAACATATCCAGCATGTCCGGAACATCATTTTCCAGACATTCCTCCAACTCTAGCGAGTATTTTCGGCAGTCATCTTCATCATATTTTCCATAGGTGATCATCGCCCACCATCTGTCGCCATGTTTTTTGCCCTTACGTTTAAGGTAAAGCTTTTGCACATCTTGGCAGAGCATTGGCCCAACATAACTAAAGCCAATGGAGAACACCCTCTGCCGTGGCATTGGTGCAGGATGTTTTTCTTTTTGGGGAAAGTTAACAATATTAGTCATTGTATGCCTCCGCTTTAGTGCTTTAGTCGGAATGACAAGGCGCACAAGTTGGTAATTAAATTCCTCACTAATTGATACACATGTTTTTTAAAAGTTACAATTAAAGAAGGAAATTTTTATGCGTTATTTGCCTCAAATCTTGATGGACAGTGTTTTCACAAAACATAATAAAAAGCAATGAAACCGCATATGTTAGCTAATGAGACGCCGCCTCTTTCAACGCTAAACTCCTCACCCTGTTGCAAAATCAAAAGAGGCCCTAGCGCCGCGGTGATAGATAAAATAGCCGGGATAAGCAGTACGGCAAAGGGGTGATAATGCTTACAGATTTTGGAACAGACCCAAGCAGCTAAGCCACCACCTACGAATCCTGAAATTATGTCTGGGCCAACCGAATATAAAAGGTCAGGCAGTAAAAGCCCCCAGCTTGAGTAGAATCCGTAAAGCAATTCGCCGCCAAAATGTCCAATTGCTTGTCCTAGTATTACACCTGGGAAAAATACGATAGAGGTTAAGATAGATAAAATAATTCTCATCAACTACCTTCGCATTTAAGACACTTCTGCCAACAACCTTTGTATTTTTCAGCAGCTGCATCCCACGGTGGGAAGTTCTCGTAACGAAAAAGTTGGAAATTTTTTACAACAAATCCATCTGCATTTGGCAAGAAAATTTCTGTCATTACGGTATAGTCAGGCATCATTTCAAAATAAATTTCACTGATAGATTTTTTATGCTCTGATGACGGTAACGATAGCAGAAGCTGCGAGGCCTCTCTCTCAAAAATTATAGCCACTGATAATTTCCAGGGAAGTAATTTGGCCGATTTGTAAGATGGTGTTGTTACAACTCGTCCAAAAGGCACATCCGCAATCATCGTGACTTCTAACGGAGCTAAGCTATCGTATTTTGCCAATCCAGCTTCTTGTACGGCAAGCACATTCTGTTTCCATTTAGAAAATGAGAGGTTAAACATTGCTTCCGCATCTTCCTTCGAAAGGACTGTTTCAGCATGAGCAAATTTTGCCGGTATTATCGAAACCAAACCCATTAATAATATTACGAAGATCTCTCTCACGTACGTCATTACAGTTCTTAG
>JAOEUK010000003.1 GCA_028382965.1 Candidatus Puniceispirillum sp.
AATCAGGCTTCAAAGATAGCGCTCTTGATAGTAAATTCAAAGAAAACTCATATTGATTGGTTTGAGCAGCTAGCACCCCCGATAACTGCAATGCTACAACATTATTAGGGTCAGCTCTACGAACCTTCTTATAAAGCAAATCTGCTTCTACAAGACGCCCATTTTGGTGATGAGCAACCGCAATATCAAACATTTCATTTATTTTTTGCGCTCTGAACGAGAGTCTCTGGGTGGGATTTAATGATGATGCTATGGTCATTTGAACTTTCGAGCTAAAGCTATTCTTATTTCACCATCTTGAGCAAATATTATGCCAGCTGGTATCCTAACTGACTCGTTAGCTAAGTGCATTGAAATGGATCAAATCGCAACAACTCTGCCCTTTAGCCCCTTTTTTAAAGTTATAAGATTGCGATGGGTATTGGAGGGTGGGGTTTTAGAGATATGATTCTTAAAATGCTGAGGCTTAAAAAGGTGTCACAATGCTCTTTCAAAGCTTGATAAGCGTTTACATTATTCAATTAGTTAAACACTGTTTTTTCAACAAAATATTGTTGTTCTACCCGCCCCGTCAGGAATATTTTGTTTGATGTCAACATTAGAAATGCATTGATACCAATAGTTTACGCAAAGGTAAGACACTTTCAATGAATAAAAAAAGTGTCTCAGTTTAGAGCAGACTCACCCCCACCCTCAATGCCATTTGTCTCTGATTTTGCTATTTTTCAAGGATTTTTTTGGTAAACAGCCTAGCACCAATCGCCAATTGCTGATCCCAATCAATAGCCGCATCATCATCCGCATTATCCGAGATAAATTTAAAACATTGAAATTCAAGTGCCTTCTGCTGACAGATTTTGGCCAGTGCATAGGCCTCCATATCGACAAGATCGCTGATCATTTCTGGAGGTGCGCTGACAAAATGATCACCAGTGCCACAACTTAATCCACCTCCGCCAAGATCAATGATCACATTATCTTCAAATGGCGTTTGCCCAAGCGCAAAGCCAAGCGACCGCGCATCCATATCTCGCTGTTGAAAGCGCGTCACCCGATACAATCCTGATAAACCGACGCGCAACGCCCCTGCACTTCCATAATTTATAACCTGTTTAGGCTGGTAGGAAGCCAGCGCATCGCAAAGGGTGATTGCAGCGTTTACCTTGCCAACCCCACTATAAACTACTTGCCACCCAGCAACCAAATCACGCGGTAGCTCACTCTTTAATGCAACAACAAGTAATGTTGTTTGAGGATCGAAATTAGTCATCATAGACCTGCAGTGCAATTACTGGGGCATCAATGACTGTCCGTCCGCCAAGTGCAGCCAGTTCAACAACCACTGCACATACAGGAACCACTGCACCACATCCCTGCAAAAGCGATTTTGCAGCTGCCATAGTCCCGCCCGTAGCGAGCAAATCATCGATCAGCAATATTGAACGGCCAGCAACTTGTGCATCTTTCTGGATGGTCAATGTTGCACTCCCATATTCCAGATCATAACTTTGATGAACCAGCTGTCCAGGAAGCTTTCCAGGTTTTCGGATCATCATTGATCCAATGCCAAGACGTGCGGCAAGCAAAGTAGAAAACAGGAAGCCCCTAGATTCTATGCCGGCCACAAGATCTAGCTTTATACCAGATAACTGGACCTCAAATTGCTCAATGGCACTGTACATCCCTTTGGCAGATGCCAGCAAAGGGCCTATGTCACGAAACAAAATTCCAGGTTTTGGAAAATTAGGATAGCCCTTAACATATTCATTAAAATCAATGTTACTGACAGGCATTAGAAACCTCCTAAAACTTGATTAAACAATAGCCAAACTTTTCCGGCCTTTGCAGAAACTAATCTTAGCTCAGTAATCTAAAAAATCAAAATTAGACCTAAAAAACAGACTACTTCAGCCATTCCATTATTACGTTCATCTGCCTAACAGGCAACTCCACGAACGCCAATATGGGAAAATAGCTTATGCCCGATTACCAAAGAAAAAGCCGCAAAGGGTTAAATTCCAGCAATTGGAAAAAATATCATAATCTCTAAAATGCTCAGCTGGTGACCAAAAATTATAAAGGCCTATGTAGGCTTTTCCTAATGCCTATCTCAGAAGCGCCTCAAATTTACTTCACAGTAAATCGTCCTGCTTATCCAGCGCAAAATTGTGAGCAATAACTTTTCCGACATAAATGTTGTCCATTACTAGACATAACCGTCAATTTTTATTCTCTCTAAAATCATTGTCTGACCTTCGACAATAAAAATGTTTTCAACGGTTAAACTATCCGCCTACTAACTAGGCTTTCCATCCTGAAAAACTTCAAAGTCTGTATTTTGCATATCGAGTGTTTGAGGTTAGGTGTATTGTTCTCAAACTTTGACATTCACCTGTTCTCATGCAATATCCATGCGGTTGCAAAGCTGACTGATGAAAGAAAATAAACTACGCTCACTGTCACTAACGTCAATCAACAAAACAATCCATTAAGTGAGTTTTTGCAAAGCAATTCTGCCACATGTATTTTTAATTGATGTGCCAATGTCATAAGTTTCTTCAATCATTCTTTTAACGTTATGTTTTAATTTTAACCAAAATATGAACAAAACGACAGCGCTAAAAGTACTGTGTTTTCACATTCTTTTCAAAGTCATTTGCCGTTATTTTTTACTCACGCTAGATTGATAATAAGTCACTTTCCAATCCACCTTGGAGCTCCACCATGTTTTTCCTGCCACTTTTTGATGAAAATGCCACAAGTAGGCGTCCAGTTATTGTATTGATGTTAATGGCAGCCTGTATCACTGTCTTTTTCTGGCAGCAGTCACTTGATGATATATCAGGTCGGTTAGCAGTTTATCAATTCGGCTTTGTGCCAACCATGGTGTTTCAGGGTGATAAACTACCTACGGAGTTGATCCTAGTTCCTGCTTGGGCAACGTTTATCACATCGATGTTTTTGCATGGGGGCTGGCTGCATCTTGGCGGTAATATGCTGTATTTATGGATTTTTGGTGACAATGTTGAAGAAGCGATGGGATGGAGGCGGTTTATCCTGTTTTATCTTTTATGTGGTGTTGCAGCCGCATTGGCACAGGCCGCCATCAATCCATCATCAGCCATTCCAATGATTGGGGCATCAGGCGGTATTGCCGGTGTACTAGGTTCGTATCTGATGTTGCACCCAAAGGCTGCTGTGCGCTGCCTAATTGTTATTCTTATATTTTTCCGGTTCATCAATTTGCCAGCATGGTTGGTTCTTGGCGGATGGATTGGCCTACAATTTGCGGCATCGCCCCAAGCATTTCAAAGTGATGGCGGTGGCGTTGCCTATTTGGCGCACATTGGAGGGTTTGTTGCAGGTATTGCGTTGGTTCCTCTTTTCAAAAGGCCCCACATATCGTTGTTTGATAGAGGCCAGCCTCCTAAAACTTGGTCGGGCCAGCCCATTAGTTTTGCTGAGATGAAACAGGCAGCTCGAATGCGATTCCAGCATACAGCACAACAAACACTTCGCAGCTCAGTACCACCTCTAAAGCCAAAACCGCGGAAAGGCCCATGGGGCTAGTTTTGTCACTCAAACGAAGCATGTCCAGCTATTGGCACCATCTAATTGATGGTGTTTTTTGATGTACATAAAAGCACCAGTTTTTTAAATATTATTTGTTATTGACCGCTTAAGGTTCCATCAGCATTAACAATAAATGCATCTGCACCAAAAGCGCGCACATCTGCCTCAACCATTTTTGCAGCCATTGTAGTAATCTCAAAATCAAGCCCACTGACCACAACTGCTGTTCCAAAATGCCCTGGCTTCATGTAAGGATAGCTGCCAATACTCACACCATCATGATGGGCCTCAACATCGGCAAGTATCATAGCAATGTTTCCTTCTCCAGTTGAGCATCGAACAGTAATACGCGTCATCACTATGCCACCTGGCAATTTGCTTTTTAACCCTTCAAACATTGCCTGCAAAATTTTGGGCACACCAGGGAGCACATGAACATTACCAATAATATAACCGGGCGCAGCCGATAATGGATTGTCAATTAACGAAGCCGTATCAGGAATATCAGCCATTTTTTTCCGTGCTGCGTTAAATTCCAGATTAGTATTAGCATAATGGGCTATCAGCCGGCGTTCGGCTTCGGGATGGCAGATCACTTTTACCTCAAACGCGGCCGCTATCGCATCTGTGGTGATATCGTCATGCGTTGGTCCAATACCACCGCTGGTAAACACAAGGTCATAATTTTTAGATAGCGCCTGTACATTCTCAACGATGATGTTTTTTTTGTCAGCAATAATACGGGCTTCCATAAGTTTAATTCCCTGCGCACTGAATTGTTCTGCAAGCCAACCTATGTTTTTGTCTTTGGTACGGCCCGAAAGAATTTCATCACCAATAACCAGAATAGCGGCTGTTGGATTAATGTCGTGGGATTGCATATTTTATAACCTTAAATAAAAGCGCGAAGAATGACGAGACTTTGCGTAATTCTATCAAAACTGTCAAATGACTAGATTTGTTTAGATACTCAATAGTCAGCATAATTTTAAATTTAAGGGTTCCCCGAGCAACAAAATATGCTATCTCACTTATAAGGTAATAAACCAATCCTCAACAGGCTAAATAGCTAATCACAGCCTAAAAAAGAGTAGTTAATGCAAAGTGAAACAGTGATTAGACATGGCGCCGAGGGCTTTGCAGGTATGCGCAAAGCCGGCCGTCTTGCCGCTGAGGTTCTGGACATGATTACACCGCATGTAGCAGCGAATGTTAGCACCAAACATTTGGACCAGCTATGCCATGATTATATTCTAGCAAATGGTGCGATTCCGGCTCCACTAAATTATCGGGGCTTTCCAAAATCCACCTGTATTTCACTAAACCATGTTGTTTGTCACGGTATACCTGGGGAAAAAATACTTCGGGATGGCGATATTTTGAATATTGATATCACAGTCATACTTGACAGTTGGTATGGAGATACGTCACGCATGTTTTATGTTGGGACACCATCAGTTAAAGCCCAGCGGCTGACAGAAGTAACTTTCGATTGCCTGATGCGTGGTGTAGACGCAGCAAAACCGGGCAACACCCTTGGTGATATTGGTTATGCCATCCAATCATATGCCGAGTCGTGCCGCTATTCTGTTGTGCGCGACTTTACTGGCCACGGGCTAGGGCAAGTTTTTCACACGGCGCCAACCATCCTACATTATGGGGAGCCTAACATTGGTATGTTGCTAGAGCCTGGGATGATTTTCACCATCGAGCCAATGATTAACGCGGGAAGAGCCGAAACTAAAATTCTTAATGATGGCTGGACAGCGGTCACACGGGACAAAAGCCTTTCTGCGCAATTTGAGCATTCCATCGGCATTACTGAGGACGTAGCTGAGATCTTCACCTTATCACCGATGGGCTTACGTTTGCCGCCCTATACAACCTAAACCAAAACCATCTTGATCACCTCTTTAAAATTTTTTTATTAAAACCCATCAGGCTATTTGATTATCTTTAGCTCATTTTCAGGAATCAAAAAAATAAAATGTTTTCTTCAAACGGCGTCAAAAACCACTCTTAATTTCTTGGTAGACCAATGAAAAAAGCAACCGTGGAAAATCAGAAAATTTTAGGAATACTACTTCATGTCAGACAACATTAGGTGATATTAAGCGTTCAGAAAAAAATAAACCGCATTAAAAGCCTTTACACCTCATGAGAAAAGGGCCTTTCGTTCATTTTCCAATTCAATGTATTCACACCCAAGCAACCAAACTATTTATCATCAAGTATTTTTTTTGTTGCTTTCCACTTCAATTCTCCAGCTTTTCGGCTTGCGCGCAGCAATGATGGCCGCGCACGATTCATGGCCTTGACAGCCGCTTCACTTATCTTCTTTTGAACTGTTTGATTTTGTGCAGCCCTCAATAAAGCGCTTACAACAAATCGGCGGAACAGCATGTAAATACTCCCCTATCAAAGCGATTACGATGGCTTCTTATGCGCTAGCTTTTTTTGCACCTCAATGTTACAACCTATGCCTTTCTAACGCAAAAGGTTTTAGAGCTATGATTCCCCGATATTCCCGTCCAGAAATGAGCGAGATCTGGTCTGAGGAAAGTAAGTTCCAGATTTGGTTTGAAATTGAAGCGCACGCCTGTGATGCACAGGCAGAACTAGGCGTCATACCAGCATCTGCTGCTGCAACAATCTGGGAGAAAGGCGCCTTTGATATTGATAGAATTAATGAGATTGAGCAAGAAACAAAGCATGATGTTATCGCCTTCTTGACTAATCTGGCCGAACATATCGGCGACGATGCCCGATTTGTTCATCAGGGCATGACTTCTTCAGACATACTTGACACAACATTATCGATACAGATGGCTCGCGCATCAGATTTACTGATCAGCGGCATTGACCGGCTACTTGTTGGTTTAAAGACCCGTGCCATTGAACATAAACTCACGCCAACAATTGGCCGCAGCCATGGCATTCACGCCGAACCAGTTACCTTTGGCCTTAAGCTTGCTGGTTTTTATGCTGAATTTAGTAGGTGTCAAGACAGGCTTAAATCTGCGCGACGTGAGATTGCAACCTGTGCGATTTCAGGCGCTGTCGGTACTTTTGCGCATATTGATCCAATGGTTGAGGCGCACGTTGCTAAAAAAATGGGGCTCACGGTTGAACCTGTTTCTACTCAAGTGATTCCACGCGACAGGCACGCGATGTTTTTTGCCACACTCGGCGTTATCGCTAGTTCAGTAGAGAGGCTTTCAACTGAAATTCGTCACCTTCAGCGTACCGAAGTACGTGAAGTTGAAGAATTTTTCTCTGCTGGTCAAAAGGGATCATCAGCAATGCCGCACAAGCGCAATCCAGTTTTGACTGAAAACCTAACTGGTATTGCACGTATTGTTCGCGCAGCAGTTGTACCAGCGCTGGAAAATGTGGCTTTGTGGCATGAACGTGACATATCACATTCTTCAGTTGAGCGTGTGTTTGCCCCAGATGCTACAATCGGTCTCGATTTTGCCCTACACCGCCTAGGTGGTGTGATCGAAAATCTTTTGATATACCCAGAAGTAATGTTAGCTAATCTTGATAAACTTGGGGGGCTGGTTCATTCTCAGCAAGTGATGCTAGCTCTTACGCAAAAGGGGGTCAGCCGAGAGGATGCCTATGTCTTTGTTCAGCGCAATGCGATGACAATCTGGGCAGAAGGTGGCAGCTTTCTTGATAACTTGAAGGCCGATAACGACGTAGCAAAAAATCTGAATGATAGTGAACTAGAAGCACTTTTTGATCTGGATCAGCATTTCCGTCATGTTGATACAATTTTTAAGCGCGTTTTTGACTAACTCATTTTGATCTGACCAAAAATAAGGTTTAACATTATGAAACAAAAGAAGCAGCTCTACGAAGGCAAGGCTAAAGTCATTTTTGACGGACCAGAATCCAATACTCTCGTTCAGTATTTTAAGGATGATGCAACTGCTTTCAACGCCCAGAAAAAAGATGTAATTACTGGCAAGGGCATTCTGAATAACTATATCAGCGAGCATATGATGCTTGCTGTGAGCAAACTTGGTATTCCAAATCATTTTATTAACCGTATAAATGACCGAGAACAGCTGGTCCGTAAACTGGAAATTATTCCTGTCGAGGTGGTGGTTCGCAATGTCGCCGCTGGATCTATCTGCGCACGATTGGGCCTTGAAGAAGGTTTTATGCTGAAAAACACTCTTGTTGAATTCTGTTTAAAAGATGATAGCCTGGGGGACCCTATCATTGCGCCAGAGCATATTTTCACCTTTGGCTGGGCAAATCCAAACGAACTGAAAATTATTGTTGAGAACACTTTACGAATCAATGATTTCCTAACTGGCCTGTTCCTTGGAATTGGTATCAGACTAATTGATTTCAAACTTGAATTTGGACGCCATGAAAATGATGGCAAGGTGGAAATAATGCTTGCTGATGAAATTAGTCCCGATAATTGTCGGTTGTGGGACGCAGAAACTAAAGAAAAAATGGATAAGGACAGGTTCCGCCGTGATTTGGGTGGATTGATTGAGGCCTATCAAGAAATAGCCCGGCGTCTTGGTATAAAAATTCCAGAGGTTAGCTAGGCAACTTGTCATTTTTCTATTCAGTATTTTGCTAATTGAATTACAGACATAGTAAAGGGCACAAAGATGCAAGTCATCGTGAATATATCATTGAAAGAGGGTGTTCTTGATCCACAAGGTCGAGCAATCTCGCATTCGCTAAATGATCTTGGCTTTAACGAGGTCATCAATGTGAAAGTTGGTAAGCAAATCTTACTTGAAATTGATGAAAATGATCCAGCTCGACTACGCCAGCGTGTTGCCCGCATGTGTGAGACTTTATTGTCAAACACAGTGATCGAGGACTATTGGATCGAAATCCCAGACGAGCAGTAAGCGCAAACACACAGCAAAGCATTTTACTACAACCATTAGTTCGAAATAGATCATGAACCTTTCAGCCTTACGCGTAGCCATCATCGTTTTCCCCGGTTCCAATTGTGATCGAGATATGATGGTTGCAATAGAACAATTGACATCTCGTCGCCCTGCTCTTGTCTGGCACAAAGAAGCCACGTTGGAAGCGGCTGATCTAGTAATTATTCCAGGAGGATTTTCTTTCGGTGACTATTTGCGCTGTGGGGCGCTTGCAGGACGGTCTCCTATTATGAATGCATTACTTGATCACGCCGCACGAGGCGGCGCTGTCCTTGGCATTTGCAACGGATTTCAAATTCTAACCGAAATGGCCATGGTGCCCGGTGTTTTGATCCGTAATGCAGGACTGAAATTCACCTGCAGGAATGTAGATTTGCAAGTTTGCGAGACAGTAGCCTCGCCTTTCAGCTCTGGGTTAGCTATTCAAAAGAAATTAAGAATTCCTGTTGCCCACAATGAAGGTAATTATTTTGCCGAGCCTAATGAACTCGAAAAGCTTAATAGTGAAGGGCAAATCATATTTCGTTACGTGAATGGTGACTCATTTGGGCTGCCAAACCCAAATGGGGCAGCGGATAACATTGCCGGCGTATTGTCCAAAAATGGACGAGTTCTTGGCATGATGCCTCATCCTGAACGCGCCATGTTAAACCTGCACGGTGGCACAGATGGAGCTCACTTTTTATTAAAATCTCTCGAGGCGTTGTTATCATGACTTCAGAATTGGAAACAATGAACTTTAACAACGCGGCCTTAATGGGATTGTCACGCAGTGAGTGGGACCTTGTAAACAAGCGCCTTGGCCGTGTCCCAAATCTTTGTGAACTTGGAATTTTTTCTGCAATGTGGTCCGAGCATTGCTCTTATAAATCGTCAAAAAAATGGTTAAAAACCCTGCCGACTGACGGCCCACAAGTGATTGAAGGGCCCGGTGAGAATGCCGGGGCTGTAGATATTGGTGGAGGCCTTGCTGCGATCTTCAAAATTGAAAGCCATAATCATCCTTCTTTTATTGAACCCTATCAGGGAGCGGCAACTGGCGTTGGTGGCATTTTACGCGATGTGTTCACCATGGGAGCACGTCCTATCGCTCTTTTGAACGCGCTTCGCTTTGGTCAGGCGGATCATGCGAAAACTCGCCACCTTGTTAGTGGCGTTGTTTCAGGAATTGGTGGTTATGGAAATTGCATTGGCATTCCAACTGTGGGAGGTGAGGTCAATTTTCACAAATCCTATAATGGAAATATTCTTGTGAATGCTATGGCTGTTGGCTTGGCAAATAAAGACCGGATTTTTCGATCAGCGGCAACAGGTCCAGGTAATCCCGTTATCTATGTTGGTGCCAAAACTGGCCGCGACGGCATTCATGGTGCCACCATGGCATCAACCGAATTTTCTGAAGAAACCGAGAGTAAACGGCCAACCGTTCAGGTTGGTGATCCATTTTCCGGGAAGTTACTCATGGAGGCTTGTCTTGAGCTCATGGCGCAGGGTTCCGTTCTATCAATCCAAGACATGGGCGCTGCTGGCTTGACCTCATCATCAGTAGAAATGGCGTCAAAGGGAGGGCTTGGCATGGAAATTGACCTTGATCTTGTGCCGGCACGAGAGAAAAATATGTCAGCTTACGAATTAATGCTTTCAGAATCCCAGGAACGTATGCTGATGGTTCTAAAGCCCAGTGCAACCGAAACAGCTCGGGCTGTTTTTGATAAATGGGACCTCGATTTTATGCCTATCGGTCAGGTAACTAAAACTGGCCGCCTTATCTTACTAAAAGACGGCGTTAAGGCTTGTGACATTCCTATTAATCCACTGGTTGATGACGCACCTGAATATAATCGCCCACATGTTGATGCGCCTGTCCGCGCGCAGCTTGCAAGCACTGACATTGCTGACAGCAGGCCAATTAGCCAAACTCTAAAATTAATGCTTGGCCATGTAGACCTGGCAAGCCGCCGTTGGATTTATGAACAATATGATAGTCAAGTCATGGCTGATACCATCGCTGGTCCCGGCGGTGATGCTGCATTAATTCGAGTTCACAACAGCAATCGTGGCATCGCAATATGTACTGACTGCACACCTCGCTATGTTGAGGCAGATCCAAAAACTGGAGGGGCGCAAGCTGTTGCTGAAGCATATCGTAACATTTCAGCTATTGGCGCCACACCACTTGCTATCACTAATAATCTGAATTTTGGCAACCCTGAAAAGCCTGAAATTATGACTCAACTTATTGATTCTGTTCTAGGCATGGGTGATGCTGCCCGCAAACTTGATACGCCAGTCGTATCGGGCAATGTGTCGCTATATAACGAGACCGACGGACAAGCTATTCAGCCCTGTCCTGTTATTGGTATGATTGGGGTTATCGAAGATGTTGAAAAAGCTATAGGCAATGGCTTTACCTCAGCCGGGCATGAAATTTTTGTGGTGGGTCAAAAAGATGATAAAAATGATGGCTGGCTTGGAGCATCAATTTACCAACAACATTTTGGCGATAGCAAAATCTATGCTCCACCACCAATCAACCTCGCCGCAGAAAAAGCTCACGGTAGTTTTGTTCGGCAACAAGTACTTAAAGGAAACATTGATTCCGCACACGATATAAGCGACGGCGGTTTAGTTGTTGCAGTTGCAGAAATGGCCATAAAATCAAGTTTTGGTGCCGAAATTGAAGTTCCAAACCTGGGGCAATTAAATGGCTGGGCCTTTGGCGAAGATCAAGCACGATTTTTAGTCAGCGCTGCAAATAGCTCAGCGCTAGTTGCGGCGGCAAAAAAATCTGGTATTGAAATTACAAGAATTGGAAAGGTTTCTAATACTCGTGAATTGAAATTTGGTTCAACAGATGCCATATCTATCGAAGAGTTAGTTGCAACCTATGAGAACTGTATTCCATCACTAATGACTAAAAAAAATTAAAAGGAAATAGTTACAGCGTATTTAAAACTTGGGGAGAGTGGTTATCATGGCTATGGCAGCAAGTGAAATTGAAAATTTGATCAAAATGGCCTTCCCTGATGCAACCATCACTATTGAAGATTTACGTGGTGATGGCGATCATTACGCCTGTAATGTTGTTTCCAAAGCTTTTATCGGTAAAAATCGTGTGCAGCAACATCAGATGGTTTATAAGGCGCTCGGTGGGCGTATGGGAGGAGAACTGCACGCACTTGCCTTGCAAACGGCAGTACCACAGGAGTAATTACCCTTTAGTAGTTATTCAGAAAACAGATTTTTAGGAGCAAAACATGTTGGACGACGCAACCAAAACCCGCCTTAGCAATGAAGTTAGCAGTGAAGACGTTGTTTTATTTATGAAAGGTACACCAATATTCCCGCAATGTGGTTTTTCTGCAGCCACTGTTGGAGTACTCACGCATCTTGGCGTTAAATTTAGAAGCGTTAATGTCTTAGAGGATGAAGACATTCGCGAAGGTATAAAGGCTTATTCTGACTGGCCAACAATTCCACAGCTTTATGTGAAGGGAGAGTTTGTTGGAGGCTGTGACATTATTCGTGAGATGTACGAGACCGGAGAACTAGCAGAGATGTTTCAAACACACGGTATAGACGCTCATCCAACTAAAACATAAAGATTTTATCATAATCAAGATATCTAATCTTATTTAGTTAGCATTACCAGATGTAAAGGAACACTTTGTAGGTGTGACACGTTAAATGTCACACTTTTATTTTTAAGAGTAGTTTCCATCCAGAAAAAGCAATTGATTTTAATTAACGTGAGTAATATTCAACCACTAGATTAGGTTCCATCTGAACAGGATATGGAACTTCGTCAAGACTAGGTATACGAATGAAAGTCGCAGTAAACTTGCTGTGATCTGCATCAACATATTCCGGCACATCACGCTCGACCGACACAGTTGCGTCGAGAACCGCAGGAATATTCTTCGCCTTGTCTTTTAAACTGATCACATCGCCAGGTTTAAGCATAACAGATGCAATATTACAACGCTTACCATTTAACATAACATGACCGTGGTTAATAGTCTGCCGAGACGAAAATACAGTTGGGACTAGTTTAGCACGATACAAAACCGCATCCAAACGGCATTCCAAAATACCAATAAGATTCTGGCCTGTATCTCCACGACGACGCACAGCTTCTGCATAATATTTTTTAAACTGTTTCTCACCAATATTCCCGTAGTAACCCTTTAGCTTTTGTTTAGCCATGAGCTGTACACCAAAATCAGTTGGCTTTTTACGGCGTTGGCCATGCTGGCCAGGACCATATTCACGCGCATTAACAGGAGACTTTGGGCGACCCCATAGATTAACACCCAAACGTCGATCAATTTTGTGTTTCGCGGAATGCCGCTTATGATCTGACTTTGCCATTGACTGGCTCCTTTTTTCTATTGTTGTCCCGGTAGGGCCTCCACATTAGCTAAAGCTATTGTTTTGACCGGCATCACACCCCGCTGGCGCAATCCACGTTCCCAGGAATTTGCAGAAATTATGAGGTTTTGCACCTTTTGTCAAATAATTTTGCCTGTATTACTTTCGACAACGCATTAGGGCTTGAATGACACCGTGAAGTGTACTGATTTCTTGTGAGGAAGGCATAGCCCGTGTAAAAAAGGCGCGTAAATTGCGTTTTACAGCAGTTGCCATATCAGAAACAGTAAAGAACCCCCCTTCATCAAGCCCATTTTCAAGTCGATGAAAAAAAAACTCACGTTCCTCAATTGATGCAAGCTGCTCAACAGGCATTATCATTTGCGAAGACAAGACCTCCACTTCTGATTTAGCTGGCTGGGTGGCCAAATGCATTGCCATTCTCCACTCCCATGCCATCAATAACACGGCCTGCGCTAGATTCAAGGATGGATAAGTGGGATTCAAAGGGACTGTCACAAGAACATCAGCAAGCACCACTTCATCATTATCAAGCCCTGATGCCTCTGGCCCAAACAGCATTGCTGTTCGTAAGCCACCTTTTACAACCTTGGCGGATATTGCCGGTGCTTTGGGTGTAATGCCGTCATACTCCCATAACATGTTAGCCGCGGCACGCGGATCAGCACTTTTTATTGGAAGATCACGCCGTCTTGCACTGGCCGCTACCATGAAGGATACATCATGGGCAGCTTCGGCCAGACTTTGAAAAACCGTTGTTTTTTCAATAATTTCCTTTCCGCCTGCAGCCATTGGCAGAGCTGCTGGATTGGGCCAGCCATCACGTGGGTTAACAAGCCGCAAATCAACAAGCCCACAATTCATCATAGCACGTGCCGCCGCGCCGATATTTTCACCCATTTGTGGGCGCGCCAGAATAACAATTGGGGTAAGTGGGGGCACCACGGCGGTTATCATACCTGTTTTGGCTTCGGGCCATTAATTTTATCACGCTGTAATTTCCAGATCATGCCATCACCAAGTGCCGCTACCGACGCGTCAATAATATTAGTCGACAAGCCAACAGTTCGCCAAACTGTTCCATCTGGGACACAAAATTCAATCATGACCCGGGTTATTGCACCAGTTCCAGTCCCGTCTCCAGCATCCAAAATACGAACTTTATAATCCACAAGCTCAACATCAGCCAGCGATGGATAAGCCGCAACAAGCGCCTTTCTCATTGCCGTATCTACGGCATTTACTGGACCATTTCCAACAGCAGCTTCGTGAAAACTCTGATCACCAACAAAAATTGTTGTAGTGGCTTCAGATTCAACAACTAGTTCGCCTCGTGCATTAAACCGGCGTTCATCCATTACACGAAATCGCCCAATTCGAAAATATTCAGGAACCTCACCTAGCATCTGACGAGCCAGCAGCTCAAAACTGGCTTCCGCAGAGTCAAAAGACCAGCCTTCAAATTCTTTCTCCTTAACCAAACTAATCAGCGTTTCAAGCCGTTCATCATTTGGATCAATCTTGATACTAAACTGAGCAAATCTAGCCAGCATATTGGAACGCCCAGCCTGGTCAGAAACCAGATAATGACGTTCATTACCAACTTTTTCCGGTGGAACATGCTCATAGGTCCGAGGATCCTTTTGCGCTGCCGATGCATGCAGCCCCCCTTTATGAGCAAAAGCTGCGGCCCCAACATAAGGGGCGTGCGCATCAGATGGACGGTTTAAACGATCATCAAGAAAGCGCGACAATCCCATCAATTTTGGCAAATTGGATTCGGAGATGCTGGTTTCATAATCAGTTTTAAGAACCAATGTTGGTATCAAGGAAATAAGATTGGCATTGCCACACCGCTCACCAAGGCCATTGATTGTGCCCTGCACCTGACGCGCACCAGCAGTAATCGCAGCGAGGGAGTTGGCAATCGCAACACCGGCATCATTATGACAATGTATCCCAAGCTGAACATTAGGCATTTGATTATGAACATGGCCAACAATCTCAAATACCTCATTGGGCAATGTGCCACCATTGGTGTCGCACAATACTACCCATGTTGCACCACCCTCGGTAGCGGCGCGGATACAATCAAGAGCAAACACTGGATTATTTTTGTAGCCATCAAAAAAATGCTCACAATCAAAAATCGGCTCGCGGCCACAGTTCTTTGCCGCAATCAATGACTGTCTAATCATCTCAAGGTTTTCATCAAGCGATATGTTAAGCGCTGTTTTTACATGAAAATCCCATGTTTTTCCAACCAAACAAGCAGCATCAACATCTACATTAATAACCGCATTCAGACCCGGATCATTTGCTGCACTGCGTCCACCGCGCCGGGTCATTCCAAAAGACACAAGCTTGGCATTCTTCAATTTTGGCGGTTTAGCAAAAAACGCATCATCAGTGGGGTTTGCGCCAGGCCAACCAGCCTCAATATAGTCAATGCCAATATCATCCAGCGCATTAGCAATTGCAACTTTGTCTGCGCGCGAAAAGTCGACGCCGCGCGTTTGCCCACCATCACGTAACGTGGTGTCAAAAAGCCAAATTCTATTACCACTCATTGTTAGATTTCCACCTCTTCATGCCCCTTGTGTGCTGCAACGGTCTCACAAAATTACCAAGTTATTACTAGCGTCGTCGCCAGATTGTTCCGTCAACGCTATCTTCAAGCATGACATCAGCTTTGGTTAATTGATCACGAATCTCATCAGCTTTAGCAAAATCACGATTAGCACGCGCCTGTTTCCGAATAGTAATTAGGATATCGATAGCATCATCATCCATCCCATTTGCAGTGCCTGTCTTATCAGCTTTAGCCCATGCACTGGCAGTTTGCTGTAACAGGCCAAGAACAGCAGCACTAGATTTCAATGCTTCAGCAGCTCCCTCCTCGCCCCTGTTCGCCAGACGTGCCAGTTCATGCAAACGGGCAATAGCCGCGGGTGTATTAAGATCATCAAGTAAGCAGGTGGTAAAATCAGCATCTACCCGCTCGAGCTTAGGAGTGATATCACCAACAGCACGATAAAGACGATCAAGCCCATTACGCGCGTCACGCAGGGAATTATCAGACAAATCCAACGGTGCACGGTAGTGAGCCGCTAACAAGGCGACCCTCAATGTTTCACCACGATATTTATCAGCCACATCGGCCACTGAAATTGTGTTACCAAGTGATTTTGACATTTTTACATCATTCATCGTTACGAAGCCATTATGCAGCCAATAATGCGCCATATACGCATTATTATGGGCACAACAGCTTTGGGCAATTTCATTCTCATGATGTGGGAAGATTAGATCAAGGCCACCAGCATGAATATCAAAGACTTCACCTAAATAAGTTTTCGCCATTGCCGAACATTCAATATGCCAGCCGGGACGTCCCAACCCCCATGGGCTATCCCATCCTGGCTGATCATCATTGCTGGGTTTCCATAAAATAAAATCAGCCGCATCTCGCTTATAGGAGGCGATCTCTACACGTGCACCGGCAATCATATCATCCACCGAACGTTTTGATAACGAACCATAATTATCCATAGTAGAAACATCAAACAACACATGTCCATCTGTCTCATACGCATGCCCTTTATCAATCAACGTTGCGATCATCTCCTTCATTTCGTCAATGTGATGCGTAGCTCGCGGTTCAATATCGGGGTCAAGTGCCCCGAGCCGCACCGTATCTTGATGGAATGTTTCAATGGTTTCTGTGCATAACTCATCAATCGAAATGCCACGTTCTGCGGCTCGCGCATTAATTTTATCGTCAACATCAGTGATATTACGGACATAAGTAACTTTACTATGAAGCAGCCGTAAGAGCCTTACCAGCACATCAAACACCACGATAGGACGCGCATTGCCAATATGGATACGGCCATAAACCGTTGGTCCACAGGCATAAACCCGCACATGGTCTGGGTTGATTGGGCTAAAATTTTCTTTTTTACGGGTCAGGGTATTATGTAACCGAAGCACCGTCATGCTACCACTCCATTGAGGCGCGCGAGAATTCGCTCACGGCCAATAATTGCCAATAGGGGCGCCAGTTCTGGCCCTGAATCACGGCCAGTTAGGGCATGTCTCAGTGGCATAAACAGGCCCTTTCCCTTTAATCCTGTTTCGACAGCGATGGCGTTTGTCCATTCTTTCCAGATGGAAGCATTAAGCGGGCCTGTAGGCAGCAATGCTGCTGCTGCATTCGTAACGTTTTTTGATCCAATGACTGGCATGATTTTACCAGTGCAGATGTCCCACCACACTTTTGCCTCGCTAACAAAAGTGATGTTCCCACGCACGGTTTCCCAGAACAGCTCATCACAGTCAACACCAGCTAAAATAAGCTGCTCTTTCACACTGTCAAACGACATACCCTGAATGATTTGACCATTGAGTTTCTCCAACTCGGCAGGATCAAATTTTGCTGTGGCGCGTCCAAAACGGCTTATATCAAAACTTGCAATAATGCTTGCCATATCAGCCTCTGCTTTGACTGAATCCGCGGTTCCTATCCGAGACAGAAGACTGGCTATGGCCAAAGACTCAATGCCTTTTTCACGCAATTCATTGATTGATAGGCTACCAAGCCGCTTAGACAGAGACTCACCATCCACACCAGCCAACAACGCCACATGACCCATTGTTGGTGCACTGCACCCTAAGGCTTCAAAAAGCTGAATCTGCGCAGCCGAATTTGTAACATGATCTTCACCGCGTAAAATATGAGTGATGCCGTGATCAATATCATCAACAACGGAGGCTAAAGTATAAATTACTCTGCCATCTTCACGCATCAGAACTGGATCAGACAGGCTTGACATATGATAAGCAACGTCCCCGCGCACCATATCGTGCCAGCTTACCTCAGTATCATTAAGCAAAAATCGCCAATGCGGACTGCGCCCCTCTGCTGCCAATTTTTCTTTTTCAAACAAGCTTAGTTTAAACCCAGCGCGATCATAAACCGGTGGGCGGCCTGCCAAAAGCTGGGCCTTACGCTTTAAAGATAATTCTTCCTGTGTTTCATAGCACGCATAGGCCCTCCCCGCCTTAAACAACTGGGCGAGCGCCTCATCATAACGTTCAAGCCGCGATGATTGTCGGTCTTCAAAATCCCAACCCATGTCCATCCATTCAAGATCAGCCCGAATATCAGTCTCAAACGCCGCAGTTGAGCGTTCTGTGTCCGTGTCATCGATTCGCAGCATGAACTGGCCGCCTGTTTTACGCGCAAAAAGATAATTTACAAGGGCCGTCCGTAAATTGCCAACATGAAGCCGGCCCGTTGGGCTAGGGGCAAATCGGACTTTGATTGCAGTCATGCTGCGGCTCCTTTTATGGCGTGGGACCAAACTTTTTTAAATAAATGCAATTTGCGTCTATCAAACATCCATGCAACTTAGGGTTTTATCGGATTAAAACCAGAGGTCAAGGGAAGACGACGATCACGACCAAAAGCAACTGGTGTCATTTTTGGCCCAGGTGCAGCTTGAAAGCGTTTGTGTTCAGCGCGGAATAATAGTTGGCTTGCGCGTGTCACCTCAGCCTGGTCAAACCCCTGCGCAACAATGGCTTCGATGTCAGCCATTTCTTCGCACAACGCCGCCATGATCGCATCCAGCCGGTCATAAGGAGGTAAGGAGTCTGTATCTTTTTGATTAGGTCGCAATTCAGCAGATGGTGGCTTGTCAATAATATCCTGCGGAATGACAGCACCATCAGGGCCAGCTGCCCCACGTGGCAAATTTTGATTGCGCCAGGTGCATAATCGAAACACATCCACTTTCCAGACATCCTTTAACGGCGCATAACCGCCACACATGTCACCATAAAGCGTTGAATAGCCCGCCGCATATTCAGATTTATTGCCAGTCGCAAGAACCATTGCACCATGTTTGTTCGAGATCCCCATCAAGACAAGTCCCCTAAGACGAGACTGGATGTTTTCTTCAGCAACACCAGGATTAGTGCCAGAAAACTGGTCATAAAGCATGTCATCAAGGGCTGTTATTGCTGGTGTAATAGGTATATTATCCAGTTTAATGCCTAGCAAAAATGCCAATTTTTCAGCATCATCAAGACTTTCCTGACTTGTATAAGCGGATGGCATCATCACCGCATGAACAGCATCAGGTCCGAGCGCATCAACTGCAATAGCCGCAACAAGCGCCGAATCTATACCACCTGAAAGGCCAAGAACAACGCCTGGAAACCCATTCTTATACACATAATCACGTAAACCCATAGACAAGCCCCGGTAAAGAGCGGTCAAATCACTATCAGGTGGCGAAACTTGACCTGTCAGGGTTAAAACACCCATGGAGTTTTGGGCTGACACAACCAGAACCGATTCAGAAAAACTTGGTGCGTGGCAAGCCAGTTTGCCGCCAGTGTTAATAGCAAATGACCCGCCGTCATAAACTAACTCGTCCTGACCTCCAACCATATTAACATAAATAACTGGCAAATCAGTTTCAACACTGCGGCTCACCACAGCCTGCATCCGCAGCTCTGGTTTAGTGTGATCAAATGGCGAAGCATTGATGGCAATAATTAAATCAGCTCCAGACTCTTGTAAGCACTCAACCACATCAGGTTCCCAAATATCTTCACAAATTGGAAAGCCAATTTTCAATCCTCGAAGCATGATCGGACCAGGCATCTGACCAGCCGTGAAATTCCGCTTGTCATCAAACACACCATAATTGGGCAGATTCACTTTATCAAAGCACGCAACCTGCTTTCCACCATCAAGAATAAAGACAGAATTAAAAATTTCACTTTTATGTACCCTAGGCGCCCCTACAACAATGGCTGGCCCACCATCCTCAGTTAACCTGACTAGTTGATCAATGCCAGCGGAAACCTCCACCATAAAATCACCTCTAAGGACCAGATCGTCGCAAGGATAGCCCGAAAGATACATTTCAGGCGTGACAATGATTTCTGCACCATGTGCGGCAGCCTGAATCCGCGCTTCGGTGAGACGACTAATATTGGCCTTGATATTCCCAAGATGCGCATTTAACTGTGCGAGGGCGATAGAGACAAGATTTGTCATTAAACAGATAACCCCTACTTACGAATAAGAAACTCGCGACCAGCCTTCACACAGGGCCTACCATCATACGAAACAATATCAGCTGTGGCATAGGTCTGAGACCAAATTTGCGGCAGAAACGAACCAGTTCCAATCACATCGACTGGAGCGCTAGCTAGACCAAATACACGGCATTTATCTGGCCCAAAGCCACTAGACGCAACAATTTTAACATTCGTAAATCCGTGACGATCTAACTGTTCGCGCATATGCCATATAGCCGCCGCGCTAACGCCTGTTCCGAGAAGAAGCCGCAATTCATCATCAGTACGGTAACCACGCAACGCTTTTGGGACATTGCGTTCAAGAACCGCATAGGATGCCTGTGTATCAAGCCCTTCAACATAACGGCCACCATGAGTGTCAATTCGAAGTGACAACTGGCCAGACTCACTTAAATCAGGAAAATGGTTAGCAACAGCTAGGGCATCAGTAATTTCCTGTCCAAAATAATCCACTAAAACGGTCAAAGGTGTATCAGGAACAGTTTTATGGAACATCTCAGCAGCACGAAGCGTTGATCCAGCGTAGCCAATAAGCGCATGGGGCATTGTTCCTATGCCTTTATCTTGTCCAAAAAAATGTGCAGTTGCATCAGCAGCGCAGCCGACAAAGCCGACAGCATTAGCCTTTGCCTTTGCTTTTGCCGACCCAACTGATGCGCCGTAAGCCATCAATTCAGCCATTTCACTTCCAGCACAATGGCGGGCGTCCATGGCTAAAAATGCTATTTTTGGCAGCTCCATGCACATATTGTACGCATTATATGCTGCCACACATGCTGGGCCCAAACGTTGAAGAAAAATTGTTTCTAAATCAACCAAAACAGACAATGAACCAGTGATATAGCACATTGGCTCACCTGCACCAATCCAGGCCCCTTCAGTATATAACTGATCAATTTGTAATTCCGACCCACGGGTCGCCGCCATCGCTGATATCCATTCGATCGCCAATCGTCCAGCAAACGTTACTGGGCGGCGCATAAACACGGCATAGGTAACTTCGCAATCACCATTTACTCGGACTACATCGCGGGTGTGCTTCAAATAGGTATCGGTCAAACTAGGATGAGTTTCTGGAGTCGGCCCGCTACTAACAAATTTTATCATCAGTTTACCTCGCTAATGAGTAAGAAACGCCTATTTATGCTCGCCATGCTCAGCTTAAGACAACGCACACAAGCCTTAAACCACTTTGGACATGTAAGACGGTGTGCCTCGCCGCCGCTTCAACAAATCAGCAAGCAGAAAAGCAAGTTCAAGGGCTTGCACTCCGTTTAGACGAGGGTCACAATGTGTATGATAGCGATCACCAAGGCTTGCTTCAGTCACTTTAGCAACACCGCCAACACATTCGGTAACATCCTGACCTGTCATTTCGAAATGAACCCCACCAGGATAGGTGCCGACCTCATCATGCGCATCAAAAAAGCCTGAAACCTCTGCCATAACGTCATCCACGCGGCGCGTTTTATAGCCACTACTGGCCTTGATTGTATTGCCGTGCATTGGATCACAGCACCACACAACATTAGCACCATGCGACTGAACAGCACGGAGCAACGGCGGCAATCCTGTTCGAACTTTGTCTGCCCCCATACGAACTATCAAGGTCAGCCGACCCGCCTGATTTTCAGGATTTAGAATATCAATCAAACTCAACAGTTCATCAGGTTCAAGGGTTGGGCCACATTTTAGACCAATAGGATTCGCAATGCCACGCATATATTCAACATGCGCACCCTCTGGCTGGCGCGTGCGGTCACCAATCCACAACATATGAGCGGATGTATCATACCATCCCTGCTCGTCAGTAATAGTGTCTCGTCGTGTCATGGCCTCTTCAAACCCAAGGAGAAGAGCCTCATGACTAGTATAAAGTTCAGTTTCAGCAATAGGCTGAGCATTTGCCGAAGTAATACCGCAAGCTTTCATAAAGTTGAGGCTTTCCTCAATTCGTTCTGCAAGTGCCTCAAAGCGCTGCGTTTGCGGCGTGTCTTTCAGAAAGTCGGCCACCCAGCGATGAACTTTGTTCAGGTCGGCAAGTCCACCCTGAGCAAATGCGCGCAGTAGGTTCAAGGTTGAGGAAGACTGTTCATAGACCCGCAATAGTCGCCTTGGATCAGGAATACGATCATCCTCAGTGAAAGCCGGGCCATTGATCATGTCACCCCGATAACTTGGTAATTCGATGCCATCAATCACCTCAGTGGGCGCGGATCTTGGCTTGGCAAATTGTCCAGCAAGGCGACCAATTTTGATCACTGGCATCGAGGCACCATAAGTTAGCACGACAGCCATTTGCAGAAAAACCTTAAAACTATCCCGAATATTATTTGCTGAAAACTCCACAAAGCTCTCAGCGCAGTCTCCACCCTGCAATAGAAAGGCTTCACCACGCGACACTGCGCCAAGTCGATTACGCAAGTTTTGGGCCTCACCAGCAAAAACAAGAGGTGGACGGCTAGCGATAATCGTTTCGACAGCCTTCAACCGCTCAAGATCTGGATATTCTGGCACTTGCTGAATGGGAAAGGTACGCCAGCTATTTGGTTGCCAAGTCATTTAAGTTTTTCCTTTTTATGGTGAAACCACCAACGAACAGCTATAATTATTCATAGCCAGGTATTCAGAATTGAGCGATAATATTGCGGATTTACGCCGTTTTTTCAAGCATTATTGCAATCAAAGCACCAGCAGCAAATCAGCCATCCTGAGCATCTTGTCGCGCACTGCGCATAGTAACCAATTCTTCGGCTACAGTAGGATGGATACCAATGGTGGAATCAAAGTCTGCTTTGGTTGCACCCATCTTCACTGCAATTGCAATGCCCTGCATGATTTCACCGCAATCTTGACCTATCATATGAACACCAATCACACGGTCACTTGCTTTATCAACAATTAGCTTCATGAAGGTTTTTTCGCTTCGCCCAGAGATACTGTTTTTCATCGCGCGAAACTGACTTTCAAAAACTTTTAATTCGCCATAACGTTGTAACGCATCCCCCTCAGTCAATCCAACAGATGCAATCGGTGGCTGACTGAAAACGGCTGAGGCAACATTTGTATGATCAGCATGCCGTCTTAGATCGCCAAATTCGCTATCAGCAAATGCATGACCTTCAGCAATCGCAACAGGTGTTAGGTTAATCCGGTCTGTCACATCACCAATAGCAAAAATGCTTGGCACATTTGTCTGAGACATGGAATTAACAATGATTTCACCCCGCTTTCCACAATTAACGCCAATGTCAGCAAGCCCTAAATTAAACGTATTTGGCAGCCTACCCGTGGCTGCCATAACCTGATTTACAATCAATGAACTGCCATCACTAAGATGAGTACGAAAAGCACTGTTTTCATGAGTGATTTGGTCAATTGTTGTTTCAGGATGCAAAATAATACCGCGATCCATTAACGCGGTTGAAATGTGATTTCGAATATCTTGATCAAAGCCACGAAGTGGCAAATTACTGCGATATATCAAATGAGTGCGCGAACCAAGACCATTAAAAATTCCTGCGAATTCAAGCGCGATATAACCACCACCATAAATCACAATTTCTTTTGGAAATTCAGTAAGATTCATTACCTCATTCGAGCTGATGGCGCAATCAGCCATTCCTGGCACATCTATAAATTGAGGCACCCCCCCAACCGCAATTAGAATCTTTTTAGCACTATAAGATTTGTCACCAACGGTAACCTTGTTTGAGCCAGTGACTTGCCCCCACCCCTCAATCAGAGTTGCTCCAGCGGTTTTAAGTAAAGACCTGTAAATTCCTTCCAACCGCTTAATTTCAACATCTTTTGCCGCGATCAGTGCTGGCCAGTCATGTGAAGGCGTGTCGATTTGCCAACCAAAGCTGCGTGCGTCTTGTACATCAGCCGAAAAGCTTGATCCGTACATCAACAACTTTTTCGGCACACAGCCGCGGATGACGCAAGTTCCACCGGGACGATCACCCTCAACCACTGCAACCCTGGCACCATACCCGGACGCAATTCGTCCAGCTCGGACTCCACCTGACCCTGCGCCAACCACAATCAAGTCATAATCATAATTATCCAACGATTTTGTCATGTTTCATTGCCTTTGGCTTAAATGTAAAATGTTTGCAACAGCCAACCACTGCTCGACCTTCTTGTCGCGCATTCGCCCGCTAAGTTCAAGATGATTTCCGATTATCAAAAATAACCTAAAAAGCATTGCTCACTTTGAACCAACGTCACACCATCGATTACTGCGTTTTGTTGAAAATCTGCGCCTTCAATGACAATAATACAAGGTCAATAAAAACATCCTAAGGGTAAAGATTGACGAGAATGGATACTCTGTTTGATAATGATTTTTTTTCTGGTAATTGCATACATTGCCAACATTGCGCGATCTTGACAGTGAAGATAATCTGTTATTCTAAGAATGGGTATTTGTTCACACCCAGATACTTAATTCGAAGTGAACCTGATAATACTGGGCTGCATATATGACCGATCACACCCTTTTACCGCCACATGCAATCGAACATGGCAAACTTCTTTGGCAGCCTACATTAGACCAAATAAACAACACTCAAGTTATAGATTTCGCGCACTATGTTCTGGTTCATGCTGGCTTTGACTGGGGTGGCAATTTTCAGGCCTTATGGCAATGGTCCGTTACTGATATGAATGCTTTTTGGAAGTTGTTGTGGCAATGGCATGGTGTTGTTGGCGATATTGGTTCCCGCATTTTGATCAATGAAACTGAGATGCTCGGCGCCCAGTTTTTTCCTGATGCGAAGCTTAATTTTGCAGAAAATCTACTTGTCGATGCAGATGACCAGCCCGCTGTAAGCGCATATGGCGAAGATGGCCGTCATTTTGAACTCAGCCGTGCTGAACTTGCCGGCAAAGTTATGTCACTTGCTGGCTGGTTAAAGACAAACAATGTTACCAAGGGGGACCGGGTTGTCGCATTCACACCTAATGTTGCTGAAGCAGTGATTACCATGCTGGCAACCGCCACACTAGGTGCGGTTTACTCAAGCTGTTCACCTGATTTTGGAATAAATGGAGTAGTTGATCGCTTTGGCCAAATAGAACCAAAGGTATTAATGGCCTGTGACGGGCATCTTTATGCTGGGAAAAAAATAGACCATATGTCGCTTGTTGCTGACCTTGTCAAAAGGCTGCCAACACTGGAGGCTGTTTTAATTCTGCCATATCTTGATAGCACTCCAAACCTTCATGAAATCCCTAACGCATGTTACTTTCACGAGGCTATAGACACTGCAGAACCAGTGAAAAAATTCAGCCGAGTCGGCTTTAACGACCCGCTATATATTCTATATTCCAGTGGTACCACAGGCCCACCAAAATGCATTGTTCATGGGGTTGGAGGTACTTTGCTCCAACATATTAAAGAACACCGACTTCATGGGAATGTAGCCAATGGTGACACGATGTTCTATTTTACGACATGTGGCTGGATGATGTGGAACTGGCTAGTTTCCGCGCTTGTGATCAAGGTAAAACTTGTTTTATTTGAGGGCAACCCCTTTTTCCCAGGACCAGAAAGACTTTGGGAGCTTGCCGAAAGAGAAAAGATTTCAGTTTTTGGCACATCAGCAAAATATCTTGATGCAGTGCGGCAATCTGGTTATGTACCAAAAGAGATGGTGTGCTTAAATGATTTAAGAATCCTACTATCCACAGGATCACCTTTATCATCGGATGGGTTCGCATTTGTCTATTCCAAAATCAAAACAGATGTCCAGTTATCTTCAATCTCGGGCGGCACTGACATTGTCTCCTGTTTTGCGCTTGGATGTCCGGTTCAGCCTGTTTTTGCAGGCGAAATTCAAACGCGCGGGCTTGGCATGAAAACCGATGTGCTCGATGAGAGTGGAAATAGCATTAGCGGCAAACAAGGTGAATTATGCTGTACAGCGCCCTTTCCCTCGATGCCAATCAAATTCTGGAATGACCCAGATGGCACAAAGTATCAATCAGCCTATTTTAATCATTTTTCAGGCATTTGGCGACATGGCGATTGGGCAACATTGACAAAAAATGGAGGAATAGTCATCCATGGACGATCAGACGCCACGTTAAATCCAGGTGGTGTTCGCATTGGCACTGCTGAAATCTACAGACAAGTGGAGGCCTTTAATGCCATTGTCGAAGCTATTGTTATTGGACAGAAATGGCATGATGACGTTAGAATAGTTCTCTTTGTTAAACTGAGTGATGGCACGAAGTTAGATGATCAGTTGAAAAACGACATCCGCTCTGCTGTCCGGGAAGGAGCAACCCCCCGTCATGTTCCAGCAATTATTATTGCCGTACCAGATATACCTCGCACAAGGTCAGGCAAAATTACTGAACTTGCTGTTAAAGACATTATCCACGGAAGAACTGTTAAGAACACAGAAGCTCTGGCAAATGCCGAGGCTCTATCTCATTTTAAAAATCTAACAGAGTTACAATAGTAAAAACTGATCTTATCAACCCTTGATAAGAGCCTGAACTGCGCTACTGTTAGCAAACCGGCGTCGATTGGTTTTGTAAAAACTAAACGCAATTGACAAATGCCTTGTTTCTTCCTGCTTTAATGCCTCATGAACGTCCAAATTTTCAATTTTACTTACTGCACAAACATGCGCGAGATATGTGTGTTCGGCGTTCACCCGGTCTGCAACAGCTTTAAACCGTGCCTTTGATCCAACTGGCCATTTTTCCCTCAAAACAGTCAATAAAGCAAAATTTTCTCCTTCGCTCATCTCTTTACTAAACCTACTATTTGACAGAATACCACTTGCAATTTGGGTCATTGCACCAAGGTAATCTTCATCCCCAATCAAAGCAGCAGAGCGATCCTGATCCACCCAGTGCCCCAGCAAATTTATTTGATCAGCAAAATCCAAATTCACTAATTTTGATGAGGTGGTTGTGGCCTTTGTCATGTAGACATCAACAATGTCGCTTTCACCCATAATACGGATAATAAAGATTTGATTAGCCATCTATTTACTTCCAATCATATTTAAACGCATTCATCAAATATATTTAGAACGCCAGTCTTAATGCTCCGTCTGTAAAAGAACAACCTTTTCCAAAAATCAGATCCAAGTGATTATTTAGATTGCTAAAATGATTAACGCACAACCTTTATTGGATTTTAACATATGAAATAAAATGAAGTAGTAAGCTGTTAAATTCTGCGAATTCGTACGAGTTCACGCCACGCAATCACAAGGCAGCTCAAAATGATAACTAAAGCGCCAATGATTTCATTTGGCGACATAACCTCAGCAAAAAGAAAGTAGCCAACAACTGCAGAAAGTGGCATTTGAAGGTAGCGCATTGAAGCTACTACAACTGCTTCAGAGTGCTTATATGCTGTTGTAATTGCTATCTGAAGTGCAGACCCAACTATACCCAAAAGTATAAGATCAACAAAAACATCTTTGCTAATACTTTGCAGCTGATTTGGTAAAACCACTACAAGACTAAATAATAAAACAAATCCAGCCACATTGTACCAAACAGCCACAGACGCGGGAGCATCACCTTTCCCCAACTGACGCAAAACCAGTGACAATGCAGCTCCCGCTAAGGCAGCAGCAATACCGTAGAACGCATACAATGACATATTACCAGAAAATGGGTCAGTAATAATCACCACACCAGACAAACCTGCAACCACAGCTGACCAACGGTATATTCCTACACGTTCACCTAGAAAGAGCGGAGAAAACAAAGTAACAAAAATCACAGAACTTTGGAAAAGTGCGGTTGCCATTCCAAACGGCATTGAGCGAAGTGAAAGGAACCAGAAGGTGATACCGCAGCAACCAAGGATAGTTCTAAAAACAAGAACACGCCGCTGATTGATTTGTAAAAAATCACGTCCACGAATATAAACCGCATAGCCTGTAAGTATTGGTATAGAAAACAAAAACCTGTAAAATAGTGTGGTTACGAGATTAATATCAGAACCAAGTTTTTTAAGTAGAATACCAGTTAGCACAGCGAAAAGCACTGCTAGCATACTCAAAAACACACCTGTTAAGGATTTTGGCACTTCGATTAACTTTCTTTTACGAAAACAGATTAATTGCCAAAACTTAACGGATACAAAATCTATTTTAAATTTTTGTAAAAGAATTTTAAGCAAACTTGACTAAGAGTTTGTTGAATTTATCTTAATTTCAATTAAAGCACATTTTTTCTTTTTCATAACATTTGTTATTCTATAAAACTAAACTGAAACCAACCCTCAACAGAGTGCTTCACATGAACATTATTGACCAAAAAAAGATTCAATGTTTTGTAAACAGTCTAGTTTTTTCATTTAGGGTTTTTGCAACAGCATTAAGTAAGTACAATTTTTGCCACGATATTTGCAGGGATAGGTGTCAATAAAGACATCATCACAGACCGTAAAGCAGGTTTCAAGAAAAATGCAGCATCAATGAAAATTATGGCTGCAGCCCTTAGCAAGGCAGATTATGATGCTATAATCAACGAGGCCAAAAGCATTTCTGCCTGGGCGTAAAAAATTCCAAGCCAATTTCCTCAAGGAAGCGACATAGGTGAGACGAAAGGAAGGGCCGAAATATGGTTTGATTTTGATGACTTTGAAACTCACGCCAAGTTCAATCAAACTGCTGCAGAAGAATTAATTACTGCGGTAAAATCACGTGACCAAAGCGCAATCATGGCTGGCTTAAAAAACTTGGGTAACAGCTGCAAAGCATGCCACATAAATTACAAAGATTGGTAAAAATACTGCACGAGAATCTTAACTACCTGATTTAGCTTTGCCGGCTAGCGTGGTTGTCTGTTTTTTACGACACTCTCTAATTAAAATAAGGATGGTCTCAACAGTAGTATGGATTGCGCAGTAGCAATAAATACCAACATTAAAAAAATTCCAAAAAATTTGCGCTTAATGGAAATACTACCATCCACCGAACGCACCGTGACATCATCGGCATTGCCAGTTACCATTGCACTGGTCAAATTGCGTTTATGTTTGTATTTATAGAACACGATAGCGCTAAAATGTAAAAAGACGACGAATAATAAAAAGTTTTCTCCAATACGATGCGAAGACGATGCTGCATCAGTCCCATTTGGAACCAGGTGTGCAAGCGGCCCTTCAAACAAAACATCGTCATTCGACATAGTACCGCTAATTGCCATAAAAAGAGGAATACCAAGCAAAGCTAGCGTAGCATAACCACCAATCGCGCTGTGACCAGCTTTTGTTTTCGGCTTTGGTTTCAATATTGTTTTTAGCTCCTGAAACGCAATTGGTGGCAAAGTAAGAAATTGACGAAACTGCGCATAGTGCCCCCCCAGAAACCCCCAGAAAATTCGAAATGTTATAAGCCCAAGAATAGTCAACCCAAAACGCTCATGAAGCCACATAACGTCAGCTTTAACAGAAACAATTGCGCCAACAATACTAATGAACAAACTCCAATGAAAAAGGCGCAACGGAAAATCCCATACTCGCATAAAATTTTTCCTCTACAACTATGCTCAGCAAAAGCCAATCTAACATTTGCTGTATCCAAAATATCATTTTAGTTCTTTACCAAATTAAATAATAAAACTGTACAATTTTATCAGAATTCATCATAGAACTGCTACTAATCTTCGTATAACTTTATCAAGAATGATAGGCTGTTTAACATGTCAGTTATGCAAAAAAAAATTTTGGAGAAAGGCGCCGCGCTTGACCAGCTCGCAGCAATCGATCCCGACATAGCTGCTGCCCTGACCCGATTTGGCCCACCTCCAGACCGATCCTTGCCAGCAAGCTTTGAAACTCTTGCACGGTCAATCCTTGGACAACAAATTTCGCGCGCAGCAGCAAGTGCGATCTGGGCTCGCATGCATGATCAAAATTGCAGCAAAGCATCCGTGATCGCGATGAAATTGCCGGATGATATCATCCCCTTGGGCCTTTCGCGGCGCAAAGCCGAATATATGATCGGAATTGCTATTGAGATTGAATCTGGTACTTTAAATCTGGCGGATCTTGAAACCATGACTGGCAATGATGTTCAAAAACGCCTTATTGAAATTCGGGGTATTGGCACATGGACAGCCGATAATTTTCGCCTTTTCGCCCTTGGAGATATGGATGCTTGGCCAGCCAAGGATTTAGCACTGCAAGAAGGAATGAGACGGCTAAAAGGCCTCAAAGAACGCCCAAGCGGTATAGAACTTTGCGCGCTTGGTGATGCTTGGCGGCCATTTCGCGGCGCGGGTGCACTTATGCTTTGGCATATTTATGGAATTCTTGTCCGTAAAGCGACAATTGACAAAATCTAGCCAAAAAGATCACCTTGATCAGTTAATACTAACTCTACCGCCTCGCCTTCCGATGGAGTGACCAATCTTGGATTATCAACCCCAACCTTGCCCACCTCTGACGACACACGGTAACAGTTAAACCATTTTGCAGGTGCAATCTTGCATAAAGTGCTAGCCTTATCAACAGATCAATCAAGCCAAATCGTTTCATCTCCAACGCTCAACACAAGCGGTTAACGGTAATGTATTTCCGCCAGTTCTCCATCGGCAGCACTGGTCATAATCATAAATCGTGATCGACCTTCAAGGCAAAATAGCAATCCGCCCATCGCCATTACACCACCATTAAAAAACTGAATATACCATGGCGTTTTCGGAGCGGACCATTCATAGCAGCCACTTGCCACAATAATACAGCGTGAATAGGCAAAGACATCACGGAAGGTTGATTTTTCATATACTGTTTCCACACGCGCATTAATTAAAACAGTTTTGAGTCCACCGGCTGGTGGAAGTCCCCATAGGGCATTAGTAGCTTCAGCATGCAAACCATTTCGGACAATTACTGTGGCATTCTGGCTTGGGGCAACATTTCACCGTGGAGACAAATTCTGCGTGACTGCAACACCAAACCGGCTCATCAATTCTTCAGGGGTCGCAGTGCTGGTAAAGCGTCCACACATGATAAATCCATTCCTTGATGCCGTTCTTTAGGGCGAGGTTTTGTTGATTTTAGAACTTTAACTAACAACGGACGACTAGGCGAGCGTGCAATCATGTTGTATCACTATTAGAAGTTGAGCCAAAACAGTAGCTAATAAAACAGCGTATTAATTGGCAGAAAAACAAAAAGGGGGGGTTTGGGAACATGACCGAAATTATTCCCATTTCAGATGCCAGCATTGCCAGTGCGGTAACGCGCCTGAAAGCGGGCAGGCTTGTGGCGTTTCCAACCGAGACAGTTTATGGTCTCGGGGCTGATGCCACAAATGCTTCGGCGGTGGCGTGTATTTTTGCAGCAAAACAGCGGCCTGAATTTAACCCAATTATCAGCCATGTGGCATCGCGCGCCGCAGCCTTTGAATTTGGCAAGGAAACCCAAGTTGCAGCGGCATTGGCTGACGCGTTTTGGCCCGGCCCTTTAACCCTCATTCTACACCGCACAAATCTATGCCCTGTGGCGATGCTGGCCACCGCTGGACTTGATAAAATTGGTCTTCGAGTTCCAGCTCATGACGGTGCACAGATGCTTCTGCGGGCATTTGGCAGACCAGTGGCAGCCCCAAGTGCAAATCCATCAGGCAAAATCAGCCCCAGCACCGCCTATCATGTTTTACATGGCCTTGGTGAGAATGTGGAGTTTGTTTTAGATGGTGGGCCAAGTAAAAACGGCCTTGAATCTACCATTATTGACTGCACTGGGCCTAAGGCTTGCCTTTTACGACCAGGCAGCATCACTCGCGAAGCAATCACAACAGCCCTGAAAGAAGCAGGTCTTGATCCATCAATAACCATTGCCAAACCACTTGATGATCAAGCTAATCCTATCGCGCCAGGCCAATTAAAAAGCCATTATGCGCCCCGAGCAAAGATGCGCTTGGCAGCTAAAACCAAACAACCAGGTGAAGAACTGATAGGGTTTGGTGCCATCCTTGGTGCAGGAAAGCTTGAGCTAAACCTAAGCCCATCAAGCAATTTGATCGAGGCCGCCGCTAACCTGTATTCAATGTTACACGCCGCCGATGCAACCGGTACGGAGGAAATTGCCATTGCCAAAATTCCCAATACTAGCCTTGGTGAAGCCATTAATGATCGGTTGCGCCGTGCAGCTGCCCCGCGCTCCATCTAAGGGCGGCAAAACGATACTAATCATTAAAAATGTCTAAATATGTTTGCTTATGGGATCTATCTCGCTTCTGAATTTGCATTGAACGGCTCAGAACTCTATATCTAAATAAACATGAACTATGCCATATCACTGTTTTTTATAGGGGCCCTGAAAGATATTTTTGGAGATTATTAGCGCCTTAATCGGCTACGGCCAGTTTTAATAGAACCTCGATAGGATTTGCACACACATGGACGACCGTAAACCAAACATCATTGATGATCTTATAGCCATGCTTGGCGAAAAAGCAGTGCTCCGAAAGGCTGACGATACGAAAAGCTATCTGTCTGATTGGCATAATCGCTTTCACGGTGCTGCCCATGCGGTTGTGTTGCCAGTGTCAACGGCTCAGGTCTCTGAAATCATGGCGTATGCTAAAAAGCATAACATTGTTGTAGTTCCGCAAGGTGGCAACACAGGATTCATGGGCGGAGCAACCCCCGACAAGAGCGGCAACACAATTCTTTTATCACTCCGGCGGATGAACAAGGTTCGTGACTGTGACGCAAAGAATATGTCAATGACTGTTGAAGCAGGCTGTATTTTACAAAACCTTCAAGATGTTGCTGAGAATGAAGGGCTATATTTTCCATTAAACCTAGCAGCAAAGGGTAGCTGCACAATAGGCGGCAACCTTGGCACAAATGCTGGCGGTTTGAATGTCGTTCGCTATGGCACCGCGCGCGCGCTCACCCTCGGCCTTGAAGTGGTATTAATGGGTGGTGAAATTCTGGACATGCTTAGCGGGCTGCGTAAAGACAATACAGGCTATGATCTTAAAGATTTGTTTATAGGGTCAGAAGGAACACTGGGCATAATCACCGCGGCAACAATGCGGCTGTTCCCTATACCTGTTTCCGTGAGCACAGCCTTTGCCGAAGTGCGCGATGTTGATGCCGCTGTTGAGCTGCTACAAAAAGTTCAGGCCGCATCGGGCGGCATGGTCGAAGCATTCGAGCTGATTCCTGCTGACATTATGCATGTTCTTTTTGAATCCTTCCCCGACATCCAGCTTCCATTGGCAAAAATTGGTGACATGAATGTTCTTATGGAAATTGGTAGCACTAACCCAGCAGATAACGAGCCTGATGGAAATGGCAGTGCTCCCATTCAAAATATCATGGAGTCTGTTCTGGCCAATGCTTTTGAAGAAGGGTTAGTGATTGACGCTACCATTGCAAATAGTGATGCACAACGGGATGCATTATGGGAAGTAAGAGAATCTGCTCCAGAATCTCACAAACGCGCAGGCAAGGTCGTGAGGTCAGATGTTGCTCTAACGCAATCAGCGCTGGCGCCATTTTATGCCGATATGGTTGCCGGCATAAAGGCGATTGATTCCAATATCCGCATTTGTGGTTATGGGCATATAGGTGATGGCAATTTACATTTTAATCTTGTTCAAGCTGCTGGTGGTGACCCTGAATTTGATGCCAAGACTCCCAAACTACTAGAATTAATATATAGTAAAGTCACAAAATATGGTGGGTCGATCAGTGCCGAACATGGTATTGGTCAAGCCAAACGTGATCAACTAGTGGAGGTAAAAAGCCCTGCTATCATTAATACAATGAAAGCCATCAAAGCGGCTTTGGACCCAAAAAACTTAATGAACCCAGGTAAGGTAATATAAAAATTTTGTTACTTAGCAGTTAGGCACAACACCACCATGCTAAAAACTCCAAAAAGTCAAGATATTCTGAATTTCTGGTTTGCAGAAATCTCACCTGATTCGTGGTTCAGAAAGGATTCTAATTTCGATAATGAATTGGAAAAACGTTTTGGTAAGGCTGTTTCTAATGCCCTTTCTGGAAGGCTGGATCATTGGGCTGATAATGTTGATGGTTGCCTTGCTTTAATTATTTTGTTGGATCAGTTTACTCGCAATATATTTCGGCAATCCGCCCGTGCCTTTTCTGGTGATGAAATGGCCTTGGCCCTTAGTCTTCGGTGTGTTGACCGAGGGTATCTGGACGTTGTAGGGGAGCCGTCTTGCCATTTCATGCTTATGCCTATGATGCATAGCGAGGTTTCAAAAATCCAAAAAGCAGCTTTACCATTATTCAAAAAATACACTTCAGATCTAACATATGATTTTGCTGTCAAACATCATGATGCGATCATTAAATTCGGACGATTTCCTCATCGTAACAAGGCGCTTGGCCGTCCCAATACATTAGAAGAAAATAAATGTTTTACTCAACCTTGCTTTTCATTCTAAATCGTTCAAGAACCACTAAGGCTGCAAAGCGCGTTCAAAGCAGCTTTTACCGTAATACTTGAAATTGGCGCACCACGAAGCCATTTACAAATTCGTCCAGTTGGAGCTGACATTGTTGGATCAGTGTCTGGGCCCATTATCATAAGAGTGGGAGCTCCAATCTTTGCTGATAAAAATATTGGACCGGTGTCATTACCAATAACATAGGATGCCCCTTTCATTAGCCGTGTAAGCCCTGTCAAATTCGTTCTGCCGCATGAATCAATTGCGCTAGGTGCATCTGCTAACACAGAATCTATCGCGCTGCGATCTACTCTTGTGCCAACCAAATAAACTATAATTCCACGTGCAGCAAGATCATTAGCAACAGCAGCAAAATGCTTTGCCGGCCAACGTTTTTGTGGTTTGGCCAATGAACATCCGGGCACCATCACCGCATAAGCTTTAGTATTATCAGCTAAATAGTCACTTTGAGAATCAGCATTTATTGTATTAAGCCAGTCCATATCAGCATTTTGTCGAACACCACCTGCCAGTTCGGCAGTTAGTAACATCCTTTCCCGATTATTTACCCCTATAAAATCAGGTAACAGATCTGAACAACCAGGCGCTCGCCCAATCCAGCGTGTCCCAGGAGGCAAGAAGTGCGAAAAATATTGATTAGTCCGCCTACTACATTGCATATCAACAACCAAAGACCAGTTTTGACGTAAGTGACGACGAATACTAAAAGTAGCAAGAAAATTAAAAAACCCAGCTCTCGGATCAATAATCACATCATCAAACCATGGCATACTCTCTGCTAGTGTAGCAAAATTTGGTCCTGTCATTAGTGTAATGTGAGCTTTTGGGTTGCCCGCCCGAATCGTTGCAAACGAATCTAGACCCTGAATAATATCGCCCAGCGCACCGTGCTTAATGACAAGGATCCGAACTTTGGTATAATGAGTAAGCATAAGTGTTTATCATTTTTTGTTATATACGTTGGCTATTTTGGTTTTCAACATGCCATATAAACTAACATATTGTGTCATTCACGTGATGCAATAGAATAGAGCCATAAAATACAAATTCTTGCACTTACATAAATGGAATAAATACTGTGCCTAGAGCTAAAAGTTGTCCCAAAATAGATATTTTACTGCCGGTAAAAGAAACATTTTCAGCTGCTCATGCAGGTGCTGTTGCAACAGTTGTCTATGATCTTGTTTCGGCGAGCACGCAGTCTGCAAATCTAACAGTGATAGGCCGTTCAGTCACTCTTCCATTTCCTAATGTAAATTATGTACCATTAAAACCAATAAAAACTTGGATTTTTGGTAAAAATATAGGGTTTACTGCCGCCTATATTGATTGGTTAGCACACCGCAAAAAACCTGATTTAATTGAGATCCATGGACGATGCAATGTTGCAGCTTATGTGCTAAAAAAACGGCCAGATATTCCAATCATCCTTTATCTTCACAATGATCCACGCGAAATGACAGGAGCAAAATCTGTTGCAGAACGCCAGAGACTATTGGACGGACTTGCCCAGATTATTTGTGTTTCTAACTATATCCGCAATTGTTTTCTGGATGGTTTGCTCAAAAACCCAAACCCTGTAGAAAAAATTCGCGTTGTTCAAAATGGAGTTGTTCGTCGCTTAAAATCGCCACCAGCTAAAGAGCATATAATTTTTATTGCTGGGCGAATGGTCCCCGAAAAAGGAATTTTGGAAGCTGCATCAGCCCTTGCTGAAATCCTACCATCCTTTCCTGAATGGCGATTAGTCATAGCAGGGTCAAAAAAATTCAAAGATACTATCCCGGGCAACTATGAATTAAAAGTTCAAAAAGCCATTTCCAACCTCGGTAATCAAGCTCTAATGACTGGCTTTATTCCCATAGAAAATGTTCGTCATTGGCAGGAACGTTCTGCCATTGCCGCCTGTCCATCTTTGTGGCAAGAGCCACTTGGTAAAGTTGTGGTTGAAGCTTTGGCTGCAGGCTGTGCAGTCCTCACTACACGATGTGGCGGCATCCCAGAAGTTGCAGAGGGGCGCGCTATGATCATAGACAAACCATCTATGTCCACTTTTCGCGACGGCTTTCAAAAGCTATTGAAGAATGAAAAGCTGCGTAAAGACCTGCAGGCAAAAGCTTGGGCGGATTTTCCATTTACTAACATCAAAATGGCCCATGAAGTGGATTTAATTAGGTTGAATGCAATAGTGGCTTTTCATAGACACTAATGATAAGAAAGAGTAGCGATAAGGCCACGCTTAAGCTGAAAACGTAACCCAACGAAAGATAAAGATTTTGGGCAAGTCACCATTTTACCAATTTTTACGCTTACAACTTTTTACCATGTTGTTAATTACACCATTGTTTGAGGTTCTTGCTGCTGACAGTCCGATTGGATTTGAGGCAGATAACGTGGTGGTAAATCAAAAAGATGGAAGTTTAGTAGCAACGGGCAATGTTGAGCTTAAACAAGCCAACAATACCCTGCGTGCTGATGAGATCACATATTACCGTCAAAAAAACAAAAGTATAGCCTACGGTAATGTTATCCACACAGATGAAACAGGCACCATCACTCGAGCAACCATGATGGAGTTAGATACTGAATTTACACATATTATTGCTGAAACACTCATTTCACATTTTGCAAACGATGAGTGGCTTGCGGCGGACACTGTTGACCGAGTTGCAGGTGAAAAAGCCATTTTTAATAATAGCCGTTATACCCCTTGTAAATGTGATTTTTTGAATGGCGAACTACCCCTTTGGGAGATCAAAGCCAGTCAAACCGTTAGAAACGAAAAAACACAAACCATCACGCACTTCAACATGCGAATGACAGTTATGAATATTCCAGTGGGTTATCTCCCATTTTTATCTCATCCAGATTCAACTGTGAGACGCCGATCAGGATTTTTGACACCCAGCTTCATTGTTAGCTCTGATTTGGGTTTTACTCCCTCTATTCCATATTATAAGATAATAGATGAAACAAGTGATGCAGAGTTTGTTGGTTACAGATATCAACATCGTGGCCTTGGTGTAAAAACTCGATACCGCAAATTGTGGGATACTGCATCATTACAAGCAAACCTTTACGCTGCTAATGTCGAAACCTATAAAAAGAACCGCGAACTGGTTGGAGCAATAGACATGCGTTTTTCTAGCCAGATTGGCAATGGTTGGAACGTGGATGCCCAGCTTCGCCGAGCAAGTCAAGACACATTTATGAGGCGTTACAACTTTAATAATGACACATCATTAAAGTCAAACATCACTGCAACTAGAACAATTAGTAACCGCTACTACCTTGTCGAAGCATCAGACCGCCAATCCCTTGAAACTGGAAACAAAGTACAGCATGAAACAACTGTTTTACCTTATGTCTTTTTTGAAAAAGAAGAAAAAGGCTGGGGGAAAAATCAGAGATTCCGTACTGAATTAAGCGCGCTCCAGCTTGACAATGATGAGGGGCATGACCTTGCACGCTGGAGTGGAGTCTTTGAATTGTCTGAGGAATTCCAATTACCGCTGGGCACTGCAAATTACAAAGCAAATGCAACTGGCAATTATTACAGCCTGCATAGCAAACCAACCGCCGCCACCAGCAGCCTTGGCGACCATAGCTTCATAACTCCAGCTTTATCAATTGGATGGCGTTTACCCATAGCCTTAACTGGTAATTATCGAACCGCCATTTTAGAACCACAGGCCCAATTAGCTATTGTTGGTGGCCAGGACAATACTCCTAGGATCCCAAATCGTGATTCTAATGAATATAGAATTGACGAGGCAAATTTATTTTTATTAAATCGTTATCAAGGTAAGGATTACGTGCTCCCAGGATCACGAACTGACATTGGTGTGTCGGCAACAACAAAAGATATTGTTCTTGGTGATGTGTCTGGTTTTTTTGGAGTTAGCCGACAACTTTCTGGCAAAGCGTCCGCTGGACTCAATGCTGGTCAAGGCAATAAATATTCAGACTATGTTGCCAGTCTCTCTGTAAATCCTGAAAACAGCCTAAATATACGCTGGTCTGGCCGCTTGTCGTCAAGTGATTTGACTATGAATGAGTCAAAAACTTCAGTTGCTTCCTCTCTCGGAACAGGACAGGTGAGTGTAACACATAATCAAATTGGTAAAGCCTACTTTGCTTCAAGTGATGATGACAGAGAAGAACTATATGCAAGCTATACACAACCTATGTCTGGCGGCTGGACCTTCTCCACCACTCAACTATGGGACCTGTCTTTTGGAAAAACAGTGCGAAAGAAAAGCACTGCCCAACTTTCATGGAATGGTGGAGTCCAAAACTGTTTATACGCAACCATAAGATACGAAAATGACCCTGTTTCCGATAGGGATGTTGACGCCACAGACCGGCTCAATCTTGCTCTTGGCTTTAAAAATCTTGGTAATCTGTCAAATTTTGGGCTGACTTCTCTTCTTCCAACAAACTAAATGCTAAATAATCCAGCATGATATTATTTTGATAATAGCCTCAGGAAATTCAACAATTCTAAAATATTAACCTTTTCATTTGTTGGTCAGATCAGGGTCCGTTACTTGAGTTTCAGATACTACCCAACTATTACATCGTGACTAAATGGTTTGATGATGGGGCAGTATCAATAGAAAATTTCTACTTCTCAGCACATATAGACTTTGATGAAATTCTTTTCAAATTGAGCAAACGATGAAAGAATAATAATAATTTAATTTTTTAAAGTACTGTTTAATATATATTATATTAATATAAACATAAATACAGTTAACTTCATTTTCATCAAATATATTTAGGTGATAATTAACTGAATTTATCAAATAATTACAATAATTTTTTAAAGATCACTGTTTTTTTACCACTACAACCCAAGTCGCTATTATTTGTTAAAGTCTCTTAGGGTGGCGATTGCTACAAACCATAAAAGTCGTAATTTCCCCCACAAAGATCCATTTCGTTTTAATTTATGGTATTTACCAATCCCACAACTTGTTTTAACTGTTTTTGGATTAGACATCGAATTCAACACAAGCCTTTCGTATAACTTCTCCTTAACTCACCCTACCCCTGCCCCAGCATAAAATCGTTATTCTGATTATGCTTTAAAACATTTATGACGGGACTGTTGACCGAGCATACTTGCCATTTTGAAAATATAAGACTTCAGTGACTTTACCATCGAGGTTTTCATATTTCTTTACTACTTGTCTCTGACCATTTCTTGATTTTGTTTCCATTCGCAGAAATCCAGTTTGAAACATTTTAGAAGTTCCATGTATTTTACCATTAAACCACTCGGACTCATGTTTAATTCGTCCATCTTTGTCATAATTCAGTGACTTTCCATGCTGAAGTCCATTTTTAAAGTTTACAAAGCCATTAAGGACTCCATCATCATAGTGGTTCACCACCGTTCCAGTAAAGGGAATCGAATCTCCCATAATGAATTTCAATCCATCAATTGCAACTATTTTCTTTCCAGTTATTTTATCAGTTTTAATCATGCGTCATCCTCAAATACAAAGTAGTCACTCCATCTAAATATCTCAGACAGAGCACCATACCAACCACCGTTTCTAACCTTGTTTAGTTTCCCTAATCTGGTTCTCTCGGCACGAATGGCATTGTCATATTCTGCAAATCCATCAAGCAGACTCTTGAATAGATTGTCTGTTGGATTGTTGAGGTCGTATTGCCCATCTTTGGTGTAGAGAATTACACCATTCGTCTTAATTGCGTTTTTTATAACGAATTGCGTTTGGTCGTTTCGTGACAAACGGTCATTGTTATAGACGAACAGATGTTTGATTGTTCCGTTGTGGATTTCTAAAAGAAGTTCTGCAATTTTGGGTCTGTTTGTATGATTCTCGTGATGTAAAGAAGCAGCACCTTCATTCCAAATCTGGTATTTCATACCCAATTCTTTAGATTTATTGATACCTAATTCTTTTTGGGTTTCTAGACTCGTTCCCTCTTCTTGAACGGCACTACTCACACGAGTATAGATGTGAAGAATCTTTTTCATACTATTATCTTACCACCGAACAAATTCAAACGCATTGGCAAAATTGACAAGGTATCTCTATTTCATTTATAGATTGAATTCAATTGAGAGTTTGAACAGGGGGTATGGATGTTGGTTTGCAGCATTCCAACTAACCGAAATTTCTAATAAAATAGACCGGAAACTTGGAGTTATTGATGGAAAAATTTCTTGGGGAATTGACTATCGGTTCAGACGGTATTTGCGGAGATGTAAATGATTACGGTGAACAAGAAGAGGGAAAAAATCTTCGTCAATCCATAGCAAGCATAGTCTATAGTGACTATCTAGACGAAATACGCACGCATCACAGCATAGCAGTGATGGACCGAGAAATTGAGAAATTTCTGAGTCAAATACCTAATGGTGGAGTAGTGCTAGATATTGGCGGATGTTGGGGTTGGCACTGGAGAAAAACTAATATTCAACGACCTGACATTACAGTGGTTATTGTAGATTTAGTTCGTGAAAACCTCTTGCATGCGAAAGAAGTCTTGAAAGAACAGGTAACAAACAAAAAGGTTTTTCTGGTGCATGGTAATGCCTGTTCTTTAGAATTTGAGGACAAAACCTTTGATGGTGTTTGGAGTGTGCAAACAACCCAACATATTCCTGATTTTAGTAGTTCGTGTGCAGAGATATACCGAGTTTTAAAAAAGAAAGGAATTTACTGGGATTATGGGTTGAATAACGCGACCCTAATCCGTCTTGTATATAAATTATTTCGGAAAACCTATCATTTGGATGGTGTGATTGATGGTAGATTCTTTCTACGACGAATGAACGACAGTGTAGTTAGAATTGTTAAAGAGACTTTTCATTCGGAACCAGTGGTTGGTTACTCTGAAATATTATTTACACCAGATTTGGGATTGCCAATTGGTGGAAAAGAAAATGCATTCCTTGGAAACTTTGATTTCTAATTTTACCAGCAAGTTCTTTATGTTGAAGTTTGTTGCACGGCAATGCAGTTTTAATGTTCAAAAAAGTGATTGATGAATGACGAACTTTTTGGACAAACGGTTGACGCAGTTTAAGATAATTGAACCTTATCAAAGGGGGAGTTAATCAGTTGAATAAAACCCCACCAAAATCCAACCTCAAAAACCGCATAAAATAAGGATTTCTGCATCTCAAATTAGGGGGAGTTAAAAACCCCCCCCTAATTTTCAAGATTTCAGTTTGATATTTCTATCCAACTGAGCAATCTGTTCTCCAATTAAGGTGTTCTGTTGTGCAACTTCCAGAAACATCTTCACGAGGACTTTTCTCGCAGTTATCCCATCGGTCGGTTTGGAGTATTCATTACCAAGTGTCACCAGTTTCTTACTGGATGCGTCAATTCGTTTTGAGTGAAGGGTTATATCCATCACTTAGACATTTCATATCGTGATTGTAGGGTTGTTCTGGTTTTCCTATCTTGGGCAACCTGTTCTACATATTTGTTACGAACCAATCTGGCACCTTCTTGAAGTAGAGAATTGATGGAACGGTTATCCAAATCCTTAATCTTCATTAGGTCATCATAAATTTTTGCGTCTATACGAGCAGGGTATGTTTGTAAGTAGTTCATCGTTTCTGTTTCTCCATTCGTTGAAGTATCTTGGTTGATTTATCTACACCCACACCAGTTGCGGCAGCAGTTAGTGCGGTATACATCCCCATCTTTATTTGTAACCAGAATAGTTTCCCCATCGTTTCTAGTGCATCAGCAAGTTTCTGAGGTGCATCTTCTGGTGTAGATTTTCTGAGGTCTGATAAATCTCTTCGAAGTGAACCAATCTCTTGGTCTAGTTTTGATGCGTATTGTTTGACTTTTCCTAATCCCACTATGATTGCACCAGTTCTCAGTCCGATGACTCATTCAAGAGTTCTATATCGTCACTGTCTGGTGTCTCGTTTAGGTAAAGTCTTGTTAGTTCTACTATGTCTTTCATAGAACTATTTAGGTGGTTTCATCACTCCAATATCTTTCTTTAGACAATAGAATAAGATGCAGAGTGTGTGAGGCACTCTGTTGGTAATTCCATCCCATCTCTAAATGTTTGGAGATGGTCTGATAAAGAAATTGTTGATAATCAGAATAGGCTGCAACCAGTAGATGGGATGCACGAAGTTTGAGATGGAAGCATAGATAAGCATCTACATTGTTAGGGGATGACTTACCCCCTAACAATGTTATTCCACTGTAACAGACTTTGCCAAATTGCGGGGCTGATCCACATCAGTGCCTTTTTCAACAGCTGTCAAATAAGCTAAAATTTGCACCGGTACTGCAAGTAAAATAGGTGCAAGAAGAGGATCAATAGTTGGAACGGCAATCACTGAAGTAGCATAGTCAACCTCTTTTGCCACTTTTGCATCTGAGATCAGAATGATTTTTGCACCACGCGCACTTGCCTCACGTAGATTGTTACTTGCCTTCCCCATTAAATGGTCTGCTGTCAACAGCGCTACAACCGGCATGTCATCCTCGATAAGTGCTATCGGCCCATGTTTCATCTCACCAGAGGCAAAACCTTCGGCATGTATGTAGCTTAACTCCTTAAGCTTAAGTGCACCTTCAAGGGCGAGTGGGTACAACGCACCACGTCCCAGATATAGAGCTGACCTTACGCTTGATAACTGATGAGCAACTGGCCGAATAACATCAAACAAACCAAGAGCCTTGCCAACAAGGCCAGGAAGCGCCTGAATTTTAGCATGAATGGAGCTTGCCTGCGAGTTGTCAATATGACCTTTGGCACGAGCAAGAGCAACTGCAAAGCACAACAACACTGTCAATTGTGCGGTAAAAGCCTTAGTGCTTGCAACACCGATTTCCGGTCCTGCTCTTGTTGGCAAAACAGTATCGGCCTCACGCGCAATAGAACTGTTTGGAACATTTACCAAACCAATTGTATTCATGCCACATTTTGCGGCATATCGCATTGCCATCAAAGTGTCGAGACTTTCACCTGATTGAGAAATGGCAATTGCAGTATTAAACGGCTTAGTGGCCGGTTGACGATAGTGATATTCTGATGCTAGCTCACAAGCCACTGGCACCCTGGCCAGAGATTCGACCCAATAACGCGCAACTTGTGTAGCGTAATGGCTTGTGCCAGCTGCCAACATAACGACTCCATCAATAGCCCGAAGTGCATCATCAGGCATTTGTGCAGTTAAATGCCCATTCTCATCCGTCATCGCCGCTAGCGAATGCCCAATTGCATCCGGCTGCTCGTGAATTTCTTTTTCCATATAATGGCGATAACCGCCCTTATCTACAAGCCCTGGGCTAGCCGCAACTATCATTGCCTTACGATCAACCAATGCACCATCAGCTTGATAAACAGAAACACCGTCAGCACGCACTAGTGCGTAATCATGGTCCTCTAGATAAACGACTTTTCGGGTTAAATGCGACAGAGCAATCGCATCTGATCCAATATAGCAAGCATGATCTCCAATCCCTAAAGCCAGTGGCGAGGCATTACGAGCAACAATAAGCATTTCAGGATAATCAATTGCCATTAAAGCGAAGGCATAAGCACCCTCAATCTCTGCAAGCACCTGCTGCGTTGCGATGGCAGGCTCCATGCCAGAGTCAAATGCTTCAACAAAAAGATGTGCAAGGACCTCAGAATCAGTATCACTAGAAAAGTGATGGCCAGCAGATTCAAGTCGCTGTTGGATTTCTCTATGATTTTCAATAATTCCATTATGCACTATGGACACACGATTAGATGCTACATGTGGATGCGCATTTGCTTCGGAAACTCCTCCATGCGTTGCCCAACGTGTGTGCCCAATCCCTATATCACCTTCTAAGGGTGATTCAGTAAGGGCGGCGTCAAGATTAACAATCTTCCCAACCGCGCGCTTCAGCGCGATAGCCCCTTTATTAATTGTTGAAATTCCCGAACTGTCATAACCACGGTATTCAAGACGCTTTAGAGCATCAAGAAGGACCAAACTGCATTGCTTATGGCCAACCGCACCAACAATTCCGCACATTAAATCTTCTCTTTCATCATTCTTCTCGTCAGTCTAATGTTTCTGCGGCACTTAACCGTATGCAGATATTGCGTTTTGTTGCTTGATTCTAGTCTGGCTAATAACATCACTATTATCTTTTTTACCCCATTGTCAAAGATGTTTGTGCATTCTAATTTGAAGAAATTTGTGCTTTTTTGATTATTTTTGTTTAATTTAGCCAAAACTAATGTGTTATCTCGCAAATGTTTGGCATTAATGCCTATTTCAGATTATAAAATTCACATGGAAATTGCTGCAATTATTTTAGCCGCGGGCCAGGGCACACGCCTAAACTCTGCTTTACCAAAGCCACTTCATAAGGTTGGGGGCAGACCAATGTTAGCGTGGTTGCTCGATGTAACAAAAGCAGCTGCTGCAAATCGTATTATAACTGTTCTCCCAGAAGGATCAGAAAGAATTTTCAACTGGCTTGGGGAACAGGAAAGCTGTATTCAAGATCTACCAAAAGGCACCGGCCATGCGGTAATGGCCACTCGCAAAAAATTGGCTGATTTCCAAGGTGTGGTTCTCATAATGTTTGCCGACACACCGTTAGTTACAGCTCATAGCCTTGTCAATCTTACAGCTTTGATTACTGGTGGAGCTGATGTAGCTGTTCTAGGTTTTGAGGCCACTAATCCAGCAGGATATGGCAGGCTGATTACTGGAAAAAACCAGAGACTTAAAAAAATAGTAGAGCATAATGATGCAACCGAATCTGAGCGTGCAATTAAGCTAGTAAATGGCGGCGTAATGGCTGTGCGCTGTCCATTGCTGTTTGACCTTCTCGATAACGTTGAACCCGACAATATAAAAGACGAGTTGTACCTTACAGATATCATTCAAATTGCAATAGCTAAAAATCTGTCTGTGACTTACCAAAAAACCGTTGAAACTGAAATTTCTGGAGTTAACAGTCGGCAGGATCTAGCATATATCGAATCAATACTTCAGGACCGGCTCCGAACCAGCGCAATGAACCAAGGAGTAACCTTGCAAGCTCCTGAAACTGTTTTCTTGAGTGCTGATACTAGCTTTGGACGCGATGTTGTTATTGAACCCCATGTTGTTATTGGCCCGTGCACCGTTATCGGAGAAGGAAGCATTATCAAATCCTTCTCCCACATCGAGGGCTCGCTTCTTGGAGCCGGTTGTGTTATTGGGCCGTATGCAAGATTGCGCCCCGGCACAAACGCTGGAGAAAAAGTAAAAATCGGCAATTTTGTTGAGACAAAAAACTCTAATATTGGTGCTGAAACCAAAGCCAACCACCTGACCTATATTGGTGACACAACAATTGGCATTGGCGCAAATATTGGCGCAGGAACGATTACCTGCAATTACGATGGGTTCGGCAAATTCAAAACTCTGATTGGGGACAAAGCTTCAATCGGTTCAAACACAGCACTCGTTGCACCAGTCACAATTGGTGCTGGTGCAATTATTGGTGCTGGGAGCACCATTACAGCTGACGTACCCAGGGATGCCATTGCCACTACCCGAAGTGCCCTCGATGTTCGCCACGATGCTGCAACTCGCTATCGTAGTAGCCGTTCTAATGAACTGGATTAAATAGCAAATTTAAGTTGTCAGCCTATTAAAAATGAGCCACCTTATGAATTCAAACATCTACAATATTGCCACTTTGCTTTGTTCCATGCAGGCAAAAAAAGTGCTGGTTTTGGGAGATATAATACTTGACCGGTTTATTGATGGTGACGTAACCCGTATATCACCAGAAGCCCCCGTTCCGGTCTTAAGTCAAAGCCGTGTTAGCGAAATGGCTGGTGGTGCTGCCAATGTAGCCTGCAACTTAGCCCAATTGGGAATAAATGTTCATTTGATTGGAGTTTGCGGTGATGATGATTCCGCAACAGCTCTTGAAAATAAAATTCTAAAATATCCTTCCATCCATTTCGAGCCAATAAGAATTAACAACAGACCTACCAGCCTTAAAACACGCTTTCGGGTTGGTAGCCAACAAATTTTACGTGTTGATGATGAAACCACTAATGATATTGACGAGCAAGATATTAAAAAATTTTTGGACTGCGCAACCTTGGCAATGGACGGATCGGATCTAGTTGTCATTTCCGACTATGCTAAGGGAGCACTTCCTACAACACTTCTTGCCCACATCATTGAAAGAGCAAAAACAAAGCAAAAAATAGTAATAGCTGATCCCAAACGTACTGATGTTTCGGCCTATGCTGGCGTTGACCTCCTAACGCCAAATTTAGCAGAGTTGCGAGCAATCGTTAACATGCCACTTGATAGTATTGAAGCTATTGGAGAGGCTGCAACAAATCTTGCCAAAACACATCAATTTAATAGTGTTCTGACCACTATGAGTTCACGTGGTATGATCCTTAGCCAACATAATGGCACCCAGTTTCATGACCCAGCAAGTGCTCGCGCAATTTTTGATGTATCAGGAGCCGGTGATACAGTTGTTGCAACAGTTGCCGGCGCATTGGCTGCCAACATAGATCTGATCAAAGCAGTAAAACTAGCTAATCATGCTGCCGGGGTTGCCATCGGTAAATCTGGCACTGCTATTGTTGTACCTGGAGAATTGCTTGCCCTTATCGGCAACACGCCGCCCGCAACAGACTGGCCTAGCGTTGCCAACCAGTGTGCAAGTTGGCGTAATTCAGGAAAAAAAATTGCTTTTACCAATGGGTGTTTTGATTTGCTTCACGCTGGCCACATTCACCTTTTGACAAAGGCAGCAAACACTGCGGACAAACTAGTGATTGGTTTAAACAGTGATACCTCAGTTAAGCGTTTAAAGGGGGACAGCCGCCCGCTGCAAACAGCCAAGACACGAAGCGCCATTCTAGCTGCGTTACCGTTTGTAGATGCTGTAGCGATCTTTGACGAAGACACACCTTTTAAACTTATTGAGGCTCTTCAGCCAGATTTTATAATTAAAGGAAATGATTATACCGAACAAACCATCGTTGGTGCCAATATTGTCACTGAGCGGGGAGGTAAGGTTATAATAATTCCCAAACTTGAAGGCCACTCTACAAGCAACTTTTAAAAAACCTAACTAAATCACGCACCATAAGTTTGGTATCGCTAACACTCTTTCAGCAGACTCATAGAACTCTCCAAACCATTTATGGATCAGAACATCAATTTGAACGTGATCATAAATTCCGCCAACAATCACAATCACGCCAAGCAAACCGCAACCCTCACCAACATCAAAAAGATTGGAGCATTTCTTATTCTTCAAAATATAACCAGTGAAAAAATGGGCACAGTTTTGAAAAAAATTTCAAAAAAATTTTACAATAAAGAAAAACGAAATTTTAATAATTTTTTTCTCCTGGAGAATGACGATCATGGACGTTAGCGCTAGCTACAATTCCAAATGAGATAAACAAAGTAAGCATCGATGTCCCACCATATGAAATTAAAGGCAGTGGTGCACCAACAACAGGCATTAGTCCTGTAACCATTGCTACATTAACAAACATATAGAAAAATACCGTCATCGCAATCCCAATACAGGTTAACTGAGCAAAGCGACTTTTAACTCGAAAGCTTATCCGCAAGATCGAAATTGAAAGCAGTAAATACACCAACAAAATGAAACCATTGCCCGCAAAACCAAATTCCTCACCGATCATTGTGAAAACAAAATCAGTTTGTTTTTCAGGAAGATAATTCAACTGGCTCTGGCTTCCCATCAAAAATCCTTTTCCAAAAAGTCCGCCCGAGCCAAGCGCAATTTTTGATTGAGAAATCTGATATCCTGCCCCTAGGATGTCTGATTCTGGACTCAAAAAAGTCATAATACGCGCTTTTTGGTAGGCATGCAGCTGCAGCCAAAAAACTGGTATGGCAGCAATTGCCATAACCACCGCGCCTAGTACATATCTCCATGGTAAACCAGCAGCAAAAATAACCACAATTCCGCCAAAAAACAACATCAACGCGGTTCCAAGATCTGGTTGAATCAAGACTAAAGCAAAAGGGATAGCAACGATAAACAAAGCCGGGATGTACCAAACAATCGAGCGCAGACGGTCGTGTGGCTGGCCACTAAAATAGTTTGCCAAGGCAAGTATTACAGCAATTTTGGTTGGCTCAGAGGGTTGAAAAGTTATGCCACCTATACTAATCCAACGCGTCACCCCCTGCCCACTGCCACTAATCATAACTGCAATTAATCCAAGAATAGCTATAAAAAAGATAGGGTAGGATAGTTTTTTAATAAAATTAAAATCAATAAACGCGATGCCTATAACAAGAGTAAAACCGACCACTGCCCGAACAGAGTGTCTTCCAGCCCATGGCTGCCATGAACCCTGAGATGCTGAATATAACGCCAATGAACCAACAAGCACTAAAATAGCTGCAAGCAGCAGAATATGCCATGGAATACGGAACAGGACTTTAAAAACTGACATAGCTAGCTTTTCGCCTGCATTGTTTTTATCAAAATATCACGAGCAATCGGGGCAGCGGTTGATGAACCACTCCCACCATGCTCGACAATAACTGAAATTGCAAATCTCGGCTTTATAATAGGCGCGTACCCAACAAATAGAGCATGATCACGCTCAGCCCAAGGCCGATCAATATTTTTAACAATACCTTTTTCACGCTGGGCCTTCGTAATACGCTTGACCTGAACAGTGCCAGTTTTTCCAGCCATTCCACCAAATGATTTTGCAAGGTTATATTTCCTTGCTGTACCAAGCCCTCCAGTCATTACTCTCTGCATTCCTTCTTGAATTATTGAGAGTGCTTCAGGTTCAATGTTTAAAGGAGGAAATAAAATTTGTTGACCATTTTGTGGTTTTATTAAGCTCGGCGATACTGCCGATTTTCCATTAGAGAGCCTGGCGGTCATCACAGCCAGTTGTAACGGTGTTGCCAGCACGTAACCTTGCCCAATGGACGAAACTACCGTTTCACCGGGGGTCCAAACGCTACCCTGATTAGCGAGCTTCCATTCATGACTTGGTATGATACCACTTTTTTCGCCAAACAAATCAATACCTGTAACATCTCCAAGGCCTAGCCGGTGTGCCATATCTTTAATTTTCCGAATGCCTGTTTTTAAAGAAATTTCATAAAAAAATACGTCGCATGATTGTTCTAAGGCAGTAATGATATTCATCATCCCGTGCCCACCTTTACGCCAACAATGAAATGTAGCGTTACCCAACTCCATGTCGCCCGAGCAATTAAAAGTAGTGTTCTTGTTAATTACGCCAGCTTCTAATGCAGCCAAACCAACAACCATTTTAAAAGTTGAACCTGGCGCATATTGGCCTGAAATCACACGGTTCAATAATGGCTTCCGTGGATGCATATTTAGGCGTTTCCAGTCACGTGTTAGCAGCTTTCCAGTAAATAAATTTGGGTCAAACATGGGCAAAGAGACAAGTGATATAATTTCACCAGTTTGAATATCCATCACAACTGCTGCCCCAGACTCGGGTGGCACAAGCCTATCTTTTGCATCTCGTAAAATTAAATCATCGCCCAGCGCAATATGTGCCTTAAGATCATCATCTTTTGACAACGCACTTTGAACTTCTGATGTACCCAAGTTCACCGATTTGAGGTTTCCACGCCTTAAAATCTCCACCGCTTGGACTTGTATACTAATATCAATTGATAGTCTTAAGTCCTCACCTGACCGCGCGTCAGTATCGCGAAGCACCTGAATTGGATGGCCCAATGCATTTACCTCAATACGTTCTCGCCCCGACATACCGCGAAGTTTTTCTTCCTGCGCAAGTTCTACTCCTACCTTGCCAGTGGCAAGATAAGGGGTTTTTGCAAGAACTGGGTTTTGGTCAATTTCATTTGCTGTTATCGGCGACACATAACCAGTAATGTGACAAGCAAGGGATCCTTGCGGATAAATACGGCGTAACGATTTGCCAAAGCTTACTCCATTCAATAAAGGGCTTCGAACCGCAAGTCGCGCCAATTCACGTTGAGAGAGGTCATCCCGGATAATTATATGTCGAAATGAGGGCCCTTTGCGCGCTGCGACAATCACATCGCGCTGCAGATCACGAGACAAATTAACAATTTTTGCAAGATCTATAAGAGTTTTTTGGACGTCATCTACATAAAGTGGCGTTAAATATAGTAGAAACGATTCAGCATTTCCGGCAAGAAGCCGATTTTTAATGTCAAACAACCTGCCGCGTACTGGCGGAACGATTTTTATATCATACTGATTGCGATCTGATAAACGACTGTAACGGCTATTTTGCGCTACTTGAAGTTGATAAAGCCTACTAACCAAAAAACTTGTGAAAAGTATTGAGCCACCCGATAAGAACAATGCTCTCCGGCTCATAGTACGTCGCAGATCTTTGGTTTTAGTGCGTTCCATTAAACCACTTTCATCTTCTGCAACAAGCTATGAAATGCAAACATCATTAAAAACCCAAATGGAAGCAAAAGCAAAGTTACACCAATTTGAAAAAGAATTGGGTTCAAGGATGGAATTGCCATATTAATAAGCATAAATAAAACCAACTGAAAAAGTGAAATCAGCGTAAAGCTAATAGAAAAGTCTAACCATAACTCGCCAAAATCACTTTGTTGTAAACGAGAAATGCGATACTGAATTACATATGCTAGCAGCATTAAAGCGCTAGCTCGACCACCTAGGAGGTCAGAGAACAAAAAGTCACCAAAAATACCTATCAAAAATATACTAAAAATTGGCAGCAATTTGCTGTGATAAATCATCACGTAATAAATAAATACCAAAGATAAATTTGGCGCTGCACCGTGAAAAATCGGCCAATGGGCAAGACCTAGCTCAATTAAGACCAACATTAAACCAAATGCCGCTGCTAGAAACTGCAATGGAAAATCAGAGTGAAAGTCAGCCTTTTCAAAATAAGAGCGTTGGTCCTTCATCTTCGCTTTCCTGATGAATTTAAACCCTTAAGAAGTCTAGTTGAACCAGTAACGGGTAGGGGTGTATAAAAATTACCTAAGTCTAGGTCTGAGTTGTCAATTCCATCAAGCCCTCCAACCAGCACAGACACGTAGCTTAACTGTCTGAAATCAACCGCTGGGCTAACTCTGATTTTGTCACCTTCAATTTTATCTACACGACCAACAGGTAAGCCATTTGGTAAAACACCACCATGGCCCGATGTGAGGACCAACTCTCCAATTTTTGGCTTTGCTTCACCAGGTAAGAATTGAAGCTCAAGAAATGGACCATTTTGACCAACAGTGAGCCCCGGCCATGACGATGAGGCTAATATTACGGGAATACGGGAATTTATATCACTAATCATCAAAACACGAGCATGTTTAACACCAACATCAATCACAATTCCGACCAAACCATCAGCTGTAACCACAGGATTGCCCCGAACAACACCCTTCCCAGCTCCAATTGAAATAAGGACGGTGTGAGCAAAACTACCACCTGGTGCTGTAACTGCGCGGGCTGTAATAGGGATCCTGTTTTCTACCGTTGCTGCACCTGTTACACTCCGCAACTGACGGTTTTCACTTTCCAGAATTTCAGCTCGACGACGCCATCGTTTCAATAAATCATTCTCAGCTTGCACCCGAACATTCTCAGCACGCAAAGAGGCCACAGTACGAACCCCCTCAATCATTGTTTCTATACCACGAATTGGAGCTGAGACTGTATCAACAATGGGCGCCAAAAACTCACTGCCGGCCATCCGCAAATTGTGCAAAGCAGTTAAATCTGCTTTACCTAAAAACATTAATGAAAAACTTAGAATAATCAGAAAGCCATGCACAATTCGCCTTTGCCTGAGACCTGCTTTATCAGACAACCGCATCACAACCCCTTTATTTAAGCACCGATCAGCACGTTTCGAAGAGTTTTAAGTTCTTCAAGGCATCGCCCGGTACCGAGCGCAACACAAGTAAGCGGATCTTCAGCAATTGAGATTGGTAACCCAGTTGCGTCACGAAGCACGCCATCAATATCACGCAGCAATGCTCCCCCCCCTGTCATCACAATCCCTTTTTCAACAATATCAGCGGCCAACTCAGGTGGCGCTTGTTCAAGTGCCATCTTCACACCTTCAACAACCTGCCGAACTGGATCAGAAATAGCCTCTGCAACTTGAGCCTCCGTGATACTGATTTCTTTAGGAACTCCGTTGACAAGATCCCTGCCTCTAACATCAATCTTATTACCGCTGCTCTTTTCTGGCTTACGGGCAACACCAATGTTCTTTTTAATTCGTTCTGCAGTTGCCTCGCCAATCAATAAATTGTGCGTCCGCCGCATGTAGGCTATGATTGCTTCATCGATTTTATCGCCACCGACACGAACAGAGTGAGCAAAAACTATATTTCCGAGTGATAAAATTGCCACTTCGGTCGTTCCACCACCAATATCAACTACCATTGATCCAGATGGTTCAGTGACAGGTAAATCGGCACCTATTGCCGCTGCCATCGGCTCTTCTATCAAAAAGACCCTCCGAGCCCCAGCAGCCTCTGCCGATTCCTGAATTGCTCGGCGCTCAACTGCTGTTGAACCAGATGGAACGCAAATTATTACCTGTGGGCTAGCAAACGGCATTCGACCATTAACTTTACGGATAAAATGTTTGATCATCTCCTCAGCAACTTCAAAATCAGCAATCACACCATCTTTCATTGGACGAATAGCACGGATATTTCCGGGAGTTTTACCAAGCATAACTTTTGCTTCTTCACCGACCGCAAGAACCTGAGTTTTTCCCCTAATTTCGGCCATGGCCACGACCGACGGCTCATCAAGCACAATGCCACGCCCCTTCACATATACAAGAGTGTTAGCAGTACCCAAATCAATACCAATATCAGCCGAGAAAAGACCAAGTAATGCACCAAACATATTCCATCTCCAATATTTCAGCCAAAATTTACTGCACGACACCGATCTTACAGCGAATAAAATAAATTTTTACGAATAACATAAAGGGCCACAAGGCCCTTCATGAATTAAAGTATCATTTAATTAACAATCTAGCAAAAACTAGTTCTTTGCCTTATCAACCAGACGATTTGCACCAATCCAAGGCATCATTGCACGCAACTCAGCCCCAACCTGTTCAATTGGATGTTCTGAATTCCGGCGACGTGTTGCCTTAAAACTGGTTTGACGTGCTTTATTTTCAAGCATCCAATCACGAGTGAAGCGACCAGACTGAATGTCATCAAGAACACGTTTCATTTCAGCCTTTGTTTTTTCTGTAATGATACGCGGACCAGATACATATTCACCATATTCAGCTGTGTTTGAAATAGAATAATTCATGTTGGCGATACCGCCTTCATAAATCAAGTCAACTATCAACTTTACCTCATGCAAACACTCAAAATAGGCCATTTCAGGTGCATAACCAGCTTCTACAAGGGTTTCAAAGCCGGCTTTGATCAGTTCACAAAGACCACCACAAAGAACAGCCTGCTCTCCAAAAAGATCAGTTTCACACTCTTCTTGAAATGTTGTCTCAATAATACCAGACCTTCCACCACCAACAGCAGACGCATATGACAAACCAATTTCATGGGCATTTCCAGAGGAGTCCTGATGAACGGCAATGAGACACGGCACACCTCCACCCTTTACGTATTCAGAGCGCACAGTATGGCCAGGCCCTTTAGGTGCAACCATAAATACATCAATGTCACCACGAGGTTCAATCAAGTTAAAATGGACATTCAACCCGTGCGCGAAAGCAATAGCCGCGCCTGGACGGATATTTTCAACGATATCATCAGTATAGATATCTGCCTGCAATTCATCGGGAGCCAACATCATGATGACATCTCCCCACTTGGATGCTTCCGCAACATTCAAAACTTTAAAACCAGCCTCAGTTGCCTTGGCACGGCTTGATGAATCAGCCCGTAGCGCCACAGCCACCTCTACAACGCCACTATCTTTTAGATTTGCTGCATGAGCATGACCCTGGCTACCATAACCAACAACAACAACCTTTTTCTTCTTGATTAGCCCAACATCAGCGTCACGATCATAATAGACACGCATTGACAGTTTTCTCCTTATATGTCGGTTGATCAGAAACTAGCTACATTGCCAAAAATATTTGATCACCCATTTAAAATAAAAGATATACTCCAGTGCTAACGGGTGTAAATCAATTTAATTAACCAAGCAATTGGTAGCACGCTTTTATTTAGCCATTAAATCAATCTGATTGCCACGCGAAATGGCTGAAACACCAGTTCGTGCAATCTCCACCTCGCCAAGCGAATGCATTAAATCAATGAATGCCGCAACTTTTGACGAATTTCCCGTCACTTCAAATACAAAACTACCCAAAGTGCTATCTAATGTCCTTGCGCGAAAGGTGTCGGCAATGCGAAGTGCCTCAATCCGGTTTTTCCCGTCATTAATAATTTTTACCAAAGCCAGCTCACGCTCGATAGCCGCGCCCATCTCGGTTAAATCACAAACAGAATGTATTGGTACAAGACGAGCTAGTTGCGCCTTTATTTGCTCAACAACCATCGGCGTGCCTGACGTAACTATAGATATCCTCGAAAGGTTTAAGTTTCCCTCGACTTCAGCAACCGTTAGGCTTTGAATATTATAGCCTCGGCCGGAAAAAAGTCCCACCACCCGTGCTAAAACACCAGGCTCATCGTCCACTAAAACTGAGATAATATGCCGTTCAATTGCATCGCTGATACTCGTCATGATTAAGCTCCTAAATGACTAACTAAACCAATACCATACCTTCTTCAGAGATTGGTTTTTCAGCCTGATCTTCTGGACCCAAAAGCATCTCGTTGTGCGCCGCACCGGATGGAATCATCGGAAAGCAGTTTTCTTCCTTTGCTACTCGAATATCAGCAATGACTGGACCAGGTGTTGACAACATTTCGGCGATCAAGTCATCAAGATCTGCTGCCTTTCTAGCAACAAGCCCCACCATGCCAAAAGTATCCGCCAGCTTAACAAAATCCGGGAGGGACTCACTATAAGACTCAGAGTAGCGGCCACCATGAATTAACTCTTGCCATTGCCGAACCATTCCCATCCATTCATTGTTTATAATGAACATTTTAACTGGCAGGTTGTATTGTGCTAAAGTTGATAACTCTTGCATGTTCATCATAAATGAAGCCTCACCAGCAATGTCAATCACCAAAGAATTTGGGTGCGCCACCTGAACACCCAGAGCAGAAGGCAGCCCATAACCCATTGTACCAAGACCGCCTGACGTCATCCAGCGGTTTGGCTTTTCAAAGTCATAATATTGTGCAGCCCACATCTGATGCTGCCCAACTTCCGTTGTGACATAAGAGTCATGATCACGAGTGAGTTCACAAAGCCGCTTTATCGCATACTGCGGTTTAATTATATCATCGTCCTGAATAAACCCAAGACAATCTCGCTTTTGCCAGTCCCTGATTTGTCCCCACCATTTTTTCAAAGCCCCCTCATGCGGCACAAATGATTGAGCTTTCATCTCAGCGATCAGCATCTCAAGAACAATAGTGCAGTCACCAATTACAGCAAGATCCACACGAACATTTTTGTTGACTGATGATGGATCAATATCAATGTGTATTTTTTCTGATTTTGGAGAAAACCCACTAATTCGACCTGTCACGCGATCATCGAAGCGCGCCCCAACATTCAGCATGAGATCACAGTCATGCATAGCCCAATTAGCCTCATAGGTGCCGTGCATGCCGAGCATCCCCAAAAAGTGTTTGTCAGACGCGGGCAAGGCTCCAAGCCCCATGAGAGTAAGAGTCGTTGGCCATCCTGTCATATCTACCAGCTGTTGCAAAAGCAAAGACGCTTTTGTACCGGAATTAATAATGCCACCTCCACCATAAATAATTGGCTTCTCAGCTCGCTTCATCATTTTTACAGCTTGTTTTATAGCTTCAGCATTAGGCCTGGTTTCGGGACAATATCGCTTCTGAGATGCCTTTGCCACTCCCGCCGTCTTATAGAGATACTCACCCATCAAAATATCTTTGGGCAGATCAATCAGAACTGGCCCTGGGCGGCCAGAGCGAGCAACATGGAATGCCTCAGCGACTGTATGTTGAAGTACGTCGCCGTCCTTCACTAGATAGTTGTGTTTCGTACATGGCCGGGTAATGCCTGTTGTATCGGCTTCTTGGAAAGCATCATTCCCAATTAAGTGGGTTGGCACTTGGCCAGTCAAACACACCACAGGCACTGAGTCCATTAAAGCATCAGTTAGGCCTGTGACGGCGTTTGTTGCTCCCGGTCCAGATGTGACAAGAACCACACCAACTTTGCCAGTAGACCGAGCATACCCCTCGGCAGCGTGCACAGCAGCCTGCTCGTGCCTAACAAGAATATGTCTGATTTTATTGTTATTAAAAAGAGCATCATAAATTGGTAGGACCGCACCACCCGGGTACCCAAAAATAACTTCAACTGCCTCATCCTCCAGAGACTTAAGAAGAATTTCTGCGCCCGCCATCGGTATTAAACCATTATCTGATATCGACTGTTTGTGTTCTGTAGGGGAAGACTTTACCATAATATTATTTCTCGTAAAATTCTCAAATTTGTTAGCCAAGCACAATCTCTTGAGACGCTCTAATAACGAAACAATCTGTCACAAAAAAACATGACTTTTTCCATTTTAATATTGAACCCGCTGTATTTAAAGGTTGTTTGCCAGTTTTTTAACAATGGGTCAACTAGTTTTAACAAATAAGTGAAAAGATATTTTCCATTAAACTTTTCGATAGTTTCGTTTTTATTGTAATTTGCGCATTATAATTATTTCTTAACCATGTCATTTGCCGTTTTGCATAACGACGACTATCTCGTTTACTGATGTATTCAGCTTCGCTCATTGTCATTTTTCCTTCTAACACAGACTTCAAAGCCGATAAACCCAGCGCTTTCGTCAATGGTAGAGACGGATCCAAGTCACGCGCTGCAAGGCAGCGCACCTCATCAATTGCACCATCATCCAACATTTTATTAAACCGCTCATTAATACGACGATATAAAATATCTCGGCTCGGTAAAATAGTTAGTTTTAATGCTTGGCCAATCAATGCCCCTTTGTGATCTCTGGTTTGCCAAGCACTCAGTGGTGTTCCTGTCGCAGTAATGACACTCATTGCCCTAATTAAGCGTTGACTGTCACCATGAGTAATTCTCTCAGCAATTGGCAGATCTAGAGCTGCAAGCTGTTTCCAAAAAGCAGGACCCCCTATTTTCTGATACAAAACTGTATTGGCATCATGGATCGCTGCTGGCACTTCAGGAACTGGGGCTATGCCGTTTATTGCCGCTTCTAAATACATGCCAGTCCCACCAACTACTATTGGAAGCTTGCCACGGTTGCGGATCAACATCATTGCATCCGCAGCTAACTTCAACCATTTTACAACTGAGGCTCTGTGAGCTCCGTCAACAACTCCATACAGGTGGTGAGGGACGCCTCCCCTATCAGACAAGGAGGGACGTGCAGTCAAAACTGAAAGATCCGCATATAGCTGCATCGAATCTGCATTTATTATCTCCCCACCAAGCGCTTTAGCAAGACTGACAGCGACCTGCGATTTGCCTGATGCAGTAGGCCCCGCGATCATTATATAACTTTTAGATTTCCGATCACTTTTGCCACTTTGCACTACCTTTGACACTCTTCTAACTCCAATTCATCATCAATGGCGGCAGTATGCTTCAACATGGCTAAGAGACCTTACTAATTATTATTTTTTGTGTACTCTACAATTAAAGCGTACCAGCTAAAAACGGATCATACAGCAGAATTGATTTGCAAGGCTGATATTGGCTGTAACTAAGCAGCATAAATAACAATATAGCGTCTCAAGCCCATCATAGTGAGACTAACAAACACAAAATAGGTGTGAGCATCGTTCTTTTTGCCAAGCAGCGCAAAAAAAATCTTCCAGCGGGTTTAGATAGCACAATCGTCACATCTTAGTCCTCAGATGACCTTGCAGACCTAGCCAGCGTCGGGGATGACATTTACGCCAACAAAAAAAACTATGGCAGACGCGATGGATTTGAAACGCGCCTTATTGAAACGAGTTGCCCTGGTTAGGGGTAAACCAATTCATCTTTTTAAACCAGTTATTGCAACAACAAAGCCATCAAGTGGAGCATTTGAGCTCGTCAATGCCATGTGTGCAAATGGAACAAAATGTTGCCTCATTTCTGAAGGCCTTAACTTTACAACTAGGACCTTCACCACTCAGTTTAGATTTTGCAACTAAAACAACAACCACATGAATGTCACCGAGACAAAAATTCTCAGTATGGTCAAGACGCCTATTCTTGATCAAATCACAAAAGAAAGTTATTTTGATTATTATCAAAAAACCAGAAGAATAAGCACCGACAATGATGTGACCATTGATAAGTGGAGCTAATGGTTTCTAGATACTTCAAATCTCTGGCATGAATGATTCTTTTAGCTATTGACGGTTTTCTTGGGCTGCGGTTGCGATCCAGCTAAACCTTAAAAACCCTCTCGGCCTTCTTTATTTGCAAGGATATTAGTAGGCTAACATTAAAAAGAGCCAAGACATTAATTCTTTAATAAATGAAAGGCGTGCAATTGATTTTACTCAACATCACCAGCTAATGGAACAAACTAGCTAAAGGCATTTATCCATTTTATTTCTTAGCAAAACTTATCTGCAAAAACCTCTCCCGACCATCACGCTCTATCAGAATCAATATTCCAGTTTGGCTAGTATTCTCTGCATCGTTAATGTCTTTAGCAAGCTCGGTCACTCCCTTAACAGGGCGCTGACCAAAACGTCTGAGAATATCACCAATCACAAGGCCTTTTTCCGCAGCTGGACTACCTTGCACAACCTCACTAACAACAACGCCCGTCTTGTCCTCGTCAAGGCCTAGCTCAACTGCAAGTTTTGGCGACAGATTTTGCACTGAAAATCCAAGGCTTCCAAAGCTTTGTTTGCCTTCTTTGGATAGCTGTCCTCCACCTACCAGCCCAACAAGCTCAGCCTTTTCAAGTTCACCAAGCGTAATTTCTAAAATTTTTGATTTACCCTGGCGGAACAATTCTACATCAACTTTAGTTCCAATGTCCGTTTCAGCAACAATGCGCGGCAAATCACGCATTTTACCAATAAGCTTTCCATCAAATTTTAAAATCACATCACCTGGCTGAACCCCCCCTGCAGCTGCTGGGCTACTCTCATTGACTGAAGACACCAAGGCTCCAGTCACATCTTTCAACCCCAATGATTCAGCAATGTCAGGAGTAACCTCTTGTATAAAAACACCAAGCCAACCTCTCCTCGTTTGGCCAAACTCAATCAACTGATCTGCAACCCTATTTGCCAAATTTGATGAAATTGCAAAGCCTATTCCAACCGATCCACCAGACTGAGAGTAGATTGCAGTGTTAATCCCGATAACCTCCCCTGCAGTGTTAAACAATGGCCCTCCGGAGTTGCCTCGGTTAATAGAGGCATCTGTCTGAATAAAATCATCATAAGGGCCGTTTCCAATATCTCTTCCACGCGCTGAAACAATGCCTGCAGTCACAGTTCCTCCAAGGCCAAAAGGATTGCCGATAGCAAGCACCCAATCGCCCACTCGTAAGCTGTCAGAATCCCCAAAGAGGACGGCATTTAGTTTAGTTTCCCCAGGCTCTATCTTCAAAACAGCAATATCAGTTTTTTTATCCTGACCTAAAACCTTAGCTGTGAAACTAGTTTCATCAGCTAAAATTACTCGAATTTCCTCTGCATTTTCAATAACATGATGATTAGTTACAATTATACCACTGGCATCGATAATAAACCCCGAGCCAAGAGATTGAGCCTTGCGCTGGCGGTCATTATCACCAAAATTTTTAAAAAACTCTTCAAATGGTGATCCCGGTGGGAATTGAGGCATTTCTGCACTCGGCCGGTCGTTTACAACCGTTGTTGTAGAAATATTTACTACAGATGGCGACAATTTTTCTACTTTATCAGCAAACGAACCAAGCCTTTCTGCAGCAAACACTCCGGTAGAAACAAATACTGCAACGAAAACAAACAAAAAAGAGGCTCTAACATTGCTGGGAATAAATTTTAGCTGTTTATGCAAAAGACACGTTGATCGGACAGGCATGATAAATACTCCAAAAAGGCTTACCGAGGCACTGACAACAAATTGATATCATCACTAACCTTTGATTAGGATACCCCGTAATGTGAAGTAAAATCATATCCATAAAAAGGCTGTTTTGTGGACATTTCACCTAAATCACAGTTAATAAATAAAGTCGCAAGAATAACTGGTGATTTTGACAAAAAGGAACACTATCGCTCTTAACAAACCCACCAGCTAATTTTTTCACAAAGGACTATTTTGCGGTCACGCCATCCTTATCCAAAAGATATCGGAAAAAAGAACTATTGGGTGACAACACCATCGAGGTATCCTTCTCACCGAACGATTTTCGATATGCTTCCATTGACCTGTAAAAAGCAAAAAACTCCGCGTCCTGACCAAAACTATTAGCGTAAACCCGAATTGCTTCAGAATCACCCGCTCCCTTTGTCTCTTGTGCAGTTTGCTGTGCTTCAGAAACAATCACTGTACGAGTTTTTTCTGCAGCAGACCTAATTTTTTGAGCTTCCTCTTCACCTGTTGCACGAAATTCCTTAGCCTCTCTAGTTCGCTCCGACTTCATGCGATTGAAAATGTTCTGACTTGTAGCATCAGGATAATCTGCGCGGCGTAATCGCACATCAATAATTTGTAGACCAAGCGTCACAACTGACTGATTAACTTCATCGCCAATCGACCGGGTGATAACATTCCGCTGACCTGTTAAAATTGATGCCAAGGTCTCATTACCAAGTGCACGACGAACTGACGAATCTATAATTGCTTCTAGTCGGCCACGAGCACCAGCTTCATTACGAACTGTTTGATAGAAAAGTAACGGATCAGTAATTTTATAGCGAGCATATGCATCCACCATCAAACGCTTCTGATCAGAAAGAATGACTTCCTGAGCATCTTGCGGGATAAGACTTAAAACCCTCTTTTCGTAATAAGTTACGTCCTGAATAAATGGGACTTTGAAAGCAAGGCCTGGCTTCTGAATTGTCCGTTTGGGCTCACCCAATTGTAGGACCAAGGCTTGCTGCGTCTGATCTACTGTAAATGCCGAGTTGTACAACACAAAGGCACCAGCAAGAAAAACCACGATAGTTGCTAAACGAAATGAAGCCATTTTAGTTTCCCCCTGCCGATTTATTCAGCTCTTTAAGCGGTAAGTATGGCACAACACTGCCGGCCGCACCATTCCCGTCAATTATAACTTTTTCAACATTTGAAAAAATTTCTTCAATCGTTTCGAGATAAATTCTCTCTTTCGTAACATCCTTATCTTGCAAGTAGGCCTTGTAAATCTGGTCAAAGCGAGATGCATCACCAGTTGCTCTGTTTACCACCTCGGCTTCGTAAGCTTCTGCTTCCGCAATCAGTTTTGCAGCCTCGCCACGAGCCCTTGGTACGATATCATTGCTGAACGCTTCTGCCTCATTTTTTAACCGATCCCGGTCTTGACGCGCTCGCTGAACTTCATTGAAAGCATCAATCACATCCGCTGGTGGGTCAACCGCTAACAACTGCACATCACGCACACGGACGCCAACGCCGTATTCACTTAACAAGTCTTGCAACTGCTGACGCGCCTGAACTTGTATAGACTGTCTTCCCTCAGTCAGCACATTTTTAATCGGTGTTCGGCCAATAATTTCACGCATCACTGCTTCTGCGGTCACCTTTATTGTTTCATCTGGCTCCGCAAGGTTAAATAAGTACTCACCAGCATCAGAAATACGCCAAAATACAACAAAATCAATGTCTACAATGTTTTCATCACCTGTAATCATCTGGCTTTCATCAGAGATATCACGGCGCGAAGAGGAGTTCCCTGAGACGTCCCTAAAACCAATTTCTATCCGGTTATCGCTGGTAACTTCTGGCCTCAAAACAGACTCCACTGGATAAGGAATATGATAGTGTAATCCGGGAGGAGTTGTACGAACCCATTCACCAAAACGCAAAACCACGCCCTGCTGTGACGGATTAACGCGGTAAAACCCAGTCAAACCCCAAACGATACCAAAGATGACTAACAGCAGTAAAATACCTCGACCACCACCACCACCACTTGGCATCATTCGACGCCATGTTTCATTCAGTTGCCGCAATAATGCGTCAACATCTTGGGGAGGTTGGCCACCGCCTTGACCCCAAGGACTGCCACCCTTGTTGCCACCTTGTCCCCAAGGACCCCCGCCACTGTCTTTGCCGCCGTCGTTATTCCATGGCATGATGCTCTCGCTCCCTCACCCTTTAACTGAAGTTTGCCACGATAATTCGTAACAATTTTTAATATAATTTTTTGTATAACCGATACTATTGGCCTTGTTATCACTGCCAGCACGTAAATTACCACCCTTAACTTGAAAAATCAGTGTCCAAAGCTTATCTCATCAGTTCTACCACGTCTCACTCTAATATTTGTATGGAAGCGGTTGATTTCAAGAATGGCACACAAATTGAACGAGATAAAAATTATTGAGGCACTCTCTGGCATTAGTTTGCCAAATTCAGATGAGTCTATTGTCGACACAAACAGTGTTTCTGGCATTGTTATTAAAGATGGGCATGTTGGTTTTACAATTGAAATTAATGCCAACGACAAAGACAAAGCGGACATGCTCCGTAACGCGGCAGAAAAAGCCGTTCTAGAGCTCGTGGGTGTTTTATCGGCAACGGCAATGTTAACAGCGCATCAATCCGGGCCTTCACTCCAATCAAAAAATCAAGAGCAAGGCACTCCAATTGGAGCAGGGCAAAAAATGCAAGAGAAGCCCCATCAGCCAGCAACACATGTGATTGCCGTCGCGTCGGGCAAAGGCGGTGTTGGCAAGTCAACAACTTCCATTAACCTAGCGCTTGCACTCACATCACTTGGAAAAAAAGTAGGGATCCTTGATGCAGATATTTATGGCCCATCATTGCCGCGCCTTATCGGATTAAACCGCAAACCTGAAAGTGATGGCAAAAAGATTATGCCTATTAAAGCTTGGGGACTGCAAACCATGTCAATTGGCTACCTTGTGGCAGAAGACGCGCCAACAATTTGGCGCGGACCAATGGTCATGAGTGCCATCGAACAGATGCTGCGCGATGTGGCATGGGATGCTCTGGATGTATTAGTTATTGACATGCCACCAGGCACTGGTGATGCGCAATTAACCATCTCACAGCGTGCTGCGCTGTCTGGCGCTGTGATAGTCTCAACACCTCAAGATTTGGCGCTTATTGACGCTCGAAAAGGGTTAAACATGTTCCGCAAAGTGAATGTGCCGTTGCTTGGTATCGTTGAAAATATGAGCCATTTTCTTTGCACCGACTGTGGTGCACGTCATGAGATATTTGGAAATGGTGGCGCTAAAGCGGAGGCTGCTAAATTAGGAGTTCCTTTTCTTGGCGAAATCCCCTTGGAAATGGCCATCCGGCAGACTTCAGATGATGGCACCCCTATTGTTTCAAGCCAACCAGAAAGTCCTCATGCAGAACATTACCGTTCGATCGCCGCGGCCGTGTTAAATTCACTTGAGCACAACACGCCAAAAGCCAGCCCAAAAATTGTTTTTGAGTGACATTTGTTAAAAAATTAAAAATAAATATTTTAATACAATGACTTGGAAACACCACGCCTGTAAACACGTTCATAGCGGTATGCAGGAGTGCTACCACTGGGCGCAATCTGAGTTTCAACTTCGACTTTCCAATCTGCTTTTGGTAATTCAGGGAAATAGGCAGCATCCGCACCACCATTTGGAGTGGAAACAACAACCGTACGCTCAACTCGGTGACAGAAATCAAGGCCTTGTCGGTAAATTTCACCACCCCCAAAAAGAATAATTTCAGAATAGGCATCAGGCGTATTTTCTATCCAAAATCGGGCCGCCAAGATTGCTGACTCAATCGATGGAACTGAAACTGCCCCGTCTGCAGACCATTTGGCATCGCGGGTCATAACAATGCTTGCGCGGCCAGGTAGTGGTCGACCAATTGAGTCCCATGTCTTGCGTCCCATGATTAACGGACGCCCAATAGTTAGCATTTTAACACGTTTCAAATCGTTTGGAATATGCCATATTAGACCTTTTCCGTCGCCGATAACACGATTTTCAGCCATTGCAACTACAGCCGTCATATGCATCGTTGTCATAAGAATCAAACCGCGATCGGCGCAGCAATATGCGGCGCAGCAACATAATCTATAATTTCAAAATCTTCAAATTTGAATTCGTCTATATGACCCGGCACATTGTGGATTATAAGTTTAGGCAATTTGGTTGGCTGGCGTGTCAGTTGACTACGCGCCTGGTCAAAATGGTTAACATATAAATGTGCATCCCCAATTGTATGAATAAATTCGCCAGCTTTAAGGTCACAAATTTTGGCAACCATATGTGTTAATAGAGCATATGACGCGATGTTAAATGGCACACCCAAAAAACTATCAGCACTGCGCTGGTATAACTGACAAGAAAGACGATCATTGGCTACATGAAATTGAAACAAGCAATGGCACGGCGGTAATGCCATTTTTGTTACATCACCAGGATTCCAAGCGGTAAGCATTAAACGGCGGGAATTCGGATCAGATTTAATCATTTCAATAAGATCGGCAAGTTGATCAATTTCTACGCCATCAGCAGTTTGCCAACGCCGCCACTGTTTTCCATAAACTGGTCCAAGATCACCACTCTCATCTGCCCACTCATTCCAAATTGAGACGCCATTTTCTTGCAGATATCGAATATTAGTGTCGCCACTGATAAACCAAAGTAACTCGTGAATGATTGATCTAATATGAAGTTTTTTTGTTGTTAACAATGGAAATCCATTAGCAAGATCAAAACGCATTTGATGCCCAAAAACTGCTCGTGTGCCTGTCCTTGTGCGATCACCACGATCCACACCTTCGTCAAGAATTTGTCGCAGTAAATTCAGATATTGCTGCATCTCAGATCCAATTCAAGAATATTTGCACTTCACAACGTATCTTAACTGTAGGTTAAACACGTACATTTAATTCTGAATCTAAAATGCCATGGCTAGACAGAGCCGCGCAAGCTTATAATCATTAAAAATGACTAATGAAAATTTATTGAAAATACAGCTAAAATATAATTATTTTAGGAATAAAGAGCATCCAAATCAAAACTGTTCTTTAAAAGCTGCGCTATTACTTCTATATTAATATTGCTGGGAAACCAGCTATGGCGATAAACGTGCTGTGGAATAAGCAGAGCGGACCCGGGGGCGGTACCCGGCGCCTCCACCATTTTAGCCCAAGCAGCTGGTCAACACGAACCTAGCGCTGCACTTAGGGCTGAAAGAGTGGGGGCGAAATAGGATCGACGCATGTTGTAAAGACAGTATTTTCGTTCGGTATGGTATCCACCGTTATCGGGCTATGTAGTAGTTGCAAATGACAACACTGCTCCGGTCGCAATCGCAGCCTAACGGCAGCGGGAGTAACCGATCTTAAGTCCAGATCGATTGAGCTCGACCTGGCGGGGTTTGGAGCGCACCTGGCAACAGAAGCGTTCCGCTTTAATATTTCTGGCGCAATTCAGAGACGTATAAATGATCAAGAGGACTAGGCATTAAGTCTATTAAAAAGGCCCATTGAAAAGGAAAGATCGTCACCTAATGACAGATAGTGAGATGCTGCAAACAGGCTTGAATTATGAACTCTTGGTTGAGGATGCCCTCCGGTCTGTTGTCCGCACAGCGCTTGGCATTGTCGAAAAGGTAGGACTGCCGGGTGAAACACATTTTTATATAAGTTTCTCAACGTTATATTCAGGTGTTGAAATCGATGATCACCTTCGGTCAAAGCATCCAGAAAACATGACAATTGTGCTGCAGCATCAATTTGCTGACCTCAAAGTCAATGACGATGAATTTTCTGTCACTTTATTTTTTTCTGGCAAACCAAGTCCAATGATTATCCCATTTCAAGCCATCACCAGCTTTAACGACCCATCGGTAGGCTTTGGACTTCAATTCGGCATGGCTGATGAAGATGAGGATGATAATGAGCAGACCGTTGCTGGAAAAGACGATAATGTCGCTGGCTTAAAAAATGGCAATCACAAGGCAAATCAAAGTAATGAGAATTCGAATGGAAATAGTGCTGATGTCGTGTCGCTTGATAAATTTCGCAAAAAACCTACTAAATAAAATGTCTGCCACTTTCTGGCTATTCGCATATCATATTTTAAGCCGACCACCTTTTGTTTTGCTGCTTGATAGTCACAGGATCTAAAAATGGCCGAGTTTTCCTATAGCCCAATGTTTCCCATAACCGCTGATACAACAGAGTATGAGCTTATCACAAGTGAACATATTAAACTTGTTGAAATGGATGGTGAAGCTTTTTTACGGGTAGATGCCAAGGCTCTAACTATACTTGCTGAACGAGCCTTTGCTGATATTTCCCATCTTCTTCGCAGCTCTCATCTTAGCCAACTTGCTGATATTTTAAAAGATCCAGAAGCTTCAAAAAACGATCGATTTGTTGCCCTTGAAATGTTAAAAAATGCTGTCATTTCTGCCGAAGGCTTATTGCCAATGTGTCAAGACACCGGAACTGCACTTGTGACCGGTTATCGAGGAGACCATGTTCTAGTTAATAATGATGATGGCGAAGCATTATCGCGTGGGATCTACAACACATACCAGAATTGCAATTTACGCTACTCACAACTGACAGCGCATACGATGTTCGAAGAAAGTAATACTGCAACCAACCTACCCGCACAAATTGAAATTAACGCTGGTAAAGGCCTTGAATATAAATTTGCTTTCATCCAAAAGGGTGGCGGATCGGCAAATAAAGCATTCCTTCACCAAAAAACTAAAGCAGTGCTGAACCCACAGGGGCTTCGTGAGTTCATTCATACTGCCATCCTTGATCTTGGCACATCGGCTTGTCCACCATATCACTTGGCCATAGTCATTGGGGGCACGTCAGCAGAATTAACTATGAAAACAGTGAAGATGGCCTCTATCAAAGCACTGGAAAATCTCCCTAAAGAAGGCAACGCTTCAGGCCATGCATGGCGTGACCTTGAGTGGGAGGCGGAGATTTTGCAAATCACGCGTGATCTTGGAATTGGAGCACAATTTGGCGGTAAATATTACTGCCATGATGTACGGGTGATCAGATTACCGCGCCATGGTGCTTCTTGCCCAATCGGAATTGGCGTTTCTTGCGCAGCAGACCGACAAGCCTTTGCTAAAATTACTTCTGAAGGGCTGTTTATAGAAAAATTAGAACGAAACCCTTCTAAATTTTTACCCGAGCTTTTGGAAGATGACAACAGCGACGTTGTCGCAATAGACTTGAACAAACCGATGACCGAGATATTAGCAACACTCAGCCAGCACCCTGTTGAAACTCGTTTGGCTCTCTCCGGCCCTTTAATTGTGGCGCGAGATATTGCTCATGCAAAATTATTAGAGGAGTTGGAAAGCAAAGGAAAGTTACCTGACTATTTCAAAAATCACCCAGTCTACTATGCAGGACCTGCAAAAACGCCCGCAGGTTTAGCTTCAGGTTCATTTGGGCCTACCACAGCTGGTCGCATGGACTCTTATGTGCCAACATTTCAAGCTGCTGGCGGTTCAATGGTTATGTTAGCAAAAGGAAACAGATCTCGGCTTGTGCGTGACTCATGCAACAAACATGGTGGATTTTATTTAGGTTCAATTGGCGGGGTTGCAGCCAAATTAGCAGTTGAGTCAATTAAGAGGGTAGAAGTGCTAGAGTACCCAGAACTGGGCATGGAAGCAGTATGGAAAATTGAAGTCGAAAATTTTCCAGCATTTATTATCATGGATGACAAGGGCAACGACTTCTTTGACCTTAGTTAGAAAATCATTTTTTTAAGCTTTCAAAAAGCTTTACCGCGCGCTGTTATTGGCCATAAAGCCTCAACTTTACCATTGCGAACCCCAACATACCAATCATGTAAATTGCATGTTGGATCACAATGGCCAGGCACCAGTTTCAGCTTATCGCCAACCCTTAGCATACATTCTGGATCTTCAATTTCCCCATGCTCGTCTGTGCATTTGACGTATTTAATATCATTTCGAGCAAAAATTACAGGCAAACCGCTATCAACCGATTGCACTTTCAACCCTGCATCGCAAATTGCTTTATCATCTCTTACATGACTCATGACGGAAGTCAGTATAAATAGCGCGTTTTCCCATTCACTTTGATCCATCCGTTGATCGTTCTTATCAAGTACCCGCCCATAATCTGCATCCATGAAAGCGTATGAGCCACACTGCAACTCGTTATAAACACCAGACTCACCCTCAAATCGAAACGAACCAGTTCCCCCACCTCCAATAATATCACATACGAGACCAACTCTGTTTAATTCATCGAGCACTTCATTCACAATTCTCATCATGCTGGTGTTTTCAGTCTTTCGATCATCATACTTTTTTAGATGTTGCATAGCTCCGTGATAAGCTTGAATACCCGCAAACTTGATCCCCACAGCCAAATCAATCTCCGTTGCTATTTTTATTGCTGAAGCAGTTGTTAAAACACCGCATCGCCCAGCACCACAATCAATTTCCACAAGACATTCAATCTGAGTTTGATGTTTAACTGCAGCCTCAGAAAGTTCTGCTACATTAGCTAGATCATCAACACAGCAAATTACACGTGCCCCAAGTTTTGGCAATCTAGCAAGTCGATCTATTTTCACAGGATCCCGAACTTGGTTAGACACCAAAATATCCTTGATGCCTCCTCTCACAAATGCTTCTGCTTCGCTAACTTTCTGGCAAGCCACGCCACAACTTCCACCTAAGCGTTCTTGCAACAACGCCACATCAACAGACTTATGCATTTTTCCATGTATGCGGTGCCTTACTTGCATAGATCTGGCAAGATTTCCCATCTTAATGATATTGCGTTCAAGGGCATCCAAATCCAAAACAAGGCATGGCGTTTGAATATCTGCTTCATTCATCCCTACCAATGCAGGTACATTGAAACCGACTTCAAGATTTTTGACATTGATATTCACAACATTCCGCCCATTTTTTTAAAGGTATTAGGTGCTATCTTGCCCAACTTTAATAACTTGGTCTAATATTGAATGATATATCTTCTAAATACACTCTAATTCGCCAAGCAATGCTTCAATTTCTTCATTTTACCAATTCTAGGATTAAAGCTATTGGTTGGATCACACTCCTTATAAAATCTTGCCAAATTTTGATCTGCTGCCTATATATTTCCAACATTTTTTTCTGCAGAAAACTTAACGCCGCGGCGCTGAATAAACGCTAATAGTTGTTCTTTGACTTGAACCGGATCATAACCTTTTTTCACAACATAACCTTGGTGAAAGACATGACAGAAAAAATGTCCATAATAAAGCTTGTGATTAATGGCGTCTTTAATGCTAGCGGGCAATTTTTCAAGCCAATTTCGCTCATTTCGCTTTAAAACGATTTTCAACAATCCCCTTCAGTTGGGAAACAAAATCAGACAACGCAGGAATCATCCAAAACTGCGGTGCCTCCAACGCAAATTATTTTGAGATAGTTGATCAAGGCTAGTTATCCCCATCAACTTCATATCACGTTCTACTTCTGAACGAATTTTTTCAAGCGCTCTTTCAACCCCGGGCTGGCCAGCGCCACCAAGTGCATAAAGATAAAATCTGCCCGCTGAACACGCTTTAGCTCCAACAGAGAGAGCTTTTAAAATGTGCGTGCCACGTTGTATACCACCCTCACAAATCACATCTATTTGATCGCCTACGGCATCACATATTTCTGCCAATTGATCAAAAGGTGAACGCGCGCCATCTAGTTGACGTCCGCCATGATTAGACACCATGATACCCGTGCAACCGATATCAACGGCTCGCTTAGCATCTTCAACACTCATAATGCCTTTTAAAGCAAATTGTCCATTCCACTGGGCACATAGTTTCTCAGCATCTTTCCAATTCATAGATTGATCAAGCATTGTTGAAAAATACTCTCCTACCGAAACTGCCATATTTGTTCCTGCTGAAACGTGTCCAGAAAGGTGAGGCATATCAAATTTTTCTTTAGTTAAAAAATTCCAAGCCCAACTGGGATGGGCAGCAAAGCTCATCAAGGAGTTTAAACTTAGTTTTGGTGGAGAGGTAAAACCCGTATAAAGATCACGTTCTCTGTTACCGCCAGTTATTGTGTCAACTGTAAGAGCTAAAACGTTAAAATTTGTTGCCCTTGCGCGCTCAAGCAAAGCATCATTCAACCCACGGTCTTTGTGGAAATAAAATTGAAATAATTTTGGACCTGGAGCGAGTTTTTCTATCTCTTCTACCGTAACTGTTGCGAGAGAAGACACACCAAACATCGTATCAAATTTAGTTGCAGCTTTTGCAACAGCGCGCTCACCGTCGTGATGGAAAAGTCTCTGAAGAGCTGTTGGTGCACAGTAGATTGGCAAACCTAATTTTTGTCCCATCACTTCAACACTCATATCAACATCCTCCACACCAGCGAGGACATTAGGAACTAAATCAACATCATTAAATGCTGAAGTGTTACGCTGATAGGTAATTTCATCGTCAGCAGCCCCATCAATGTAATGAAAAATTGGACCTGGAAGTTTTTGCTTTGCTAATTTACGGAAATCATGAAAACTGTGACAATCATTCAACTTCATAATACACCTAAATTTTATGGAAAATTGATTTTTAATCCACTTTAGCAATCAAAAGGAAGTTCTGATCAGGTAAAAACCACCACTATGGATTACTGTTATATTTATTATTTTAAACAACCTAATCAAAAAGCAAAGGCCAATATTTTTAATTAAAAATAAGGAACTTTAACGTCACCAGCCCCATAAAAAATTAAAGCAATAATAATATAACGGCTCCAAAAAGGAGTTCGGTTCAAATCTTCAAAATAATGATGTTTTCCCGGTTAATCACACCATGATTAAAATTAAGGAAGTTCATCCCGTATCTAAAAGGTCAGATTAACCCTGGCGTGCCTTTAGGCGCGGGTTTTTTTTGTTAATCACATATAATTTACCACGACGACGCACCACCTGGCAGTGACGATCACGCGATTTTAGCGTTTTAAGCGAACTAACAACTTTCATAATTTGGGACTCCCAAATCGGCGGCCAATGGCCTTAATAATTAATAATTAGCCGAAGACTTAGCATTAGCAGTACCACAGGTCAATGCTTGCCAAGTGTTTTTTGTCCATGGTTTTATCACCTAATCGTTGAGACACGCTAATCTACGCAAACTCCAGTTCCCTGGAGACCACAATAGCCACTCGGCACCTTATACAAATATTGCTGGTGATGATCTTCAGCAAAATAGAACTGCTGGTTTTTTTTAATCTCAGTCGTAATCTGGCCAAACCCACTTTTTGCCAACGCCTTTTGATAATTATCTGCACTTTCGTGGACAACAACAAAATCAGCATCGTCCATGACAAAGATTGCCGACCGATACTGGGTACCCCGGTCATTTCCCTGCCTAAACCCTTGAGTCGGGTCATGCGCTTGCCAGAAAGTTGATAGAATTCTTCCCAGGTCCAATTTTTTTGGATCATAAACCACCAAAACAACTTCAGTATGACCAGTCTGCCCGCTACATGTTTCTTCATAAGTGGGATTAGCCGTTAGCCCACCAGAATAACCAACTGCAGTCACAAAAACTCCCGGAAGTTTCCAGAACAGACGTTCAGCCCCCCAGAAGCAACCAAGTCCCAGAACAATCTTTTTAAAGCCTGAGGGAATCGGGTTTGTCATGGGATTGCCAAGTACCGCATGCAGCCCGCCTGCAAAGATTGGGGTGGCGCGTCCGGCAAGTGTTTCATCAGCGTTTGGCAGACGCATCTTTAGCGGATTGTCAAAAAACATCAGGACCCTCTCTTTTAGTTTAATCTTTGTCGTCTACCTAGGCCAACTATTCGGTTCTAAGAGCCTCAACGCCTGGCAACTGCTTGCCCTCCAGCCATTCCAGAAAAGCGCCACCGGCTGTCGACACATATGAGAACTGTTCATTCACCCCAGCATTTGAAAGTGCTGCCATTGTATCGCCGCCGCCAGCAACGCTCAACATATCATTGTTTTGGGTTTCTGCAGCCACGATTTTTGCCAATGCAGTTGTAGCCGCGTCAAAAGGTGGGATTTCGAACGCCCCCATTGGCCCGTTCCAAACGATGGTCGCGCAATCTTTCAAAAAGCTGCTTGCTGCCGCAACCGCATCTGGCCCCGCATCAAGGATCATCTCGCCATCGCCCACATCGTCAATTTTAGCAATCCGGTGCGCGGCGCCTAGCTTAAACTCAACCGCCACCACAACATCTCTGGGAAGAAGAATTTTACAATCATTCAATGCGGCAACATCCATAATGCGCTTGGAAGTTTCAACCATGCCTGGTTCGGCAAGCGAAGCCCCAATCGATTTTCCCTGCGCTAATAAAAAGGTATTGGCCATGCAGCCACCAAGCACCAGGCCGTTAACCTTGGTCACCAGATTTTCGAGTAATGCCAGTTTTGACGATACTTTAGAACCACCAACAACCGCCCCAAGCGGGCGAAGCGGCTGCGATAGGGTGGCTTGCAAGGCTTCCAGTTCTGCCGCAAAGGACCGGCCAGCAGCTGATAGCATCATACGCGGCAGAGCATCAACCGAAGCATGCGCCCGGTGAGCACAAGAAAACGCATCACCAACATAAAGATCGCCGAGGCTGGCAAGACTTTTGGCAAACTCTTGATCATTAGCTTCTTCTTCAGGATAAAAGCGCAAATTTTCCATCATCAACAAATCACCGGGGCGAAGGCTTGAAACAGCGGCCTTGCCACCAGGGCCAATCACATCATTTTCAACAGGCACTGGCTGGCCAAGGATTTTGCTCATCACTTGTGCCACTGGCCGCACGGTAAGAGCAGGAACAAACCTTCCCTTCGGCCTACCAAAATGCGTCAGGATCACTACTTTTGCGCCATTTTCAAGAAGCGCCTTCACCCCCGGCATAGCACGGCGAATGCGGGCATCATTACTGACCACTCCATCGGCAAGTGGTACATTCACATCAAGTCGCACAAGAACGGTTTTTCCAGCCACGTCAAGTTGGTCTGCAAATCTAAAATTAACCGTCATGATCACAATCCCTTGGGTGTCTTTAATGTGCGCAATAATGAAATGACCCTCAGCACATTTACTGCGACGGCTCCCACCTGTCACACAAGCTAGAACCAATGGTCAAATAATGTTTATTGCTGATCTATTAACTGCAATAGGCATTACCCAAAAATAAACTAATTAGCAAGGAATACACCACTCAAAAATCAGCTAAAAAATCACCAAGAACAGAAATAAAATATGACGCTGAACTGCCGCCAAACCAATTTTACCCCTCAAAGAACCTTCTTAAGAAAATACCCACAATCTCAGGTATAACCCACAGGCAATTTGTTGCTACATTTTGGCATTTCGCTATGCTATATATCAGTTTAATGATAATTTAATTTAAAAAAAAGAGGCGCCTAATGTCAGGTACAAGTGATACTGCTGATACACTGGCCGAGGCACCGTCTCCAAAGCAGGAATTCTGGCAAGGCGTATGCGATGAATCGCCGCTGATGTTTGGCGTCATTCCCTTTGGGCTTGTTTTTGGCGTTTTGGGTATCGAAAGCGGTCTTGACCCGCTTCAAACAATTCTGTTATCCGCGATTCTATTTGGGGGTGCCAGTCAAGTTGTGTTTGCCCAGCTATGGGCAGCTGGTGTTCCAGCGCTTATTGTTGGCAGTTCAGTTTGTGTGATTAACATTCGCCATGTGCTGTACAGTGCCTCAATGGCATTCCACCTTCGCCATTTATCGCTTAGATGGCGGCTTCTTCTTGGCTATTTACTCACTGACGAGGCCTATGCCGTTTCGATTAAACGCTTTACTAACGGTCGCGCTGGCCCGTTTCAGCATTTTCACCTTCTTGGCAGCGGCACATTATTATGGACAGGTTGGCAGGCGTCAACAATTATGGGAGTTGTTGTTGGCAAGACAATCCCCGAATCATGGTCCCTATCCTTTGCCATCCCACTGACCTTTATTGCTGTTATTGCGCCAATTATGCGAACACGCGCAGAAATTGCTGCCGCGGTCACAGCGGGAAGTCTAGCCACTATTTGCCAGCCATTGCCATGGAATTCATGGCTGGTCATCGCCGCCTTTGGTGGAATTACAGTAGGCTGGACAGTGCATCATTTGAACAACGCAAAAAGGTGCGCTGGATGATCTGGTTTATAATGATTGCTACCGGCCTTTTCACCTTCGCCACGCGCTTTTGCATGCTAAACAAGACTGTTGGAAAACAGCTTCCCACATGGCTTGTGGAGGCATTAAGCTTTGTACCAATTGTCGTTCTGACAGCAATCATTGTGCCTGCTGTTCTTATTGATCCAGCAAGCCATAAGATTGCGATTGCCGATAACCCGCGCTTGATTGCTGCCCTTGTCGCCGTTTCGATAGCCTTAATTACCCGCCAGGTTGTTACAACCATTGGAGCCGGCCTTGCAACATTATGGTTTCTTCAATGGGCGGCCTAGCACGGCCATTGTGCCATAGTAAACGTCAGGTTTTCAGGCCGCTATCAGCCGCCATTTTATCGCAGATTGCCGCCAATTCGAGATCAAGTGCAGTAACGCCACCCTTGGAGTGGCTCGTCCAGCGCACCAAAAGACGCCGATAGCGATTAAACAATTCGGGGTGATGATTGGCCCTTTCGGCGGTTAGTGCAACCCGCCCCATAAAGGCAAAGGCCGCATCGAAACTGGCAAAGGAGTAATCCTTTTCGATTGCCGGGCGTTTTTCATCATCGTTTGCCAATTGCCACCCGTGCAATAGTTTCAGGCCAGTCATAACTGCAGCTTCATCAAGAAGATCAGACATCGAGTTTGCCTTTGGTAAAAAATTATAGAGCCATCAAGGAAAAGGATGATGTTTTGTTTATGATAATGGAAAAAGCATTTCCATACCAGCTTTGCAATATTGTCAAAACAGCATTAAGTTCTACTCATGTCGAAAACCTTAATGATCATTGCCCACCGCCCCTCTCCTAACACGGCTGCTCTTGCAGATGCCGCACTAGCCGCATGCCAGAATTATGATTCTGATGGTGATATTGAAACATTATGTCTTACACCATTTGATGTGACCGCTATTGACCTTTTAAACGCTGATGCGGTGGTGATTGGTACTACCGAAAATATCGGCTATATGGCTGGCGCAACCAAAGACATGTTTGACCGCTGTTATAATGATTGGCTTGATCAAACTGAGGCCAAACCAGTTGGAATATACATTCGTGCTGGATTAGATGGCACCGCAACTAAACGAGCTTTAACCAGTATCTGTTTAGGGCTAAAATGGCGATTAATAGCAGAACCACTCGTCTTAAAAGGAAATTGGGAAGACCGTTTTTGTGAAGATGTTGCTGACCTTTGCCTTGGCATGGCAGCCGGCTTAGACATTGGCATTTTCTGAGCTATTTTTGGCGCTAATCTATTCTGTGTTATGCAGTATTGCAGAATCCACAATTGCTAAGTCAGCCGGCCGCTTTGCCATACCTTTTACGGTTATATTGCCAGCACTCTCAAATATCAGTGTGATTTCAAAAATATTATTTGCATAAAGTGGTGCTTTCAGGCTCATCAACATTACGTGATAACCACCAGGTTTGAGATCAACCGTTTCACCAGCTGGGATTTCTATGCCATCAATAACCTGACGCATTTTCATCACGCCGTTACTAATTTTCATTTCATGCAATTCAGTTTTATGAGCAAGGTCGCTGGTTACGTCTAGTAAATGGTCTGCCACTTCTCCATTGTTTTTAATAGATAAGTAAGCTCCACTGCTGAGCAAACCCTCAACAGTTGCACGAAATTGCAGTGGGCCAAGCATAAGGTCTCCAGCTAAAACTGGATTACCTAAAAGAATAATTAATGCAAAAAAAGCACCTAAATGGCGCCGATTTGAAAAGATCATCAGATCACACCTTTTGCAGTTAAACTTAAAATGACGATTAAAAACCAGTACTCCTAATCTTCTTTACTTCATCAATATTTTTCAAGCCAAGTTGTGCCATCACATCACACACCTCTTCCAGTAAAATTGTTACAGCATGCTCACCACCCTTCTTGCCAAGTGCTGCAACAGCATACATAAAGCCTCGGCCAATCAACGCGAAGTCTGCTCCAGCCGCTAGTGCACGCACAACATCAAGACCGGACATAATGCCACTGTCAACGATTAGAGGCACTCCATCGCCAACAGCCTCACGAATAGATGATAACTGTGCCAAAGGAGAAGGTGCAGCATCAAGCTGACGCCCACCATGGTTGGAGACAACTATCCCATTGATGCCAAGCGTTACAGCACGCGCCGCATCTTGCCCATGGAGCAAACCTTTTAGATAAATGTCACCATCCCACTGCGCTCGAATTTCAGACAAATAATCCCAATCAAGTGATCCATTTAACTGGTCACCGATGAACTTTGTAATACCCATTGTTCCATTTTTTTTGGCATAGGGTTCCATATTACGGAACCGGGCACCACCATTAAAAAGAGTTCGCACAGCCCACTCTGGGCGAAGCAAGCTTTGCCAAATAACACGTGATGAAAAGGCTGAATTACCTCGGCTGCCAAGCGGCGCTCCAGCTATACGCATTCGTTCACGCCGACTTGGAGATGGAACATCAGCAGTTACTAGCAGTGTACTGTAACCGCAGCCCTTAGCCCGCCGAAGCAAATCCCGCATCAACTCCCGGTCTTTTGGCGCATAAAGCTGGAACCAAGCCATCTCACCTGCCGACCTAGATACCATTTCAATGGATTCACCAGCCACAGTGCTCAGTGTATACGGGAAGCCATATTTTTTAGCTGCACAACCTATAATTGACTCTGCGCCCGGCCAGATTAAAGACGAAAGACCAATAGGTGCTGCTCCAAATGGAGCTTTGAATGTTTTTGATCCCAACTTCGTTGTCAAATCTGGATTTATCCGTCCACGCATGAATTTTGGTGTCAGTTCAATGCCATCCAAAAAAGTACGATTTCCATCTTTAGCATGGTCATGCCCCGTCCCAGAATCCAAATAAGCATATACAAATTTAGGGATACGTTTTGATGCTGGTTTTTTTAAATCAGATAACCGAGGGTATTTATTCATCAAATTCATGTCTTAACTCACTTCAAAAAATCATGTTGCGCCATCGTTGTTTTAGCGCTTTCAAATGTGCAATTAAACTTACTACGTCGCTTTAATTTACTTAGGCCATCGGGTACCACCTTTCCACCATTGCGATATTTTCTGGGTTTAGCAAGCAAAGCAGCTCAGGACTGCTTATCTCAAACAGGCCATGATTTAACAATCTCTTTTGATTGCTTGAAACCCTGAATAGTCCTAATGTCGCTCCAACTTTTTTTATAAACGAAAGTCTGTTTTATTATTTTGTTGATTTAAGAAAAAATACGCCTTTCAATTGTGAAAAAAAATCACCTTTTACTATATCACTGGTACAGACGGACACAGTCTTAAAAGTTCGAGCCGCATTGTTAACGAGACGGCAGGGATTCACAAATAAAAATGGATGCCGCGAAGTAAAATTTATTACAAGATTGTGCCACGTGGCACAATAGCCTTCGCTATCTTACCTTTGCTTGATATCTCGGGCAATTCTATCAAACTTTGACAACACTAGTAATTAGCGAACAATTGGTTATAAATATTTAACATTTTTAGGTATGCACATGTCACCAAAAGCAAAACGACTGTCAATAATTGCTCTGGTAGCAGGATTGATTAGCATTGCTGTGTTGCTTGTTCTTGGTGCCCTTCGCGACAATATCGTATTTTTTTATACACCAAGTGAAATCATGAACACTTCTATAAATGAAGGAAAAGCCTTGCGTCTTGGGGGACTAGTTAAAGACGGCAGCTTGAGCATCCAAGGTTTGCAATCCATCTTCACCGTGACTGATGGTCAGGCAGATATTTCTGTCAGTTACAACAATGCGCTACCAAGCTTGTTTCGGGAGGGTCAAGGCGTTGTTGCTGAAGGGGCAATAGCAAACGGCACATTTGTTGCCACTAATGTTTTGGCCAAGCACGATGAAAACTATATGCCTAAAGAAGTTGCCGATAAACTAAAAGATAAAGGTGTATGGCAGGGTGAAAAAGAGAAATAATTAGTTTTTATTGAATTTACGATAGTTTTAAAAATATTATTTCACCACGATTAGCTAATCGGTATCCAAGCAATCTCGCATTAGCTAACATTGTGGCTATAAAGGTTGTTTATCTGGCCTTTTTCGATCACTGTTATTTTTTCTTGAAGATTTAGTTAAGTCTCGCAGAAAGGTGAAAGTAGATGATGTTAAATCACAAAAAAAATTTTATTGCAGGCAGTTGGTGCGCCGGACATTCCAATATTGAAAACATTAATCCATCTGAGGTAAATGACGTCATTGGTTACTTCGCGCAAGCAAACAATTCGCAGCTCGAAAGTGCCATAGATTCAGCTAAAACTGCTCAAAAAAAATGGAACTCAACCAACCTTGAAGCTCGCCAAACAATCTTGATGAACATTGGCAATGAATTAATAGAGCGTCGAATCGAATTAGGCACTTTGCTGAGCCGTGAAGAGGGCAAACCGCTTGCCGAAGGTGTTGGTGAAATTTATCGCGCGGGTCAGTTCTTCACCTACTATGCCGCAGAGGTTCTCCGTCAAATTGGAGATACAGCTGACAGTGTGCGGGACGGCGTCGAGATTGATGTGAGACGCGAGCCTGTTGGCATTGTGGCAATCATCAGCCCTTGGAATTTTCCAACTGCCACGGCTGTGTGGAAAATTGCTCCCGCTTTAGCTTTTGGCAATGCGGTCATTTGGAAACCAGCTAATCTGGTTCCAGCTTCAGCGGTTGCCTTAACCGAAATTATTGCCCGCCAGGACATACCTCAAGGTTTATTCAATCTAGTCATGGGTTCAGGGAGCACCATAGGCCAACAGCTTGCTGAGAGCCCAAGCATCAATGCTATCAGTTTTACTGGCTCCCTTGACGTTGGCAAAAAAATTGCTGTTGCCGCTGTTGCCAACCTGACAAAAATTCAAATGGAAATGGGCTCAAAGAATGCCTTAGCCATTATGGATGATGCTGATCTTGACCTTGCTGTAGCAACCGCGCTTGGTGGTGCCTTTGGCGGCACAGGCCAAAAATGCACAGCATCATCACGGCTGGTTGTACACCAAGCAATCCATGACGAGTTTATTGATCAGCTTGTTATTGCCGCATCAGCAATGAAAGTTGGACACGCGCTTGAAGACGGGACCCAAATTGGCCCTGTGGTCAGCGCTGAACAATTAGCAGAAAACGTACGATGGATAAAAACAGCGAAAGAGGAAGGTGGAGAAATTCTTTGCGGTGGCAAACAGGTCACACGTGACCATGATGGCTACTACATGACCCCTGCTGTAGTTGCTGGCACAAAAAATTATTGGCGGATAAATAGAGAGGAAATGTTTGCACCCATCGCCTGCGTTATCAAAGTCGGCTCTTACGACGAGGCACTGGATGTTGTAAACGATACAAATTTTGGCCTGACTTCAGGAATTATTACCCGCTCACTTGCCCGAGCCACACATTTCCGCCGCAATGTCCAAACTGGGGTTGTGACCATCAATCTTCCAACCGCCGGTACTGATTATCATGTTCCATTTGGAGGACGTGGAAATAGCTCGTATGGTTCTCGTGAACAGGGCCGTTACGCTGAAGAGTTTTATACCGTTGTAAAAACCAGCTATATCGCCGCTGGTACACCGGACTAATCTTATGCACCTGATTGATAACCTTCAATATGCCAACTGGTCAGAAAAAATCTTTAAACAAATGCGTGAGGGTGGCGTTGACGCGGTACATGTAACCATTGCCTATCATGAAATGTTTCGTGAAGCTGTCGCCAATATCAAACAATGGAACCGCTGGTTTGAGCGCTACCCCGATCTCATTTTTCATGGCACCACCGGTGAAGATGTACGACGCGCAAAATGCGAAGGCAAAACTGCTATCTTTTTTGGCTTTCAAAACCCCTCACCAATCGAAGATGATATAGGACTTATTGAAATCTGCTACATGCTCGGCGTACGCTTTATGCAACTGACCTATAACAATCAATCACTTTTAGCCACAGGCTGTTACGAAGAAGAAGACAGTGGCGTCACCCGCATGGGGAAGCAAGTAATTAAAGAAATGAACCGTGTTGGTATGATTATTGATATGAGTCATTCATCAGAACGGTCGACTCTAGATGCAATAGAGATTTCCCAACGTCCAATTGCCATAACTCACGCTAACCCCTATTTTTGGCATCCAGCGAAACGCAATAAGTCTGACGCAATATTGCACGCCCTTGGCCAGTCTGGTGGCATATTGGGGTTTTCTCTTTATCCACATCATTTGAAAAATAAATCCGACTGCAGCTTAGAAAGCTTTTGCGAAATGATTGCCCGCACAGCTGACTTAATGGGTATTGACAATATTGGCATCGGATCCGATCTTTGTCAGGATCAGCCCGACAGCATTGTTGAATGGATGCGTGTTGGCAGATGGACAAAAGATATGGATTATGGCGAGGGTTCAGCAAAGAATGCAGGGTTTCCGGCAATGCCAAGCTGGTTCAAAGATAATCGGCACTTTGATGCAATTGCTAAAGGTCTGGAAAAAAAGGGTTTTTTACAAAAAGAAATAAGTGCTGTTATGGGTGAAAATTGGCTGCGGTTTTATGATGAAAATTTTGGCCACAAACATCTGAAGGACTTTTAATCGCAATTAGGTATTAGAGTGGTTTGATAAATGAAAAAACCAGATATGACAGATACTGCTGCTGCCCACTCAGGCATTATACCTATTGTTCCTCTTCGTCCAGCTAAACAGGTGATGAGATTAGCCCGAATGGGATCATTTCATCAAAGCCGTCTCAGCTTTATGCGAGTCCTGCTACGCCGTTTAAAAGCCGAAAAGTGGCGATTTAAGAGAAGTCGTTGGGACATCGACGCGGATGGGGTTGGGGTTGCAACTTATGAAGCGATTGGCCCAAAAAGAAGCTATACGTTGGTTGCCTTTGCGCATGATCTACCAGCTGAGAAACGTTCCGATCGTGTGATTGCTGAAGCATGGGATGCCACATTCACACTTCATGACGGAGTCATTAGCAATGCCAATATTGAACGTCTGAAAAGAAACGTGCCTCTCCAAGAAGCTGGCCGAATTTTGGATGATGAATTTGTCCTATCACGGGCGAATCGTTCAATTCGATTATTTGACTATGTCCTTAACTGTCTTGCTGCAGGCACCCAGCCTGACCTAGCAAAAATCGAACCAGTTGGTTACTTAATGCGGACAACAGCTGTATATGGGTCAGGAAAATTTGGTGCTGCTGACCGTGACACCTGGGCAGACAGGCCCGAATTTTCTGGCTCATTCCAGCCTGAACTCCTTGCTGTTTGGCTGCTGAGATCTTTTACCATTGATCTTGTTGAGCATATGGCGGCAGTAAATTCACCACATAATGCGGTCAAACTGGACTCACATATCCGTCGTCGTATCGGTGTTGGCAATTCAACTGGTCTTGGCATGGCGCCATTCCTGGTTAATCATCCGTCGTTAATTCACTCATGGATCAACGCGCGTGAGACAGCGCTGGCCCGAGTACGGGCGCTCAAAAAAACCGATACGACTGGCTTATCTAGATTTGTAGAATTGATTGCCAAAGCCAATAAAAATGCCAAAAAATGGACAACAGATAGCCTCGATCAAAGAGCCAAAATTCAAAAATTGCGCGATGATATCGTCCAGCTTAACGCCTTTTTGCACACCCTTAACTCTGACATAGTCAAACCTTGGGATACAATCTATCGCTGGGGCGAAACTAATCTTAGCCTTGAAGGACAGGAACAGCTTGTGTCCCTATTGCTTGAAGATCACGGCCCACTGATCGACAACCTGGCAACTACCATGAAAGCTGATGAGGAGGCACATTTCCGCATTGATGGATCAATGCATTTATTCCAGCTTCATAAAATTATGAATAATGTCTATGACTGGACGCATGATATAGATTATGAAAAAAATGATGCCCAAGCTCGCGTTTGGTATGTTTCAGAAGAAAAACTTGAACCACGTCTTGGCGAGCGGTTTGAGGAGCCAATTGAGCCTTATGAGCAGCCATTAGCACCAGGACGCGATGCAGTTTTAGCGATTAAAGCCCTTGATCAATGGATGAATGCAAAAACCAATTCTGAAAATGATACAGTTGCGATGTTTCTGTTAGGACACCCCGAACATCGGCATATTGTGCGTCGCGCGCAGACCGTGTTCGTACTGCCCTATGCCGAAATCCAAGACAATACAATTTCTGCTACAATGCAACCAATTGATTTACTGCGATGCAAATTATCGTTTTTTGGAGCGTCAAAGTTTGACCCGCGTTCAGATCGGTGGTTACGCATTACTATGTATCAAGGCGCACCGTTTCCAGACGAATTAACAGCCATGGACCCAGATGCTTTGGCCTACCCACCACTTATTTCAAACGGCCAGCTGGAACATTAAAGATTATGACATGGTCACTTGGTGAAATTAGTGCACTAGCAACGAAGGCGGCCCGCGGAAGCGGAATGGAGTGGGGGCTTGCAGAGGAGGCTGGTTATGCCGTGAAATGGCTCCAACGGCGTGAGTTACCAGGCGTTGCAGCCTTATGCAGATATTTAAGCTGGCGTGAAAGTGGTACTTTGTCAGCTTGGCCAGATAAAACAGGTGAAAGAGGCCATTACTGCCCCATTGCTATCGGTGCTGCTTATGGTGATGGGGCATTTGGTGACGAAGTTCAACTCCAACGTATTAGGCTGCCACTGTTGCTGATCCCATTTGTGGCACTTCGTGCCTTTGACAAGTCCATCACCGTATCAATGGGCAATGCCGTTTTTTGTCTTACACGAGACGGCTTTGGACACTCGACAAATAGCACAGCCATTCTAGTCAACTCATCAGTATGTAATATCACCACAAAGCATGAAGCTCTACCGCTCATTACCAGCATCAATGATATCAGATGGCCTCGTGTTCCAGAAACCACAACAGACTGCATAAAGGTTTTGAACAAATTTGCTAAAAACACTTATGCCCCAGCAACTGAAACATCACGACTTTCCGGCGCAGGTGCTGGCTTGAATGATGGCGACTAATGCACACCACAATACTTTGTGTTAGGCGATGCCACTGATGGTTTTTATCTCAAGAAACTCTTCTATACCCCAAAATCCACCTTCACGGCCTACACCTGACTGTTTATAGCCACCAAAAGGACTGCCAGGGGCACGTGAAGCACCGTTAACCTGAATCATGCCAGCCCGTAATTTAGCTGCAACCCGTCGCGCACGACCCATATCACCAGTCTGAATATACGCTGCCAATCCATAAGGTGTGTCATTGGCAAGTGAAATCCCCTCCTCTTCGTTATCAAAAGGCATCAAGGCTAGAACCGGACCAAAAATTTCCTCGCGAACAATCGTCATATCCTTTTTTGCATCAGCAAAAACTGTTGGCTTTACAAACCAGCCTCGGTTTATTCCTTCAGGGCGCCCAACTCCACCCGCAACTAACCTTGCACCCTCGTCAATGCCAGACTGGATCATCCGTTGTACCTTCTCAAACTGTGCTTCTGACACCAAAGGGCCAATGTGTTTTCCTGCATTTGAAGGCAAATCAACCTTTGTCGCATCTGCTTTTGCAGCGGCAATTTCGACAGCCTGATCATAGATACTGCGCTGAACTATCATCCGTGTGGCGGCGTTACAGGACTGTCCAGTGTTGTTGAAACAGAAAGCCGCGCCCATACGAACTGCCTTTTCAACATCACAATCATCAAACACCAAATTTGGTGATTTACCACCAAGCTCTAGTGACACAGTTTTTACTGTGTCTGCCGCTGCTTTACTGATCAAAATTCCTGCTCGAGTTGATCCAGTAAATGACACAACGTCAACATCAGGATGCGATGACAAAAACGTGCCAACACCAACACCATCACCATTGACCATGTTAAAAACACCAGCTGGAAATCCAGCTTCATGTACCATCTCGGTAAATAAAATACTGGACATTGGTGCAATCTCAGATGGTTTAAGCACCATTGTGCATCCTGCCGCCAACGCCGCACCAACTTTAAGAACAACTTGATTCATTGGCCAGTTCCATGGCGTGATTAGAGCAGCAACACCGGCGGCCTCAAACACAATATCCTGACCTTCAATACCATCACGCAGTGGTCTCTGGAACTTCATCGCGCCAAGGGCACGAATAAAGGATTTTAAATGACCAACCCCTGCTCCTGCTTGATCACGAAGCGCCATGTCAATTGGCGCGCCCATTTCAGTTGATATGGTAGCGCCCATCTCATCATTACGTTTAATATAGATATCAAGAAGCTTTTGCAGATATGAAGAACGTTCATCTGAGCTTGTCACCGACCATGCTGGAAAAGCCCCTTTAGCCGCAGCAATCGCCCCCTCAGCATCTTGTGTACCACCAAGCGTGATTGTGGCAAACGCACACTCGGTTGCGGGGTTCAGCACAGGAAAAATTTGTCCATCCAATGATTGCACCCACGATCCATTTATATAGAATTTAGTTTTATCCAACATACCAATATCCAAAATTCATTAACAAGCTCACCGGCACAGCTATAAAAGACACAAAATAATGGTAACTATAGCTGGCAGATACTGAGCCGCAAAAATGCACATGAGAAATCAAAACTGTCAAGTTTCTGTTTGGCCTATATTACGCACTATTTTACTTGCGTCTTTATCTTGCCGTACTCAGCCAGGAAAATGCCACTAATAACCATCATCAGAGCTATTAAATGATAAATTTTTAACGACTCCGACAAAATCATCATTGCAAGAAATGCTGCAAAAACCGGAACTAAATTGACATATAAACCAGCACGATTGGCGCCGGTTAACGCCACTCCACGAATGAAAAAAGTTTGAGATAGAATTGATGGACAAACAGCGCAATAGATAAGAATCAGAACACCCTTAAAACTTGGCAAAACAAGGTCACCACTAGTATATTCAACAACAGTGAAAAAGCTACATGACAAAAATGCAAAAAACGCAAAAAAACACAATAGTATGACGGGTGGCATGTCCATTCTGCGTGCCAAGGAGACAGTGTAAACAGCGTAACAAAGGCAGGCCACAACCATCAACAAGTCACCACCATTGAAATTTAATGCCGTAATTGTCGCAAGGCTGCCCGCGCTGACAAGCACCAAAACCCCCATCAATGAGGAACAGAGTCCCAAAAACTGTAGCCAGCCAATTGGAGTACGAAAAATAAGCCAGCCAAACAGCATGACACAAGCAGGAATAATCCCCTGAATGATTCCAAGGTTAACAGCACTGGTATATTGCGCCGCATAAACAATGAAAAGCGTAAACCCAGCCAATCCGATGCCACCCATGCCAAAAAACCAGCGCCAATGTTGCCTAACTAAAGGCAAGTAAAGCGGCAAAGTTTTATGAAAAATAGTCACCAAAATTAAAAACGATCCGAGCCAACGCAATTCCATCAATAAAACTGGAGAAATCTCACCAACAGAAATTCGTAAAGCCACAGTATGACCGGCCCACATCAAGGAGGCCATGGCTAGAACTGCGTGGGCACTGTTCCAGAAACGATCAAAAAATGACACATTTATACTCCGGCTAAAAGTCCATAAATTCATTAGCTTAGCTTTGCGGCAATAGTCATCACATCACCCAACGCTGCCTCAATGCGATCAAACATATCATCAACTTCAACTTTTGAAATGATCAGTGGGGGACAAAAACCAATAATATCACCAGGTAAGGCACGCAAAATAACACCATGTTCCTGGATAATTGCAACTGCCTGTGCTGCAATCTTATGTGCTGGATCAAATTTTTTATGTCCATCGGTGTTAGTGGAAAATTCAATTGCACCAATAAGACCAATGGCGCGCGCATTTCCAATAAAGTCAAATTTAGTAAGTTTTTCAACTCTCCGCTTGAATTGCGGGGAAATACACCTGACATGGCCAATAATGTCACGTTCTTGCATCAACTGCTGGGCCCGCAGAGCCACCGCTGCGCAAACAGGATGAGCTGAATACGTGTATCCGTGACCTAAAATACCCAAATGACCAGCTTGCTGAGCAATTGGCGCATAAACCTTTTCAGACAACATTACAGCCGAAATTGGCAAATAGGCAGATGACAGAGCTTTGGCACAGGTTAACATGTCAGGACGAACATCCATTGTCTCTGATCCCCACATATTACCAGTACGACCAAATCCACAAATGACTTCATCTGCAACAAGCAGCACGTCATATTTCTTTAGAACTGCCCGGATTTTTTCAAAATAAGTTCGAGGCGGAATAATCACACCACCAGCGCCCATCACTGGTTCAGCAAAAAAGGCAGCAACACTCTCTGGCCCTTCTTCCAAAATCAGCTCTTCAAGATCAATTGCGCAGCGGTTAGCAAAAGATTCCTCACTCTCATTAGGCAGTGCTTCATTATAAAAATCTGGCGCACCAGTATGCTTAACAAAATCTAATGGCAAGCCAAATCCATCTTGTGCATAGGCAAGCGCAGTCATACTAGCAGCAACTATTGTCACGCCGTGATAGCCTTTTTTCCGGCTTATAATTTTTCGTTTTTCAGGTCGGCCCAGGGCAGCATTGTAATACCAAATCATTTTCACTGCAGTATCATTTGCTTCAGAACCTGATGCTGCAAAAAATACTTTGCTCATTACGCTATCACCACCAGCAGGTGGCGCATTAGCAATCAACAATTCAGCAAGGTCAATGGCTGGTCCAACCGTTTTTCCAGCAAAACTGTGATAAAATGGAAGCTTGCGAAATTGTTCAATCGCAGCGTCAATTAATTCAGACTCAGAAAAGCCCAGAGATGTACACCAAAGGCCGCTCATCCCTTCGTAAAACCGCTTACCATTTTCATCAACAACAAAGACACCATGGCCTTCAGCGATCACATGTGGACCACTTGTCTCTAATGCCAATGGATTAGTGTAAGGGTGCATATGAAAAGCAATATCACGACTGGCAGAAGAATTTCCACCTAGAGATTTCCTCAGGGCGTTGTTGCTATTTTTTGCCATGTTTGCGTCCCAATCCATCACTTAAAAAGAAACCAGCTTTAATTGCTCTATAATTTATGGTGCACGTCATACATGTTGCCCACCGTTAACATGAATCTCAGAACCATTCAGATATTTTGCCTGCTCACTACACAGAAAAAAGATTGTATCAGCCACTTCATCTGGACTACCAAACCGACCAAGTGGTATTTGTGGCAAAATGGTTTCTTCACTGTCAGGTGACAGAATACCGGTCTCAATTTCACCCGGCGCAATGGCATTGACGCGAATACCAAGCTTGCCAAAATCTGAGGCCATTTCTCGGGTTAATGCACCGAGCGCTGCTTTTGACGTTGAATAAGCCGATCCGGCAAACTCATGCACCCTACTACCAGCAATTGATGTCACATTTACAATCGACCCCCTACCTGACTGCAAAGCTGGGCAAAGACTCTGAGCCAACATTACTGGAGCAAATACATTTACCTGATAAACCGCCTGCCACAAGTCCAACGATGTTTCATGACAATCAAGACGACTTCCATCCTGCTTTTTCGGCGAGATTCCTGCGTTATTAACAAGCGCATGGAGAGGCCTTCCACCAAGACGAGCCAACAGTTCAGAGACGCCACGTTTCACATCATCAGGTGACGACAAGTCAATTTGCAAATGATCTTCCGGGCCAGCTTCCCAAGGGCAGTTTTCAGGAAAACCATGCCTCGAACACGTAATTACCCGCCAACCAGAAACAGAAAAGCGTTTGACAGTAGCGTGCCCGATTCCACGACTTGCTCCAGTCAAAACTAGTATCTTACGATCGTCCATATGTTTTCCCAATCTGGCTCTCAATACACTTGCTAATGCAAAAAAAGACAGCATAAGCCAAGGCAGAGTGACCTTAAAAAGGGTGAAGGTCAATTGAATGAGTTTTAATCAAGTATTGCTGATGCCGCGCAATCGTTCGGACCTTCGGCGCAGTAATTCCAATATTGTTAGCAGAATAATTGACAAAATAACCAATAGCGTTGCAACAGCCAAAATAGTTGGGCTGATTTGCTCTCGAATGCCTGACCACATTTGACGTGGAATAGTTCTTTGCTCAGGGCTTGCCAAAAACAATACTGCAACAACCTCATCAAACGACGTGATAAAAGCAAACAGTCCACCAGCAATTACACCTGGAACAATCAAAGGCATTTGAACTTTATAAAAAGTCGTCAACGCGCCTGCCCCAAGGGATTGGGAAGCACGAACCAGTGACTTATCGAAGCCAACAAGGGTCGCTGTAACAGTAATAATAACAAAAGGTGTTCCCAGCACAGCATGCGCCATGATGACCCCAAGGTAAGTCTGACTTAGATGCACCTGTGAATAGAAATAAAACATTCCAGCTGCCGTAATAATCAAAGGCACGATCATTGGCGAAATCAGAATTGACATAATTAGGCGTCGATAAGGCATTTCAGACCGAGCTAACCCAATAGCAGCCAGTGTACCAAGCGCCGTTGCCAGCAACGTAGCACAAATCCCTATGAAAAAGCTATTGCGAATAGCCCTCATCCATTGACTGTTATCCCATGTGTCAGATACCCACGCCCAGCTAAAAGCCTCATCTGGCGCCATCATACCATTTCGTAAAATGTCTCCATACCATCGCAATGAATAAGCTTCTGCATCAAAGTTCAGCATACCACTGGTGAAGCTAAAGTAAGGCTCAACGTTGAACGACAAGGGCAATACAACCAAAATTGGCAGAATAAGAAACAAGAAAATCAGCCCACAAATACCACGATAGATATAATGCCAAATATACTCACCAGTACTGGTATAGGGGGGAAGTTTAGCCATACCTAAATCACCCTAACTTCATATTGTCGATACCAACAACCCTGTCATAAGCCCAGTAAAGCAAAAGCACACCTGACAAAAGAATACCACCAAGCGCAGCCGCCAATGACCAGTTGAGGGACTTCTGCATGTGATAGGCGATCATGTTTGAAATCAATTGCCCATCTTGCCCACCAACAAGCGCTGGGGTTATATAATATCCAATTGCGAGAATAAAAACCAGCAATCCTCCTGCACCAACGCCCGGAATTGTTTGCGGCATGTATACTTTAATAAAAGCTCTTGTGGGCGTTGCACCTAGAGAACGCGCTGCTCGCATATAAGATGGCGGGATAGTTTTCATAACTGAATAAAGTGGCAAAATCATAAAAGGCAGCAAAATATGCGTCATAGCAATGATTGTGCCTGTCATATTATAAATTAATGAAAATCGAGAGTCGTCAGCAGTAATGCCAAATGTTACTAAAAGATCATTAATTACACCTTGAGATTGCAAAATGGCAATCCACGCAGTTGTCCTTACCAGTAGTGACGTCCAGAAAGGCAATAGAACCATGATCATAAGAAGATTTGAAGTACGTAACGGTAGCGTTGCCAGCAGATAGGCTACCGGATAACCAAGCAAAAGACACAAACCCATTACCGATGCAGAAATCATAAACGTGCGCCAGAACAATGTTACATAGATCTGTCTGTTTTCATTCTGCTGCACAAAACCTTGGTCTACGGTATAGCGGCCGTCTAAAGCAGTCGCATAGAAAGCTGGGGTCAAGTTTTGCGAAGTAAGCTTCATGGCTCGCCAAACCTCAATCTTTGCCCATTTTTTATTAACTTTGATTACACTTTCCTTAAATGGTGGCGTCAGTTTTTTAGCTTTGCGGGCGGTTGATGTGAACAAAGAGCGCGTTCCAGGATATTCTTGGTTAACACGCGTTGCAATCCGGCCAATGGTCCGTTCTTTTTTTGCAACAACTAAATCAGCTACAAGAGCTGCAAAAAGAGCCTCATCGGGCTCAGTTAAACCATCCCAAGAAGTCAATTGCTCAGTCAAGTTAGGCGTGTATTTAGAAAAACGTTCATTGTAAACTCCTTGCCACATCAGAGCAAAAATAGGGATTACAAAACTAACCATCACAAAAGCGAATAGTGGGACAACCAAGGATACCGCGCGAACCTTACTACGAAACAAGGCTTGGGCTAATTTTTTCTTTAGCGGGGTACCGTCAGCTGCGGTAATTGGCTCTAACGGGGCTATATGACTATCTGCCATGATGAATTTTGGTCTCTGCTAAATTATTTTGATAAAAAATAACGGTCATATGGGATACTCCATATGACCGCTTATCTCGGTGTTTTACTTTGCAAGCCAAGCGTTAAAGCGTTCGTTTAGCTGGTCAGCATTATCTGCCCAGAATTCATAGTCATTCTGGAGAGCATTCTTAAAATTTCCCGGAGCTGTTGGCATATGACTTGCCATTTGAATTGTATCATCAGAATGGTAAGTTCCAATGCGAGCAACTGCAGATGCGCGGGCTGGCCCGTATGGAATCCATGATGCCTGTGCTGCCAACTGTTCAGTCGCAGTTGAGAAAGCTAGAAAATCAAGTGCCGCTTCTTTGTTTTTAGAACCTTTTGGAATGACCCAAAGGTCGAGGTCATAGATTTGACCATCCCAGACCATTTCAAACTTCTGGCCTTCAGATGCAACAGCGTTAAATATACGTCCGTTCCAAGCTGTTGTGAAAATAACTTCACCATCAGCAAGAAGCTGTGGAGGCTGAGCTCCAGCTTCCCACCAGATAACATCATCTTTAATAGTGTCAAGCTTTGCAAATGCGCGTGCAATGCCTTCTTCTGTGCTTAGAACATTATAAACTTCACTTACAGGTACACCGTCTGCAATAAGCGCAAACTCCATTGTTACTTTTGGTGACTTTCGCATACCGCGTTTTCCTGGGTACGCTTGTGTATTAAAGAAATCTGCCATTGATTTTGGCGCGTTCCAATTACGTGTCTGGCTTTTGTCATAGACGTAAACAGATGACCATACAATGTTCGCAACAGCGCAGTCATGCAATGTTCCAGGCAGAAAGTCTTCAACTGCCGGTGTGCCATCTGGTGATGCAGGCAACTTTGAATGATCTATTGTTTCTAAGAGGCCTTCATCACATGCGCGGATTGCGTCCGACAATTCAACGTCGACAATATCCCATGACACATTTCCCGACTCCACCTGTGCTTTAATTTCAGCGATACCCCCGCCATAATCTTCAGATACGATAGCCTTACCAGACTTTGCCATCCATGGCTTGTGATAGGCTTCAACCTGTGATTTTGTATAAGCACCACCCCATGAAACGACTGTTAAGTCAGCCGCCATTGATGCGCTGCTCACAAAAACAGATGCACCTGCGATTGCAATAAGCTTTTTTGTTAATCCAGACATTATGTCCACTCCCTTTAAGTGTTTTTACGTTTTAAGAATTATATAACTCTTTTACGTTAGCCAACAACCTACCCATTAGGCCACTTGGCTTCTCTTGACTGTTCAAGCAGTCAAATTGGTTTGTTGAAATCAAGTGCCCGACAATCGTTATTTTGCCACCCCACCTGCAATACTGCGCCAATTTCAAGGCCAAGCTGACCGGATGTATTTGGCACTTTTACAATAAATTGATCATCCCCAGCTACTTTCATCCTACAGCGAATATGATCTCCAAGATAAATCAGCTCCTCAATCCGCGCGTCCAGCACACTCATTTCCTTTGACTTCCTTACAGAAATAGAGCAACGCTCGGGGCGAACAGATAGAGTCGTTCGGCTTCCAACCTCGCTAACATTCACTGCCAAAGCCCTAACAATATGACCAGAATCAAGTTTAACGGTGGAAATCCCACTGGAAATTGACTGAACAGTTCCAAGCATTTGGTTGTTCTCACCAATGAACTGCGCCACAAAAGAATTTTCTGGTTTTTCATATAGTGTTACGGGATCAGCTAATTGTTGAATTACACCATCATCAAACACTGCAATCCGGTTAGACATAGTTAGTGCCTCAGACTGATCATGAGTTACATACACAACTGTTACACCGAGATTTTCATGTATGTGTTTTATCTCATACTGCATATGCTCGCGCAGTTGTTTATCAAGCGCACCGAGCGGTTCATCCATCAAAACCAAGTCTGGGTTAAATACTAGCGCACGCGCCAAGGCAATGCGCTGCTGCTGCCCTCCTGACAATTGCGCCGGCTTTCGGTCAATAAACGCTAACATTTGAACCATATCTAAAATAGATCGAACTTTGTCCTCCACATCAGCTTTTGCCATATTTCTGACATTTAGCGGAAAAGCTAAATTTTCACCAACTGTCATATGTGGAAAAAGAGCATAGTTTTGAAACACCATCCCAATTCCTCTCTTGTGAGGAGGTATGTTATTGATCGGGCGACCACCAAGTTCTATGTCGCCATGGGTTGCGGTTTCAAAGCCAGCAAGCATCATCAAACAAGTTGTTTTTCCAGAGCCAGAAGGGCCAAGCATGGTCAAAAATTCACCGGCAGCGATATCGAGGTTCAAATTTTTAACAACGAGTGTTTCCCCATCATAGCTTTTTTGAACGCCTTTAAAGCTAACAAATGGGTCGTTGGCTTGAGCCATATTTTCCTACCTAAGCTTGCATTCAAAGTCCATAATTTTATCAAACTGATAAATCTACGAAATAAAATTACTACGAAATGTTGAATGGAATGAATAAATAAAACATTTTAATCCAAAGTTTGCAACAGTGAGTAGGTATGAAATTGAAAATCTACAAATCTAACGACGATTATGATGTATCCTCCCAATAAAATTTAATAAGATCTGAGCTGCAAGCGTAGTCGTGCTTCCACTATGATCATAATCTGGCGCCACCTCAACAAGGTCGACACCAACAATCGTTCCTCTCTTGCACAAACCATCCAAGAGTTCTAAAACTTCGTAATACAAAAGCCCACCGTGAGAGGGCGTTCCTGTTCCCGGCGCAATTGAGGGATCAAATCCATCAATATCAATTGTGACGTAATAACACTCATCAGCCGGAATTCGATTAAGCATTCCAACAACACCCAATGCTCGAAACTGACGCACTGACTGAATATCAGCCCCCATCCTACGCGCGTCATCATAACCGTCCTTGGCGGTTGAAGATACGTTACGAATGCCAATTTGAGATAACCCTGTAACATATGATTTTTCTGCGGCTCGGCGCATCGGGTTACCATGCCCATACTTTACCCCATGACGTTCATCAACGAAATCAAGATGCGCGTCAATTTGCACAACGTGGATTGGGCCTTGGTCAGAAAACCCATTTATACAAGGGATATTTACCGAATGGTCACCACCGAGCACAATAGGGACGGCACCAGCTGCAAGAATAGCTCGAACACCCGCTTCAATATTGGCGTGACTTTTAGTTGTGTCAGTATGAATGATGTCAGCATCGCCTATATCTACAATCCGAACCTCATCAGCCTTTAAATAAGTTATATCATCCTCATGATCATAGGCGCCAGCATGTCCGAATGAAAACAATGTTGAAGCCTCACGAATACCTCGGGGACCAAACCTCGCACCAGCCCGAAATTGGGTACCAAAATCAAAAGGAGCTCCAAGAACTGCAAAATCAGCATCAATCGCTGACCAATCAGGCTGATAAGGGTATTTGCCAAAACTACAAAGCCCAACAAACGGTAAATTCAAACGGCCAGCCTCATAACCATGTTTCGACATTAATTTCCTCTTTTTTCCGTTTTCAAGCAGCTGTAGCTTTAACGCTAATGCAAGCTTTAGTAATCCGCAAGCTACGGAGCTAATTCACAAGTGAGAAAAAGCATGACTTTGACCTAATAGTTTTAGACAAAGCCGAAAAATATATGATAATTTAATAACTGTTTTAGAATTAAATTTAGGATTAAATCACTGATGCCCTTTGAACCAAAAATGCTTGCAGCCTGTCAAATAATTAAAGCGATACCAAATAGTGGGCGCAAGCCATCACCATTTCCTGAATTTAGCGATAATTTAAACAGCGATAATATGAATCAGGCCTATGCGGAGATCACTGCTTGGTCTGGTTACAAACCAACACCGTTAGTATCCTTGGATAAGTTAGCGGACTTTTGCGGTGTTAGATCAATTGTTTATAAAGATGAATCGAAGCGTCTTGACCTCAAATCTTTCAAGGCGCTTGGCGGCGCCTATGCAGTTGCCAAGCTGGCAGCTGATCAAGTGGCACTGGGCATTGATCCAAAAACCATCACAGTAACCACAGCAACAGACGGCAATCATGGACGGTCAGTTGCGTGGGGTGCAAAACAGGCAGGGTGTCAGGCTGAAATCTACATTCATGAACAAGTTAGCCTCCAGCGCGCCAATGCAATGGCTGCCTTTGGCGCTAAAATCAACCGTATTTCTGGAAATTATGAAGCTTCCCTTGCAGCCTGCAAAAAAGATGCTGCGACTAATAGCTGGCATATCGTTTCTGATACTTCATGGAAAGGATATCGTGAAATACCACTTGATATCATGGCTGGCTACAGCGTAATGGGGCGTGAAACACTGGATCAAATGGAAATGGCAAAACCAAGCCATTGTTTTTTGCCGATTGGCGTCGGTGGAATGGCCGCTGGAATTGTCGCCTCATTCTGGCGAGATGCTGGAGCTGAGCTGGGCAAAATGATTGCTGTTGAGTCCTTTATGTCATCCTGTTTTTTGAACAGTATCGAAGCCCAGATGCCATGCCTTGTTGATATTAGTGAAGAAACCCTGATGGCAGGATTGTCATGCGGAGAAATTTCTGATCTTGCCTGGCAGGTATTGCAACCAAGTTTGCATCATTGCTTGTCGATTACTGATGATGCCATTGCTGCTCTTATGGCAGGATTTGCTAATGGTTCTTTTGGCGGAGGATCTATCGAAGCTGGCGAATGCGCCACCGCGGGTGTTGCGGCTTTGCTGGCGGCAAAAAATGATCCAGTCCTATGGAAATCACTGGAGTTTGGACCAAATTCAATCGTGCTGCTGATTGGAACAGAAGGAGCAACCGATCCGGTTATTTATGACTCCCTCCTTGCTGAGGGACAAGGATAGTGACACCACCCAAGCGCGGTTTCACAAATGCTGAGTTTGCTTGTCGTTGCGCCAAGATACAGCAGGCAATGATAACCAATGACATTGCTGCATTGTTGCTTACCACTGAGGCAGATGTCCGGTATTTTACTGGATTTATGACGCAGTTTTGGCAAAGCCCAACGCGGCCCTGGTTTGTTTTGTTGCCAGCCATTGGCAAGCCTATTGCTATCATACCTTCAATTGGAGCACCTCTGATGCGAGATTGCTATATTGGCAATTTACAAACTTGGACTTCACCAGCGGCAACTGATGATGGCATTAGCTTGTTAGCAAGCCTGATCCTTGATCAAGTTGGACTGTCTGGACGACTTGGCATGATGATGGGAAGCGAAACTACTATCCGCATGCCATTTGCCGATATTCAAGCCTTACAAACTCTGATGGATGGAATCACACTTTGTGATATGACAGCCGATGTCCAGAAAATCAGGATGATCAAGTCACCAGCAGAACAGATAAAATTAAAACACATCTGCAGCATTGTTTCCAGTGTGTTTGCTGATTTACCACAATGGGTCGTTGCTGGCATGCCCCTTAATGAACTGTTCCAAAACTTCAAAATCAAGGCACTTGAAGCTGGTGTTGATGATGTTAGCTATCTTGTGGGCAGCGCTGGCCCTGACGGATACACCGATATAATTGCACCTCCAACTAGCCGCCCAATTGCTAGCGGAGATGTTTTCATGCTTGATACGGGTTGTATTTGGGATGGCTATTTCAGCGATTTTGACCGAAATTTTGCTATGCATTATGCTAGCGATACTGCCAAGGAAGCGCATCATCGTCTGTTTGATGCAACCGACGCAGCTCTGAATATTCTTAAACCCGGCATTACGGCTGCCGATTTGTTCTTTGCAATGGATCAGGTGCTACGCCCCAACGGGTCAATCCAAATTAAAGGCGGCGAGGTTGGCCGTTATGGCCACGGGCTCGGCACTCAATTAACCGAACCCCCTTCTCATACCAATTGGGACCAAACAGTTCTTGAAGCGGGTATGGCCCTAACGCTTGAACCATCAATCAATTACGGTGATGGGCTAATGATGGTAGCAGAAGAAAATCTCTTGATTCTTGATAATGGAGCCATGTTATTATCCACCCGTGCACAACGTGATTTACCTATTGTTTCTGCCTGCTGAACCAAAGGAATATAGTGCCATGACCCAATCAATAGACAAATCTCAAAAGCGCCCGTTACCTGATTTTGTACATTTACCTTTTCGTACAGCAAGTCATGGCGAAACAGCAGCCCAACTTGGGCTAATTACACTCGAAACTGACTTGACCATAGAGACAGAACTGCGTCATTTCATTGGTGACAGCATTGGTACAAGTATCGGAAATGGCCAACTACCAACAATTCTGCATAGCCGGATTGCGTGTGATGACCAGGTCACAGCGGAAAACCTAACAGCAATGACCGACCGTTTTGCTGTAACTCTAGCCCTTTTCCCAAGCAACTACCATTTTGATGTGGTCGGTTATGGTTGTACCTCGGCATCTTTGTTGATTGGTGAAAAAACTGTTCAGGACATCATCAAGTCGCATATCAATGTGGAGCATGTCACAACCCCACTAACAGCCCTCAGGCGCGCCTTAAGGACTATCGGGGTAAAAAACATTGGCTATCTTGCACCCTACATATCTGAAATATCAGCGCAGATGTGTGCACTCCTTGAAAAAAATGGTTTCCAGATTTGTGCTGCAGCCACGTTTGGTGAGGAGAAAGACTCAATTGTTGGCTGCATTCATCCGCATTCAATTTTCGATGCCGTTGATGTGCTTGTCCATCAGTCAGATACGCCACTAGATGCGATTTTTATATCCTGCACTTCGCTGAAATGTGCCACAATAATCCAAGAAGCTGAGTCCAAACACGGTATTCCAGTGATTTCCAGCAATTCTGCGATTGCCTGGGATATGGCTAGGCTCGCCAATTTAGACGTCCCCCCGGCAGGAAAAGGCCTACTCTTTAATCAAAATTGATGAGTCTACCTTTGACAAGTCAGACTGACCACAAAGACCAAGCGTTAAGTCCAATTCTTTATGAATAATATCAAGCACCTGATGAACACCCGCTTGTCCTTTTGCTCCAAGTCCGTACAAAAAGGCACGGCCTATCATTGTACCCTGCGCTCCAAGTGCAATGGCACGCAATACATCTTGACCTGATCGGATACCGCTATCCATCCACACCTCAGCTTTGCCATTCACTGAATCCAAAACTGCTGGCAACGCCTCAACCGACGAAATAGCTCCGTCTAGTTGTCGGCCACCATGATTAGACACAACGATCGCGTCTGCCCCAACATTAACAGCGGCCAGAGCATCCTCAGCATCCAGAATACCCTTGATAATTAATTTACCACCCCATTGCTTGCGGATATTTGCAATATCACTCCAGGACAAGGTTGGATCAAACTGGCTAACCGTCCAATCAGCCAAAGAAGACATGTCTTTTACACCCTCTACGTGTCCAACAATATTACCAAATTGACGCCGCTTAGTACTAAGCATCCGGAGACACCATGCTGGCTTTTGCATAAGGCTTAAAATATTTCTTAATGTGAGCTTAGGAGGGGCACTTAACCCGTTACGCACATCCTTGTGCCGCTGGGCCAAAATCTGCAAGTCAAGTGTCACCATTAAAGCTGAGCACTTGGCATCACGGGCACGCTCAATTAATCGTGACATGAAATTACGATCACGCATCACGTAAAGTTGAAACCAAAATGGAGATGGGCTATCGTCAGCGACGTCCTCAATCGAACAAATAGACATGGTTGAGAGCGTGAAAGGTACACCAAAATCAGATGCTGCCCTTGCAGCCAAAATCTCACCGTCATCATACTGCATTCCAGTTAAGCCCGTCGGCGCCAAAGCAACTGGCATTGGCAGCTTTTGGCCAAGCATTAACATTTCAGTAGTTCGTTCACTGACATTCTGAGCAACTCGCTGTCGGAATTTAATCGCAGCCAAGTCACTTTCATTAGAGCGATAAGTTGATTCCGACCATGATCCGCTATCCACGTAATCATAAAACATTCGTGGCACTCGCTGCTTTGCCATTTTTTGCAAATCGTCAACACACGCAATTACTGTCATAAAGCGCCTCTTCAAACTCCACCAAACATTGTAATTTATACCTTAACAAAGCCAAAATACTGAACCAAAAAAATAATCAACATGAAAAACGTGATTGATTTTGAACTCTCAACGGTAATTACGTAGCATTGCACTCATCAATATTACGGGCAGCAAACCAGACAGAACAATCATCAAAGCAGGAAGCGCAGCAACTTCTAGCATTTCATCCTTTGCAAACTGATATGTATAAGTTGCTAACGTTTCAAAATTAAAAGGGCGTAACAACAAAGTCATTGGAAGTTCTTTCATCACATCTACAAAGACCAACATCATTCCTGCTAGAAATGAACTTTGCAACAAGGGCGCAATAACGCGTTTAATTGACTTCACATATCCTTGGCCCAATACCCTACTAGCATTCATCATATCCGCTGGAAGGCGTTTAACCCCAGATACCATTGCCCCATATCCAACGGCTTGAAATCTAACAATATACGCAAAAAAAAGAACTGCTATGCTGGTAATCAATATACCTTGAAATTCTAATCCAAATAAAGCAGCAATCCATCCATCTAGCTTGCCAGCAAACGTTAAAACGCCAATTGCCAAAATAGTGCCCGGGAAGGCATACCCTGTTGACGCCATCAACGCAAACTTACGAATTTTTAATCCAGATCGAAACGTAGAAGTAATTACAATGAACGCTGACAAAAGCATTATCACGAAAGCAGCTACTGCCGCCATGATCACGGTATTAACGATGATTTCACGAATAGCTAGAAAATCAGCAATCACATTATTTGATGCTAATAAAGCAAGAAGAACGCCAACGGGAATAAAAAAACCAAATAACAGTGGCATCACACAAACAATCCAACAAGAAAGAACACCAAGCTTGCTCGGAATTAACATTTCAAGTTTTACTTTATTGCCGCTATTGCTCACATATTTTTGTCTAGACCGCGCATAAAATTCGATGCCCAAAAGCACCAAAATAAAACAAAAACCAACAATTGATATTTGCGCTGCAGCAACAAGGTTGTTCATACCCAGCCAAACATTGAAAATACCCAATGTAATGGTTTCAATCGCAAAAAATTCAACTGTACCAAAATCTGAAACCACTTCCATCATCACTAGCGCCAGGCCAGCCATTATTGCTGGGCGGGCAAGAGGTAATCCCACTTCCCAAAATTGTGATCGATTATGCACCAGCGCAATCTCAAACAAGCTCGCTGGTGTCAATCGAAACGCTATGCGTGTAACCATATAGATATAAGGATACAAAACTGACGCCATTACCAACATAGCGCCACCAAGTGACCTGATCTCAGGAAACCAATAATCACCGGGATTCTGCCAGCCAAAAGCTTCGCGTATCGTTGCCTGGACTGGACCAGCATACTCAAAAAATTCAGTATAGCTATATGCTACGATATAAGCTGGAATGGCAGCTGGCAACAATAGCATCCACTCCAAGCCTCGGCGTCCAGCAAAATCGTAACGACTAATCACCCAAGCTGAACTGACCCCAAACCCAATGGCCAGTATGCCAACACCTCCCATTAGGATGACAGTGTTACTAACGTAACGGCCAAGAACAGTTTGATAAAGATGAGTCCAAAGTCCCTCACTATCACCCACTGCAGTCAAAAGGACAGAAAATATTGGACCTAAAATCATTAGACATAGAAAGAAAATGGCAATCGACCAACCATCTACCGGTTGACGTTGCGTTTGCATAAAGTTTTGTAAGAAACTTGCTATCATCTAGAGCTGCCGATAGCTGTATGCATTTTAAATAATAATTTCAAAGATTTAGACCACGAAACATCATTGCAGGAGCAATTGGACGCACCACCATCAGCCATACTCATTTTATCTCCAATAATGAATTCATCAGTGACTAAGCTCCTGAGACAATTGAATTGCAAACTCTCAATTTCCAAAAAAATTCATAATAAAAAATGATTATTGGACTCAACATCATACCGCAAGTGTTTTCGTAAGAACCGCTTTTAAAGATGTTTGAGTTTTATAATTACAAATTTGATGAATTAAGTTATCACTTCATCGCCGTTTGGTGATGTTGTAATACCGCTGGAACACTGAGGTAAGAATATGGAAATAATCATGGGAATGAGTGCAGAAGCGTTTGCGATTGCACTTCTACAGATTATCGCCATCGATATCATTCTTGGAGGCGATAATGCTATTGTCATTGCACTTGCATGTCGAAACCTACCTCCAGAAGAAAGGCGTATTGGAATTTTATGGGGTACAGCCGGCGCCATCGTTCTGCGTGTTATTTTAGTTTTTTTTGCAAGTGCACTGATGACCACACCGGGTCTTCGTCTAATTGGTGGACTATTACTCTTGTGGATTGGAGTTAAGCTGCTTACAGACACGTCTAATCAGCATTTTGACAAAAAAATTGCACAAAAGAGCAATCTTTTAGGAGCCATAAAAACTATCATTATTGCTGATTTTGTGATGAGTTTAGATAACGCTCTTGCCATTGCTGCAGCCTCTAAAGGCAATTTATTTTTAGTTGTGTTTGGCCTGGTTCTCAGCGTTCCAATTATAATTGCTGGAAGTACACTTATTTTGCGGATGATGGAACGCTTCCCCTTTATCATTTTAATTGGAGCGGGGTTGCTCGGTTGGCTTGGCGGTGATTTAATTGCTAATGACAGCATCACCCAAATCATCCTCCCTGAGACCATTCTTCAAACCCCTTGGGTTATCGCAAGTTTGGGGACTGGAATTGTTATTGGATTTGGCAAATTACTGATGTTACGAAGAAGTTCATAACATTCGTTAAACTCAAGGTTTTTATCAGGACTTGGAAATAAATGGCAATGTATGATATTTTTTGCGATGTTAATGATTAACATTTAACTTAAATAACAGTAGTTCCATTTAATGATTCAACAAAATACTCCAAAAATTGCAGTTATTGGATTTGGCGAAGCCGGTTCTTGTTTATGCCAAGGCTGGGGCCGTCCCAATGTGTGTGCCTTTGACATAAAGCAGCATGGCGATTCTGAATCAGCACTGGAAAAAACAGCCCAAATGGAGGGGGCTGGAATTATTGTTGGCGATAATGTAGCAACTATTGCTAGAGACGCTGACTTGATTTTTAGCACCGTAACGGCAGATCAGGCACATGTCGCAGCCCTTGCAGCTGCCAAGAGCATTAAACATGGAGCCTATTTCTTTGATTTAAATAGCTGTGCCCCTTCAACCAAACAAAAAAATGCTGCCTTAATTCATGCAGCTGGTGGCCGTTATGTTGATGTGGCCGTTATGGCTACCATTTCGCCGAAACAACATCAAACAGCAATGCTGGTTTCTGGTGAACATGCTGAAGCAGGTATTACTATTATGCTCGATCTTAACATGAAGCCAGTTCATGTACCCGGTCCCATTGGTCGTGCATCAACAATAAAAATGATCCGATCTGTTATGATGAAAGGTATTGAAGCCCTGACCGCCGAATGTTTTAGTGCAGCCTGTAAAGCCGGCGTTGCCGATGAGGTTGCAGCCTCTCTTGATGCCTCTCAAGCCAAGGAAGGGTGGAGGGCCCAAGCAACCTACAATATGGAGCGCATGACCACGCATGGCATCCGCCGTGCTGCAGAAATGCGTGAAGTTGCCACAACCCTCTCTGATCTCAATGTAGCCAACCAAATGACCGCTGGCGCAATTGAGTGGCAGGATCAGCTTGGCAATCTTGGCTTGTCACTTCTTGAGATTCACGGACTGGAGCCGCGCATTGAGGCTATTAACGAAAGAATTAACACAAAACAACAATCATAATCTTTGTTGATGTCAGTCAGATGGCCCTTCACTTTTTTCTTCATGCAAACCGATGAGAACACCAGTTGCTAAAACCGTAATGACACCCAACCACTGCGTTGTTGCTAGTGTCTCTCCTAGCCAAATTGAAGCTGATAGAGCAGCAATCAGCGCTTCAGACAGCATTAAAATCCCAACAAGGCCGGGGGAAACGTATTGCATAATCCTGAAAACCAGTAATGAAGTTGGCATAAATATAATGACTGATGCCAACAGGGCTGGCGGAACAGCTTCAAGCAATACATAAAATCCAGGAACAGGGTCACCTAGGTAGACGGCCGCGACAACAGCCAAAAAACCCCCAAGCAAATACTGTAAAAAGGTTACATGAATAAAGTTTGTGCTGGGATAGTAACGAACTGCAACCGAGCCTAAAGCCCAAAACCACCCTGATAACAGCCCAAGCAAATCAGCGGGTTCAAAGTAAATTTCTTTTCCATTAACATTCATAACCAACACACAACCAAAAAGTGCGCCAACTATCGCTACCCAGCGACCCCATCCCGCACGTTCGTTGAGGATAAAGAAAGCAAAAACTGTTGACCAAATCGGCGTCATGTAAAATAAAACTACTGTTTTAGTCACTGAGGCCACAATTAGCCCAAGAGCATAAAAAACAAAACCGGCTCCCAATAAAGAACCAGCAATTGTAGCCCGAATCCAGTCCCTGTTTGAAGTACCTGAACCTATCAGAACTAGCGGCAGAAGCACAATTGCAGGCAAAAAATGAAACAGGGAAACAACCCAAAGAGCAGAAACACCCATTGCTTCGATGTAACGCATCGGCATCCACAAGACACCCCAAAATGACGAAGAAACAAATATGATAACCAACGCATGGCGTAGCTTATGTTCCTTGGTAAAAAGTGATAAGAACCAAGTCATAAATTACCTTTTCAAAAAAGCACTAGTTTGCTCTACACTTAATTTTTCTAACAATCAAAGAAACACTGGAACCAAGATTATTGCAAATCTGCAAAGGAACTTTGCAAACGTTTAACCGCCTCGACTACTAAATCACGGCGGCAAGCTATGTTAAAACGTAAAAAGTTCTCACCACCCAGGCCAAAACTACTGCCGTGATTCACAGCGATTTGAGCATCTTGCTCAACTCGACGCGTAAACTCGCTGTGATCCATTCCAGTTTTTGTGAAATCGACCCAACATAGATACGTTGCATCGATCGACATTGAATTAAGCCCTGGAATCTTCGCAATGCCTCTGTCAAAAATCTTTTTATTTTCATTTAGATAGGTCATTAATTCGTCAAGCCATACATCACCATGCTGCCATGCAGCCGTACACATTAACATACCAATCCGATTAAATGACTTGCCAGCAGAGGCATCAGTAACACGCGCAAGTCGGCTACGCATAGTATCATCGGACGCAACCATGCTGCCAATCATACAGCCTGCCAAATTAAAAGTTTTAGTTGTTGCGATCAGCGTGACGAGCCGGTGACGAATTGATGGCACGACCTTTGCCAAAACGTGATGTTTAGTGCCTTTATAAACAAGATCATTATGTACTTCATCACTTATCAGGGTTAGGTCATGCTGTTCACAAAAATTAGCTAGCTGATACAATTCATCAAGTGACCACACCCGTCCACCCGGATTATGCGGTGAACATAATATAACTATTTTTTCATTACCCGTTAGGCCTGCTGCAAGCGCATCAAGATCCATGTAATAGGCCCCGTTGCGCTGCACGAGTTCAGATTCAACAATTTGCCGGTCCGTGGCTTTTATAATTCTGAAAAATGCATGATAAACTGGTGAAAAAACAATAACACCGTCACCCGGCTCGCTAAAGGACCTGATACACAAGCTAATAGCATTCCCAAGGCCGTGGGCATTAATAATCCAGTCAGCCTGAACATTCCATTGATGACGGCGTTTTACCCAAGCGATCAGTGCAGCTCGATATTCACTGTCATTCCCAAAATAACCATGAACACCATGATTTAACGCTTTGGCAAGCGCGTCTTGAACAGCCGGAAGCGCGCGAAAATCCATATCTGCAACCCACATTGAAATTCCAGTTTTCGGGGAAACACCATATTTGGCTTCCATTGTGTCCCACTTTGACGAATTGGTTCCAACCCGATTGATCACCTCATCAAAATTAAACGACATACTGTCCTCCCAGCCATTAATGTTAACCTAGCTTGATTAACCCTTTGCAGCCTAACAAACTACTATAAAAATCCTTGCAAAAAAAAGGCCGTTGTCAAGGGCATTCATTGCTAGAAAAAGTCAAAACATTATTTTGATAAGCTGCGGAGATCGTTGATGTTTTGTCGTGGTGTGATTGCTTCAGTAGCAACAACCAGATCTAGAATTGCACCACTTTTAGAGCTGCAAGCCCGTTTAAAGGCACCAAAAAAATCTTCAGTTTTTTCAACACGCTCACCATAAAAGCCATACGCCTCCGCAAGCTTTACAAAATCAGGGTTAACCAAATCGGTTCCAGAGACACGTTCGGGATAATCACGCTCTTGATGCATCCGAATAGTGCCATAGGTTCCGTTATTCACAATAAGAATAATAAGCGGAAGCCCCTCCTGCATAGCTGATCCTAGCTCATTACAATTCATCTGAAAATCACCGTCGCCAGCAAAGCACAAGACAAACCGGCTCTGATCATAAGCCTTAGCAGCAATCGCTGCCGGCACTCCATATCCCATTGCTCCACTTTGCGGTGCTAGAAGTCGCCCTTTTGGGCCAAATTTTAAAAATTTATTAGGCCAAATCGCAAAATTACCAGCTCCGTTTGTCACGATTGCGTCATCAGGGATAACATCGCGGATATGAGCTAACACATCCCCCATATCAAGATTGCCAGGCTGAGCTTTGACGCTGTAACTAGCATCATAAGCTGTCTTGGCTGCCTGCACCCAGTTAGACCGGCCGGCATCATCTTCAAGCTGAACATCAGAAAGCACCGCTGCCATTGCATTTGGTGTTGCTTGCAGCGACAAATCAGGTGCATAAATCTTGCCAATTTCATCATCAGATGGATGACTGTGGACCAGTTTAGCCCTCATATTTGGGCAGTCAAATAAACTGTAACCATCTGTTGTGCACTCACCAAACCGCACGTTGATGGCAATAATCAAATCTGCTTGATCAAACAGAACCTTTATATAGCCAAGCATGCCAACACCGGCGTCACCTACATAAGATGGATGAAAGTTATCACAAATATCATGGAACCGAAACGCAGCCACGAGAGGCACGCGATTATTGCCAGCGAAAGACTCAAGTTGGCGTGCAGCATCAGCCGTCCAGCCACTTCCGCCATAAAGAACAATCGGCCGTTTTGCACCGGAAAGAAAATGATCGAGTTGATCTCGTTGGAAGAGAGAAATATCTGGAGCTGGAATTATTACCGGTAAGCAAGGTTTTGCTGATGACCTAGCTGTTAACATGTCTTCAGGCAACGCAACCACAACTGGCCCAGGCCTGCCACTTAATGCTGTTGTCCAAGCACGTGAGATGATTTCTGGAATACGGTCAGGACAATCAATTTCGACGACCAGCTTCGCAACCTTCCCAAAATAATGCGAATAATCAATTTCCTGAAATGCTTCACGCCCCTTCATGCCACGTCCAACCTGGCCAACAAATACAATCATTGGCGTTGAATTCTGCATCGCTGTGTGAATGCCGATTGAGGCGTTGGTCGCCCCTGGCCCACGGGTCACAAAACAAAGGCCCGGGGTTCCAGTTAATTTTCCCCATGCTTCAGCCATATAAGCTGCGCCACCCTCATGTCGGCACACCATTAGGTTAAATTTATCTTGACGTTCATACATTGCATCTAGAACTGCCAAATAACTCTCACCTGGGACACCAAAGGCTTTGGCACCACCAAGTGAAATCAGACAATCCATCAAAAGGGAGCCGCCAGTAATTTCGTCTGATGCCATCATTAATGTCCTCAGGAAAAAATCATTTAAATCGCATAGTATTCATGCTTAAACCGTTATTCACAAACAACCTAGGAGACATTAGCAACTTTCGCAACGGCCACAGAAAATGGCAAGTGACGGTCACCAGCCAGACCTGCAATATTGATTCTACTGTCCCCAACTATATACATGCCATGCTCTTCACGTAATGCCAAAACCTGATCTGGCCCAAGCCCAAGCCGAGAGAACATGCCCCGGTGATTGGCGACGAAATCAAATTGGTCTGAATTACATTGTTGGCGCAGTGAATCAGCGAGTTTGCTACGGACAGCCAACATTGCCATGCGCATTTCTTCAAGTTCGGCCACCCATTCTCTCCGCAATTCGTCATCAGCTAAAATCATTCCAACCACAGCCGCTCCATGATCCGGCGCGAAGGAATAATTCACTCGGTTCAAAGTGGCAAGATTTCCCTGCACCAAATCAGCCGTTACAGAGTCTTTTGAGATCATCATTGCAATTCCAACACGATCACGATAAAGCCCAAAATTTTTAGAACATGATGCCGCAATAAACATTTCTGGTAAACGCGATGCCATATGGCGAAGCGGCGCTGCATCCTCTTCTAACCCATCACCAAAACCCTGATAGGCAATATCAATAAATGGCAGTGCACCTTTCTCCAAAACCAAGTCTGTAATTTTTTTCCATGTGTCAAAGTCTATATTTGCACCAGTTGGATTATGACAACATCCATGGAGCAACAATAAATCGCCTTGTTTTATATCTCGAAAGGAAGCCATCATAGCCTCCACATCAACCAACTTTGTTTCATTATCAAAGTAGGGATAAGCCTGAGTTTTAAAGCCCATATGTGTCGCCATTCCCATGTGTGATGGCCAACTTGGATCGCTAATCCAGATTGTGCATCCAGGGTTCAAAATTTTCATTGCTTCGAAAATTTGTCGTATAGCGCCAGTTCCGCCAGGGGTTTGCAGTGTGGCAACACGCTCTGGCGCTACAGAATCACCAAGAACAAGGTTTCGCATCTGATCCCGAAATAATTCAGCCCCAGCAAGTGAGACATAAGCTTTTGATGATTGTTCAGAAAGTAGTCTCGCCTCTGCTTTTTTTACCGATGACATAATTGGAGTAACCCCAATGTCATTTTTGTAAACACCGATCCCAAGATCAATTTTTTTGTTGCGTTGATCCGCTTGAAATAACTTGGACAGACTTAGAATGGGGTCAAGCTTTGCAGGATGGAATTTTTCAAACATAGTGATATCCTTGTGAGCAAACAATGTTAGTTTTATTTACGGCAAATCAAACCAGTGACGCAACGATTTTTACATATCAAGCACAAAACATTGCAAAATCTATTACCTGAATGATTGACAACCAATCAATCAAGAGGCTAATTCCAAATTGATTTTTCTATAGGAGTTAAAGGCATGAGCGAGATAACAGTCGACATTGATGAGTTGATTGCAAAAGCAAGAAAAGCGCAACAAGGCTTTGAAGCTAATGGTGACCAGAAACTGTTTGACCGTGCAGCAGAGGCAGCAGCTTGGGCGCTAATGGAGCCTAGTCGTAATGCAGAACTTTCTGCCTTTGCTGTCTCAGAAACAGGACTTGGAAATGTCGCCGACAAAATTACAAAAAATCACCGAAAGACTCTCGGTCTTCTTCGCGACATACGTGGCAAAACTAGTTTTGGATTAGTTGATGACAACATCCAATCAGGCGTTAGTGAATTCCTGCGCCCAAAAGGTGTGGTTGCCGCTGTCGTTCCTTCAACCAATCCCCTTGCAACACCAATTAATAATATAATAAATGCTCTTAAAACAGGGAATGCAATTATTTTGGCACCGTCTCCAAAGGGAGCAGCACCAATGGCAAAACTGTTAGATTATGTCTACGCTGAGTTTGATCGCATTAACCTTGACCATGACCTAGTTCAAATGGTTCCAAGTCCACCTTCAAAGGAAAAAACAGCACGCTTAATGCAAGGCGTTGACCTTTTGGTTGTCACTGGATCTCAAAGTAATGTGCGTTCGGCCTATTCATCTGGTACCCCAGCTCTTGGTGTTGGGATGGGAAATGTTGTAACAATTGTTGATGAAACAGCTAATTTAGAGGAGGCAGCGCTCAAGATTTCCCGTTCAAAATGCTTTGATAATGCAACTTCCTGTTCCTCTGAAAATGCCGTAATTGTTGTAGAATCTGTTTATGATGCCTTTCAAAAATCGATTGTTAATGCTGGAGGCATGATTCTCAATGCAAGGCAAACCTCCCATCTAATCGATACTCATTGGCTTGATGGTCACCTGAACCGTAACATGTTAGCAAAAGACATCGACACGGTTCTCAAAACACTTGGCTATGCTGAAATTGCGCCTAAAGGAACCAAGTTTTTGGTAGCTCCGGCTAGTGATATTGGCCCTAAAGCACCAATTTCTGGAGAAAAAATGGCTCTATTTTTTGCACTGTATCGTGCATCTAACTTTACCACAGCCAAATCTATGGCGCGCAGGATTCACAACTATCAAGGGCGCGGTCATTCCCTTGGACTCCATAGCCAAAGAGATGATCGGGCGCGCAACTTGGCATTAGAAATGCAAGCGTGTCGGATCATCGTTAATCAGGCGCATTGCTTTGCGACTGGTGGATCATTTGATAATGGTCTGCCCTTCTCTCTATCGATGGGCTGTGGTTCATGGGGCGAAAACTCAATCGATGATAATTTAAATTGGACACATTTTGTCAATCATGTCCGAATTGCACGCCCCATTCCGCCTGTCGAGCCCAAAGTTGAAGACATATTTGCTGAGTATTTCAAAGTTTGCAAACAGCTGGAGGCAAAGCAATGAATAGCAATAATTTAATAAGCATTTCGGATCTTTTATGCACTGCTGCAGCCTCAACGCCAGATGCTATTTGGTTAACTGCTCCTGAAACAGAAAAAAGATTTTCATGGAAAGACAGTCTTGAGCGAGCAACTAAAATTGCCTGCCACCTTCAAGGAGCCGAACTTTCTGACGGCGCCTCAGTTGCAATTGCATCAGCAAATGGAGCCGCTGCCAGCTTTGCTTTTCTTGGAACAGTGTTTGGCGGGTTTCGTGCAACTCCATTGAATCTTTTAGCTGGCGTAAAAACTCTTGGGTTTGTCTTATCGCATTCCAAAACTGAAATTATTTTATGCTCTGACGAATCTCGAGCTTTGATTGATGAAGCTTTGGCAGAAATGCCTGATACACCAGATGTTTTTCCACAAATTATCACTATGGACATTGACGATGGTCCACGTTGGAACGACAGCAAAATAGTTCCCGTTAATGATGCTGACTTACGACGGCCATCAGCAGAAACAATTGGTCTTTTAATGTATACTTCTGGCACAACAGGTGTGCCAAAAGGCGTGCTCTTGTCACATGCCAATCTCATTGCAGCCGGAAAAAATGTTTGCGATGCACACAAGCTTGTTTCTGATGACGCAGGAATGTGTGTGCTTCCTATTTACCATATCAACGGCCTTTGCGTCACTGTTATGGGCACCTTGGTCTCCATGAGCGGATTAATTATGCCTCACAGGTTTTCGACAACATCCTTTTGGACACAAATGTACAAATATGATTGCAGCTGGTTTAGCGCTGTTCCAACCCTTTTTTCCTACCTGCTAAATGACATTAATGTTGCCCAGCTCAACCTTGAACGCTTGAGATTCTCTCGCTCAGCATCAGCACCGTTGTCACCTGAGATTCACCGTCAGTTCGAAAAACGCTTTAATATACCAATTATTGAAACAATGGGACTCACGGAAACAGGAGCGCAAATCCTATCAAACCCACTTCCCCCAGCCAAAAGAAAAATTGGCTCACCGGGCATTGGTTTTGGAAATGAGATTGCAATTTCGGGGCCAGATCTTGAACTGCTTGGGCCAGGATTTGAGGGTGAAATTCTGGTGCGCGGTAGCAATGTTATGCGAGGCTACCTCGACCGTCCTGAAGAAACCTCCAAAACTGTTACGCCAGAGGGCTGGCTTCGTACTGGCGATCTCGGACGTATGGACAAAGATGGGTTTGTTTTTGTCACTGGTCGAATAAAAGAATTAATCATTAAGGGTGGTGAAAACATTGCGCCGCGTGAAATTGACGAGGCTTTGTTAGAGCATGGCTCAGTCTTGGAGGCAGCTGCATTTGCACGGGAATGCAGGGATTATGGACAAAGAGTAGAAGCCTGTGTACGACTAAAAGACGGTTACACAGCCACAGAAGTCGAGCTGCGAAATTTTTGTAAAGAACGCGTTGGCGCGTATAAAGCGCCCGATCATGTTTATTTTCTCAAAGATCTCCCAAAAGGTCCGTCAGGAAAGATACAACGGATGAAGCTTTTAGGCCTTGTCTCCTAGTCAGCATTGAATACGTTATTTCGGTTATTTAATCATAACTTTATTGTTAACCACTCAGAATTAACTATTGCACTTAGTAAAGTCAGTTAAGTGCAACTAAGATAAACACATGTAACGCTGCTAATTCGGCTAAATTTTTATTAATTATCTTCAAAATTGAAAAGAAACATTTCCATTTTGACAACAATAGGACAGAATACCCTAAATAAAGTATTTAACGGAGGAAATTGTGAAAATTGTAAAAACTCTCACTGCATCGATTATGTTTGCAGGCTTGATGGCTGGTAGCACCAGTGTTGCCATCGCAGGCGGCCATGGCTTCAAATGCAAAGTTAGCGAAAAGAGCATGGCTAAGCCAGGCGGCTTTCCAAATCGCGCACTAACAATGATAGTGCCCTACGGTCCTGCCGGTGGCTCTGGCCAAGTGGCATCCGCAATGGCAAAAGGAGTTACTGAACTAACAGGCGTTGATATTAATCGCGACCATAAACCTGGAGGCTCTGGCACCGTTGGCATGACGGCTTATATGGCTTCTCCAGCTGACGGGTACAATGTTCTAGAACACATTGACGATGCATCGTCAGCGCATGCTTTAGACTCTTCTAAGCCAAATCCAGGGGTGGATCTTATACCGCTCGTGATCTCACAAGTTACTTTCTCGCAGATTTATATTCGAACTAATGAAACACGTTTCAACGACTGGAAGTCATTTGTAGCATGGGTTAAGAAACAAGGCGGAAAAGCTACCATCGCAAACGTTTCAAAAGAAGGATCAATGGAACGTGTTTCCATGAAATTCATTACCGATGCAACGGGTATGAAAATTCAACAAATTTCTTTTGATAAAGGTGCTCCTAGATATGGCGCTCTTATGGGTGGTCAAGTTGACGCCCTATTTGAACAGCCCGGCGATGTAAAGAAGTTCCTTGATTCAGGTGATTTTAAGCCAATTCTTACTATCTTTGGCGAGCGTCCGAAAGCATTTGCTGATGTGCCAACTCACGTGGAAATGGGAATGTCGTTTACACCATTACTTCGCTTCCGTGGCTTCTACGTAAACGCTAAAGCTCCTGCTGACCGAGTTAAATGGCTTCAGTGGGCATTCCAACGCGGTTACTGCCAAGACAGCTATCAGAAGTTTAATGACTCGAAATTTATGAGTGTTATCGACAGCTATCGCGATACAGCTGGTGCAAGAACATTGATCAACGGTGCGATCAAACAATACCGTGAGGTATACAAATCAATGGGTATGGCAGTTAAATAATCGAATCAGATAGATAAATCATTACAACCCTGCGGGCTTGGGCTCGCAGGGTTTTTAGAGGTAAATCTATGGGAAAATTGAATACATCTCATTTAATCGAGGCCATAATTTGGTTAGCTATTGCTGCCATATTTTTTATTTACTCCTTTGAGTTTAATCAAAAGATTGAAATCTATAAATTTGGTGCTACAGCTTGGCCGCGCTCCATATTACTTTTGCTAGTCCTCGTGATTATAGGAAATTTGTTCTATCAACGAGCAAATGGTTCTAAAGCCCAACTGGGGCGTGTAGGAATAAGCGAGGACGATCTAGATGGTGCAGATAAATCTTTATCATCATTTATAAATATTGGCAGTTTTATATTTCTCCCTTTAATTTTTGCGTGGTCCCTGAAACCAGTAGGGTTTTATGCCGCAACTCCAGTATTTACAGCACTTGTTATAATTCTTCTTGGCGAACGGCGGCCAAAGTGGATCATAGGGATAACACTTTTTATTTATGCTCTGATAATTGGCTTGTTCATGGTGCTTTTAAACGCTCCACTACCTCAGGGGACAGTCTCGCCATTTTATGATTTTAGTGCATTCATGCTTCGAATGAATACTCAACTGCAACATCTTTTTTAATATTCGGGCTTTTTCGTTATGATTGATAATTTTTTAGCTGGCTCAGCTGCTCTCTTTGGTGATCCGATTACTATATTGATCTTCGTTTTTGGCGTAATTGGGGGGATGCTCTTTGGTGCGATCCCAGGAGTTAGCATGCTTACCCTTGCGGCAATCCTTTTGCCCTTTAGTGCAGGGCTAGAACCAGCTCAGGGCGTTATGCTTTTTGCAGTTATATATTGCACTGGTACTTACGGAGGTGCCATCACAGCAATCCTTTTTAATATCCCTGGCGCTCCAGAAAATGCGCCAACCGCGTTTGACGGATATCCAATGACAAAGCAAGGGCGCGCTGGGAAAGCTGTTGGCGCTGCGGTGCTCTGCTCAGCTATTGGCGGAACAGCATCAGCGCTGCTAATGATGGCGGCAACAGAGCCATTGGCAAAATGGGCAATCCGAAATATTGGTCCACCAGAAATTTTTGCTTTAGTTTTTTTTGGTTGTGCTGTTGCATCCTCTGTTGGTGGAAAAACTATCTGGAAAGGGTGGATGTCAGTGCTTCTAGGGTTACTAGTCGCAACAGTTGGTCAAGACCCGGTTGGTGGAATTAATCGCTATAATTTTGGCATGACAGACCTTGCAGCAGGCATCGCTTTTGTTCCAGCAATACTTGGATTTTTTGCTGTTTCAGAAATTTTTATACAAGCTGAAAAACGTGCTTTTGGCAAATATAGTGCACCAAAACTGGATGTTAACTTCCCAACATTTCTTGAATTGTGGAAGTACAAGATTGCTGTTATCAGATCAATTTTTGTTGGGTTTTTCTGTGGAATTCTTCCTGGGATAGGAGCAACGCTTGCCGCATTTATGGGCTACGGAGAAGCAGTCCGTTGGTCAAAAGACAAAGAATCGTTCGGCAAGGGCAACCTTGAGGGTGTGATTTCGTCAGAGACTGCAAACAATGCTGCAACAGGGGCCGCCATGATACCATTATTAGCTCTTGGACTTCCCGGAGGGGCTTTAACAGCAATAATGGTGGCAGTATTTCAGTTTCACGATATGGAGCCAGGTCCACTTATTTTCTACAATTCCCCAGAACTAATATGGGTTGTATTTGCAGCAATGTTTTATGCAAATGTGTCTATACTTTTTATTGGTTTAATTGAAACAAAAACTATTCTGCAACTGTTGCGAATTCCTTTTCATTTTTTGGCACCAATGATTCTAATGCTAGCCAGCATCGGCTCATATATAGGGCGTGGACTTGTTCTTGATGTGATGGTCATGTTCCTCGCTGGTATGATTGGATTTTTATTGCGGCGCTCAGGGTATTCAATACCAGGAATTGTTCTTGGCATTATTTTAGGCAAGATTGGTGAACAAAATTTTGCTCAGGGTATGCAAATGGTACATTATGACCTTGTAACCTATCTCTCGAGACCCATATGTGCGTTGCTCATCTTAGCTGGAGCGATCACTCTTGGCACAGGGGTTTATAAAGCCCTTGCAGCAAACCGTACCAAAGCCAAACGGACTTGAAATAAAATGAGTTGATCGAATTTATCTTAAATACATTATCGCCCTCCCCCGACGTCACGATCACGCTGACAGTTTTAGGTGCATTTTTTTTAGCTGGAATTATTAAAGGTTTTCTTGGTATCGGCCTACCTCCTGCAGTAATGGCGATTTTAACCTTAGTGATGGACATCACAGTCGCGATATCTTTGCTAACATTGCCAATTATTTTTACAAACTTATTTCAGTATATGAGATGTGAAAATCGAGTTGCAATTGCAAAGAAATATTGGCTGTTGGGCATTTCTATAATGATCAGTATTTTCCTGACATCGTTTTTTATTATGTCCTTTCCAAAAGCAGTCCTCATGGTGTCTATTGGTTTTGCCATGATCACCTTTTCATTAACACAAATGTTTGGAACAAAAATTTCTCTTGGGCACGGACCAATGTGGCACACAAGTGTTGGGCTGTTTTCAGGAATACTAGGTGGTTTAAGTTCAATTTGGTCACCACCAATTGCTATGTACCTCTTAGCCCACAATGTCTCCAAGTCAGAGTTTATTGGCGCAACTGGGTTTCTTTTTCTTGCTGGATCAATCCCACTAGCAATTGGCCTAACATTTGCTGGCGTACTTACCATCAATACCGTTTTGCATTCGCTAATGGGCCTAATTGTTGTTTTAGCAGGGTTTCGTATTGGTGAGAGTCTTCGCAAATATGCGAAGCAAGAGTTATTTAGCAGAATATTTTTATGGGCTTTTCTGATCATGGGACTCAGGCTGATTTTTGTTGCATTTTATTAGCAACAATTGGCCATATAGTTTACACAGAGTTCTTATCTAAATTTGTAGAGCTTAGGGCAAGAGCGATAGAGCTCCACATAAAAACATTGTTCCATTGACCAAAAAAGTCAGCTGTCGATGCAATAGGCCAAAACAATGCAAAAGGAACAATCCAAGCTGAAGACAGGACTAAATTTTTTTCCATTTTCCAGCCAGTTTTGAGACATTTCCACACGAGTGACCATAAAAAAACCACTCCAAATAAAAAGCCTACTACCCCTGTTTCTGCAAGCAGTTGTATATAGTAGTTGTGCGGATGTGGTTGGCAACCCATGTTATCGACAATCGATGAAAAATTTGGACATAGATTATAAAAATTTGCAGTGCCAATACCAAAAAGTGGGCTTTTTTCAAATGCTAACAGACCAGACATCATGGCTCTGTAGTATGGGCTATGATCGCCTGTGGGTAACGCTATCAAAAAATCAACCACGTACCGCTTACCAACGTTAGGATAAAGAAATAGCAACAAAACCACTGATAACGTTACAATTAATAACATGGCATTAAAACGCTTCCAGTTAGTCCCGTGCACCACGCCTGCCAGTATACCCGCGCTAAAAAGAATTAGCGTATTAATGCGCTCACCAGTGAGCACAATAGTAACGAACCCGATCAACACAAACGAAGCAGCAAGAATATTCACTCTACGGAATTTTGACGCCGCAATTGTTGATCCAATTACGATAACTGGTAAGCCCACTTTTGTAAGGTAGTTCCCTGAAACTTTGTCACCAAATGGCCAAGTTAATCGCTGCCCAACTTGTCCTGTATAGATTATTTCTGCAGCTAAGATCCCACACATAGTCAAAAATGCCAGTGCTGTAGACACCAGCATTAGATAGAGCAGTTGCCTATCCTTTGCCAACCAAAACACTGAAGCCATGACAAAGAGTGGAAATCTGAACCAAATCACAGCTTCACTAAACGCGTAGAGAGGGTCTGAGGATAAAATAGCTGAAAGAATGCAAGCAGCCCAGAAAGCAAAGGCTGCACGAACCCAGAAGTGCTCCAACCACTCAAAATCTCTATTTTTTAGAACTCGAAAAACAAAAGCTAACGATAAGAGTGAAATCCACACATCAGCAGGGGTACGCTCGATTAGCAACACAAACGGCCCAAGAAGCCAGAATATATGGAAGAAGCGATCAGTTAGCGACAACTTCATAATTGCTTTCTTGCCTTCAAAAACCATGTTGAAAAACATCTACTATAACCTAACACACACAAGAGAACTCTTCTTAGAAAAGCAAACCATATAGTTGTTACCCAAAAAAGCTAGCATTTGATTATTTGTTTTCGATCAAATAACTGAAACTTCAATTAAAGAAATCGCAACAGGTAAATTTGCGCTAAATACAGTATCGATTTACTCAAAGTTTGACATCAAGGCTTTTACAATCACCGTCTAAAACCTTTGATCTCTATTCCCAATTTTAGAAAATGCAAAATTGGATCAGTGGCAAATTCCTGATCAACCAAATCATGACTGACAAGTAATGCCGGGATTTGCCGTTTTTTTATCTGTGCAGCAACAAATCGTCCGAATTTAAGGCGCAGATCAGGATCAAGGCTTGAAAAGGCTTCGTCCATCAGTAAGGCCTTAGGTTCAGCCAGCAATGCACGCATTAGTGCCACACGTGCGGCCTGACCTCCAGATAAGCTAGCAGGGTCTCTATCCCCAAAACCATCAAGGTCTGCTGACGCTAAAGCACCCTTAACCGCCAACTCGCGATATTTACCTCGGATAGACGCCACCAGGCCAAAGGCCAGATTTTCACCAACAGTCAAATGTGGAAATAGTAATGGGTCCTGATACATTAATCCAACTGCGCGATGATGTGCCTGAATTCCACCAATATCTTCACCATCTAGCTTGATATCACCGTGCCAAGTCACCCCAGCAATATTTGTTCCCGAAATAAGTGCCAGCAACGTTGATTTACCACAACCGCTAGGCCCATTCAGCAACTTAATTTGTCCATTTGGCACTGTAAATGAAAGGCCTGTGACTAGCGGCTTGTCAAACCCAAATTCAAGGGCATTAACTTCTAGCATTTTTAGTCAGCCCTTCATTGTCCATATCCATAAAAAATGAACTCCACAGGTGATTGCAATGTGCAAAAACAAAGGTGACAACAATATTCGCAATCATGTTAGGATTTAACTCCTTAAAACGCTTGTGAGTTTATTATCATACTTGGGGCTACCGGAGAGAAGACCATGCCTAAAAACAGCTTTTACCATAGAATTTGCTTTATTATTAGCGGATTATACCTTGCCTTCACTATTACACCTACTAACGCGGGTGATTTTAACGATATTCAGAAAGCCGCAAAAGGTAAAACCGTCTATTTCAATGCATGGGGCGGAGATGCAAAAGTTAACAGCTATATTGCCTGGGCAAAAAAAACTCTATTAGATAGTTATGATGTTACCCTTGTCCACGTCAAATTAACCGATACCGCAAGTGCGGTTTCCCGCATACTTGCGGAAAAGGCTGCTGGACGAACCACAGGCGGCTCAATTGATCTTTTATGGGTAAACGGCGAAAATTTTGCCGCTATGAAACACGCAGGTTTATTGCAAAACCAGCCTTGGGTCACATCCCTCCCCAATTGGCGGTTTACAGACAGTAAAACATTACCTGCAATAGTATCAGATTTTGCAGAGCCAACCGATGGCAAAGAAAGTCCCTGGGGCCGCGCACAGCTAGTATTTTCTTTTGACAGCGCAAGGCTCCAAACCCCTCCCAAATCAGCTTCAGAACTTGCAAATTATATTGCCAAAAATCCTGGTCGATTCACCTTTCCCCAACCACCAGATTTCATTGGAATGTCGTTTTTAAAACAAATTTTGATTGAACTAAGCGGAGTCAATCCTTCGCTCTATCAACCGGTAAGTAATGCCGATTTTGACGCTGTCACCGAACCTTTATGGACCTGGCTGGATGCGGCAAAGCCAAACCTATGGAGATCTGGAAGAGCCTATCCAGCAAATTATCCAGTGCTTCGTCAGCTTCTTGGTGATGGTGAAATTGATATTGCCATTGCCTTTAATCCCGCCGATGCTTCTGCTGCCATTGCCCGTGGTGAGCTTCCCAACACCGTTCGCACCTATATTCATGATATCGGCACGCTTGCCAATGTTCATTTCCTAGCCATCCCGTTCAATGCATCCACACCAGAAGCCGCCAAGCTGGTTGCAAATTTCATGCTATCACCGGAAGCACAGGTTAAAAAAGCGGACACAACAGTCTGGGGCGATCCTACTGTGCTAGCAATGCCAAAATTGTCAGATGCGCAACGTATAGCCTTTACCGAGCTAGCGCGCGGTATCGCCACCTTAAGTGATGCTGACCTTGGCCGCACACTTGCAGAACCCCACCCAAGCTGGGTGCCCCGGCTTAAGGCTGCTTGGATCAGCCGCTATGCCAGCGGTAATTAACAGGCACATTGTCCAGAGCCGGCAGGAAACAATGATTAATAGCCTAACCACGCTTACCGCCCTGCTTTTTGGATTACCAGCTCTGCTGGGACTTATAGGCATTGCACTGCCAGCATTTGGTTATTTTCCAGCACTTAACAAAACCAGCCTTTCTGGTGATGCGATAAGGCAGTTTTTGGCAACACCCGGCCTTTGGCAAGCAAGCTGGCTATCGTTAAAGACTGGGCTGATTGCAACGGGTGCTTCACTTTGTGGATGCTTTGTCATTCTCGCTACGTCTTCCAGTAGCAGCATGATGGCAAAGCAGCGGCGACTTCTTGGCCCACTGGTGGCTATCCCGCACAGTACCATTGCTGTTGGCATAGTGTTTTTGCTTGCACCGTCTGGCTGGCTGATGCGCTTAATATCACCATCACTAACTGGCCTTAACGAGCCACCTATATGGGGTTTTGTGCCTGACACTTTTGGCTTTGCACTAATTTTAGGTTTGATAGCAAAAGAACTTCCGTTTCTTTTGCTTCTTGCCCTATCGGCCTCGGCAACCCTCCCGCTACCTCGCTTGCTTGCTATTGGAGCTGGGCTTGGCTATGGACAGTTTACTAGCTGGGCCTTTATTGTTCTGCCAATCATCTATCGCCAAATCCGGCTACCAATCATTGTGGTTCTAGTCTTTAGTCTGTCAGTTGTCGATATGGCCCTGCTACTGGCCCCAAGCCTCCCACCACCATTGGCCGTTTTGGTATTGAACGGCTTCCATGATGCTGATCTTGCCGCACGCCTGCCAGCATCGTGTGGAGCGCTCTGGCAAATCGGGCTTGTACTAATTGCACTTTTACTGTGGAGGTTATGTGAAAGACTTGTTGGCGCAGCCATCCAATTTTGTCGTTGGCGCGGCTGGCGCGGACTTTTAGCTGATCATTTCTTGGGGTTTTTATCAATGATAGCCATTTTACCAATGCTGATTGGCGTAATGGGGCTTTTAGCTGCACTGATCTGGTCAGTTGCAAATGGTTGGTTTTTTCCAGCGGCCTTTCCAGCAAGTTTTAGCTTGCTTCACTGGCAAGACATTGCAAGTTATCTCCCGCTTGTCTCAAATAGTTTTTTACTTGCCATCTGCGCCGCATTTTTTTCAGTCATGGTGGTGTTCTTATGGCTTTATCATGGTAGGGGTCAGATCCAGCAGAACCAATTTCTGCAAGCTGCTATCTATCTGCCTCTTCTTGTTCCACAAATCAGCTTTTTGTTTGGGCTACAGATTGGGCTTAGCTGGGCTGGCATTGACGGCAGCTGGCCTGCGCTGATCTATATTCATATGATTTTTATTTTACCATATATATGGCTTATTTTAGCACCAGCCTTTGGTAAAATGGACAGGCGGCATGATCACGTGGCAAGCAGCCTCGGGCTAGGCCCAATCAGACGATTTCTCCGGGTTCACTTGCCGCTATTGGCAATGCCAATTAGTGCTGCTCTGTTCATTGGAATTGCTGTTTCGATTGCGCTTTATCTACCCACTATTTTTGTTAGTGGTGGCAGAATAAGCACAATTACAGTCGAAGCGGTCAGCCTCGCAGCAAACGGCAGTCGTGGACCAGCAGGTGTCGCCACCATGCTGCAGCTTCTGATCCCGCTGATCTGTTTTGGGGTGATCTGGTTATTTTTGAAGTACCGTTTTGGTGGGTTAACCAATATGCAAGGTGGTAAATAAGGTGAAAGCCCCACAACAGTTCAGCACTTAAAAAGAGGATAAACACAAAAATTAAAAATTATATTTTTTTATTTTATTTTCACGTACTTATTACGGTGATAATAATTCAAATACCATTCAGCAAATTTGTAAACCCCTTCTTTAATACCGACGGTTGGTTGGAACCCAACCCACTCATCAATGGCCGCAATGTCCGCTGAAGTTGTTGGCACATCACCAGGTTGCATAGGTAACATATTCATCTTAGCCTTCTTATCCAAGGAGTGCTCAAGGGCCTTGATAAAGGCCATCAATGGTGTTGGATTACCGTTTCCAATGTTAAAAATTCGGTAAGGAGCACTGCTTGATGCTGGATCAGGGACATAAGGGTCAAAATCAAGCCTGCGCGTTGCTGGTTTTTCAAGAACACTGATAACACCTTCAACAATATCGTCAATATAAGTAAAATCACGGATCATGTTCCCATCGTTGAATACATCAATCTTTTGATTTTCCATAATGGCTTTTGCAAAGATCGTTGGTGCCATATCAGGTCGACCCCAGGGGCCATAAACCGTAAAGAACCTCAATCCAGTCGTTGGCAAACCAAAAAGGTGGCTATAAGTGTGTGCCATCAATTCATTTGCTTTTTTCGTAGCAGCATAAAGGCTGACTGGGTGATCAACATTATGACTCTCATTAAATGGAACCTTGGCATTTTCACCATAGACCGAGGATGAACTGGCATAGACCAAATGACCGATACTCATATGACGACAGCACTCAAGAACATTCATAAAGCCCTGAATGTTAGCATCAATATAAGCGTGTGGATTCTTAATCGAAAAGCGTACACCGGCTTGAGCAGCTAAATGGACGACACAATCAAACTTTTCCGCTTGGAAAGCATCACTTATTGACTGAAAATTTCCAACATCACACTTTTTAAAAGTGAATTCTTGGTATGGCCTAAGTTCAGTTAACCGAGACTGCTTCAAACCTGTGTCATAATAGTCAGTTAAACTATCAACACCAAAGATAGTGCCACCCCGCTCAAGCAAACGTTTCGCCACGTGCATGCCAATGAAGCCCGCAACACCTGTGATCAGTATCTTCAAAAACAGTCCCCTCTTGTATTGTTAGCCTAACTAATAAGAGTCATATATGTTGATATAGTGCATTGCTGACAATGCATAGACGTCAACAATTACTAAGCTAAGCTTTCAAGATTAACTCATAGCAGATTTTACTAGGCCGCATCATAATAATGATTATTCTGGTTCTATAATGTGCGAGGCATTCATTTGTCTATAACTGGAATTTTAACCTCTTCTTCTAGGAGACGCCTCTGATGGCGCATCTCTTTCTGCCCATACTTTTTGTTGTTCTGTGGTCATCTGCTTTTGTTGCAGGTAAAGCCGGAGTGCAGCACGCAACGCCTTTTGCTTTTCTGGCAGTCAGGTTTTCGGTTGTCGCGCTGATCTTCATAGCAGTTGCGATTGGGTTTTGGCTTTGGCGCGCCAAGAGTCAAAACGATAAAATCGTCAATCTTGCGGCTAACCTCCCAAACAAGGCCCAAAAGAACCATTCGAATGATCCAATTTTGCAAACAGCTCTTGTTGGCGTTCTTATTCACGGCGCTTACCTTGGAAGCACCTTTTTTGCAATGGCAAATGGACTTGGTGCCGCGTTGGCAGCCTTAATTGTGTCAACCCAGCCCCTATTGACAACAGCATTGGCAGTTTTTCTATTTGACGAAAAACCACGTCTTATCCAGTGGGTTGGTATTTTTATCGGATTTTCTGGTGTAGTTGTCGTAATATCACCTTCGCTTGGAATTAATGCACCAATAATTGCGATTCTATCCTGTATTTTTGCTTTGCTCGCCATCACAACCGGCACTTTGCTGCAAAAACGTATCGGTAGCTCTATTGGTTTATTGAAAAGCAACATCATCCAGGCCAGCGCCGCCAGCCTGTTTTTCATTATGCTAATTGTAACCGTTGAAACACCTCATATTACATGGAATAGTGCCTTTATTATAGCACTTGCATGGCAAGTTCTTGCTGTTTCAACCGGTGCATATGTGATTTTAATGATTTTAATCAAACGCGATAGCATTGCCGCGACGACATCGCTTTTATTTTTAGTCCCCCCTATTACTGGGATCATCGCCTTTTTCATCCTTGGCGAGCCACTGACCCCTGTCACAGTCAGTGGCTTTTTAATGGCGTCGTCAGGGGTTTATCTTGTTACCCGGCATAGCGCAACTGCTCAAAAGCCCTAATCACAAAGGCGACGCGCCAAATATTGGATAAATTCATGATTTTCTCGCTCAAGCCAACTCAAAGGCCCGGGCTTACCAAGCGGCGATAAGGCACCTTGATAAATACCCTCAACAACGCTCCTATCTTCAACTTAAACAACATCCAAAAATGCTTTAATCCTGGAAATGAAGGCACCTTTATCCGTTTTCGCGTTGAGCACTTATGGAGGAATGGCTGCAACATATTTGATAGAAACCTTATCATGCCCTTTTGGCTGCAAACATAGATAACAGAGGTGATCTGGCGCCAAAACATACATATGCCCTAGAAACACCGTTGGCATCACAGAAATATTACGCCATTTACCAGTCAGGATATTGTTGTTGAGATGCGTATTGCCAACCGGCGCGCCATCTGATTTGGTGAAGAGCTGATAGGTAAATGTTCAAAATGCCCTCGTCGATCAAAGCTAGTGTCTTTTACAACATAATGCGCGCCAACCGTTACTTTGTGAGCGACTGGCAAATGATAGCTCTCCATAAAATTTTCAGTCAGACATTTCCAGTTACAGTCCCAGTCATGCGGTTCGGTAAAAATTGTAACATAGTCTTTCTGAACATACGGCGCAGTAATTTTGTTCAATGGTGCCAAAAATTCACCAACTGAAGCGATATTTTGATTTAATGATACACAAAGCCATCCCTCAAATTGTTCGCAGCGAACATGTGGCAAAGCAATGTCCTTTTTATCAAAACCGTCGGTTTGATCCATATGAGGGGCGGCAATAAGATTTCCGCTAACATCATATGTCCATGCGTGATAGGGACATATGCATTTTCTTGTGTTTCCAACACCATCAACCAGCCGCATCATCCGGTGCCTGCATACATTGGACATGGCATGAATATCCCCGCCCATTCCACGAAGGATGATCAAAGGCTGATTGAAAAGATCAAAACTCATGTAATCGCCATCACTGCGGCCAGCGCAAATCCATTCACGACAGAAGAGCCGTTCATTTTAGAGCCGATAGATATCAAGAGAAACATACATATCTTTCGCCATTGCGGCTGCTGGTACAAGTGTTGAAGCAGCAAGCTTTTTTAAAGCCGCCAGAGTTTTTGCCAACGTTTGCGAAGAAGACAATGCTGTTGTCATTACAGAATTCCCCTTTGATATAGCCTAACGTCTAGCGCCGATTAACTATCATTCACAACACACTTGGTAAGTAAAACTCAGTGCGAGCTTTGGCAAGGTAACCCTTGCGAAGTGCAAGGGTAAAAACGCCTGCCTTGCCATCACCAATTACATTGCCATCAATCTTTCCAACAGGTAAAACATAAATTGACGATCCCGTAATCAGTGCCTCATCAGCAGTCAAAACCTCATCAAGACTATAGGTCCGCTCGACCAGCAAAATACCCCGTTCTTTTGCCACGCGAAGCATTGTCTGACGAGTTATTCCATGCAGAATTTCTCTGCTAACTGGCCGCACATAGAGCATATCGTCCTTGACAAAGAAAAAACTGGACGATCCAGCCTCAGTCACAAACCCATTTGCATCAACCATTAATGCTTCATAGGCGCCAGACTGATTAGCAGCTTGCTTTGCCATTACCTGTGCCAAAAGATTGGTTGATTTAATATCGCGTCGCGCCCAGCGCAAATCTGAATAAGTCAGTAATTCAATCGCCGGGGGGGTGTCATCGGCACTAAATTTCTCACCCTGGGTAAAAGCAAAAATATTTGGCACATAATGGTCATGATAATGAAATGCACGATCGCCCGCGCCGCGCGTGATATGAAGATAGAGAAAACCGGTCTGCGCCTTGTTCTTTTTAATTAACCCCATTAAAGCCTGAAACATCTCATCAATGCTAAATGTCATCGGGATTGATATTTCACCAAGCGAGCGCTCAAGACGATGCATATGATAAATGAAGTCCACTAACTGTCCATCAAGAATGCCAAAGCCTTCATAAACTGCATCGGCAAACAGCAGACCACGATCAAAAACTGTCAGTTTTGCTTCGTTTTCAGCTAGATAATTGCCATTTAAATAAATAATACGTTCGCTCATGCTGCTCTCTTTCCCTGCTCTTCCATTGGCTTCTTCATAACAACCAGCCTACTCATCACATGATTTAACAAAACGACAAGATATAATCTTCATAGTGGAAAATCTTAATCCGAGATAACGAAAATGGAAACTAAATATCATACGATGATAACAATTCCAAAAAAATCGAAGTTACAGCTTGGCAAGGCAAACGCCAAGATTTGGCCAGCGAGAACAAAGCCGCGCATGATCGGCTGGATCAATACTTACCAAAATCCGTTCATGCCCCAGATCATCAGAATTTGATGATTTGACCATTGCGTTCTGATACAACCAAGCGCGTACCGCGCCATCTGTTGGCGTTATATCTATTATCACCAAGATCGCCGATTTACCTAAATGCCGGTCAAGATATCCCAACAGGTCATCCAAACCCTCACCAGTAACAGCCGAGGCAAAAACACCGTTTGGAAACATGTTTTGTAAGCGAGCAACCTGTTCATCATCATTATCCAACAAATCTGCCTTGTTAAGCACGTGTAGGATACGCGCCTCATGGGTTTCAGCATCCATGCCAAGATCACCTAAAACCTTAATTACATCTGCCGCCTCTTCAACCACCAAAGGCGATGAGGCATCATGAACATGGAGCAAAACATCAGCATTAACCACCTCTTCAAGCGTGCTTTTAAAAGCTTCAACAAGCTCGGTTGGGAGCTGGCTAATAAACCCAACCGTGTCGGCCAAAACTGCCTTGCGGCCAGAGTCAAAATCGAGTTCACGCATTGTTGGGTCGAGCGTTGCGAACAACATGTCTTTTGACAGAACGTCAGCACCCGTTAACTTGTTAAAAAGTGTTGATTTTCCTGCATTAGTATAGCCTATCAAAGCCACAGTTAATGTTCCGCTTCGCAAGCGGTTACTGCGCTGCAATGTACGGGTTCTGGTCACTTCTTTTAATTCGCCTTTAATGCGAGTCACCCGCTCCATCAACATACGGCGATCAAGTTCAATTTGTCGTTCGCCGGGGCCGCCAAGAAAGCCGTTGCCACCACGCTGGCGTTCAAGGTGCGTCCAACTTCGTACTAAGCGGCTTCGCTGAAAACTTAACGCTGCAAGTTCAACCTGTAACCTTCCAGCATGAGTTTGAGCACGTGCGCCAAAAATTTCTAAAATGAGCTGAGTGCGGTCAATGACCTTGGTCTTGATCTGCTTTTCAAGGTTACGTTGCTGCACGGGCGATAGGCTTGTGTTCACAATCACTACAGGAGCACCAATTTCATGGGTAAAATTTTCAGCCAAATTAGCCAGCCGTTCGGTCACTCCTTTCCCAAAATACGAACCGGCACGCAATTTTGTGAGCGCGATAACTTCACCATGCATTATCTTAAGACCAATGGCACGGGCCAGCAAACAAGCCTCCTCAAGCATCAAATCAGCTGGGCGGCTTGATGGCGCATTTCGTAATTCAGGATGGATGACAAATGCAATTGGGGTGCCCAAGGCAAGCCTCACTGTGAAATAACTATGCTGATGTCTCTAATAGCGCGGCACTCAGTGATCACCAAGCCAAAAAACGATTCCTAAGTGCAGCAAAGTTATTTACCAGATAGACCTTAACCCTATTCTTTGCCTAATATAGAAGTCAGATTATGACAAGGTTACGATTTCAGCCCCTTTTTAAAATAGAGGATTCAGACCATGAGCAAAACCATTATCATTACCGGTGCGGGAAGCGGCATTGGCGCAGCAACTGCAAAAGCCTTTCTGGATGACAACTATCATGTCGGGTTGATCGGACGGCGGACTGAGATGCTCGAAGATGTTGCCAATGGCCATGAGAATGCGCTGGTGCTCTCATGTGACGTTGCCAATCCAGATGCAGTGGACACAGCTTTTACCAGCGCATTGAAAGCGTGGGGCAGAATTGATGCGCTATTCAACAATGCTGGCATTGCAAGTTTTTCAACAACCATTGACGAAATACCGATTCAATCATGGCTTGACGTCGTTTCAATAAACCTCACTGGATCATTTTTATGTGCACGCAAAGCTTTCAAAATTATGCGTGAGCAGTCTCCAAACGGAGGAAGAATTATCAATAATGGGTCTATTTCAGCACACTCACCTCGTCCTGGATCAACTCCCTACACAAGCACCAAGCATGCTATTACTGGGCTAACTAAAAGCATATCACTTGATGGAAGACCCTTCAATATCTGTGCTTCCCAAATTGATATTGGCAACGCTATGACAGAAATGGCACAAGCAATGGTAAAAGGAATGCCTCAGCCTGATGGAAGTATCCGACCCGAACCCACAATGCATGTTACTCACGTGGCGTCTTCTGTTTTGTATATAGCTAACCTACCGCTTGATGCTAACGTTCAGTTTATGACTGTTATGGCTCCTAATATGCCTTTTATTGGGCGAGGATAGCCCAATAATTCAAGAACTTTGGAGAGAAAATTTTATTAACAACATAAATATAAAAAATTTACTAAAAAGAACTTTTTTCAAGTTCTTTTGCCTCTATATCTGACAAAAAACCTACTGCGAATTGAACTGCCGATTTTTCATCATTTAGAGAAACATATCTCTCTAAAGTTTCAAATTTGGTTTTATCTTGATACTCCGTCTTATCATAAACCTTGAGTATCCGGGGATGTGCTGTTAAGACCACCTCATTATCGAGAAAAAGCTCCTCATAAAGCTTCTCTCCTTTTTTCAAACCAGTAAATTTTATCGCAATATCACCGGAAGGTGACGTGGCATTTTTCTCTGTTTTATTTGCCAAAAAAATCATCCGTTTGGCCAGATCAAGAATTTTTATAGGGTTTCCCATTTCCAAAACAAATGTTTCCCCACCTTCCGACATCGCCGCAGCCTGCAAAACAAGTTGTGCAGCCTCTGGAATACTCATAAAATAACGCATTACTTTTTGGTGGGTTACGGTAACTGGCCCACCTTCGTCAATTTGTTGTTGAAAGATAGGGACAACAGATCCAGATGACCCCAAAACGTTACCAAATCTAACAGAAAGAAATTTTCCATCACCTGGATGCGATGCATATAGTTGAACTATTAGCTCAGAGATGCGTTTTGTTACTCCCATAAAGCTAGAAGGCCTGACAGCCTTATCTGTACTGATTAGTATAAAATGACTTGTTTTTCTTTCATGTGCAATTTGAGCCAAGTTAAGTGTTCCAAAGACATTTGTTCTTATTGCACTTAAAGAATTTCTTTCAACTAAATCAACATGTTTGTATGCAGCAGCATGTACAATCACATCAGGACTGTGATTATTGAAAACTTGATTTAATAAATGTCGATTTTCAATAGAGCCAAGTACAGGGACAATATCGAGTTTAGAGCCTTTTGAGAACTTTTGAAGAGATGATAGAATAGAAAATAAATTGAATTCACTCGAGTCCAACAATATAATAGATTTTGGCTCTAAAGAAAAAATTTGACGGCAAATCTCACTTCCAATTGACCCACCAGCACCAGTAACTAGCACTCGTTTATTTTTAATAATTCTCCTAGAAAGAGAAAAATCCGCCTCTACTGGAGGACGGCCTAGAACGTCATCAATTGTTAAGGCATCAAAAGTTGATTTTGGCCGGCTATATCTCGAGTTAAAATTCAACTCTGACGAAACCTTAACCTCAATCTTTTTCTCAATAAGAAAATCAATAATCGATTGTTTGATGTCATGATCAAGGTCGCTAGGTGTTAAGGCAACAAAGTCAAATTCTCCTAAATCAAATAACGTCGCCATCTCATCTCGACTGTACAATCTAATTCCATCAACAAAAGTTCCATGAAGAGTTTTATCATCGACAACAAAACCTTTAATCTTAATCGAACGGTTTCCAGCAAAAGCTCTCGATAAACTTCTAGCTATATCACCGGCACCAAAAAACATTACTCGAATGGAATTGAATTCAAGCGCATCTAGTTGAAGTCTTGGTAATATCGATATTAATTTTCTCATCAAAAGTATCACAATAAGAAACACAATTGGGTGAATCACCCCTACCGTTCTCGGGATGCTAAACACGGTTCCAAAACCATAAAATACTGTGGAAAATATAAAAATTAAAATGCTGGACCAGTAAAAATTTTTAGACGAAAGGAGAGAACCGTATCTTGTTAAGTGTCTATAAACGTCAAAAAAATGGAAACTGGATAAACAAAAAACACAAGAAACAATGGCTCCATAAACAAAGCTAATTCTTAATTCATAAAAAGTGCCAAGCCTCAAACAGACAGCCAGATACAAAGCTAAAACACACACTGTTGCGTCTAAACACATTAATATAATTTGCTTATTAGCTCGAGTCAGACCAAAAAACTTCTGTATCAAATGTTGTGACATGAATTGACGAACTGTCATTTAGCGCCCTTTTTAAATATCTGCTCGGTGTCTTAACTTTTAACGCCCTCAGACCTAAAAACTTTTATAAGGGTCAAGCCAAGGATCGTAACGTCAAACCGTATTGACCTTTTCTTACTATATTCCACATCATAATACACCTTAGTTTGATTGCTATTTTCATCCCGACCATTAATTTGAGCCCAGCCTGTTAAGCCGGGAACTAAATTATGTACATTCTTACTCTCGCGCAAAGCTATGAGATCTAATTGACTGTGAAGAGCCGGCCTTGGCCCAACAAACCGCATTCGACCTGTTAGAATTGAGTAAAGTTGTGGGAGTTCATCCAAACTTGTTTTTCTCAGAAATCCTCCAAACCTAAGAAAGTATTGGCTGGGTGAGGCAAGCTCATCAGTAGCAACTTCAGGCGCTTCCATTCGCATTGTTCTAAATTTTGGCATTAAAAAAAATTTTTTATCTTTTCCAAACCTTTTGCTCCAATAAAGAACAGGAGAGCCAGAGGAAAATAAAATCAGGAAATATATTACGCAAATCGAGGGCGCCACCAAAGGAAGAATTAAAACTAACAAAAGTAAATCTAACGCTCTGTTCATTAAAATCACTGTAAAGTCGACGGAGTTAAGAATAAATAAAATAATAAGGATTCATTACTTTAACAAATTAAAAAACTATAAGACTAACGCGTTAAAAAACGCCATACCCGATAAACATTTTGTTTCTTTAAGCCTTAGTTAAATTTATAAAAATTATCCTTGTACTTCAGAAACATAATCTTTTAATACTTTTAGGAAACCTTTTTTTAAAAAACTAGATACGCGACATACTTATAGCACATATAATTACATACGAAATCTACTTAGTGAAAACAGTCAATCAATTACTCAAAGCCTAAAAAATGGTCTCAATGTTGAATACAGTAAGAAAATTAAACAAACCCACTAATCTGGTGTTTTCCAAACATAATTATTGATGAAATGCGTGTAGCTCTGGATCAATCTGACTACCTTTGTTGAAACGTTTTTAGCCTTGTAATCCATAACCAAATCATTCAGCTCATCAGTTTTAGTGTTTTGGCTATTTATTTCAATTGCTTGACAAACTCTTTTTGATGACAGCCCGGAAAATATCACTGCCGCTTCTTCCATACCCTCAGGGCGCTCATGCGTGTCACGAATATTGACGGCGGGAAAACCAAGAATATTCGACTCTTCTGTAATTGTTCCACTATCAGATAACACACAACGTGCAGATCGTTGCAGCTTGCAGTAATCATAAAAGCCCATTGGTTTTAGGACTTTTACTAATGAAGAAAATTCTATCTTAGCTTCATTAATTTTCTTTAAAGTCCTTGGATGAGTAGACATTATTATTGGCAATTTGTATTTTTCTGAAACACAATTTAAGACCTCAACCAAGTTTGAAAGGTTGGCTAACGTGTCAACATTTTCTTCTCGGTGACAACTAACAAGAAAATATTTATGTTTCTTTAAATCTAATTCTTCTAGAATTTTAGAACTGTCAATATCTGGAAGGTAATGCATCAACACTTCAAACATTGGACTCCCTGTTTTTATAACCCTGTCTGGAGGAAAACCTTCATTAATAAGGTAGGATCTCGCAATGTCGCTGTACGGAAGATTAACATCTGACAAATGATCAACAATTTTTCGGTTTGCTTCTTCAGGCACCCTTGCATCAAAACAGCGATTTCCAGCCTCCATATGGAAAATAGGAATACGGCGTTTTTTGACTGCGATTGCTGAAAGACAGGAGTTTGTATCACCTAAAATTAAAACCGCATCCGGTCTTTCTTTTTCTAAAACGTTATCAACAAGCCCGATTATATTCCCTATTGTTAGAGCACTTGTTGCAGCCGCCGCATTGAGGAGATAATCAGGTTGTCGAAGCCTAAGCTCTTTAAAAAAGATTTCATTAAGCTCGTAATCATAATTCTGTCCAGTATGGACCAGCACGTGATCAAACACCTCATCTAATTTAACAATGACCCGTGACAACCTTATGATCTCAGGTCGAGTCCCAATTACAGTTAACACTTTCAATGGCTTAATCATTCAACAACCTCTGGAAATGTGTCAGAATTTTCTGGTAGATATATTTCACTGGACCAAAACAAGGTTTGAAGATCGCCGCTACCAATATTTTTAATTGAATGGGTGTAGAATGTTGGAATGTCTATAACTTCTGCAGACCCACCCATTATCTCAAAACGGAAGATTTTTTCAGAAAACAGCTTTCGAATTGAAATAAGAGCATGACCCTGCAAAACTGAAAATCTTTCATTTTTGCGTAGATGCCAGTGATCACCTCTTTGATAACCCGGCTTAGTAGTAGACACAAAAACCTGTCCACATTGATCTGTCTTGATTATCTCAACTAGTTGTCCTCGCTCCTCATTTATTTCAACCAAAGCGATTGGATAAAAATCTGGAAAAAAGTGGCTTTTAAGGCAATTAAATAAATCTAAATCGAGTTTAGAACTTAAGTTTGGTATTACTCCGTCTTGAAGATAACGGTTGGCAAGCACAGCCAATTTTCTCCACAAACCTGGAACAGACAACTTTATCCCTTCCAGTCTTATTTGCTGAGAAAATCCAGGCATTGGCTTGGACAGCCATAAAATCATCGGTTCCACCGCATTCTGCGCGTGCAATAATTCAACCCATCCATGTGGATCAACAGTTGGTTTGCCCCCCTGGCAAATACTGGAAATAAAATTAGCAACTACTGAATTATAATTTGGGCGAGAAAACTCACCAAATATATTGGGTAAAACAAAATCACCAAATGAGACATTCACATTATCCGCCCAATCTCTTAAAATATTTGCCGCCCCCTTTTTCCCTCGTCCATACGGTGTATCTTCTGATGACTGGACAGAATTAGCATAGGCAATATTAATTTTGCACTTCGATTTTTTTAAAGCACAAACAAGTTTTTCTGCTATTTCAATGTTTAATAACTCAACTCTCTCTGGATCACCTCGGTTTACACCAGCTAAATGCAATATACCGTTTAATCCTAAAACCGCCTTGGATAATTTCTCTGGATCATTTAAAATTTCTTTTGAGATAAGGAGTAGGTCAAATTTGTCTCCTAAAGAATAACAAAAGGACCTTGCGTGAAAGCCAAGAAAACCATTTGCACCAGTAATACCAAGTTTCATTCTGCTTTTCCTGAAGCCAAGAACGCCTTTAAATATTTCTGAACCTCTGGCAACTGAAGTAACAATTTCTTAATTGAAGTTAACTCCAAACGCTCAGTATTGTCAGAATGATAGTCATCAAAAAACTTGGAACATGGGACACCCTCAGAGACATAGGAACTATAGTTCAAATCTCTACTGTCCATTGGAATTCGAAAGTATTGATCAAATTCCTCAGCATTATTAAGTTCTTCAGTTGTGGCTAATGTCTCATAAGTTTTCTCACCGTGTCTTTTTCCTATTACTTGAATAGGTACATTAGATGAAAAAATATCTTTTAGTGCCTCTGCTAGAGATTCAACCGTACAAGCAGGAGCTTTTTTAATAAACAAATCACCTTGTTGAGCATTTTCAAAAGCGAACCTGACCAACTCAACTGCATCAGGTAGTGGCAGCAAAAACCGAGTCATCTCTGGCAACGTGATGGTTATAGGTTTTCCCGCAGTAATTTGCTTTATAAAAAGTGGTATAACAGAACCTCTTGAGCACATTACGTTTCCATAACGCACTGCTGATAGCACCGTCCCACCTTTCTGCACAGTTCTTGCCGCAGCTAAAGTGACTTTTTCCATTAACGCTTTTGTCATGCCCATTGCATTCACGGGATAAACAGCTTTATCGGTGGATAAACAAACCAAACGTCGTACACCGCATTTTATCGCTGCATTAATAACATTTGAACTTCCCATAATATTTGTGGAGACAGCCTCTATTGGAAAAAAATCGCACGATGGCACCTGCTTCAAGGCTGCTGCGTGAAAAACAAAATGTACGCCTTGCATTGCAGATTCTATGCTGTCCCTGTCCCGCACATCTCCAATATAAAACTTTATTCGATGATCTGCGTACTTAATCCGCATTTCTTCTTGTTTGAGTTCATCTCGTGAAAAAACCCTGATTTGCTTTATCTCCATGCTTATTAAGAGCTCAATCAATGCATTACCAAAAGATCCTGTACCACCGGTAATCAATACAACAGCTCTGTCAAAATTTATTTTTGCAATCATAGAATTGTTATTGTTCATTATTCAAAGACTTCTCAATAATTCTTTCCAAACGATCAAGTATTTTTTTTCGATCAAACTCTTTAAGTGCATATTTTCTTCCGGCCTCACCAATATTTTTGCGCTGCTCCGTAGTTTTGCTTGCAAGCTTTATGACATTCTCACAAAAATGATCAACATCTGACGCGTCGGCTACAAATCCCCCTCCGGAGTCAAATATTATTTTAGCGCCCTCACCATTTATCATTGCCAGTATAGGCTTGCCTGAAGCCATATACGTCTGAACCTTTCCTGGAACAGTTAGAGATACTACGGGGTCATCACACAACGTCACCAAAAGCGCGTCAGCTTTGTCAAAAATTTTTGGCAACTCATTTGCAGGCAACTGACCAGAAAACTCAATAATTTTATCTAAGTCTAAACGCGAAACCTCCGACTTAAACCAAGAAAGCAACCTGCCGTCACCAACTATTTGCCATCGTATTTCAGGGAGACAGTTAGCCAATTTAGAAGCAGCCTTCAATAAAGATGGCAAGTCCTGAGCCACCCCAATATTTCCGGCGTAAACAATTTTAAAATATTCTAATTCTTTTTTTTTACAAATCGATTGGTGAGCTTCATAATCTTTTTCAATCCAATTTGGAAGATACTTTATTTTATCTGTTTGGATACCCTGAAGCTTAAGACTCTTTGAAAAAGATCTTGAAGAAATGAACAAGATTTCACATCTAGCATATACCCATTTAACCCAATAGTTAACTGCATTGAGAAGAAACAGAGATTCAATTGCTTTCGTGGCCCTCAAACTCTCAGGCCATAAATCAAGAATCCAAAAAAATACGGGAACTCCAATTATCTTTGATGCTAAAATAGCGGGAAATCCAACTGTTGCGGGGGAAGTCTGAAATACTATGATTGCAGATTGCTTTCGTGAAACCCGCCAAAAAATACAAATTGAGGCAACAAGTGCAAAGCTTATATAGTTTAAAAACAATTGCCACCATGTCCCTGAAAATCTTGGTAACATCGGGACCCGTATTATAGAAGCTCCAAACAGTTGTTCCTTCCAAGGTCCCATCCAACCATACCCATGATAAAATTTTCCCTGAGGATAATTCGGTAACCCTGTCAAAACAGTTATTTTATGTCCTCTTTTTATAAAATCAGCGACTAATTCATTAATACGAAAGTTTTCTGGGTAAAAATATTGAGAGATTATGAGTAAATTCATGCCACACATTCTTCTAAAAAACTCATTTTTTTTGGACTTTAACTAAATAATTAGCCCACTGCCATCCAATCTTTTCAAGATTAAATTGTTTTACCACATATTTTGATATTTTTATCCCTCTTTCGACCCTATCATTATTGCTCCAATTAGCTGCATCTTCAATAGCCGTCTTTAAAGCTTTCGCGTTGAGATCTATTAAAACTCCACCATATTTATCCCAACAATTCAACCCTGTTTCTTTGCTTGTAATAGTCGGTGTTTTTAACTGAGCTGCCTCTAGATTGACCATGGCCAAGACCTCAGAATAGGACGGTACAAGCACCACCCATGCAGAACTGACAAGTTTTTTTTTCTCTTCGCCATATACAGGTCCTAGAAATTTTATCCTTGATTTCTTTGATGACAAGTTTGTTAGTTTTTTTAACCTGCTGTAATAATTACTAACTTCTTTTGGTCCTGCAATTAGAAGCTCCCAATCGGAGGATATTACGGAAGCACTGAAAGCCTTGATTGCGATATCAACTCCTTTGACTGGATGCAGTCTTCCAAGAAACAAAAAATATTTTTTAGAATCAAAAGCTTTAACATTTGCAATCTTAATATTCAAAGGGAGAAGCGAGTTTGGTATTATCAACTTTGCTCGCTTTTTAAAAAATAATTCAAAATGGTTTGCCTCCAATTCAGTGATTGCATGAAGATGAACATTTTGATGAAGAAAAAAATGAGCAAAACCCTTCCAGTAAATTTGTTTTTTTAGATGTTTTAGCCACCCCTGATGGCTCAGAGCCCATGGAGAGGTTGAGCCATGCGCGGACAGAATAAGGGGAAGTTTTAGTAAATGTGTTGCAATAGCGCTTATGATAAATCCTGCGCGCCAAAATTCATGGACGTGAACATGGGTAATTTTTTGCAACCGGCAAATTTTCATCAGGCCTTTCAAACCTGTCAATGGATAGTTCCAACGACCAAATAGGAACCTCTTTTTGCTGACATTAATTACAACGCCATCTGGCCTAAAAACCTCGTTTTCGTTGACTGTGTGAACCCCAACCCATCCAAAATGCTTGGCCTGCCAGCCAGCTATTTGAGATACCGTTTTCGACACTCCAGTATTTTTAACCGAAAAATCATCTAAAACGTGAAGTATCCGAATAGCGCCATATCGTTCTTCATTCAACATTTTAAAAAGAAATGCCCTCACCAATTAACCGGTACCGCTCGCCACCGAGGCCAACTTTAAAGTTTGCAACCCCAAAGGTCTTAACTTCGTCTATACCGCCAAGATCAAAAAAATCAAAGCCTTGCTTTTTTGCACAAATAATTGCCGCCCATAAAAGTAAATAATGGCCCCGTAACCTTCGTCCGTCTGAACCGCTCCAGCCCAGAAAATATGTCAATGTATTGCCATGTGGCACACAAACTATTCCAGCTATCGGGATTTTATTTTCAAGAGCAACTGACACAGTCAAGTGAGCCCCCGACGTTTTCATTTGATTGTATATTTCTTGGTATAACTTTATTGGAAACTTTTCACCTCTAGACTTCATCATCTCCAGACAGTTTTCCAAAAGCCAAGTAAAGGTCTTCTCATCACTCGATTTAATTACTTCAAGATTATTTTTTTGCGCTGAATTTAATAAATTACGCCATTTCCCAGCAAGTTGAGCCCGTAATAAGCTTTCGTCAAGCTTAAGATTTAGTAACGATGAACTCCAACCTTTTACATCGAGTAATTTGAATCTACTTGTATAAATACATGTTACATTTTCTTGTTGAATCCGTAATTCTGGTGCCCAAAACAAGACCCGCCCTGCTGAAAGCATACCAAGCTCTTTGCTAACACGTTCAAAGCAACTCTTCTTTAGCGATTCCGGGCAATTTTTTGCAAAAATTGGCCCTCGGTTTATTCTATAAATCTTAAAAAAACCAAATTTCAACTGCAGTACTTGAGCTACTGCGACTAAGATCCCATTATGTTTTATTGCTAATCTTTTTAAATTCCAAATTGAATTTTTTTTCTTTGCCTCACCATAACTCCAACTTTGCAAAATATTTGAATATAAACAGTTCAGTAGAAATTCATTCCATTCTACCAGACTTAAACTATCCCATTCAAAAGTTATATTTTTTAAAGAATCATTCATTTTTTTATGAGAAAACCAACTCAGTAAATCGTGTCCTTTTAATGATTGATGAATAGGCAAAAACATATTTTCATTTCTTAACCTTAAAGCAGTCGAATGATCATTTGAATCCATCTTACAGTTTGAGTTTAAATCAGGCCAACTTGACACTGGAATGCCCATTTCATTTAAAATCTTAAATGATTTTTTTGAATTTAATGAGCTATAACTAGCCCAGTAAGGCGTTCCTTCAGATTGAGGTGATCGCAAACTAGGTCGTAAGCCAAGTTGTGGATTCATTTCAACTAACTCATCCAAAATCTTTAGATTTAACTCACGCGACAAACAGACAGACATTTGTGCACTCAATAGCTTTGGAATAGCACGTAAAGAAACATCTGAGATTTTCACCGTTTGCCAGCAAAAGACGGATGCATCATCATTAAACATTAGAGGAATTTTTTTTGATCGAAAACCAAATTTTTGAAGAAGTCTCTTGATAAACCAGAGAATATTGTGGTTCACAAAGCGGTTATTTACGAAGTTTTTTTTATTGTTAAAAACATATTCTTTTAATGAAAGTCCTGATAATATATCTACATTCAGTTTACTTGCACCCGTTGACTGCGCAAGCAAGACGGCACCATCAGGTATCGGGAGAATTTTATGAGGACTATAAAAAACAAAATCTCCCTCAGTCCCAATTGCTTTGTTATTTGGAAAGCAATGAGTTGCATCCTCAACTAACCACGCGCCTGTTTTTTGGCAAAATTCCCGAGCTTTAGCAATTGGTTTGGCAAAACCAAAATAATGAACAAATATAAATATATCAGGAACACTAATAGTCGACATCTTATAAACTGAGGAGTACTTTGGCTCTAATTTTTCGTCTATTGGATAGTAAAATATTTTTGCACCAACCTCCCTTAAAGGAGCAAGCGATACTTCACAAAAATATTCAGGAACCCAAACAATTACTGATTTATTAATATTTTTCTTTTTTCTGCACTCCGCTACCAATGCAAATGAATAGGCCGACTTCGATAGCCAGCCAACAAAAGCATCATTATCCCGAGTAAAGTGTGATCTGGCTACTTCGACATTACCTTTTTTGCCTGGCAAAAAATCAACAAATCCCTTCCAAGTGGGCAGTGGAACAAATGTCACAAAACTATCCTCGACAATATTTTTACTTTTTTAGCGCCATAATAAATCAAAGCAGCTTAACTCCCATTTTTCCTGCCAAATGCATATCTAATAACTTTGCTTTTGAAGAGTACCTGAGATCACAAGCACCCTCAAGAAACGAACCAATAGTATAAACATTTTCATGAACTGTGAGTGAATCTCGCCTTAAAATTTTTGCTGAACCCCAATCACGATTAAAGCCCCTTAAGCCAGAGTAAACAAAATCAAAATGCTCTGAAGCAATTTGTAATGCATCTTGCCCAATACTTGCAAAATCACCAAAAGGAAAAGCAAAGTGTTGAACTTTGAAACCTAATTTCTTTTCAATCACTTTTGCAGAATCTCTGATTTCAACTTCCAATGTTTCTTTTGCTAGGCCTTGGGTTAAACGCTTATGCGATTTTGTATGCGCGCCAATTACATGGCCCATTTTCCTCAATTTTTTTAAATCCTCCCAGTTCATGCTCCAGAGGTGATCCGAAAGGCCACTCTCTTTAGGATTTAATTTTAAGTTTTCTCTCACAAATTTTAGTGTCTGGCACTCTCTCTCTTCCTCAACAAAATCTGTAATCACAAAAAATATAGCCTTAATGTTCATCGGCTTAAGCACCTTATCTGCAACAAAAAAATCTGACTTAAAGCCATCATCAAACGACACTAACAAAGAGTCTTTTTTAAGGAACTTACGTCCAGAGACAACTTTCTCAAAGTGCGTTGGGGTTATAAAGTTCCATCTTTTAGATAGCCATTTCAATTGACTTTTCAGCAAATCCACTTCATTCGGTGCTATCCCATGATAAAGGAGAACCCTCAATGAGGGTTTTTCATTAACCCTAAAAGCACTACTAAATCGCCGAAACGTTCGGTAAAATGGGTACACAATTGGTAAACAAGCCTTTAAGAGCATATAAAAAATCCTTGTGTAAGAAACTCTGACAAAATAAAATGACTTTCATACTAAGACTTTTAATCGCAGTCCAAAAACAGTCTCAGAGAAATAACATAATTATCTACTAATAAACAAAGAGACAATTGATAGTTAGCAACTAATCTAGCACACATTTATAAAAGCTAATTAAATGAGAAACTAGACGATTTAGCGATTAAAGTAGTACCTATTTCGGAGATTGAATTAATTGTCGCGGTTGCCCCCGCATTCATGTAGCTTATTAGTATTAAATTTTATAAGCCACGCCCCTGAAATGACGGAACGGTTAAAAGGATTGCGTGAAGCAATTTTCATTGGACCAGACGTCGCAATAATCTCTTCAAAACAATTAAACAATGGCATTTTGTTGTTTGGCATACTTGTTAACAAGACATGAGTTACCCCTTCAGCCACCAAGCGATCCAAATAAGCTTTGGGATAAGGTGCTGTATTAGGCAAATAATGAACCCAGGTATAATCCACTGCTAACCTCGGTGATAGGGCCATAGATCTGTGACCATTTAGCAAAACTGCATCTTGAGGCAGAACCTTATCCACCCATTTCATTAAACTATATCCATTTGCAGAACTTCGCATTACGGCATCCCTCCAAGGCACATTTAGCGATCCAGAAAATAAATATATCGAACTAATACTAGCAATTAAAAGAACACAAACAGTTTGCGCATAAATAATCTTATGAAGAAATGGTGGGAATATAACATGTTTTGTCTGTATCCCCGATGCAACAATGACAAATGACAGTAAAATTGGTTCAAGATACACGCGTCCCGAGGGTGGAGCCAAAAAAGTATTTGCTATAAAAATAAACCCAACTGTGAGTAAGGCCGCTAAATTCATATTGTTCAATTTCAACCTGAGAAAAAAGATTGGAAGAATCGAAAATCCAATAATAACGGATATATCACCAATACTTGAAGGTAAAAAAATTGATATTGGAAATGGTAGCCAACCAGATGTATCAGCATTCTTGCTAAACAAGGAAATCATCTCCGCCGTCCCAGGATATTTTCCAGGCAAGGGAGAGAATAACGCCTCAAAAACATTGCCGCCCCAATTAAAAGCTTTCCAAATAGCGGAAGGCAGGACTAGGACCAAAAATGTTGAAAAAGCGATTAGAAGACTACTCTTCATCTCTTTTTGTAAAATCATTATATAAAGAGCAAACAACCCAACACAACCACCGCCCAACAAAAAATTAAACTTCACTTGTGTGGCCGACGCGCAAAGAAAGCACACCATAGCGAATCGTTTTTTTAATACGACAACACTTATTCGCTCTAAAGAAGGGTGAGTGGCTATAAAAAATGCAATGACCAGCATTGATATTGGCCACATTAAAGGCTTAGCACCAGAAAGAAGGAACAACATTAAAGGACATGAAAGAACAGCAAGTGATAGCACTCGTTCTTGACTGCAACCTCTCGAAAATGGTTTGAAATTTTCACCCCAAAACAAAGAGATAACTCCCATTACACTGCAATATTGAATCAAAGAGCCAAATTGTTCAGAACCAACAGATAAACCGATTGCATTTAAAGATTCGCCGCTGCCTGCTAGCCTTGCAGTGAACCACTCAGGTTTTCTTGGTAAAGAGCCTGAATTCAAAATTTCGATTGCAGAACCAAGATGATAATCTAAAACATCTGCAGCCGTTGTTGGCCCAAGTGAGAGCATCAACAAGATGATGGAAAGTAATCCAAATAATATTTGTACTGGGCCTAAATAAAATTTTTCCAATTTCGTTTTTTGAATAAGCTCCGAATAAAATTTTACTAGTCTTAAAAAATTCAGTGTTCCAGCGGCCGCTATGAACAAGCCAAAAACCTGTCCAGTTGCATAGCCTGCAAATCCAAAAAATGAGATAAAATGGAAAATATTAGCGGTCACCATTGCCCCGACAGGAACCGAACAAAATCTAACTGGAAGACTATTGTCAGTTTTTAGAAATCCTAATAATTGAAAAAAGCGACTTCCAATTAAATCTAGACCTAAAACTAAAAAAATTGACATAATAAGAGAGTACGGAGCAGGGTACAGAAAGTTATCTAGACCAAACATGTTAGACTCCAAAAAAACAAAAAAATGAGGTATGAACTATTTGTGATTTATTGGTTAACAATATTTTAATTTTGTTCCTGTTATTTCTTTGAGTTTATAAACTCACGTTCAAACGCGCGCCTATCAAGATAGGCAATGCTGTCAAGAATAAGGGCGACAGCGGCCGTAATAATTGCAACTATCTCAATCGCACTTGCTAAAATTGCTGAAGGTATCAAGGAGACATATCCAGTCTCAAGAAATTCTTTTATCACTGGGTAGCCAATAATAAGACCAAGAAAAAACAATAGAAATGACATAGTGCCAAAAAGCTTCAGAGGCCTGTAATACCGAAAAATGTTTAAGAGTGTTAAGATAACACGGATTCCATCTTTAAAAGTATTCAACTTTGATACGCTGCCTGTTGGCCTATCTTGGTACGAGATTGAAACTTCTTTAATATGTAATCTTTTATCAAGAGCGTGTAGAGTCATGTCCAATTCCACATCAAAACCCGCCGCCATTACCGGATATGTCTTAACAAACCTTCGAGAAAAAACACGATACCCACTTAGAATGTCAGAGAGGCTAGTTGCAAACAGCCAATTCACCAAGTTCCTAATCATCTTATTGCCAAAGTTATGGAATTGCCGTTTATTTTCTTTAGCGTAGTGTCCTCCAACGTGTCTGTCCCCAACAACCATTTCAGCTTCACCGGCCACGATTGGCTGCAGTAATTTATAGATCTCTGCAGCTGGATATGTTAAATCAGCATCTGCTACTACAAATATATCTGCTTCAACTTCATCAAAAGCACAACGAATGCCATTTCCTTTGCCAGATCGCCTCACATTTAGAACACCACCCTTGCACTTAAGTTTATTTAAAGTATTCAACGAAATTGACTCAGTCGAATCTGTTGATAGATTATTGGCCACCCATATTTCAGCTTCCGGGGCGTGCTTGTTAAAATCTTCAATAGTAAGCCTTATCGTTGCTTCCTCATTATAAGCTGGCAAAATAATCGCGATTTTTTTCATTTTTAAAATCTCTTGTTTGAACACTTTGTTCTAGTAGTTAAATTTGAAAAGATTAGAACACAAACCAACCCAACATCTTGCGCAAAATGGGAAACTAATAACAGACTTAAAAAAATAGTAATATGCTCTACTAAAATTTCCATTTTTTTGCAGAGAACGAGCTCCCTCATAATAAATCAAGGATGAACGACGCCTAACATGCCACCATGATGGTTTTAATGACATTGTTAAAAGATGGTGTTGAAAGACCGCTTGAATTGCACGCATATTACGCAAAGGTTTGGCGCTATTACTATCTGAATGAACTCGATACTCTCCTAAAATTTCATTTAAAAAAGTAATTTTTGCGCCCCCCCGAGCCAACCTTAACCAAAGGTCATAATCTTCCGCTGTGACAAATTCTTTTGATTCACAAAACAGACCTACTTTTTTTAAAAAATCTCGAGACAAAACAACTGCAGAAGTCGAAATACAGTTCCTAGAAAAAAGTAGTTTTTCATAAGTTGCTAAAGTAGCTGGGCCATAGAGTACATGACGTGTTTTTGAACCATTCTCGACCCAAGCTTCTCCGTGACAAACAAGGTCAAAGCCCTCACCTAAAATTTTCAAACATTTAGATAACTTTTCTGAGGTCCAAGTGTCGTCAGAGTCCAAAAAAGCAATAAAGGGGGCCTTTGACATTTTTAGAGCAATATTTCTTGAAGCTGCGATTATACCATTATTTGAATATTGGATGGTTTTAATTCTAGAATCATTAAACGATGCCAGAACAGTGGCTGTGTGGTCATCAGAGTAGTTATCGACGACAAAAGCTTCCCACAACTTAAAGCTTTGACTTAGTAAAGAATTCAATGCCTCAGACAAATAATCTGCTTGATTATATGTCGGTATAATTACTGAAACAATTGCTCGTGGCATCAGACTTTTTTGAACATGTTATGTTAATCCTCAAAGCTTTTATTTTCTTTAATTCTCGTTGGACATCAAAAATTACTCGTGTGATTAGATTTAATCTAGGAATTTGTCCGATTAGTATAATAAAGCAAGTCAACTGGTATAAATAAGACAGCACCTTTTATTAAAAATTTATCCATCCGCATGAGTAGTTAGAAATATGTTAATAGATGCGATTGCGAGCCCTTTATCTGTTCTTCCCCAAACACTAACATACATCTCTATAAAATTCCTTATTCGCATATTTTTTAAATGACACCCTATAGGCTTTTAGAGCCTGTGAAGGAAGAACTTCAGGGCTTTGTCGATTTCAGAAGAAAAGTCTAATTTTCCCTTAAAGCCCGCCGCCTGAATCTTTTTTAGCCCATAATTAAATTTAGTCGGTTTTTTTTCTAAGCTGGTATTTATTCTATTGATTAACAGATTTTTTGATAAAACATTAGCGGCTCGGCTTGAAACAAGCTCTGCCATTTGCAAAACCGACATGGTTTTGCCGCCAAGATTAAACAATCCGTCTCCAAGCTGGGAATAATCGGTTTCGACAAAGTGCTGCAATGCATTGCATACATCTTCAAGTGAAATAAAATTACAAAATTGTGCACCACTACTATTTAATAAGAGATCGTTCTTTGTTACTGCTTGGATACATAAATTATTAACCAGCAAAGACCAACTACTCTCACTCTCGGTCATTGGCCTCCCAAAGCTGTTGGACAAACGAATAATAACTCCTTCAATTTGCCCAGCTTTACTTGCAGCAAAAACAAAATCTTCTGCTGTTCTCTTTGTAATCCCATAAGCATCTAATGGATTGGGTAAAGTTCTCTCTGATACGTTGCCTATCAAACTTCTGCCATAAACGTGGGCAGTAGACATAAAAATAAAGCGAGGGACTTTGGCTTTAATTGCTGCTTTAAGAAGATTGTATGTATTAACACAATTAACTCTTATCGCCTCATTTGGCGATATGGATGACTCAGCACGTCCCAAGCCAGCCAGATGAACAATACAATCCGCTCTGGCACATAAAGAAAGCAACCTTGATTCATTGTCCCATTCAACCGTCTCAATTAATATGCCTTGGCTCTCTTCAGAAAGATGATTCTTTCCTTCTCTGGAGACAGAGACAACATTGTGACCCATTTTATAAAGATGGTTTGTTGCGCGTCCACCAACGTAGCCAAGTCCGCCAAAAATAACGATGTTAGCCATTGAGACCCTTTACTTTACCAAACATAGGGGACTTTAGGGTCCAAATAAGAAATGCGCAATATTTCTTCCGGATTGTGCGGAATACTCGAGCAATTAGCAATCAATGCAGGTGTATCACCCATGCCTTTAAAACCATTCCAAATTAACGGAGGAATTTTGACACAACAATATTTATCAGGGCTTAATAGTATTTCTTCAACTGTTCCCTTGCTTTTACTGGTTTGCCTATCATCGTAAAGAACTAATTTAATACTCCCAATTGGAACCGCATAATTTATTTCCATTTCGAGGTGAAGGTGCCATCCCTTTACGAAACCAGGATTTACTGTTGAAAAATAAATTTCACCAAATTGATTGAAGTTTTCGTTATCACTTCTCATCATGTGCATCACTTTTCCACGATCATCCTCTATTTGCCGTAATGCAGTGATTTTCACTCCTTCAATCAAACTTAACTCCAAAATAACTCTCAAGTTGTATCTTTGTTACTTTATGTGGGCATTGTTTTTGTTGAAAAACATCAACATACCAGCTAGCCGTTTTTTCGATCGTAGTCTCAAAATCCCATCTAGTTTTCCAATTTAGAAATTGTTTAGCTTTGTCACTATTAAGTTGTAAAATATTTGCCTCAATTAACTTGGAACCTTCGGCACTGATACAAACTTCACCATTTTTAAAGTAACTTGCCAAACCCCTTGCTACATCTAAAACTGTTTGAACTTCTCCAACATCTGGTCCAAAATTCCATGCTAAATCATAATCGTCTGGTTTATCAAAGATACGAACAGCTAACTCCAAATATCCCGATAAAGGTTCTAAAACATGCTGCCAAGGACGAACCGCATCAGGGTTCCGCAAAGTTATAGGTTCATTTTCTAAGAAAGCTCTCATGCAATCAGGAACAATTCTGTTAGCAGCCCAATCACCACCTCCAATTACGTTTCCTGCACGCACCGTAACAGCTCCAAAGCTATCCCGATTAAACAAAAAAGACCTGTAGTACGCCGAAAAAACAATCTCCGCCGCAGCTTTTGATGCACTATATGGATCTTTACCACCTAGTATATCTGTTTCGCGGTAGCCCCAGGCCCATTCTAAATTCTCATAACATTTGTCAGAGGTAACAAAAATCAATGCTTTGATACTTGGCGTTTCTTTTACCGCATCTAGTAAATTAACACTGCCCATAACATTAGTCGAAAAAGTTGTATGAGGATCAAAAAAAGCCTCACTGACTAGTGCCTGTGCGGCGAGATGAAACACAATTTCGGGTTGGTGTCTCGAAAAAGTATCTTTTAAAGCTGCTGCATCACAAAGATTCCCATCGGTATGGTCGATTACTTTACTAAGCTGCAATAAATCATAGTTGCTGTTCTGATAGCTTGGCGGTAATGCAAAGCCAGAGACCTTAGCTCCCAATTTCATCAACAGAAAACAAAGCCATGAACCTTTGAACCCTGTATCACCCGTAACAAGAATACGCTTGCCTCTGAAAAAGCCATCATCTAATTTTTGTTTTAAACCACCCATGGAGCATTACCTGTCTTGTAAAGTTCATTTAGTAGGCCGTAATCGCGTTGGGTATCCATAGGCTGCCAAAACCCATCATGCCTAAACATGCAAAGCTGCCGCTCTTGAGCTAGAGTTCGCATTGGGTTTTGTTCAAACACTAAGTTATTATCATCGTTGAGGTATTCAAAAATTCTTTTGCTCACCACAAAAAAACCACCGGATATTCTTCCGCCGGATGCCTGGGGCTTTTCATTAAACTTAGTTACAAAATCACCGCTTTCCTCAAGTTCACCAAACCTTCCGGGAGGGCGCACACCGGTAACTGTTAAAGTTTTCCCATGGGCTAAATGAAAAAGTTTAAGTTTCTTAAGATCTACATTTCCCAGCCCGTCACCATAGGTGAGCATAAAATCATCCCCATTAATATAACTCTCGATAGCCTTAACCCTCGCGCCAGTCATTGATGCAATACCTGTTTCAACAAGAGTAACCTTCCAATTCACGCCAACATTTTCTCGATGAAACTCTATGCCTCCTGACGAGCCTAATTTAACCGTAATATCATTCACGTTGGTGTCATAATTGAGAAAGAAATCTTTTATTCTCTCACTTTTGTAGCCAAGGCAGAGTATAAAATCATTAAATCCAAAACTAGAATAATGATTCATTATGTGCCAGAGAATTGGAAAACGTCCAATGGGTATCATTGGTTTAGGCAAATGCTCGGAGACATCTCTAATTCTTGTTCCATAACCACCACATAAAATTACGACTTTCAATTTAATCTCCACCCAAATTACTCTATTATAGAAATATCAACGAAAATGATGATAATAAGAGTCCATCATTTTATCCACAGTAAATAGGGTTTTAACCCTCTTATACCCCTCCTGTCCCATTTTTTTGCGGACTGTTGGACTTGTTAATAAGTCATTGATAGCTCTACCTAACACAACTGGATCATTTGCCCGAACAACTCTCCCAGTAACACCATCCAACACAATTTCTTTCATGCCCCCAAAATCACTGCAAATAACAGGTTTTTTGTGAACCATAGCCTCCAAAATTACCATTCCAAAAGCCTCATAATCAATTGAAGGAACAACAAGAATGTCAATATTCTTTAAAAAGGCTTCAATATCCTCTTCGTTAATTGAAAATTTACAATGATATGGTTGAAGACCAGCAAGACCCTCTAATCTCCGTAAATAGGAAGGATCACCTTTGCCTAATAATTCTAATTTACAATTTGAACTTATATATTGCCCAGCTTCAATAAGAACATGGGCGCCTTTTGTTGGGACAAAGGCGCCAAGAAACCCGACTAGCGGAAGAGCAGAGCCTTTATTAATTTTTTTAACAGGTTTTTCTATTGTTTGAATACCGTTATAAACAACATAAATAGGCCTCATAAAATTACGCTTTGACAAAGCAGCTGAAGCAGCTTTCGACACAGTTAGGATTTTTGAAGCTGCTCTGCCAATAAGTCGCTCTTGTATTAATTCTAAAAATTTAAGCCTTTTGCTATACGGAGACGGAAAGCTATGCAAAACAAGACAACGGTTCTTTGCACCAAAAATCCATCCGAGTAATAACAAATGCCGAACAAAAGCCCCAGCCGGCCAACCACCATGATGAAAAACTATCACGTCAAAGTCTTTGCTCCTCAATATGTACAAAAACCATATTGCAATCTTTGGAAGAAACACAATTTCGTTTACAAGCAAACATAGGAGACGCAAAAACCATTGTAGATTTTTATTTCCTATGCCTTGAAACATTTCTTCGACTTGATGAAGGGGAACCAAAAATGGACAACTGACAACATCTTGTAACTTTTTACTGCCCTTCTCTTTACAATCAGCATTATGCTTAAGGCTTGCAAACCAGTGCTCCTTATTGAGAAGAATAGTTACCTCGTCAGAAGGATGTAAGTTTTTACAAAATGTACTCCAAACATTGAACATACCAACTGTGAGTTTTTCATACTCCTCAGTTATCAATAGAATCTTCATACTGAAAGACCAGTGACTGATTTGATCGATAGGAGTGCTCTCTTCAATTTCCTTACTGGTTGGTCCTCAAATTTTGCATATTTGTTGCAAAAGGTCTGTCGAGCATCTTTAACTGCCTCACTTAACCACCACTCATCAACACTATTCCAACAGCAATCAAGCCAATCAGCTGCCTCCGATGCATTTAAATGAATTAACCCGACACTCACTAATTCTTCATAATCACTTTGAGCGGAAACTAATAAATGATCTAAACCACCGTGCCAAAGACAGATACAAGGAATACCTAGCGATAAAAATTCCAAAAAGCCCGCTGAGTCATAAGCAAATATCGTTAATCTATTTGTCTTGGCCAATTTTAGAATGTCTATATGCCCATCATCTATTTCAACATCAGGGATGTTCTTATACCATCTCTTTTTATCACTCCACTCCCTTTTCTCTGCCAAATGATGGAGGCGAACGACTAAGTTCTTCTTGATATTTTCTGGTAGTGACTGAACAAAATTAATTTGGAATTTTTGATTCAAGTTAAAATCACGCAGGCTATCCCAATGATGAACAAAATGAGGCATAAGAGGCATAACTAGCATTAATCTTGAATAGTTATTCAAGGATCGTTTTACTTTGCCCCCTACAAATTTTTGTCCAGCAGTTTTCAACAAAAACATTGGCATTTCCCTTGTTTGAGAACAGCACCACCCCCAAGTCAAGAAGCGATCACTGGTTGTCATTTCAGGGCCAAACTTTGTTAAAAGATACTTGTGTGTTCCATAGGCAGATCCATGTTGACCCACGATATAAGGAACTCCCTTCTCTACCTTTGTTCCTACCCAAAATTTAAAAACCTCATCTGTGTCGAAATTATTAGAAGTAAAAATGAACTTTGGGTTCTTGGGCAAATTCTGCTGTTCTGCTAATATTTTCAGCTCTGAAAATTTTTCAAGAAAACACCTTGGAATAAAATCAAATAAAAGCTCTCTTGCGATCCCCTCAAAATCATTTGTTTTAAACCCAAATTCTGTTTTCAAAGATGATCTCAAAGATTTATCTTCAGGACAAAGAGATATACCTGCTGAGGTATGAAACAGAGGCAGTTGTCCCAGTGACAAATGCAAAAATAGCTCTACCTTTTTTGGTAAATATGGCTTAACAATCACAGCATCATTGTGCTTCATTAAGGTTCTTGAGACTGTTTGCAGAGTCTTCTTCGTAATTATTTTGAATTGATTTGGGGGCAACGTATTTTGTTTTTTTTCGGGAGACAGCGTGGCGTCAATTTTGCTTTTTAACGTCAGACATTCAATGTCATGGCTCATCCGTTTGAGGAGCATGCCAAACAAGTGATGATTCCAGTGTTGATCGTTAGTCCTAAGAATAAAATCAAGGGAGGTCAAAGCTGAAAATTCATACTGCTTTCTTTCAATAATATAAGTGTGCGTAAGTCCAGGAATTAAAAGAGCAGATCTTAAACGTTGGTATCTGAAGAGAAGGCTTGAGACATATCTTTGGAGCCAATGGCCAAGTAAAATATTCCAAAACCTTGATGAGTAATCACAACAATTTACGTTATTGAGTATTGGGATAACATCATTTAATATACTTAACGAAAGTTTTTGTATGTAAAAAAAATTAGCATCTCTGCTTTTTACTGAGTTATTATTTGCATTAATTAATTCATACTTATAACCGTTAAGACATTTTTTTTCTGGAGATGGGACAGCCCATAATCCAAGAAGTTTGTTAGGCGCACTTTTATCCCATGTCTTCATAATTGAAGTCGTAACAAGACACTCTTGTCGTTTCACAATCATTATAACCTACGCAATGCCTTCAGATAGGCAGTCGGCCTGTGTAATAACCTGTTATAATGATAATTGCGCATTGCAGAAAATGAAAACCTATTTTTTAAGAGCAATTGACAAAGCCTCAAAAAATCAATGAACACAAGGCATATAAAATCAAGCCTTTGAAACAATCGCGAAATACTTGATAATTTACTTTCTTCAGACACAATTAAATCAGCAACTTGAGATACAGGATCAGGGTTTGCAGACAAAGAGTAAAATGAATCTAAATACAAATCTACTTTGTCTGACTTTTTTGCTTCCAGATCCTTTGCCATACAAAGGCCTGCTACTTCTTCAACATTATTAGGTAAGTAAGCACACTCACTTAACTCATCCAAACTTTCGTAAACCTCCTTGTTCGAATATCTAAATTTCTGAATATTATGAAAAGAGACAATCGGCACTCCAGAGATATACGCCTCAGTGTATGCCGACGACACCGGTCCAGTCACAACATCAACGGAACTCAAAAACTCACAAACATCAAGACTTCTATCAATAGTAACTTTTGGCCCAAACTCTTTTACTAATATTTTATAGCCATCAATGGCTTCATTAGGATGAGGCCTTATCTTTACATTTTTGTCCGCCAAAATTAATTTTCTTATCAACTTGCACATAATCGCAAAGGATTCAGCGTCAATACTCTTCTTTTCAAAATAAAAACGAGTGTCAGCAGCATCATAATCCTCAGGATCTAAATTTAGTATATCCATAAATTGATGACGGCTATCCCAATTATTTAAACTTTCAAATCTACTCAAAACACCAATGGTATTGTTATCACTCTTTAAAACCAATCGATTTAACAAACTGTTTCTAATAGACCCAAAATTATGGACTCTTTCATGCAGAATGTTTGTATTTTCTTTAACCCAATTAGAAGACCACTTGCTCCAAACTATTAGGCCTGAAAATGTCTCTACCTTTAACTCATCTCGATACAGAACCTCCATGCATGTTTGATCCTCAATAACCTCCTCAACAATATTTACGTAAAATCTAACACCTTTCTTGATTGCTTTAATTCTGTCATCTACGTCTAGCGTGAATGGATGGCTTAATACGACTGCATCTGGAACAAGAAATTTAAGAATCAATCGAGTGCTTAAACGTGATGTTAAAGCCACTCTATAGCCACGCTTCCTCAACTCTTCACCTAACAACCACGAAGACGTATATTCACGCCTGAAGGTATCAACATGTATTAGGGCTAAAGGACGTTTGTTCCAAAAATAAGACATCAATAAATTCTTCTTTAATTCTTAAGATTACTTGGTGTTTCGTTCACTAACACAACCAATAAAAAAGGTTCTAAGATTTTTAGCAAAGCTTGATCTTAAAGTTCTACAAACGACTTCTGAACGGACACTTTCCACAACTCATCCTGTTTCAGAATTTTAACAAACATTTTAGCACTCTCACCTCTTCCAAATAAGTTAGATTTATCTGGAGTGAATTTATTTGCCAATACAATTGCTTTGTTTATTTCAGTAGGATCTAATAATGCGTTGATTACACTTCCTTTTCTTGATCGTCCTGTTTGGCGACTGCCCAAATCTATAGCTGGCGTTCCAAAATACGGTGCTTCCCGAATACCTGCACTAGAGTTACCAATAATAAAGCCCGCATACTTTAGCAATGTAAGAAAGCATTCAAACCGCATCGACGGAAAGACTTTAAATTTTTTATTCTGAGCCAATCGATGATATTCCTGTATGATTGATTGCGACCCTAAATCGTTGTTTGGATAAATGACAACGTAATTTCTATTGCTGGCAACCAAAGTGTCCACAAAAACTTTTACTTGGCGCTTAATGTCATCTACCTCGGTTGTAACAGGGTGAAATAAAGCTACGTTGTATTCCAGAAAGTCGATGCCGTATTGATCCATTACTTTGGTGCGCGAAGGCAATTCATCCGACAGCATAATATCAACATCCGGTGATCCAATAACAAATACATGCTTTTTGTTCTCCCCAAGTTGTAACAATCTAGCCTTAGCTGAATCGTTAGCAACAAAATGCACATGAGACAATTTTGTGACCGAATGACGCAGCGATCCATCAATTGTACCTGACAACTCCCCCCCTTCTATATGGGCAGTAAGTATATTGTTCAAAGCACCAACTGCGGCACCAGCAAGTGCCTCGACTCTGTCGCCATGGATCACCATCATATCTGGTACTATGTTTTTGATGTAATCAGATAAACCAAAGATAGTTTTTCCTAAAACAACATCCATTGGGTCATTAATACTCTGATTTCTGAATTTAAAGAGATTTTTAAACCCCACTTTTTCAACTTCTACATATGTGTCACCGTAAAGTGGCAACATATGCATTCCTGTAACAAAAATATGAACTTCAAAACAATCTTCTTTGGAAAGCTCCTGAATTAGTGGTTTTATCTTACCAAAATCAGCTCTTGTGCCTGTTACAAACAGTATGCGCTTAAAACTCATTATTGTTCCAAATCCTGTTTGCTAATCTGTTTTCCCATCTTTATTGCACGACAGGTTACTGAACCGAGCAAACCGTCATAATCTGCTGCACCAAAATCACCAGTTCCTGGGCGCATAAGCCATACATTATCTGAAGTAAGCGATTCACCCTTATTAAGTTCTTTAGAGGCTACAACAGATGTGAAGGCAAATTTTATTGTAGATGATTCTTCTTCAAGTGCCCCTTTTACCCCTCCCTTCGCCATAAAAATATTTTGGGTGCCTAAAATCATATCAGTCAGGGAGCTTGGATCCATTGAGCAAATAATATCAGGACCTTCCCTCTCCATACTATCTGTAAAATGCCTTTCTACAATTAAAGCACCAAGCGCGACAGCAGCAAAGCACGAGTGATTAGATTGCGTATGATCAGAAAGGCCAATCACCGCATCTGGGAATGAATTTTGTAATTCCTCAAGCGCACCTAATCGAACCAGTTCAGGCGGGGTTGGGTAAACATTTGTACAATGGAGCAACGCAAAGTCAATGCTATTATCTCGCAAAATTTGAACAGTCCTACGAATATTGTTTATCGAATTCATACCCGTAGAAACTATCATTGGTTTGCCCACCTTTGCAACTTCACGAACAAAAGGGTAATTATTGCACTCACCCGAGCCAATTTTAAAAGCTGGCACATCGAATCGTACTAACCTGCGCAGTGCCCCAAGCGAGAAAGGGGTACTTATAAAAATACGGCCGCGCGATTCTATGTGTTGCATCAAACGCCATTCGTCTGCTTCGTCAAGGGCACACTGTTTCATAATCTCATAAATGGATATTTCAGCGTTTCCCGGTATAATACTTTTTGCCTCCTCAGACATTTCATCTTCAATCACATGAGTTTGATGCTTAACCACTTCAGCTCCAGAATCAATGGCTGAATCTGCCATTTCAATAGCAACATCAATATTCCCCCCATGATTGATACCAATCTCGGCAATGACTAGTGGAGGTTGCTCCACACTCACCAAACGGCTTCCAATTGAAAGTTTATTCATCATTATCTTACCAAACTATTTAAGGATCATTTTTGACTCTATCTTTAATGATCAATTCTGCCATTAACCAATCAAAAAAGGAGTCTATATCAATAGATCGCTCAGGAGGCATCAAATATCCAAAAGTTTCATTATTGACAAAAGTAAGTTTATCCCTTAGCCAAGCTGCCTTCACCCAGTACATTGCTCCGTTGGTATTGTATGTTGCTTTTGCGTCTTGTCTTGCTGTTAAATTAACTGTGTCTTTTACGCCGAACAGGCGGTCATTTTCATCAATGTAATAGGTCCACTCAAGAGGAGCAGCTGTAGCAGTAATTGAGGCTATACTATCCAAATTGGTTCTTTCTACTTTTTTTAGCAATCCATTAATATCCTCAACAATTCTTAAAGGTGAAGTTGGTTGCAGCAAGAGCAGTGACTCAAAACCGTCTAATTCCTCTAACGCATGTAAAGCTGGCTTTACTCCCGGTGTATCATCTTTAGCCAACTCAGCTGGCCTGATGAACGGAACTTTTGCGCCACAATTTTTAGAAATCTGAGCAATTTCATCGTCATCAGTACTGACAATTACATCACTTATATACTTGGACTTTAAAGCTTCAGTAATTGTCCAATTTATTAGCGGCTGACCACAAAGTGGTTTGATATTTTTTTTAAAGATTCCCTTGCTTCCGCCACGAGCGGGAATCAATACAAGCATTTTTGAAAAATCAATCAACGCCTTATCCTTTCCCTACGTTAGCAGGAGTCCATCCTTTACCAATAGTGACATACCCCTTCAATCCATCAATCTCAAAGCAGGAATTAGCAACAAATTCAGGCTTTAAAGAGGTTTTAAAATCAATCACATTTCGATGAGGATCATTATAATTCCAACGGCTTGGTCGGGTCTCTTCCCAGAAAATAGGGTTTCTGTGTTGATTTAAAATAAATGTCAAAGCATTTTCATCGACACCCAACCAATCACAAAAATAATTTAGAAACCGGGGCTTCACGCATTGCATTTTTTTTACCCAAAACAAACCCTGTTGGCGGTTCAATCTCCCATGTCGGATTTCTCGTGTTGCATGATCCGTAACTCTAGAATAGCCATGTTTGAGAAGTTTAATAAAATCATGCAAGTTCATATAATTAAAGCACTCAACATGTTCATATGTGTCAAAGGTCCGATCAGAGGAAGCACTCAGATAGCCTAATTTATTAATACTACGATGGTTTTGAACTCTTTGATCCCACCGGACATAGTTCCCAAGATAAATACCCCTGACACCAACTCGCTGAAGCATTTGGTCATCTGGGTACCGATATTGAAAAATATCGGATTCTCCAAGCTCATCAAAAATCGTTAGCAAATCATCGGCTTCATAGCCCATTAAATCATGGTCCTTTCGATAACGCCGAGTCATCTCAATCTCATTTTCATGGGAGAACATGCCCACTTGCTCCAATCCTTGGTGGGCTCCCCAAATTATCAGTGGAATTTGATAATTTACTGCAGTTTGAACAGGAAAAACAGTTTGCCCCGCTAAAATAGGCCAATACATACTACCCATAATTCGGAGAGTTGTTCGTGTTATATTTTTTACACTTACGGGATTAACATTCTGAATCAATATATCTGAGTCAAAGTTAATACGAAGATTTGCAAGATTACGAATCCCAAGTGGTGTGTTAAAATACCTGTTGTAAGTGACTAACAGAGGGTTCATGCCTAAGCGGTTTTTTACCAAATCTACAATGAAATAGGAATCGTGGCCTCCAGACACCGGTATTATACAATCATAGCTTGTTCTTGATCGATAGGGCTCAACAAGTTTTTCTAATTTTCGCCATCGCTCATTCCAATCTAAAACATCCTTCTCATCATGTATTAAACACCCAGAACAAATACCTTTTTCATTAAAGGTTAACCCAAGCGGATGTTCAGAAGAATAAAGGCATTTTTTACAAAATTGGATTGGCTTTTTCACTGAGACACTCCCTTTGAAAAGCCACGTGTGGCATCTCGAAACTGTGTTCCATTTACCTCCTGCATCAACTTATTTACTGCTAATTCTGAGTAGTTTAAAAAATTACCAACGCATATTGCAACCACTTGATCAATTGATGACAAGTCCTCGATTTGTTGAGGTTCACTTATGCCTCCAAAAACTATAATGTTCTTTATCATTCCTCTTAAAGGTTCAATTATTTGAGCATCAAATTTATTCTTTTTGCCCTCATTTACTGGATCAACTATTAACCACTCCGAAACAACTGAATTAATAATGACATCTTTTATTTTATCCAAGGGTTTGTATTCACTCCTTACATAATCAAACCACTCTAGCCTCTTTTTATTGAAACTGACTGGCAAGCATCCAATTATAGCTTGTTGCCCAATTTTTAAGCTAAGACTTCTTGTCAAAGCAGAATTTGAGTGTAATGCACAATCTAATACAACCCTATCAGCACCTGCTCTAACAACGTCTTGCCCGTGTTGAACAGTTGAAATACCACCGCCATAAATTAGAGGGGTTCCCAAACCAAATTTTGAAACTCGATCTAAAAGATCTAAATCGGGCCCTAACCCACTGCGCGACCGATCAATCGACTGTAGAAGAATCTCATCGACACCCCATCGATCAAGATTTTCAGCAATTAATTCAGGGCGGCCTAACGGCAAATATTTTGAATAGCTCGATGATTGGACAGCCCAGCCATCTTTTACCGTTACCACTCCTACAATACGTTTCTTAAGCATTGATCATATTTTTCAAAATGTTTTGGAGAAACTTTGCGCCATCTTGTTGACTTTTTTCCGGATGAAATTGTACACCTATTATCTTTTTTCTTCCAATAGCTGCAGCAAACTGATTTCCATGTTTCACTTGACCTAATTTAATTTTATCTGGACCTTTGTAACGAAAGGAGTGATTAAAATAGTATTCGCAAGAATTTAAACTGTCAGAGATATCCAGATCTTTAGAAAATGTTACAGTATTCCAACCAGTATGAGCATTATGACAACTAAACGGCACAAACTTACCCGGCAACAAGCCTAGCCCACGAGCGCTCACACACTCTAAAGACCCTTTTGTAAGTAATTGCATGCCTAAGCAAATCCCCAACAAAGGCTTACCATTGCCTACATGCTCTTTTATTTGACTAGAAAAGTTTGATTGCTCTAAGAAATCCATTGCAGCACCAAAAGCACCGACTCCCGGCAGTATAACAAGATCAGCATTCGCAACTAATTTGCTATTAGACGTTCCCCATGCTTTGTAGCCTAGTTTTTCTAATCGATAAATGATTGAAGATAGATTCCCAAATCCATAATCGACAACTAAAACTGACTTTTTCATTTTAAACCCACACCGACCTGAAATTTTGGAATTATTTTGTTAGAGTTATCAATATAGAATAAATCTTTATTAGTTGCGCCACGCACATGTGTCCAAAACTCTTTTTTATCAAGTTCAATAAATTCACAAAAGCTTGTAATATATTCATCTCCACATGAGTGGTCGTAGGCATCCACCAACTCGATGCCTCGTGCTCTTGAGAGTCTTCCAAGTCTAATTTCTTCATTAACATAATCGGTGACACGGCCAAAACCGTATTTATAGTATTTAATCATTTGATTAAGGGTGACCCAGTCTTCATCAAGCGCAGTTACTCCGGCAAGATCACCCGTATTTTCAACAAAGTCATCTCGAATCTTAAGTCCATTTACACTCGAATAAACCCCATTATTGATCAAAGACCAATCTCCAAGGAACCAACCTAAATAAACAATTTGAATCTTTTTAGTCTCAAAAGATTCAACACTTGGATATTGATAAGGCGTCAATTGGTTTATAACAAAACCTGCATTAAACATCCAATCAATACCTCCTCCCGAAAGGGTGTTCATGTTACGCAAGTTGTTTCCATCGTAACCCGTCTTTCCTAAAGTCTTTAAATCACCTAGTTGTACCCCCGGGTTCTCACCCCAGAAAATTAGAGGGATCTTATAACGGATAGCAATTTGTGGCACAGAACTATACAGTGCCATTTCCGTGGACCTTGCCCAGTTCGTAAAAGTCAAGAAACCCTCTCGCGCAAGTTTACGCCAGGTCTCTGGAGCTGGTCCAGATACGACAACGTCAAAGCCAAGATTTATCAAATTTGAAAGATTTTCACATCCTCGCTGAGTAACTTGTTGCGGGGGATAATTCAAACAAACCAATAACGGCTTTAGCCCAAGCTTGTCTCTAATCCAAAGCGCTTGCCTACTACTATCTTTTCCGCCACTAACTCCTATTATACAATCAAAAAATTGACCTTCAGTACGAGGATTTTTCTCTATCAAATTTTGAAGAATTTCATATCTCTCTCCCCAATCCACCTCTTTTAGCCGTCTGCTATAATCACAAGCAGGACAAACACCACCATCACGGAATTCACTGTTAGGTCGAGTATCAGGTTGCAAACAATAGATGCAATAATTCATTGTTAGCCACCTTTGAGAGATTGATTAAATTAGACATTGGTAGTCTAGACTTAATTGCCCAAGGGGGCAACGTACACAGCACTGGATAGCCAGCCTCAAGCGCGACTACAAGCGCATACGTTTCACACCCACCCACCCAGGAAGCCTCACCAATTGACTCAAATAAATCAAATTTATCATCGATCGTAACAAAAATATTTTTTTGTATTTTTATCCAATCATCATATTTTCCGGGTGCATCAGACGGGTGGGGTCGCAACACTAAATGAAAATCATTAGGCAATTTTATTTCTGATAGCCTATTAATAAAGTAATCAAGAGCTTGAAACTCTCCGGCCCGCACAAAACCCCAGTCATTCCTGATTGGCTCCAATAAGTATAAGAACTTTTTAGGAATTGCACTCTCAGTAACTTTTATTAAGTTTATTGATCTTTCTAAGTATTTGTTTTTTTTTAATTTAATAGAACGCTCTGGGAAGAAAAGTTTGGCTTCTGCTAAAGCAAACTCATCAAAAACCCAGAACTCATCTGGCAAGACAGTTATGTTGTCCCTGATAAACCTTTCTGGATAATTAACCCAGTGGTCTAAAGCAGCGATTGATCGCATGCCATTTCTTTTTGCTAGCCACCGCGCATCATGCTCAACTGACGAGGCCCAACCAGTTCCACTGACTAACGTTTTGCAACCATCAATTGCTTCACTTATCGATCCAACTAAATTTTTCTTGCCATAGCGCCTTGACCATAAATCAAATGCTGGTCCAAGCATGCAGACTTTAATATCACAAGTTAAACAATCATCAAGGTACGCAATCAATAAATTAGCAGCACCACTATCATGGCAAACAACCGCAAATGGTCCACAAAACTCACTCATTTGATCAGCTGTCGACCTCCACAGTAACGTTTCTACCGGTGAATTGAAGTGGTTCAATACAACCTGAAGCTAGAACAGAAAAACTTACTACAATACTCATTCAAATCACCAAAGATTTTAGAGAGCTCAAATTTTCCCATACCTTATGGAAAGCCAGCACAACATCACTCAGATCATTCTTGGTCATGCCAGGGCGCATTAATTCATGTGTTATTAAGGACGAAAAATGCGCATGCTCAGATTGAGGACAGCAACCAATCTGGTATGACACTTGGCAACTTTTGACTGCTTTGGCAATTGCTGATTGCTTGCCAAAAATTAAATGAGGCGTTTGAAAAATTGGCATGAAGTACAGCGGGCGCACATAACCTTGCCCAACCAGCGGTCCTTCGCCTTCACGCAAATCTGTAACCGGCAATTCCGCTTTGAGGGCGGTGACTACCTTGTCCCGGCTAACCCCCGTAATATTTGCATCATAGCGCAGAGAATGGACATAAAATACGTTATCCATTCCGTTGATGTCTGCTGGCATTAGCAGGCCTGGTAAAGCTGAGAGACCGGCTTCAATAACTTTAACATTATCCACTCGCTCTCTTATCAATTGGGGGCCTTTTTTAAGCTGCTCGATACCAATTGCCGCTTCCATCTCTCCCATCCGAAAATTAAAGCCAATCATATTGATGAGATTTTGCACTCCTTTTTTTTCCACCACAGCTTCAGCATGGTTACGGATAAGTTGGAGACGGTCTGCCAATTGCTCATCATTTGTAGTCACCACCCCTCCCTCGCCTGTATGAATATGCTTATGGTAATTGAGTGAAAAAACTCCCATATGCCCAATTGTCCCTACGTTCTTTCCATTGTATTTAGCAAACGGTGCTTGTGCACAATCTTCAATTACTATTAGCCCATATTCATTCGCCAACTTCATGATTGGTTCCATATCAGCAACCTGACCAAATAAATGTACAACAATGATTGCTTTTGTTCTTGCGCTGATCTTAGACCGAATTGTTTCTGCCGTTATACAGTGTGTTTCTGGATCAATGTCTGCAAATACTGGAACACCATTAAAAATAAGTGGTGCTGTTGCAGATGCACACATAGTGTAAGGTGACACGATTACTTCATCACCAAATTGTATACCTGCAGCACCTATAGCTGAATATAGGCCGCTGGTGTTAGAATTCATCGAAACCGCAAACTCAGCATTACAGCTTTTTGCCCAATCTTGCTCAAACTTCTGAACAAAAGGTCCGCCATAAAAATCAGGGTGCCACGATCCTAGAAACCTTGAAAGAATTGCGCTTTCCAAAACTTGGTTAACCGCTTCTTTTTCTTCAGAACCTAATACTTTATAAGCTGGAAATGGCGTTTTCCGAACAGGATCTCCACCACAAACTGCTAAATTTTGACTTTTCATAGCGAATCATTTTCTACAAATTTAACACTAAGTTCGCGAAGCCTCTCACAAACAACTTGTGCATTAACGGCATCTTTTACTGGCTGAGATGTATCGCCACTGGTCTCTAGCACCCTAACAATATCTGCAACAGCCAGCAACATGGAATGATGTACCTTTCCTTTTAACGACTTAGGTTTCCCCAGAATTTTATAGCCCTCAAAAAACGGGCTAGCAACAATTTCCCTGACAGTCCAGGACTGTCCACCATTTTGCATACGTACAATGGATCTTTCTGAAACTATTTCCAATTCAAAGACACTGAAATCCGACGCGTCACCACAGTTTAGCGATACAAGAACCGAACCACATCTCAAAAATCCAGAAATACTAGGATCGCTATCGATAGCATCAAATATTGGTGGTCCTGCGAACATTGCTTCGACTGGCCCCAAAAGATCGGCTATCAAGTCAATCATGTGAGAGCCATTATTCAAAAGGCCTTTATTATAAGTAGCTGTCGCTGACTTAATTTTTCCCCATTTTTCAGTTCGGAAGTCCTGCGCAAAACGATTTACTGTTGGATCCCATCGACGCGTATGGTTGACAACCAGCATAATCTCCAGACAGGAGCAACGTTCTATAATTTCACGAGAAAAATTAACGTTTGTTGTTAATGGCTTTTCGCAAAAAATTATAGATGGTCGCATATTAATAGCCGCATCAAGATCAGACATATGCTGGCTACTCGGGGAACAAATGCTAATTACATCAAATTTTTTATCTGACTTTTCTAATTCCTTTATTGATGAAAAACCCTGTTCAACATTCCAACGTTTAATAAATCCTAGGCGCCGTTCTGCATTTGGCTCTACGCACCCTGCCAACTGAAATTGACCATGGCGCAAATATGCCCCAGCATGAGTCAAAGGCCAATCGGTCACCCTGCGCTCTTCATCAAAACCGCCAGCAATTCTTCCGCACCCAATTATCAAAACATTATAGATTGGCTTCAAATTAGGGCATCCCATTTGATTGGCATACCACGACTAATGGACATGCGAGCTGTTTTTCCTAAAATTTCCTTAAAATATTTGGGCATCAACCCTAATCCTGGTCTGATAACCTTTACATTATCATTAGTAATAAGTTCTCCTTCTGCAATGTCACAAATAGCATAGATGGATCTTCTGAACTGTTTAGACTTTTCTTCAGATTTTGACTGTGTTCCATAACTAATTGAACCAATCGCGTCCCAGCCTCGTCGAACTTCAGAGCACAACAATTTCATTTCACTAGGCTCAAGAGAGAAATCTGAGTCAACCCCACCGTCAGCTCGCGATAGTGTGAAATGCTTTTCAATAACAGCGGTTCCAAAAGCAACACTTGCCAACGCTACACCAATACCTAAAGTATGGTCTGAAATCCCAACCTCACAGCCAAACAGATCTCGCATGTGAGGTATGGTCATCAAATTTGTCTCAGTCGGCTCAGCTGGGTATGTGCTTGTACACTTTAACAGTGTGAGATTTTCACAACCACCCTCTCTTGCAACTCTGACAGCTTCTTCTATTTCAGATATTGACGCTGTACCGGTGGATATGATTAATGGTTTTTTTGTTTCAGCAACTCTCTGGATTAAAGGTAAGTCTGTATTTTCAAATGATGCTATCTTGTAAAACGGTACATCTAACGTTTCAAGAAAATCTACAGCTGTCTCATCAAATGGTGTACTAAACGCAATAAGTCCAAGTTCTCTGGCCCGGGCAAAAATAGGCTCATGCCAATCCCAAGGAGTGTGAGCTTCTGCATACAATTCATAAAGCGATTTTCCGTGCCAAAGGCTTTCAGAATCAGTAACAAAAAACTCACTGAAAGATGCATCAATTGTCATGGTGTCAGCAGTGTACGTTTGTAGTTTTACCGCTTGGCAACCCGTATCTGCTATTGCCTCAATGATTTTCAGTGCTCTATCAAGAGACTGATTGTGATTTCCAGACATCTCAGCTATCACGAAGGGAGGATAGTTCTTGCCAATTGAATGATTGCCTAATTTCATTTTAATTCCTAGCAAATAGTAAAGTTTATTTCATAACTTATTTTAAATTAAAAGCCTGGTTCTAAGTAAGAAAATTCATTGCCAGGAAGGCAATGCTGCCAATTCTTGTTTTCGCGTGAATTAGTTTATCTCAATTATTCAAGATAACTTTTAATTTTTGATACATTTGGTTTTTCTATCAGTTTCAAATTTTGGGTCTTCTAGGATAAAAATGTGACATTTTATCGTGCTCTCTAGTAAACTTTCGTATTAGATACAACAGTTTTTGATACTTATACCCACGTGAGTTTATATGTTCACAACCTCATTAAACTTATCATTTGGTATTGGATTCAAATATTTTGCTAAAGATTCATCTTGTTGAATACCATCCTTTTGTTTCATTTCAGAAATCATTAGTTTTTTTAGTACTTTTCCAGCTAAAGTCACGCCATTTGTGTACACTTTAACCCTAATAGCCTGGTAGTTTGTATCTTTTGGGAATTCATACCATTCACGAAGAATTACAGGACCCCCATCATATTCCTCAGTCAAAAAATGAGCCGTATTCCCTACTCTTTCATTATTAAAAATCGTCCACTCGACAGCAGAGCAGCCGCGATACTGAGGCAATAAGCCGGGGTGGACATTAACAATACCTAATGGAATGGAACAGAATTAATTATCTGTTGTGACAACTTCCTAGGTGTTCCAGCGTTCAAAAGCACATCAATAGATAGCGCTTTAATTAGTCTAATAGTGCTGTGATCGTTATGGCTCTTTACAAAATAAAAAGGGACTTGCGCATCACACAGTGAATGAATATCCAAACCAGCATTATAAGCTTTTTCAAAAGCGTGGCCAGCTCTTTGAACCCAAATGTCTTTATCTTTTTTGGACCTGGTTTTTGAGTCAAAAATAACCAATATGTCAGTGATTTTTTGGTTTAATATTGACGTGACAAAGAGCGGCAACAATGGATTACCAATAGTTGAAAGCACGCCCACTCGATATTTCTTTGCCATTTTTTCAACTCTCATTCAGCAAATCCACCGTCAGGCATTTTCGCGTGAAGGTAAATTTTTTCAGGAGATATCCGCCTTGCTCAGTTCATCAAAGCACCCACCCTCCTTAGACTTAGATACCGTTTACTAATAAAATTTTCTTATATAATAAGACGTCCAAGCTCAAAAGCTTCCGCCGCTTCAACACCAATTGTTGTCCCACGAAAACGCGCCAAGTGCTGAACAGCATCAACCGAGCGTGGATGTGGAAAATTTTGACACTCAATATCATATCTTTTTAGCGCTTCGCATTTAGTGTCTAAATTATCAGAAATATCAACAAAAACGTTAGGACTGAAAACTTTTGATGATGCAGGTGTATTCCACTCCGTGGACGACAAAACCTCAAAAAACATTAACTCTTTAACTGATCTCCGTGGTAAAGGCCTACAAGCCGCAAGAACTGCTTGGTGTACTACTCTATGGTCAATATTTACATCTCCAGAATGATGCGTTAAGACCAATGAAGGCTCGAATGACAAAATTTCACGCTCAATAGACTTAACTACTTCTAATAATGGGAGTGTATCCATTTGATTGTCAGGCATCTGAAGCATTTTTAACTTTTTTACTCCCATTGTCTCAGCTGCATCCTCAGCGCAACATTTTCTTTTATTAAGTTCATCGCCAAACCCTTCACTATTTTTAAATCTTGCAGCGACACCGTCAGCCAATACCAGAACATGGACCAAATGTCCTTCAACAGACCACCTAGCTATGCTTCCCCCACACCCAAGAACTTCATCATCTGGATGAGCAACAACTACTAGAATTTTTTTTCTCATGGCGTTTCTATCTTTTTTATTTCAACTTTTGCGACAATACTGTTGCCTTCTACTTTAGCATCCTTGAACTCGAAGTGAAGATCCCCCATTTCTAAAAAAGCTCTGGGATAACTATCTGCGTCAAGCATTCGTATTTTATCAAACACCTTCAAAAGAGAAGCATCAGGATCAATCTTACTTTGCTCAGGAGTTCTTCGTTTAAAATAAACTGGAGCACCTTGTTGTTCTACTGCCTTTGGTTTGTTGATCAATATTTCAGATATCATCTCTGCCATAATGATAGCTCCTCTCAGCAAAATTTCCTCAGCGGATCCACCTAAACATAACTTTCTTCTACAATAAACAGCCCCTGAGTCTATAGCGCTATCACAAACTATAGCGGAAATCATGGTGTCAGTGTGACCCCTTTCAATAAGATTTTGCAAGGGACTTCCACCGCGGCCGTATGGAAGATCTGTCATATGGAAAATTACGCAGTGGATTTTTTTAAAGACAGTTTTTGGAACTACCCATGACCAGTGAAGAAAAAATATATGATCAAATTTAAGCGGCTGATTGATTGCGTTATTCAACTCTTTTGGTGTTTTGCAATATTCAACATAAACACCAGCTTTAAATAGTTGCTTAACAACAATCTTGTAACGATCGTGTTTAGCTGCAATTATAATTTTCATTTCAATTTTCGCTTAAATTAGGCTCAAACCATACACCGAGTTGGCTTGTTTAACAAATCCAGCACTCACAAACATCTTAGAGGACGCAACATTTTCTTTTTTCACTTTAGCCGTCACTAGACGAACATTACTGCAATTTTGTTCCAACCACTCACAGGCCATTTCTAAGTACAACTTTCCAAGTCCTTTGCCTTGACTTCCTTGCACCAGTGAAATTGAAATCACAGCTTCATCAGTCTTAATATCAAATCTTAAAACACCAACCGAATAGCCTTTTTTTTCTAAGATGAACATTTTGCAATCCTTACCCTTAAGTGCTTTTTCAAACCAGTATTTATGAGATACATAAGTAACTGGTAATGGGTTTAAAAAATATTTGTAGACCTCATATTCATTCCTTAAGGCGAACGTGAAATCAATGTCATCAACTCCCGCTGGCCTCATTGAATTTACACTATTCAATTTTTTTCCACGCATTTCAGCTAACCAGACGACCCTGCTCACACCATATCCGTCCACGATACCTTTTGCTCTTTTTCTCATAATTTCCAAACAGAAAAATCTTTTCTCCAAAAAAGAAATTATTTTCTGCATTTTCTCTAAACTCTCCTCGTTCACTGAACCAAGATAAAATGCTATCCTTGACTTTGCCGCGCCAACACCATTTGGTATTTGATTTTTGGCAGTGCTAAATAAAATAGAGGGTGTTCCTAGATAACATCTCTCCCATGTTGTTGTCGCAGGAGTGCCAATCATCAAATCTGACTCCGCCATTAATTGAGAAAAGTTTTCTGGTTCAACCATACACTTAAATCCAATGGAAGCACATTGCTCTAAGAGAGCAAATTTATTTTTGTTGCTAGCGTCAATAATTATTTTTACTTCCAGATTTTTGAAATCAGCAAGGGCACCAATCACCCCTTTTGTACTGTTTCCTGTGTCACCAGCTCCCATGAACACCAAAATTTTATGCAATTTATTTGATAAAAAAGTGCTTTTGATTTGCCTGAAGCTGTTACGCAAAAAAACATACTTGGGTCCAAGCAATTTTATATCACCTGATATATTAATATTCATTTTGTCGTTTTTGCAGTCGTTGAAATTTGGATTCAGAAAAAGGTCACAATCATGCTCACGGTATAGAAGATCGTCAATTACTAGAATTTTACAATTCAACTTTCTAACACTGTTCTCCCAACTACAGTTTAATCCGTAGTGATCAACCACAACCCAATCAATATCCCCAGAATCAGCTAAAGCTGCAATTGTTTCTTCCGCATCAATATTTTCTGTTGTTCCAAGCCATGTGTTATGATCCTCATTTCTTGCTATGTATTTTTCAAAGCCATCCAGAACAAGAACTTCAAAGTTTTTATCAATAATGTTTTGAATTTTGTGGCCAGGTATCGCTCGGCAAACAAATATCACATTATGGCCTTGTAAAAGAAATTCTTCAGCTAACGCAATACAGCGCATCACGTGACCACTGCCAATAACCGTTGAACAATCAGTGCGAATAGCAATATTCATTTATCACCCAACGCAATAAGAACTTAGCTTTTGAAGCCAATATCGCTGTTTCCATTTTACTGATTTTACTTTCTTAAAAATTTACACATGTTTTCAGCAAGCACCCAGTCCTCCTCATCGTCAATATCAATTCCTCGCCAAAAAGGCACCTCTAGAACTACACTATTAGAGTGAATGTTTAATGAAGTTAGCCATGTTTTTTTTTTGGCAAGATAGAAGCTTCCTGAGTCAAAGTATGCATCATCAAGGTCTTGTGTCCTTACAAGTTCATTTTCAGCAAAAAAGGGAGCTACAGCATTAGTTGAGCATTCTTTTTTCAGGGCTCGCCTAATTGAAGATTGAAACTTAACAACAGGAAAAACATACTTATTACTGTTTTCCTTCAATATACTAAAAGCCTCAATCAAATCATTAATATTAATCAATGGTGCGCATGGATAAATGCAACACACCGCATCAACTCTCAAACCATTTCCCATTAGATAGTCTATTGTATGTTGGATGACTGGAACTGTTGGCGTATAATCGTCTGATAAACAGTCTGGTCTAAAAAAAGGCACCTCTGCCCCACAGCCCTTTGCTATACTACATATTTCATGGTCATCTGTACTTACAATGACTTTATCAAAAAGTTTTGAATTCAGCGCAGCATTTATGGAATACGTTATCATTGGTAAACCCATAAACAACTTAACATTTTTCCGAGGTATCCTTTTGCTACCACCTCGAGCTGGTATAACCGCTATAATCATTAAGATAGCGCCGTTGACAATAGTTCAATGCAGCGCTCTTGGTCCCCACTAGATAGATGCGGGAAAAGAGGTAAACTTATTACTTCCTGGAAGTATTGCTCAGCATTAGGATATGCACCCCTTTTAAAACCGCGTCCCGCATAATAAGGCTGCAGGTGGCAAGGGATGTAATGTAAGTTTACCATCACACCATTTTTACGCATGAAATCAAAAACTTCTGGCTGAGATTTTTTAACCTCAGTTAATTTAATACGGATAATATATAGATGGTAACTCGATTGAACGTTTTTAAAACGCTTGGGAAGATTAAGTGGGAGTTCCTTAAGATCGTCATCATATTTTTTTGCTATACGACGCCTTGCTGCAACAAACTCATCAATCCTCGCTATTTGTGATAAGCCAAGGGCTGCTTGCATATCTGTCATTCTAAAATTAAAACCCAAATCAACCTGTTGATAGTTCCAAATTTCATTTTTAGGACGTTCAAGCATGTCTGAAGGATCACTACTAATTCCATGGCTCCTAAATTTTTTCATTCGACTTGCCAAAACAGGGTCATTTGTTACAGCCATTCCTCCTTCACCAGATGTAATGATTTTTACAGGATGAAAACTAAACACCGTTATGTCACTATGATCACAGCTGCCAACTGGCTTCTCATCAAAAAAGCCGCCAATAGCATGAGAGGCATCCTCAATAACCTTAAATCCATACTTTATTGCTAATTGATGTATCTTTGACATATCGCATGAGGATCCAGCCATATGAACGGCAATGACTACATCAGGCAGATCAGCTTTAATTTCTGCATCTATAAGTTTATTTTCTAAATCGTCAAGACACACGTTATATGTCTGTAAGGAAACGTCCAAAAAATTTACTCTTGCACCACAATTTAGAACGCAATTTGGCGTCGCTGCAAAAGTAATGGTAGAAGTCCAAACCAACGAACCAGGGCCTATTCCGAGCGCTTGGCACGCTATTTGTAAACCACTAGTCGCACTATTCACAGCGATCGCGTAGTTGGCACCACAATAAGAAGAAACTGAATTTTCAAACTCTTCTACTTTGGGCCCTTGCGTCAAAAATTCAGCCTTTAAAACATCTGTAACTGCGTCAATATCAGATTGATCAATATCTTGGCAGGCGTAAGGAATAATCTTGCTATTTTTCAAAACTTTTACCTAAATAAATTCTAGTTTTTAAATAATTTCACTTCACCAAAATCAAACTAAATCAAAAATTATTTTTTTTAGTCGGTCTAATTAGATTAAGTTTGCCGTTCTTCAACTCGAAGACTTTATCACAAAACTTTAATGATTCATGCCTGTGGGTAATCATTACAATAGTTTTGCTGGATTTCAATTCCATTATAATCTTTATAAACTCCGATTCTGTTGCCTCATCGAGTGAGCTTGTAGCCTCATCCAAAACTAGAATTGGGCGATCTTGATAAAGCGCTCTTGCTATACCAATTCTTTGTTTCTGCCCACCCGACAGTCTAACTCCATGTTCTCCAATTTCACTCTCTAATTCTTCAACAAACTGACTTAGTTGTGCTTGTTCCAGTACTTTAACAACTTTTTTATTGTCGATTTCATCATTTGCCACACCCAAGCAAACATTGTGCCGCAGTGTGTCATCAGTCAGATGTATTTGCTGTGGAACAAAAGCGACAAGTTGCATCAAAGAACGTGGCGATGATACTATGCTATGACTATCAATACTAATGTCACCCGAGCTTGGACTTTGCAACCCAAGTAGGATGTCTATAAGAGTTGATTTTCCTACCCCACTCTTCCCAATTACACCTATTGCCTCTCCCTTTTTTATTTTTAAATTTAAGTCATCAATTACCAAAAGTCCTTTGTCAGCGTAGCTAAACCTGATCTTTTTTAACTCCAGCTTTTCATTAAAAAGAATGTCCCCATCCTGAGCAGCATGACACTGCAATTTAAGTTCAATTAAATCATTGCTGATAACGGAAAAAGCAGGAAAAGCAAACTTCGCATTTTGGAAAGCAGTCAAAGCGCGATTCAAAGCTGGCAAAAGCCTAAATGCGGCAAGGGTGTAAAAACCTAGAACTGGAATAATTTGGTTAACACTGTTACCTTGAAAAACTAGGGCAGTAACAACAATACTAACAGCACTCACAAAAATAAATTCAAGCCAAACTCGCGGTAAAGCCTGCATCGTAAATTGAAATCGTCCTGCAGTTGCAGCGCCTTTGTTTTCATAATCATACTTTTCGACAAAAGCACCTTCACAGCCCAAAACCTTTATCTCCTTAACGCCACCTAGGCCTTGCTGAAGATGTTGAAGTCTCTTTCCCTCATGGAAATAATGTCTTTGTCCCGTGCGATGAATTACCGACCTCACAGTGCGGTGAAAAAGGAAGATAACAGAAAACAAAAACCCAATCGCAGTCAAAGCACCAATAGGATCAATAAGGATCAAAAGTGAGGATAGCCCAACAATAACAAGCCCTTCAGCAATCACAACTAGTAGCATTTGAACGATTCCTACCATGTGACCAACTTGCAGAGTGACGTTGTTAATCAAACTCGCAGAATTGTTCCTCACATGAAAAGGATAAGGCTGGTGCAAATAAATTGAGTATAGCCGTCTTGAAAGACTTGCTTGAAAAGCAAAAATAAATTTTGACTGCTTCCAATAAAAAAAGGTCATGAAAACACTTTTCACAAGATACAAACAAAGAAAACCAAGCATCCCGATTGTCGCTAATTTTTCAGAAGATTCGCTGAGACCTTCTGCACTCCACGTGAAACCTAGAAAATCAACTTTTCCTTCAATAAAGATACTTAGGGCTGGAATAACCATGCCAATGCCAATGGTATCTAGGACCATACTTATCAACATCAGCCCAAGTAACGAAAAAGCAGCGAATTTTTCATCGCTTTTTAATAAAACAGATACCTTTTTTAAAAAATTCATCTCAACTAACTGGCCAATCTGCATAACTGCATATCTTCACACCCTTGATAAAGAGCCCGTTCCCTTAATTACAATTGTGAAGACAAAGTCTCACTTTTTGTGCCAATACCAGTGTATCTAGGAAAGAAAGCAATACTTAAAATATCTCTTGATTTGCCAATAGAAGGAATAGTTGCGCGGTGCAATGTTGACCCTGTCGAAAATAGCAAAAAATCACCGCGTTTACCAATTAATTTTTGAGTCTCACAGACAGGTATTCTTTTATTTCTCTTTTTATAATACGGCATATGGTCGATCTGTTTATAACCATTTAAAAACTCAAACGGACCATGCTCATCCGCAGTATCGTGCAAAAGAATGAATAATTGCGCATTATATTGATCAATTACTAAATCTTGATGAAAACTGTCAGCAAACACCTCAACCGTACGTTCCGCAACATCAACCGGCACATGCTCATTTCGCCATAAACTAATTTTGTCAATATTAACGTTGTCTGCAAAATAGACCCTTAGAATAGAAGTTACCGCTAATACTTGAGCTCTTGCCGTTAATGGCAACTCTTCGAAGTCTAGTTCGTAGCTACTACTAAAATAAACCCCGTCAACACACGCCCCTCTCGGTTTTGCGCGTGCCGTTTCAAATTTAAAATCTTTATCAAGCTTAACATGCCCTTCAAATCTCAAATGCCCAAATCTATCGTTGAGTCCTCGCAACGCTCTTTTAACAAGAGCCAGATAATAAAAACACCATTTTTTTCGAGCTAGCAAAAATTCAAAAATAGAACTTCTACCAAAAAAATCGGAGCGAGCTTTTTCTCTATCACTAAGGAGTGGATATTGAAATCTAGAATTAAGCATACAACCTCACCTATTTTTTATCAATTTTGCTGGATTTCCTGCGATGCAGCTATAAGCAGGGAAATCACGCGTTACGATTGATCCAGCACCGACAATACAACCATCTCCAAGCGAAACACCACCTAAGATTATTGCATTCATTCCAACCCAAACATCATCCCCAATTCTCACTGGTTTGTTAGGCAAGTGACCGTGTTTATCGATATAAATTTTGTCAAGGCTCCGGATAGGATCATGCCCATCAGTGACATGATTATCACTGATTACCGCCGTGCCGGGGGAAAAAATACAGCCTTTCCCTATCGCAATATCTCCAGTCAATGTCGCATTAGAATGAAATGTGGTCTTACACCCAATGAATAATGAGTGAACACTGACACTTATTTCAGAACCAGGGCCAACATGAACATCTGTATCAAAAAAGAGCTTTCCATTTTGTCCAGCTCCAATAGCGCTACTTCTCGCAACTCTTACCCCATCTCTGAGCGTGATATTGGCATTTATGCAAGTGATAGAACCACTAACTTTTGCTTCATTTGATATAGAAATATTGCAAGATCTTGAAAAGTTTATTTTTCGCGAAAACAATAGAGATGGGTGACGTCTGGCCAAAAATGATTGAAATCGTGACTGCACATCTTCAATTCTCATTCCAACTAAATTCCAATCACCTACAAAACAAACAAAATCTAATACACAACATTTCAACAGTGAGGAATATAACATGATTCAAAGGTCTTTGCATTACCATAATCATATTCCTGATTAAGTTTTTAAACAATTACAGGTTAAACATTGTTATATTCATCTAACAAGTTCGGTGTAGAGTATTAGATCAAAGAATTTCTTGCTAACATTTGAAACAGTGACAAAGCCGATCTGGTCAGTAACATTAAAAAATCTAAAGTAAATCTAACTAAAAATGTTTTTAGCAAAAGAAAAGAGTCAAGAGTGATAGGGCAAAAGAGGATCGCCTTGATTGGATCTGGAGCAATAGCAGAGGCTCATAAGACTGCAATGGATACTGTAGGCTTGTCTGTGGTTCATTGCGCGTCAAGCCCAAGATCCAAAACTATTGGTCATTTTGCTGACCGAATGAGAATCCCAAATATTTGGGAGGACCCATTGAAGTTATTGCATGCCAGTGATCAATGGGACGGAGTTATTATCGCTTCCTCTATCAATTCAACCCAAAAACTGCTTGACATTGCTATTCTTCAAAACAAACCCATCTTAGTTGAAAAGCCTGTCGGCAATAGCTCTTTACAACTTTCCAAATACAAAATTTTTCCTCCACCTTCCGTAATGGTAGGTTTCAATCGGCGGCATTACAGTACGGTTCTAAAAGCAAAAGAATTTGTCAAAGATCAAAGCTCATGCATAAGAGCATCGATAAACTTACCTGAACAAGTGTTCTCTGATAATGAAGAGCCATACGCACCCGTTCTTTACAATTCCATTCACGGCTTGGACATTTTACGGTTTCTACTGGGCGATATTGAATTATTACATGTCGAGCAACATCCTGTTGACCCCCTTTTTGGCAGAGTTGCCATAGCCAAGAGTTCACAAGGCCACATTTGTTCGATAAATTTAAACTGGAATTCTCCAGCAAAATTTTCATTAACGCTGGAGTCAGCTGATAGTAGAATTTTACTAGAACCGTTTGAAACATATCAGCATTACCATGGAATGACCATTTCTGAACCTACTAAAAGTTACCCAGTAAGAAAATATTCCCCAACCGAAATCCATGCGTTTAACGTCTTTGATAATCAAAAAAATGATATAAAGCCAGGTTTTTTGGGCCAAAGCCTAGAATACAAAAGACTTGTTGAAGGTTTCCAAACTCCTAGCATTTCAGCAAATTTAAAAGATGCTTACAACGCTTTAAATATGGCAGAAGAGCTGATAGAGGGGGGTACCGTCAAGTAATCGGCAAAACCTTTTTACTATTGCGACCTGAAGACCTCGCCCAGTGAGATTCCAACTCCTTTAATAGTGGAGCAAAGCATTTGGCCGCAGTGTGGATATCTGTAAGTTGCGTCCCTTCACCGCCCATTAATTTGTCGAATAATACACCTGTAATTAAACTCTGGGGTGTAAAACCTTTATTATCCGAAAATTTTCCTTGAAATGACTGCCAACCTAGCGCTTCGTTTATAGTGAAACCTTCTTGGCTTTTGATAAAGGTGCCTGCGATCTGAGCCAATTTTACATTTTTTGCTGACAAAAGGCTTAATTTTGAGCCGCCTGAAAAGTTTACAATTAACTCACCTTCAATTTCTTTAAAGCCCTCGCGCTTTGAATTATGCCACTTTTTCTCAAGGCCTGAGGAGTCAAGATTTATTGGAAATTCCCCTGTCCAATAATTAATCAAGTCTACAAAATGCGAGCTGTTACATGCAATGCCCAAGTCTGAAGAGCAAACATTGACATTCACAGGCTCATAAGAAAAATATTTAGTTTTTATATCTTGATGCCATTCGATTTCTCTTCGGGCATAGTTTACATAAGCACCTTCATTTGGAGCAGCATCAATCACCATCTCAAGTTGCTTTGAAGATTGAACCAAAGGCTTCTCTATTAGCCAAAATCGCGAATTAATATTTTTAAACAAACCAAGGAGAGTCTCACTTCTTTGTGTTGCTGTAGTGGACACAATCACCAAATCAAAAAATGTTTTTTGTTCAACATGGGTTACGCTATCATAAAAATTTATAACCTTATCAGTTGCACTAAGATCGTTAGAATCAATAAAGCGTCTACATTTCAAAAGCGACAAGTTAAACGTGTCAACAATATGAATTTCAATAGCAAAATCAGAATAATATAAACCCTGAATATGCCGGCACCCCAGATTACCACTTCCAATAATAAGAACTTTTTTCATTTAAACTTTACTTTACCAAGTGGCAAGATATCACGCATACTCTTTAAAATATTTCTTGTTGTAGCTACTGTATGTTTTTGTCCATTAAACTCTTGGCAAGACAACGGCGTTTAAAAAAGGTCACCTTGCTAAAGTTGAAAAAACCTCATTTGATCCAAAAAGCCGGAGAACCCATGTCTAAAATATTAATTGTTATTGGTGGCAATTCAACTTTATCACAAGCCTTGTTAGAAAACACAGAAACACGACAAATGTATTATCAATACATTTTGTTTTCCACTCAACCGCTAAGAAAAAATAGAAAATTTATTTTAGCTACGGACTTAGTGCAACTCTATAACGGAACCCAAGATTTAATAACAAAAATCAAAATCATTCTCACAAATAACCATGAAGCAAAAGCAACTATAGTTTTTGCTGCCACTCCGTCTGATAAAAATTTGTATTCCAGTTCAAAAATAATGAAAAATGCAATTGAATCTGTAATTTCTCAAACCCTAATGAAGTCTGAAGAACATGTGAAGTATTATATAATAGGGTCTTCCCTTGCAGTGGTCCCAATGTTAAACAATAGTCATTACAAACGGATAAAACGATTGGAACTTGACCTTTTCTCCCTGCAAAGTGCTACTAATCACTCAACTAAATATGTTATGGTACCACCTATAAAACCTGCATTAGGCATGCTAGCAAACCTGTTTTCGACTTCGCTTGATGAGATGGCTGTACAACTTAATCAATCCTTTGCTCAAAACGGCTCAGACCAAAAATATCTTATAATTGGAAATAAATTTACTAAATTTGTAACGCACATTTTTCTCTTTCACTACCTATTAACTAGGGGAAAAACTTGAATTATCTTTTTCTAGATGTTTATAAAGAAGCTCATTACCGTATTTCAAAGGATACTGCTGGTGGGTATGGCACGTCAAATGATCTTGGCGATGGTATATTCGGTTCAGTAGCGTCAAGAGTTATTAAAAAATCAATATTTTGGCCAAACCTATCTTTTGCCCAACTTTTGCAGCAGCTTGTCAGTCAAGGACATCATTGTAGATATAAAAGGGTTGGTGAAAACTGTGACATTCCTATACTTGATGGCATTGATGCAATCCTTATTTGTAGTTCTATCGTTTGTTTTGAGACTGAAATCAAATGGCTAAATGCAATCAGCTCCTTCTTCTTAAAACCAATAATAATGTGCGGCACTTTCATTAGTAAAACGCCTTTAACATTGCCAGATAATTGTATAATTTTGAGTGGAAATTATGAGCTTATAGATCTCAAAATCTTCCAAGACCCATCGTTAATCTTTGGTTTAAAGGATAATGAATTAGTTTTTGGAAAAGATACGGATGCGGCTAATCAATTGGTAACTATTAGGTGGGGGGAAAATGGTCTTCCTATCCCAAAAAACGCTCTTATTAGCGGCCAAAAGGCATTTTTACCTGTAATTTTTAATAGGGGATGCCCATATTCATGCTCGGAGTATTGCACTTACCCTACTACTCAAGGCCGTAAAGTATTTTCACCGTCCATTGATAATACCATTAAAAATTTAAAAGAACTGGCAAGTTTGTACCCTGGTGCACATGTCGTCTTCCGTGACCCTGTATTTTCAATTGACATAAAACAGGCCAAAGATCTTTTGGGTGAGATTGTAAATTCGGATCTTGACCTCGAATTCAGCGCAGAGCTACACCTAAGAAATCTTGATGAAGAATTTATTAAACTCGCATCAAAGGCTAAGTTCACTACGCTAAAGTTTGGAATTGAGTCGGCGTTTGAGCATATCAGGAAATCAGTTAAAAGAATATCTGTTGATAATGACGAACAATTTCACAAAATATCCTTATTAAAGCGAAATAATATAAAATCAGTTGGTATGTTTATATTGGCACAGCCCAGTGACACTTACGAAACATGTATAGGAACTATAGAATACTCCAAAGCCTTGAGCTTAAACATCGCACAATACTCTGTTTTTACGCCATACCCCGGAACAGCAACTTATAAATTCATGGAATCAGAGATTACAGCAAAACAGTTTGAAAATTTTAACCAATATCAACTTGTTTATCAGCACAAAACTCTCTCTCAAAAACAAGTCCGTCAATTGTTGGAAAAAGCCTACATGTCATTTGCGCTATCTCGGGCTGCAAAATTTTGGACTTAATTAAAACGTTTTTTAGATACAGTTTAGTTGGTTCAGTCGGCGTCATTATTCACGTGTCTATAATTGGAGCGTTCACAAGCTTCTTGAACATGCCGACAGTCGGCTATGTGGTAGGTTTTATTATAAGCAATCAATGGTCATACTATTTTAATAGTGGATTTACCTTTTCTTCAAACAGAAGTACTCAAAGATTTTTAAGATACTGGGTTGTTGTCGCGTTCTCATTGCTTATATCCACTATTTTGTTCAAGATTTTGTATTTTCAGCTATCAATTTATGCGCTTTTAGTTTGTCTACCCTTAGGAATATTTTCTCAGTTTTTTGGACATCATTTTTTCACTTACAGAACCAAAATAAAATCCTAAAAGTTCCTGTGCATGTTGCAAACGATTTTATCTGGTCACTGCCCTCAGCATCATAATTAACGATACAAAACTAAGGTAGCCACTCACGAGTGGGAGCTGATGCGGTCTTCCAACCCAGTCAACTTCATAAAGATGCCTCCAACCTCAAAGCCAAGGGAACGAAGGTTGAATAAAGGCGAGTATGGGCGTCTGGAGCAAGCGTCCCAGCTAACTCTCAATCCTCACATATGGTCCATCGTTGTCTTTGCTATTGAAACAAGGATGAGGTGCAGTGAAATCCTTGGTCTGACTTGGGATAACACAAGCCTAGAGCGACAGATTGTTTATCTACCATTAACCAAGAATGGAACCAGCAGAGAAGTTCCTCTATCAAAGAAGGCAGTCCAAGTCTTGAGCAACCAGAGGTCACGACAGGACACCCCTATTCCATTCCCTGTTAATGCTAACGCCTTCAGGTTAGCTTGGGAGCGTTTGAGGAAACGTGCTGACTTGTGTGACCTTCGGTTCCACGACCTTCGTCATGAAGCCATCAGAAGATTCTTTGAAATGGTGTTAAGTGTTCCTGAGGTGGTAGTGATATCAGGTCATAAGGACGCCAGGATGCTCTTTAGATAAACTCATCTAAGAGCCAAAAACATTATCGTTAAACTTGGTTAAAAAGACTTATGGCACGACACTTGCCTATATGAAAGGGAAGAACCTAAATGCCAAATAAGTGACGCTTTAGTAGAGGTGTCCCTCCCTTAAGACTTGCCCTTGCTGGTTTATACTGGTGGGGGTATTTCTTTGGTAAAATTGGTTCCATACTCCAACAAACTAATACCCCCTTACCCATCGTAATCTCACGACTTCAAAAAAGGGACTAAAGGGTCGGGTTGTTGTTGTTGTTCTCTGTTTGGTTTGAAAAACTAAGATAACCTAGTTCAAACGGTCATAGAGCAAATCAATAAATTTCCTGACTTTTAGCGGCAAAAACCTTTTGTCGGGGTAAATTGCGTAAATAGCTCGTTCTGGCAAACACTCAATTTTACAAAGTAATCGGATTAACGCCCCACTTTCTATATGATTTTCCACTGCGAAAGCTGGAAGTCTTGCAAAACCAATGCCTTTTAATGTGCTCTCGACCAACATTGCTAGGCTGTTCGTATAAATAGCGGGCGCAAGGCTGACTGAACCCTCTCGTCCACTATTTCCTTTATAGTTCAGAGTATTTCCAAGTGGACTGTTGGTGTATTGAACGAACGGCAGCTTTCGTAGGTCATCGGGACTTGATGGATTACCGTATTGGTTTATAAAATCTTTGCTTGCACATATGTGGGACGGAAAATCACAGAGCCGCTTCGCAACAAGGCCAGAGTCTTCGAGAACACCAATGCGAATGACAAGATCATAACCCTCTTCGATTAAGTGCACTCGTTTATCGTCAAACTCGATATCAAGAATGACATCTGGATAAAGACGCGCGTAATCAGCAATTGGAGAAACAAGAAACCGTTCTCCAAAAGCCATTGGAGCGTTGATCTTCAATTTTCCTGACGGTTTCTCTTTTCCCTTCCCTAATTGTTCCAAACAACTTGAAACCTCGCCCTCGCTTCGGTTGAGAGCGTCAACCAAATCCCTCCCAGCCTCTGTTACGGCAACAGAGCGAGTGGTTCGATGGAGTAGCAGCAAACCCAAACGCTGCTCTAAAGACTTTACCTGCCTACTCACAGCTGCACTTGAAACATCGAGCGCAGCTGCTGCCTTGGTAAAACTCTGATGTTTTGCAACTTCACGAAACATTTCAAATCCATTGGAATAAATCATAAATTAGTAACCTAGCGTTAATAGTTTTATTACAATTCATCTATTAATACATTTTTGTAGATAGTTTATATAGAGTGCTATTGGAATTAGGCAAATCAGAAACAAAGGAATTAAAACAATGAGTGAAGCACCTAAATGTGGATGTGGAAGGTCGCCAACAGGAAATTGCATTGGCTGGCACGCCCTTTCCGAAGAAAATTATCAAAAGAAAAAAGCTGAATATGAAGCAAAAAAAGCTAACAAGTAGTGTAACCCGGGCGGTAGAGATGTTCTACCGCTCGTGACTCAAAATAGAGGTGCCCATGATGATAAACATTGATCAATTTATTATAAATAACTCAAAGCTTATTGCTCCTGCCGGAAGACTTTTGATCGCATTCATGTTTTTCATGTCTGGATTAAACAAAATGAATAATTATAACAACACCGCGGGGTGGATGGACGCTATGGGTGTTCCCGGTAATCTTCTACCTTTTGTCATTGCATTAGAAGTGCTTGGTGGCGCAGCGATAATGATTGGTTGGCAAACCCGAATTGTTGCCGTTCTTTTTGCTGGCTTTAGTGTCGTATCTGCAGCCATTTTTCATGCTGATTTCTCAGATCAAAATCAAATGATCCATTTCATGAAAAATATTTCAATTGCCGGAGGCTTCCTGTTTCTCATTGTCCATGGTGCTGGAAACTACTCTTTGGACAAACTTGGAAAAGCCTGAACCAAACTCTTATTCTAATTCAATCAAAAACTGAGAAGGACGAACATCATGGGACTACTTCGGGACGGTCGCTGGGTAGACCAGTGGTACAACACCAAAGAATCCGAGGGTCAGTTTGTTCGAACTTCCCCCCAATTTCGAAACTGGATTACATCTGATGGGTCAGCGGGGCCAAGCGGGGATGCGGGGTTTAAAGCTGAATCAAATCGCTATCACCTCTACGTTTCTTTGGCTTGTCCTTGGGCACACCGCACATTAATTTTTCGTGAGTTAAAGGGCCTTGAAAGAATGATTTCAGTCTCAGTTGTTCATTGGCACATGGCAGAAAGTGGTTGGACATTCAAAGCTGGCGAGGGAGTAGTGCAAGATACAATAAATGGTGCTGAAAACCTGCACCAAATTTACACATCCGCTGACGCCAATTATTCCGGCAGGGTTACTGTTCCAGTTTTATGGGACCAGAAGACCAAAACCATTGTTTCAAATGAATCGTCCGAAATAATTCGGATGTTCAACAGCGCATTTAACGAAATAGGTGCTCACCCCACTGACTATTACCCTGAGAATTTACGTGCTGAAATTGATAAATTGAACGCTGTAATTTATAGCGCGATTAATAATGGTGTTTATAAAGCTGGGTTTGCCACCACTCAAAAAGCCTACGAAGATGCCATTGATCCATTGTTTGAAACATTAGATTGGTTAGACACACACCTCTCAAAACGTCGGTATTTAACTGGAGATCAAATAACCGAGGCTGACTGGCGGCTGTTCACAACATTGGTTAGGTTCGACCCAGTTTACGTTGGTCACTTCAAATGCAACTTGCGGAGAATAGCTGACTATTCAAATTTAATTGGATATGTCCGTGACCTTTATCAGCAGCCGGGCATAAATGGCACTGTAAACATGAAACATATAAAGCATCATTATTACGGAAGCCACGAAACAGTAAACCCAACAAGAATTGTACCTCTAGGACCAGCTATTGATTATTCTCTGTCACACAACAGATTAGAAATCAGGTGATTTATGACCGAATAGAAATCCTACTTAAGAAATCAGAGACTCAGCACTCATCATAATCTCACAATTTCAAAAAAGGGGCTAGAGGATGGGGCTTTGTTATTGGATTGAGCTATTAAAAAACCGATTGCGCAAATTGTGTGTAACTGCGGACAAAAGGCAACTGGTGCGTTGTTGTCCGCATATTTTTACACTGTTGTTAGAGACGATATTTTATGCCAATGCTCATATCAGTGACATTCGACGTGCCATAGGTTACGCGATCATAACCAGTAACAACAGCAATGGTCTCGGTCAGCTTATATTCTACACCAATTCCATACAGGACATCAGTACTATCATCTTTTGTGTCAGACTCCGACTTCCAAGAGTGGTAGCCAACTTTGACGAATGCTCTAAAGTCATCTGTTAGATCAGTACCCGCTTTGGCTGCAATGCCCATGGTTGACAATTTAACTGTATCGGTGATGCCACGAAACGTACTCTTGCCGTGGTTTGCGTAAAAGCCTTCGATTGCAAAGGTTTCATTTAAATCCATACCGACAAAGAGCGACATAGTGGTCACGTCGGGATCATGAATGGCAGCAGCAGCAGCACTAGTAAAACTTAAGTTTTGCTTTGCTTTGCCAACACTAATTCCAACATACATGTCAGAGCCAGTTTTCTCAGATGTATGATTATCTGCTTGTGCTGTTGCGCACAAAGGGAACAGCGCTGCGGTTGTTATTGCCGTCAGGAGTTTTTTTTCATAAGGTGCCTCTTGTAATTTTTAAACTAATTGGCCAAGCATAGGTAGAGTTTTGCCACTCCCCCCCAAGTATTAAACCGGTTGGTTCTTATGCTAGTCTTAGCAAGAAATCAAGGGGACGTTCCGATAACACTGTCCTTTTGAAATCTAACAACTTCAAAAAAGCTGACTAATGGAACAGTTATTTGTAGAGTAAAACTAATGGATCAGCTGTCTTTAAGTTAAGTTAGTGGAAGAAAGGCCAAAGGATAAACCTCTAGCCTTAACATCACAGGAGAATTTCATGGCAAACACCGTGGCAAATAAAGCCAGCCTCTATATCGTCGATCCTGATCGTAAGGGGGCGGCTCCGAGTAAACCAAAGGATGCGGCAGACAATGAAAACCAAAAGGCTTATTACACCCGTAAGTACATGGAAATCCACGCTACCCCAATGAAAAAGAAGGAGCCAGAGGATTAACCTCTAACCCAACTAAACATGTGAGTAATACCCTACTCATCATAAGAATACCCTAGCACCCAAGCCCCCACTTGCAAAGACAAGTAAAGACACTCCTTTGTTGTCTTTTTATGGCCCCAGTATTCAGAGGAAAGCTTGGGTTTACTAAAGGGGGCTAAATGCTCTTCTTCTTGTATTTCTTCTTTGTCTTTTAATTGTATCATTTGCTCTCCTTAATTGGTTGCAAAATGGCTATGGGGCATCTCGCCAGCCTCACAAGCCTGAAAATGAAAAACCCCCAAAAGCCTGTGCCTCTAGGGGTGCGAGATAAGATAATATTTAAGTGCGTTAATGAAGCAGGGTAAAAACCAAGTTTGCCTCTACTTCTACTACGGTGCGGTATAACTACTGCATAAGTGGAAAGAGCTGAAAGCCACCTCCTATGCACAGGACATACATAACTTCAGTAATGGGTGTTTGGATGGTCCCTACCTCGATGGATATTAACGCCAATGCAGAGGTGACTCATTACATAAGCAACCCCTAAGTGAAATTGTTGTCGATCACTTCCCGCTTCCGTTAACGAAGGCTAACTTTGGTCCCAATAAAAATCTGATAATGCGCGTGTTTTTTGTCACTCTTCTGTCACTCTTGGGGCACTTTTAGAGTGACAAAGAGCCATTTCAGGCCGTAGAATCAGTTTTAACAACAACAACCGGCAGAAGCTGTGATCGAGGGAAAGACTGAGGTTTTCACGAGAAAGAAATGGTAGCGGAGGAGGGATTTGAACCCCCGACACGCGGATTATGATTCCGCTGCTCTAACCAACTGAGCTACTCCGCCTAAAACCAAAGTATTATTGACTTGAACGTCAAAATATAGTTTGCACCCAAGACTTATTACTGTTTTTGCGACCTAAAGGTCAAGCTGATATCGTGATGATTAACAAATATATTCAATCACAGCCAAAATCTAATTGCACTAACACCTTGGATTGAAAGTGCGATTAAGTCCAAGCACTTTAAGTCCTGATTTCCCTTAAAGAATTAATTTATGATGACCAAATAAATGTGCTCAACAGAACTTTATTTTATAGCTGATTTAAATAGAATTTCTGTTCGCTGTTATTTTCTATCTTGTTAGTGAGCATGTTAGATTTATATCGCTTATCAAATGCTAACATTGACCAAGCTGAACCAAATTTTGAATAATTAACAGCACCTTTAATTTATCTCAATGTTGGGATCTGAGAAGCGTTTGAAGAATAACACTTATCAACTTTAGAACTGGCTCAGAAGAAAGAATTGTGTTCAATTATTCTTTTGTTTCCCGCGATAAATAATTTATGATTGCTAGCGCATCATCTTCTGAAATGTTGAGACGTTGTCGTAAGTCCTCAATTTTTTTACCCTCATCACCACTTATTACCCCATCACTGAGCGCCGATGATATTTCAGCCTCTAACTGATTTCGCCGCATAGCGACTTGATTAGTAAAACCAGTAGCCACAATACCAGTTAAAAGTGCGACAACACAGACACCCATAAGAGCAGTTAAAGTAGCAATGAATTTCCCTGCGACGGTAAAGGGAACAATATCACCGTAACCAACCGTTGTAAGAGTGATAACCGTCCACCACATAGCTTGAGGAATGGAGCCAAAATGCTCTGGTTGAACGTCGTGCTCAACAACATAAATCAAAGAACTGGAAATTAGTAATGCAAGCACAAGCAGGTACAAGGTTGCAGCAAAAGAGCGGCTTTCATGCCGTACAGCTGAAATCAAATCCTCAAGTGCCGAGGAATAGTGAGAGAATTTAAGTAAGCGCATCAGACGCAAGATACGTAACCAACGCAGGTCAACACCTCCAAAAATAAGTGGTATTATACTCGGCAAAATTGCTAATAAATCGATGATCCCAGTAAAACTAAAGATATACTCTATTCTTTTTCTTAGTGCCGGACGATTTTCAACGTCTGGAGCCGCCGCGCGTGACCAAATGCGAAGTATATATTCGATAGAAAAAATTAATACTGATAAAACTTCAACAAAAGTAAAAACAACAGAGTACTCCTCATAGAGGAGGCTTACTGTTTCAAGACAGACCGCTATCAGATTTATAACAATTAAACTAAAAAGAAACAGGTCACAAAAACGGCTAGCACGATCCTCTGCTTCGCCTTTTTCAATGATTTCAAAGATACGTTTTTGGCTAATCATAATACTATTCTATGATTTTTTTTGCGTCATGAAGTCTCACCATTTTTTATTTTGCTGTCCGTTTGCACATAAAATCTCGCTGGCAATTGAGAAATGCAGACATACTTAAGGTTAATTCATCAAGTCCAGTTCCATGACGCTTATAAATGCACATGCGCTCACCACTTTCTTTATCAATGTAAGTTCGTAACAACCTACACTCAGTGTTACTAGTTGAGCTATCAACTGCACGTCTCCGACACTCAGCTTTTTCACGTCCCATAATTGTTTGCGGCCATTTCAACCTTTCATTAGACCAAAGGGTGCAATGAGTTGAAGCTTCCTTTCCTTGGTAAGTTTTTCCACCAGCAAAGGAAAATTGTGAGCCCACAGCAAAAAAAAACACCACAGTCAATAACGTCATTCGAATACAAAAATACATTAGCCCAATCCAATAAAAAATTGTTAAAATACCGGTTATTTCTCAAGAATAGCATTATATTAAACGACAGTATTGAAAATTATTAAAGTTCCCATTCTAAATTGCGCCATTGAGTCTCTCGACTAATTCTAATTAGTCACTTGTTCATTTTTAATAGCAAACCAATAAATATTAGGGAGAAGTTTTAATTTCTCTTGAAAAAATTTTCATACATAAACAGATTGTCCTTTTGGAATAGCCCGCTTTCTAATCAACTAGAAGTTATCAGGGCTCCAAAAGAAAAGGCTGCGTTAAGAAAAATAACCTCAAAACTAGTCGAACTGAGAAATAGTCTTACATGGTCAGGCAATTCAGCGGCAATGCCTAATTGTTGTAAAGTGATCTGTGAAGCCCCAAAAGCTATGGTTGACAACCCCCAAAAACTTTTGCGACTGCGCTGGCGTAACACTATGTTCTGAGCACGCTAGTCCAGCCAACCTTTTTACCCACCGCGCCATTGCACGTTTGCTTTGAACATAAGCATAATGAGTAACTTTTGGCTCAAAAAACGAGCCGAGCTAATTCTAAAAATAATAGATTATCAGCATAATGACACGCAAAATCACGGCAAAAAAAATGAACGCTAGTCACCTATCGTTGACAGGATTCAAATTGTTCGATCCATCGATCAAAAAGTCTATCATACACTGTAAATATCAGAGTCTCACGATTATCAAAAAAAAGGTGAACTGTTCCCTTCACAAGTTTAGCTGAAATCGCAACTTCCTGCATCGTCACCACACCGTAACCTGATTGAGGTAGTAACCGCTCTGCCAAGGTCAGAATAACATCCTCGCGTTCAAATTTTTCAGCTTATGATCTAACGCATTGCATGATGCGCATGCGCCTTTATCTCTAAATGACTAAAGGTAAGCCTAAACGAATCAACAAAGGAAAGGAGACATATAACAAAGCAAAATAACTTTCTTAATATAGAAGTTAAGCACCTAATTATGTTGTGAAAATATTTAATAGCTCAAAAATAAAGTTTGCAAGATCAAATCTTATAAATACCACTGCAAAGCTTTATTAAAGTCTGACAAATTTGTGTAACTATATCGACATGATATTCATTTAATTTTTTAATTTAAACGAGGCTGGTATTAAATGTTTATAATTTTTAAAAAAGATTATAAATTTAAAAGCCAAAACTAGGGATAAATTCAAAGAACAATCAATAAATTATTTTTGATTTAAAGAATTTGATACTTCTTGTTAAAGGTTTGAGAAATTTGGTCGTTACTAGGAATGAACATTTTTATAACTACGACGGTTTTGTCACGTGCACATTATTTTATTAAAATTAGTCACATTGATTGCTCTTGGCATGACAACAAGTGGCTGTCAGATGCTGCTTGATAATCGGGAAAACGGCATGGCCTCAGTCGTAGTTGTTCCCACAGCTGAATGGGATAAGATGCAACAGGACAAACTAAGATTAGAAATCACCCAAAATATGGATGAAAGTTCTAGAGAGGATAAATTAATGCCACTGGCGCCAACACCGATTGTCCCAGTAGAGGGTTCAAGATTAATCCAGTTCAGTAATCGTACAGACAGCAACCTAGCTGGCTGCAGCGCAATTGGCGCCATCGAAATACGCCACAAAGGTACAATGGATGATGCAGTTATTATTCTAAAAAATGAGGCTCATCGGCTCAGCTCCAACATATTGGTTCCTGTCTTGATGGAACAATCTGAGACCAATGCGTACGCTTCATCAATTCAAATTGAAGCTCGGATGATGAAATGTCCACTAAAACTAGCGCGAGGAAATTAAAAAATGGGTGAAATCATTCAACTAGACAGGCATCGCGCAAATATTTCAGAAGTCATCAATAGTCACACGACACTCTCTGACAAAGACACATATAAAATTGAAAAAATTCGAGATTCTATTGAAATCGTTCTTGAAGACGTGGCAACTGATGAAAAAATGCCCTTAACAGTAGCAATGGCAGCTGGACGTTATGCAGCGATGCGTTTGTTCCAACTGCAGGGCCGCGCTGAAACTATGGCCTTTATGGACCAATGCATTATCACTGCAGAACTGTGCGACGATTTAACTCGCCAATTAGATGAAGACGCTTGAAACATTGATAACCCAGAGGTTACTAAATATAGACATTGTTTGAAACGCAAAATTTCAATAGTAAGATTGACATAGAAAACGGCTTATCTCAAACACAGGCAGTTTCAAGTTATTCTGCTGATAGAGCCAATTATTTCTGCTCCAAGATCAATTGATAAATTGTTTGCCTTAAGGTCACCTTCGACAACACCACTTTCAGTAACTATAAGGTTCTCACAAACCAAGTTTCCCTTAAAATTTCCACAGATGGAAGCTATTTCAGCCTTTATAGTTCCATCAACGGTTCCCTGTTGTCTTACAACAACATTAACAGCATTGATCTCACCTTTAAAATGCCCTTCAATTACAACTGGATGCTCACCGCCATTCAGTGATCCTTCCATTACTAATCCCTCTATAATATAGGTTGCCTCATCCGGCAGACTATTCATTTGCTCGTGTGGCTTCATCACCAAATTTATCCACCTTTTTTCTTATCCAGCAGTTTCTCATTTTGTTGAGAAGTCTTATTTTTAGGATCTTGATCTATTTCCACTGTCTTAATCTCACTGTTTGGCAAAGAGTGATCAAAGTCCTCTTTTGTATACTCTTGCTGATCTTTAGACTCGACAACCCAGTTATGAACCACATGACAATTCAGTGCCGCACCTCTATCCATCTGTAAAGTTTTATACTGAACACTTCCAGAAATTCTTGCAGTTTTTGTAGCCCAAACACTTCCAGCTTCCATGGCCCCATCATATTCACCTGAAATCACCGCAAGATTGGCACGAATAGAACCTTCAAAAACTCCACTTGAGCCAATAGTTACTTTGTCAGCTGATAAATCAGCAATGACACTGCCGTTAATTTCAATCGCACGGGCGCCGGTAATTGTACCAGAAAACTTCACACCAACCCCTATTATCGCCCTGCTCCCAAGCTTATCCATTCACATTCAATTCCTTAATAAATTTCGCCTCAACATTTGCACCTTCATCAATAACAACGGATCTACATCGCACCTCTCCTTTTAAGCAGCCACTTGCTGATAGGTGCAGTTGTTCCGCAACAATGTTACCGATGACTGTACCATCAATTTTTAGGTTATCCGCTTTTATGTCACCGTTAATTACTCCAGTTGATGCAATGTGCATCGACACGGCATCGATATTACCATCAAGCTGGCCTGACATTATGACTGGTTTAGACGCAGAAATGGAACCAGTGATTCGCAGGTCTTCACTAATTCTAGAGCGCTCGATTTTTGTTGATGGCTCAGGAGTATTAATACCAAACATCATATATTCTTGATTCTACTATCATTTTATTGTTGCTCCATAAGCATCTGGCCTTGTAAATGAAATCCCTTTAAATTTAGTATTGCATATTATGGTGATTTTCGCAAAATACATGGCACGTCATTTGCTTATATCATCCATTGAGCTTAAGTTTAATTAATGTCTTTTTTGAGCATCTCAGCAAAACCTAGAGTAAATAATGGCTAATGAAGTCGTCGATATTCGCAAACGGATAGAGGAAATGAGGAACGAAGTTTCGGCAGCCATTGTCTCGAACCGTGACCTTTCAGAAGCTTCGCGCTCTATCGGCGATAAAGCTGATATTGCAATTACGCACAGTGACGTGGGCACTGATAACAAAACAGATAGAGAAGCTCAACAGAGTAAGTCTTCATTGGAAGACACCTCCTCGACCGTTTCTGATGAAACAGTTAAAGCATATAAAAGTCTTGAAATGGCCTCTAAGATGCCTACCTTCAATTTGAATGTACGAAATCAAGTCTCAAACCGATTTTTATTTTTTATGATTGGCATTCAAGTAGTAACAAACCTTCTTCTCATTTTGGTAATTTGGACTAGATTAGGATAAGTAGGAAATGGCAGTGGAAGGCAAAAAAATATCAAAATTAGTCTTTAATAATCTAGTAAAACGCTTAAACCTTGCCAATCTTAGCAACCGTTTTTTTCCAGATATGCGTCGGGGCAATCAACCTGACATGCCAACAACCACAACAGACAGGCTTTGGTTTTTGAGTGAGAATAGATTTCTGTTTTTCACCCGTGGTGGCCCAGTAGAAGTGACCCTCAAGCCTTCATTTGTTTTAGGTGGCATTCTTATTTGCATGGCTGGAGTTGCTACAATCTTTTACTCAACACTAATTGCTAGTTATAGTGCAATCGAAGTGATACGCGATGAAACTATCCAGACAGCGCGGGCCAGCAGCACTTCAAATGTTGAAATTAAACCTCATATTGCTCTCTCCAGAGCTCGCGTTATTACTTGGCAACCATACCAGCTATCAGCATCCCGAGCGAAGCAACCTTACAACATCACCGACAAACACCCGCAGCCTTTCCATGAAAATTCTGATAGTCCCAATTATAACAACCCACAGACACCCAATTATGGGGCAACTACAGAACACAAAATTATTGATGAAATGCCAATGATTATTAATGGTGGGAAACGTATCACTCTCGGCAGTGAAGCAAAAAATTCCATCTCCAAAAGCAATTCAACACAAACTTCATCAGTTGAAGACTTAAAGTCTGACTTGGACTCACCAATCCAAGAATCAAAATACGACGCTATCGAACAGCATATGGATACCGCCGTCAAAGCGAAAATTAAAACGCCCACTGCGCAGAAAAAACCAATTTCCAGCGAGGGGGGGGGGAATGAGAGCTTAGTCACACGTGCGCAAGAATTTGCTATCGCGTTACTGCCAAGTTTTGATGGTGTTTTAAATCCTTCTAAAACAATTCAACAAAAAACTGACAAAAAAAACACTTCACCAATAGCGCCAATTAGCCTTGACCCTCCACTTCCTTATAAACTTTCAATTTATCAACAAAAAAACAAGATAGAACCGCGGGATTTCTCAGGCAATAAAACAAAAACTATTGTGCCAGAAAATGGTCTAACATCTGATGCTCAGATTACACAGGATGGACCTGTTTTGCCCATTATTACCAAGGCAGCCCGCACCAAAAAAATGCTGCTATCCTTTCAGCAGGAAATTGATTATATTCGGTCAATCGTTTCAAAACTTGGAATTTCACAAGAGGTGCTTCCAGCGCCTCGTTTAATCAAGAGTCAGTTAAGCGATAATGAATTTCAGAGTATGATGATAAACCTCGCAGAACACCGTGCTGCGTTGCGTAAAATCCCATTCAAGCCACCAATGTTACACTTCTACATTTCAAGTGAGTATGGTAAACGCAGACATCCAAAGACTGGAAAAATAACTTTTCATCACGGCATTGATCTTGCTGGGACTTGGCAAGAAAACGTAAGAGTAACTGCTCCAGGCACAATTATTTTTGCAGGCAAAGAAGGCTCATTCGGTAAAGTAGTAAGAGTTCAGCATGAATATGGTGTAGCTACAACTTATGCACACCTTGCGCGCATCACCGTTAAGAATGGTGACTATGTGAGTGAAAATCATATTATTGGTAAAATGGGTAACACAGGCAAGTCAGCTGGAGCGCATTTGCACTATGAAATTCGTGTTAACCGTGAGTCTATAAACCCTAATCACTTTATGACGATTGGCCGACAAATCAGTGTCGCTGGAGAACTACGACAATCCGCGCTCGCTGAATAATTCCTCTCCTTCAGATTCAATTTCCAATGTACTCATTTGGCTTATGGCATACGAAATGCATTAGTTAAAATATATTGGCCACTGTCAAAAAAAGATGTTGGCGCTACCCAGAGGAGAGCCGAAATGGACCGTCATATGAAACCAACTTTCACTGAGCATTCCGATGTCACTTTTGCAAAGCAAGCAAGGACTGATGCAAAGAATCTTGGAATTGAATTTATGCATTTTGACAAAGATGATAAAATTGAAAGCCAACACGTCGTGCCACTTGGCAGGTTTATAAGCGAAGCACCTTTAACAAGTGATGAATATGTGATAACTCGTTCTTTGGTCGCTGCACAGGCAGCAAAGTAGCTTTCCTAAAAGGTTGCTTCATGTGACAAGGCCGCCAATCATTAAACAATCAGCGGCCAAGCACAGGGAGTTCTTCACTTATTATAAAAATAATCTTTTCAAGACTTATCCAAAGTTAGCTAACCGTGCTTGCATTCGACGGTGAGATGATGATGGGATATTCATCATCTCACGATATTTAGCGACCGTTCGCCTGGCGAGATCAATTCCTTCATTAGCAATCTTCTTACATATTGCTTCATCACTTAATGGTTTTCCTGGAGTTTCTTCACTAATTAGACGCTTAACCATATTTCGAACTGCAGCAGCCGACGCGTCACCTGTAGGAGCCCGGGATGCTATATTGACACTAAAGAATGATTTAAGAGGCATGCCTCCACGAGGCGTCGAAATTAGTAATCCAGTTGTAACGCGGCTAACAGTACTTTCGTGCATACCAACAGCCTGTGCCACATCACGTAAAGATAGCGGCTTTAAATGATCCAAGCCCTTTTCCAAAAAATCAGTCTGTTGCCTTATAATCTCTGCGCTAATTTTTAATGTTGTAGAATTCCGCTGCTCTACTGCCCGCTTTAACCAACGGGCGTTGTTTAGCGCATTTGTTGAATAGGATTTTGCCCCCTCATCCATTTTCTTTTCACTCACGAGATCAGCATAATCTTCGTTGATCACTATTGCTGGCAACGTGGATCTATTTAATTCTACCGCCCAACCATTTGATCGTCGTTTTACGATTACATCTGGGCTTGGCATTTCAAGGTGATCTATACCTAAAAATTCACCTGGCTTTGGATTTAGTGTCCGAATTATGGACAGCATTTCCAATACATCATTGGACGTTCCTTTTATCAAGCGGGCCAGGCGTTTCACTTCACCACGGCCTAACAGTTCAAGGTTGTCCAATAAAACACCAAAGGCATCTGTCATAGCGCCTAATTCCAACAACTGAAGCTTTAAACAATCTTTTAGATCAATTGCAAAAAGGCCAGTTGGCTCAAACTTTTGTAAAATAGACAATACAGAAAAGGCCTCCTCTATACTGCTACCACTGGCATCAGCCACCTCATCCACGGTCATACCTAGCCAGCCACTCGATTCAAGGGCATTCACAAAGTGGCCAGCGATCAGTCGTTGTTTAGGATCGTCAATTGCCAAATTTAATTGCTTGAATAAGCCAGGATAAAAACCTTCTTTTGTCGAGACGTTACTAATAGCGTCATAATCACCTTCAAACGGAGCATTTGCAGTAGTTGGACGTGGAGCATCAACAATTGATTGGTCAAAACGGTTTTCAAAATCACTATGTTCAGTCGGGTCTTCTGCCAAAGCTGCGCTTTCGCCCAACTCAGAAAGACTAGTAGTTTCAATAGGCGTCTCGATTTCTGTTGGTTTTTCATCTGAAATGTCAGTTTCACCAACTTCCAAAAAAGGATTTTCATCGACTTGCTCTTGCAAATGTTGACTAAGTTCTAAATTAGACAATTGCAGCAATTTAATTGCTTGCTGCAATTGTGGTGTCATAACTAATGACTGTTTTTGTTTTAGTTTTACTGACTGAGAAAGTTGCATAATTTCGTCCTCCTGAGCAAACTCTGGAGTTCCGGCACATAATTTGCAAAATATCTATTTGACTGGCTTTTGCGTCAATAAGCTGACAATAAATAGTATATATTTCAATAATTTAGTTTTTTAACTGGAAATTGTGTTTTTGCAGTTGTCAGAATTTAGACAGATAAAATGCAAAAAACATGCGTTGATCAGCTCTACAAATAACAGTAGTTTACTAATTATTGATCTTCTACCAAGTAAAGGACGAAACACAATTTTATGCTCCAAACACGTACAGATGTTAAATCAGGTCCATGTTATAGATGCCGGATTATTCGGTCATTTGTACTGTTTACAGTGATGCTGGTAATTCTGGCCTTAGTTGCTGGCAAGCGTTTTGAAGTAATCCACTTTTTAACCCCAACCTGGTTTGCCGTCGCAATTATTATAATAGGTGTTAGTGGCTTTATGGTTAAAATAATTAGTTGGAAAATCTTTAAAAAAATTATTTAACGGTCTCGGACAAGACGAACTAAAACCGACTGTGATGGGAAAAACCGGCCATAGGTATGGCCTGTCATAAAGTTTACGGTCCAAATGTGACGGGGCGCATAACCATTTACCTCGCCACTCCAATACGGTTCTGCAAGTGTATTAGGGAAGCTGTCCAGTTCAATTTTCACAGGCGCACACTCATTACAAACTAAACCTTCTAATTCTAGACGACTTGGCAAACGCCAACCTATCCCTAGTTGCTCATTTGCAATGACAATCGCTTGAGCTACCTCATTTTGGGTAAGTTGCATGGCTTCGCCCTCACAACCAGCTCCATTCCAGACTTGACCTACCGAGCAGCGCATCCACTCGACGCCATTTTGAAGATCAACTACTAGATGTTCGCGCACCATGAAATTACCCGATTTAACAATAGTTTCATCACCTGAAAAATTACCAGGCGATAATGGACTTTGTGCGAAAACCGAGTTCGCACACACAACAAATAGTCCCAGCAGCACAAACAATAGACCAATTTTTTTTTGGATTCCAGTTTGGAGCCGTTTGCTAATGCGCGTCATTTTATATTGTCGCAAAACACCCTCCGTCTCTAAGCTCAAAGCAAAAGACTTGAATTAATTCCTAGTTGCAAGCATATATTGGGCCAAATAAGTTTTAAACCAGAAATATTTCTCATATTTTTAATATTTCCGGCAAAAGTTTTATCCCATAGCTTGTTTGGTATTGTTTTTGCTTAGAACTACTTCGGATTCAAGCTCAATTTAGGAAAAGAGTTACTAAACCATGGATATTGCATCCCTTATCGGGTTTATTGGCGCCATCGGCATGATTTTAGGTGCTATGATATCAGGCGGTGGTATCGGGCCATTCATTGACGTGCCATCACTACTAATTGTTTGTGGTGGAACTTTCTTTTCAGTTATGTACACATGCCCACTGCCGGTTTTTCTGGGCAGTTTTGCTGCAATGGCCAAAGCATTTTTACCCCCCGTTAAAAAAATGGATCAACTGGTGGAGCGGATGTCTGAATTAGCTGCTATTGCTCGCAAGGACGGCATGATGGCACTAGAAGGACAGGATGTACCTGATAAATTCTTTCAAAAAGGCCTCCAAATGTTGGTTGATGGTGCAGATGAAAATAAATTAGTCACCCAACTCAATCAAGAAATTAAAGCCATGCGAAGCAGGCATGAAGCAAATCAGACGGTCGTTAAGGGTTGGATCGACATTGGACCAGCAATGGGCATGATTGGCACATTAATTGGACTCGTACTTATGCTTGGCAATATGGCTGATCCAAAGGCGATTGGACCAGCGATGGCTGTGGCCCTTTTAACCACGATGTATGGGGCAATCATCGCCAATATTATTTTCATGCCTATGTTGGTAAAACTTGAGGGATATACTGCTTATGAAACAATCTATCGTAATTTAGTCGTCATAGGTTTGAGAAACATAGCACGCGGTGAGTCACCACGTAATATTCAAGACCAAATGGTTGCCAACCTTCCACCAAAATTGCAAGCAAAGCTTGAAGCCGCTTAAGTGCGTGTTTGGGCAAAAGACAGTCCAATCATCTCTGTGTAAAGGAAAAAAATGGCCGAAGAAGAAGAAAATGAAGTTATAGAAGAAGAGGAAGAAGAGTGTCCCAAGTGTCCACCTGTTGGCGCTCCCGCTTGGATGGCAACCTTTGCTGACATGGCAACTTTACTTATGGCTTTTTTTGTTCTGATCCTCTCATTTGCAGAATTTAACGTTCCTAAATTTAAGCAAATCTCTGGTTCGTTGAAAAATGCCTTTGGCGTTCAAAAAATTGTTCCTATTGTCGAACAACCCAAAGGAACAACGGTTTTGTCACTTAACTTTAGTCCCTCTCCAGCTAAGTCAGTAACCAATGAGATGACACAGCAGACTACAGAGACAACAAAACCTGATCTTGAGACTCAAACCAAAACTAAAGACAGCGATGGCAATGGTGACAAGCAAAGTGACGCTGACGAACTCGTAAAGGCCCTGCAAGATGCTGTTGCACGTGGTGATATTTCAGTTGAAACACTTGGTGAAAGTGTCGTGGTAAATTTTACTCCAACTGATGCTGAACAAAAAGACCTACCACAGTTGTTGCAGAAAACACTCAATGCCATTGAAAAAGCCAAAGCAGCAACAGGAAAATCTGAACAGGAGATTTTGTTTGGCGGCATGGAGGGACAATTAGCTCAGCTTGCAGCCGCTGCCAGTTCAGCTGCAGCAAGTGGAACACAAGCAGCAGAGGACAAGGCAGAGTCCAATAAAAAAGCGCAGGTTGCAGAAGATGAGTTGAAGGTTGCTCTCAAGCAAGAGATTGGAAAGGGCCTGGTCGATGTCCAGCGAGAAGAAGACAAAGTCATAATTACTGTTGGCTCTGGTGGAGCATTTGCATCTGGATCAGCCAACCTTACACCTGCGGCTATCGAAATCATGAACAACATTGCCAGCGTTAATGCTGAAGGAAATAGTACAATCAAAGTATCCGGTCATACCGACGATGTGCCATTAATTTTTGGGTCTAACTATCGAGATAACTGGGATTTAGCTGCAGCCCGCTCAGCGAGCGTTGTTCAGGCCTTTGCTGCCAATGATACTATCTCAGAAGAACGTCTAGAAGCAATAAGTTATGGAGAATCACGGCCAGTTGAAACTAATGAAACACCAGATGGGCGAGCAAAAAATCGACGTATTGAAATTGAAATAAATTACTGATATCAGTATTGAGCCTAGGCTGACGCTGAGAAGTTCGTTTTAACTATAACTGAAAACTACCCACAGCATCTTTATGCCTGGTAGGCTTTTAGAAGTATTGTTTTGATAATTAGAACGAAAATACAAAGCTTTAGATACCCATAAAAAAGCCAGCGAACTATCACCTAAAGATACAGATGCCTATAAAAACTTAAGGGTATGGCCCATGAATATTTAGGGGATAAATCAGTCATATCCTTTCGAATTTTTTACAATTTTTATGTCCCTATTTGCTTTTATAAAAAGTTATATCTTCTGATAAACAATGGGAAACAGGCCCTACTGTTGGCTCACTCACCATGCGGTTTGAGATCAGGTATGGGGTGGAAAAACTTAAAGTATTAACAACGGTCCCGTCTTTTTATATTAATAAAAAAAACTATTAAAGCATCTCAATTTAAATGAGAGTTTTAATACCGTGTAAAATATCCTTTATGACGGAGCGCCCTAACATGGATTACAAGCCCTTCTGTCAAAAGGACAAAAATAACTTAAAACTTTTTTGCAAATAAAATTGATCAAATTGATAAATTATCCAATTGATAATGGAGAGTTATCAAACAAATTTCAACATTGTGAGAAAAATTTTTACAAACCGGCCAAAAAATCATCCATACGGTTGGCTAATTAACATGAAAAACGCTAGCGAACTGACGCCCCATATACCCAAAACTGGCTTGATCAGCGGCACTGTATACATTCACGCACAAGAAAAGAATAAGCCTAATGTTGGTGATTTTGTAGTTCACATTGATAGCAAAAATTCAAAAAAAACACAGGATGCTCAGTGTTATTTCCTGCTTCTCTTATGCATTACACCATTCTATTTTAATCGGCTAAAAAGCACGTTGTTTTAGCATTCAACGTTTCACCACGCAACTAGTCCGATAAAAAACTTCAGTCAAACAAGGTAATATTAAAGTTTGAAATTTTTAATCTTGAAATCTTGAAATCTCAATGTTGTTATGCCAATAACATAGCGTTTTATCTTAACAACGACCTGCAGTCGGCAACAGAAATCATTGACTGTGAAATTCTTTGATCAGAGTATAAAGCTTCATTCTACGCCACCTGACGCTCTGAATGCCCTGTTTTATCTGGCGGCCCAACGTGGCTGAAATCAAAATCACATTTTGGGTCAATTTGTCGGCAAACTTTTTGTGCTTCAGCAGAGCTTCGGGCTGCACAAACATGCCAAAAATAATGTTCAGTAAACAGACTGTAATTGCGAATCAACCGAAATTGAATCCTATGGAAATATATTGCCACCAATAAAACTGTTAAAACAAACACTGCCCAATGAACAACTATTGCCGTCACATAAGTAACAACTACTGCAACCAATGGTTCCCAAGCACGATGCTGAAGCAACCATAAAGGCGGTGCAATAGTTGCAACAGAAGAATAGGCTGTATCATAGAGGACTACATTGCGTTGAATATCCCTAAGCGCCTCATAATTACAATATTGGTCTTTTGGCCCAACATCATGTTTGGAAAATAGAGCACCTACAGTATTTGAAGCTTCAGCATCGCAATACTCCAGTTCAACACCCAGTTTTTTATTAATAAGAACGTCATAAAGAATTTCACCTCGGCAAATGGTAAGAAGCAGCTCTTCTTCACGCTCTTCAGCTTGGTCACAAAGATCTCTAAAATTATCAATGTCCTGATTGTAAACCTTACCATCAATGGCAAGAACGATATCTCCTTCGCGAAGACGAAGGTCACGACCATGCGCTATTCGCGGTATTAACTTTATTTTGATAAATAGAGCTGTACTGGCCGTATTTCCAGTGGTGTCTGCACTTGAAGCGCTCCCACTATCATAATCAAAGTCGGCCATGTTGACCTCCAATACTGAACATTCCTAAAATTTAAGGGAATGTAATACGATTTTGTTGTGTTTCAAGGAGTTTTTTAATCTCCTTAGCCTGCTTGTTTAGCGCTTGAACTTCAGTTTTTGTTTTTTTCTGAGAAGCCGCAACATTCTTCAATGCTTTATCACTTGCAATCCTTTTATCGATTGCTCCAATTGACTTCATAATTGAAGATTCAATGCTGCTTAAATTAACTCTTATGCTGCTTGATGACGCTTTACTTTGCGAAGCCATAGCGGCCGTCATTTCCTCACCCAAGTTTTTGGTGGATGCGGTCATTTCATTGCCAGTTTTCTTCAGCTGCTCAACAACACTCGCATTACCCTCAGACATAACCTTTTTTAATTCTGATATTTCTAAGGTTACTTGCCTGTTTAGCTTAACCAACTCTTCTTGTTTTGACAATGAGACTTGCAGCTCCGCAAGAACCGTATTCAACTGTTGAATATTTTCAGAAAAAACTATCAAGCCTTCACGGTTAGTTTTTGTCATCAACTTTAATTCAGAAATTGATTTGAAATATAAGGTCGCTGAAAAGGCTAGCGCAATTACTGCAGCTAAAATAGCACTTGCAAAGGTAATGGTTGTGTAGCGGTGAATTTGTGACACTTTGCTTTCCAACTTTTTATGTTCGCGTTTTACCTGAGTATATTCCGAAGTTACATCGGTCGCTGCATCGGCTGCGTCCAGTGCAAGTTTGATACTTTCCTGGACTGAATTCAGTTCACCTGCCATCAAGCTTTCCTCTGGTTTTTTACTTTTCCACCCGAGTTTCTTAGCACCCGGTCCTCCCGATATGCACATTGCATGCCAGTTGATTCAATTACCACTTGAGATGGCAGGCTTTTGGTCTTAAACCCAAATCTTGCACAGCCATAAGGCCGATGCCGGTCATAAGTCACAAAATAATGTATGCATCCATGACATCTTACAGTTTTTTTTACTTCAGATTTCATTAGCTTTTGCGCCACATTGCAACAAAATTAGCTATTACAAATCTCAATCCACCTAACGCACAACAAGTTGCGGCTAACAAACCACCAATTCCTCGTAATTTTTTTCCTTCATCTAACAATCCAAGGCCATGGATTAGCAAATAGGCTGCAACACCAAAAAAAACCACAGTGCTAATCATCTCACCAATCGATCGGTCTTTACGCATTAACCCCTCCCGCACCCATGACTAATGGCTTACCAAATTCATCAAAGCGCATATCTTTTGGCAACTCAACATCTGGCCGTTCTAAATTCTCACCACGATCAACACGATAAATATATGCTAAAATCACAGCCACAGCCTGATATAGCATTTCTGGGATTTCTGCCCCAATTTCACCACTAAAAAATAGTGCACGTGCTAGCAGTGGACTTTGAAAAATGGTCACACCAGCGTCATCACCACGTTCAATAATCATTTCAGCAATCCTACCACGCCCCATAGCCAGTATTTTTGGAGCCGATGTGCTTCCGACTTCATATTTCAACGCTATCGCAAAATGGGTTGGGTTAGTGATAATCGCTGTTGCTGATGGCACGTCTTCCAGAGCTGTTTGCTGGCGAGCAGCATTTGCAGAGTTTTCCATTTGCATTCGCCGAATTTTGGCTTTTACCTCAGGCGAGCCATCTGTTTGCTTGTGCTCTTCCTTTTGGTCTTGTTTTGACATTTTTAACTGTTTTATATGAGTATAACGCTGCCACATAAAATCTAACAACGCAATAACCGCTAACATAACCAAAAGGCCACCAAGAACCGCTGGGAACATGCTTGCTGCTGAGGCGACAGCCTCCCCCAGTGAACGAAACGGCAGTTGTAGGATTTTTGGCGCCTCTATTTTAAGAATGCCAATGGCGACCGCAAATAATAGAACAACTTTAAGCGACGCCTTGCCGAGTTCAACAAGAGCTTTCATTGATACCATCCGTTTTAAGCCTTTTAACGGATTTATGCGACTACCTTTAAAACTCATTGCTTTGGGTGCAAAATTTAGACTACCTGCAACAGCGGCTTGCGTTAAAATGCTTACCGCCATCAGCGGCACACCAACAGCCGCACCGACAATCAAAATCATCTTGATTACAACCTCAATCCGCTGGCCCATCAATTTATCAAGATCAGCACCACGCTCAAGACTCAGCAAACTTGACCAATTTCCAATAACAGGCTCAAAAATATTTGGTAGCACAAACATCATTAGAAGCCCTCCAAACAGACCAGTAAAAACAAACATATCTTTGGAGGTCAGAACCTGGCCATCTTCCGCAGCTTTATCAAGCTTTCGTTGGGAGGGGTCCTCAGTCTTTTCTTGGCTATCATTACCTTCTTCAGCCATTAGCTATTGCTCCGAGAACAAATTGTATGTTTTCGATGGCAGAGTGGGATAATTCATCCATCGCACCACCCAAAACATCGACCCAAAGCCATAAAAGTACAAAAATCCCAAGCATGCTAATTGGGAAACCAAAAGAAAACAAATTCAGTTGTGGAGCGGATCTAGTGATCACACCAATAACAAGATTAATTGCTAGCAAAAAAGCTGTAAGCGGAAGCATGATGATTGTGGCTGCAAAAAACATTGATCCAGCTGCAGCGATGCCACCCTGAACCAACACTGGAAAGGCAGGCATAACGCCAACTGGAAGGTATTGATACGAGTCAGCAACTGCCCTAAGAACTACCAAATGTCCATTCCAAGATAAAAAAATTACAGTCAAAAACAGTGAAAATGTTTTACTGATGACTGGAGTTTGTCCACCAGAGTCAGGATCAATTTGGGCGGCAAAGCCAAGACCTGCTGAGCTAGCAATCTTTTCACCAGCCAAAAGAACAGCTGAAAACCAGATAGTTAAAATAAGGCCTGATGCAACACCAATTGCTAGTTCAGTAATGATCACTTGAACACTTGTTAAAGCTGTAAAACTTTCCCAATCCGGTACGGTAATATTGTTAGTCACAGCTACCCCAAGAAGTACTGCAAGAATAACACGAACCTGGATTGGAGTTGAACTACCCCCAAAAAAGGGAGATGCAATTAAAAAAGCACCAATGCGCAAACTAGCCAAAAAGATTCCCGCAAGTAATTCCAATAAGAAACCAAGGTCTACGCCTGGCAGAGCCCCAACACCTCCTATACCTGAAAATGGCAGATCACCCATTCACTTAGCCCACCTGTGCAACCTGTTCAAAAATAAAAGAAAAGTAATCACTAAGCTGCACCATCATCAAATTTGCCAATAAACCAAACGTGATAAGAACGACAAACAACTTTGGAACAAAGCTCAAAGTTTGTTCGTTAATTGAAGTTGCTGCCTGAATTATGCCAATAAAAAGTCCAATGCCAAGAGCAACCAGCAAAACTGGACCAGCCACCATGACAATCTGCCAAAATGCCATTCGCAGAAATTCAACGTTCATATCAAAGGCCATGTTGCGTTCCTTCTTTCAAATAAATATTAAACTGCATAAGTCGCTACCAATGAACCAACGGTCATGCTCCAACCATCAACCAAAACAAACAAAAGTAATTTGAATGGTAAGGCAACCAACATTGGGCTCAGCATCATCATACCGAGTGACATCAAAACCGAAGCTACGACCATATCAATCACCAAAAATGGCAGAAAAAGCAAAAAACCAATTTGAAAAGCCGTTTTTAATTCAGACGTAATAAAAGCTGGCAATAGGACAGTAAAAGGCACATCACTTGGTGACTCAACAGCGTCTTTTGCAGCCAAGTCCATAAACATATTTAAGTCATGTTTTCGAGTATTCTTAACCATAAACTCTTTCATATCGACACTCGCAGATTCGAGCGCTGATTCAGCACTTATAGTGCCATTTAAATAAGGTTGAGCCGCTTTTTCATAAACGCTTGTAAGTGTTGGCGACATAATAAAAAAAGTTAAAAATAGCGCAATAGCAATCAAAACTTGGTTAGGTGGCGTTTGCTGGGTACCCATCGCTTGCCTTAGAATTGAAAGGACAATTATAATGCGGGTAAATGACGTCATGCCAAGAACCACTGATGGTAAAACCGTCATCGCAGTCATTAATGCTAGGATTTGTAATGACAAAGAATATTGAGTGCTCCCATCTGCACCATTACTTGAAATCAAAGCAGGCAACCCAGCCCCAAGTTTGTTTACGGTGTTTACAAAATCACCTGAAGTATCTTGGGCCATTACTGGGCTTGCTAAGCCAACTAAAAGACCAACACAAAGAAAAGGGAAAAAAGATCTGAAAATTTTAAAAATTTGACTAGCGAGTGTCATTCTGCCGCCTCCACCTTTTAAATTTTTCGGCAAAAGCTTGCTGCTGATCATCCATTGGCAACTTCCCAGTTTGGGTAGCTGGCACAAAAATTTCAGATTTTTCAAAAGAGCTTGTTGTAGCGTTATCCTGCAGCGTATCGACTAACCTGGCCTCGCCTTCTTGCTGAATTGCTTCATCAAAGTGTGAGGTGGTGTTTGATCCAATTGGAATTGCAGCATCTGTCAGAAAGACGAGGCTTGACGGGTGCCCTTTAGAAGACACCATGATAAATTCCTTAGAATCTACTGTGATTAACCGCAAACGCTCAGTTGGACTGACTGCGGTATCTTCAACAACATTGACCCGTTTGCTCGCCTTCATGCTTGCACGAATTACTGTGCTTTTTTTACGAAGGATTATCAGCGCCACTACCATCAGACCAAGAAAACCTGCGGTGATCATAATTTGCTGCGTGCCAATGATATTCGAATACATTTTTCACCTCCGCTAGGGTTGACCTATCAAAGGTAAAGGCAAGTTATATGCCATATACAGAATTAGCGTGATTTAAATTCTAAATAACTGTAAATAATACGTTTTATTATGAGTATGAGTTTACAAATCTAAAAAAACTTTCAACTGTCAATTGAATGACAAAACCCAAATAATCAGAACAGATCTTTTTAGAGGTTCTCAACTCGTTTTTCAGGATCAACAATTTCAGTAAAGCGAACTCCAAATCTTTCACCAACCATCACTATTTCACCTTTAGCAATCATTGTGCCATTAACCAAAATATCGAGTGGATCCCCAGCAAGCCGGTCTAATTCAATCACAGCCCCTTCATTTAAACGAAGTAAATCTCTAATTTTAATTTCTGTATTGCCAACCTCTACAGTCATTTGCACTTCAACATTTTCTAGGACACGCAGATTTTCAGCGGTTACTTTTGAGTGGCCTGAGCCAACTGGGCTTTTTTCACCCTCGTTTTCAATTTCTTCTGCCATTGCGCTTTTCCTTCTTTATGCCAGCTAGCCGGCCTTTAAGTCAGTTTCTGTTTAGATCCGTTTTGATAAGCTGATGGCAACCTGACCAGCAACCTCTCCAATTTCAGCGATGAAAATCGCATTATCCTCAACACGCACTTCAATACCTTCATTAATTTGAATTGGGACAACATCACCCTTTTGCAAACGTATCAACTGACCCATAGACAACGCCGGCTCTCCAAGAAGAGCCGTAATATTTAAAGGAATATTCAATATTGCACGTTCCATTCTTTCACGCCAACTCACGTCATCATCACCACTCTCAGACTGCACACGCGACCTTAGCTGCGTGGCAATAGGCTTTAATGTCTGCAACGGATACACAACATCAATATTGACCGCTTCCGCATCAGGCAATTGTATCAAAAATGAGCATATAATGACAAGTTCAGCACCATCCACAAAAGAAGCAAACTGGGGGTTAACCTCTCGACCCTGATGAGTTATTCTAATTGGCATTAAGTCTGCCCATGATGCTGTAAGAGCGTCACTCAGACCTCGGTGCACAATCTCTATTACTCGTTCTTCAGTACTTGTAAACTCAGTACGTTTTTGATCCGCTTGAAAAATTGAACCTCCATAATAAGATGCTGTCAAAGTCGAAATAAATTTCGGCCATATTGACAACAACATAGGTCCACGCAGTTCTTCCATGCGCGACATATTTAGATTCATAAAGTTATCAATACTTTCACAATACTCATCAAAAGACTTAACTTCGGGTGGAAAAGGCGTGATCCGTGGTTGAACACGAAGCATTGGCAAAAAGACACTACGCGCAATTCTTGCAAATCGTTCATTAATTAGACGAAGGGCATAATAATCACCCATTAGAGATAGATCATCTTGTCCAAACTGGAAAGAACGAACATCGGCAGACTCGGAAACATCAGCATAAGCGTCATTTGAAGAGCTCTTCAGCCCATCCATTAATGCTTCTACTTCTTCGCTCGATAATTTACGTGATGACATGCCCTAAACAATCTTTTCCGTCAACTTGTTGAACTTATTGCAAAACAAATGAAGTGAAGTGAACTTCACTGACACCACCAAAATCTTCAAGAGCAATCAATTTTTTATTTACAGCATCAGCCAACGCCTTTGCCAACTCTTCTCGACCACTTTTACCTTGAATATCAGCTTCAGAGAACTCACTCATTGTGTTTAAAATTTCCGAACGAAGCGCTAACTGATGCGCGTCAACATTACCCATAACAGTATCGTCATACTGTGTTGAAACACCAACTCCCACCTGTAAAAACCTCCTTGAATTCATCAAGTTTGTTGTGAATGTGCCTGGAAACTCAAAGTAGGTGGTCATAAAAGTTTTAACCTCAGGAGTCTCTTTTGAAACTTTTTCTTCTCCATCACCAGCCTCTTCATCGGATGCCTTTTTCTCTTCTGCCTCATCCATTTTCCGATCGATAATTTGTTCTATTTCTTCTGATGGGTCAGGTTGATCACTACCAAACAAGAAAAAGCCAGCTCCAAGGCCAGCAGCGATAAGAAACAAGCCACCAAGGGCAAACATAAGAATCTTCAGAATTCCACGATTTTTTTTCGGCTCGTTATTTTCTTCATCTGCCATAGACACATCCTCCAATGGACATCTTTACCTAATACATCACTAAGGACTGCTGTACTAGGCCTGAATATTAATCAAATTGTCTGATCGACCTTCATTAGGCTCCAAAAGGCTGTCAGCATTATCTTCTACATCACCAGACCGGACGTTAGTGCCCATTTTAGTTTTAGCTTGCTCTTGTTGCGCAGCATGCTGATCTGACGCATTGCCGCCAAAACTATTAAATTGCGCAGAATTTAAATTACCAAGACGTAAACCAGATGCTTCCAGCATTTGTGCTAAGCGCGCTTCTGAGTCACCTAACATTGACGCTGCTGCTGATGTTTCAGTTTGAATTTGAACATTTGTTCGGTCATTCTGAATGATGAGGGTAACACGCATTTTGCCCAGGTTACGAGGGTTGAGCTGAAAATCCAGCTGATCTTTTCCTCCAGCAAGCCCCCTTTGAACACGTTGCAGCAACATTTCTGTCCAGTTACCCCTAGCAGTGTCTAAGTTTTGCAGGGCGTTTAAGTTGTTTAATAAACTTCCACCAGTAGGTGTGCCAGTTTGGCCACCTGTTTGCTGACCAGTTTGACTACCTGTTTGTCCGTTCGATGATGAGTTTGCCGATGTGGCAGTAATAATTGATCCACTATCAACGCCAATATTGGATGAAGCGTTAGCACGAAACATTTCACGACCATTTTGCGCTTTGTCTCCATTTAACAAAATTTTGTTTGTCATTGTGAGATCCCCATCCAAAAATGCAGTAGGTTTGAGCCTCAAAGCGGTTAAAAATTGTTTATCAGATTTTATAGGCATTAGACTAGCTTCACCATCTAATATTTCAGCATCAATTTCAGCGTTGCGCTGATTAAGATTGGAGGCCTTTAATGCCCTAAGATTTGCCAAATCGCTTACTGTTTTGGCATTAGCTTGGTGTGCCGGCATTGGCCCAATAAAATCCACTAATGACTGAGTTTGCATTGCTGAACTGAGTTTTACCTCTCCTAAATTACCTCCGTTGCCAGCAGGGGCCGTCAATCCTGATACCGTTTGTCTGTAATTGGCAGATTCAGTTGCCAACCTAGTTCGTGTGGCAATATTTATAGCGCCCCTATCATCAAACAACATCTTTGCCAACGCTTCTCCTTGGGCTTTGAATACAGCCATACTTCCACCATTTTCGTTTTCAACAATAGAATCAGCCACTAAAGAAGCTGAAATAGCCTCAGGATTATTTTCGTCAAGCGATACTTTAAGCTCGGTCAAAGTACAATCGTCATCTGGATCAAATTCTGACATGTCAGTTGTCTTTTGGCTCAGACCTTGGCCAGATTGCACAACACCAATCAATGTCAGCGATTCACTGTTTAACTGTTTTTCAATTTTGTTTTTATCTTGGGTCGGGGTAAATGAGATATCACCCACCACTTTTTTGGGTGACAGTTCGTTAGCCGCGCCGCCAAAGAGTGTTGAAAAAGGCAATTCACCTAACTGATTTTCAACCTTGGATTTAGTAGGTGCCACTTTTTGAGAACTTTGGGCATGCACAGATTCAGATAATATTTTTGACATTCTTGAAAAGTCCGCTTATCGAGATTAGATAGATAATTATCGTTTCTCTGATGCAATTCAGATGCCATTTATTGTCCACCCCAATTTTAAGGTGCGCGGGTACGTCTACGTGAAGCTTCATCATCTTCACGCTTTGCATCACGTTCAATACGTTCCTGCATCCGAAGCGTATCTGCCTTGTTAGCAGATTTTTCACGGCGCCTATCAGATCGTACAATCTTCTTCCTTATATTTTGCAATTCTTCAGAAAGATGATCGCAACGGTTACTTGCGGTTTCTAGCTGTTCCCGAATCTGGAAATTTAATTGCGATGTAACACGCAATGAACCTGCCATTTGTTCCCCGCCATCAGCCACTTGTTCACGGGCCATTTCATCTAGCTTTCGTCTCATCTGATCAACCTGCTGAAACTCATTATTCAAAGTCCCAAGACCTCTCATTTGCTGATTAATCAAAACCCGCTCTTTTAACGCGAGACGTTCAAATGTTGATACGCGGCGACTCATGTTTGCACCTGCATGTTAAACAGTGCAATCAAAGCATTTATACTATCTTCGCTCGAAGAAACTTGATCAAAAGGCTGTTGGATATGCTCCATTAATTTAGGCCAAAGCTGTACTGCAAGATCTAAATCTTGATCTTGTCCAGGCGCATATCCCCCCATTAATATTAAGTCTCTGTTTTCCATATACAAAGTTATCAATCGTCGAAAATATTGCGCTGCCTGGATTTGATTTGAACCAGCAATATCGTTCATTACACGGCTTACAGATGCTGAGAGGTCGACAGCTGGATAAATGCCCATTTGTGCTTGATCACGCGACAAGAGAATATGACCATCAAGAATAGCACGGGCAGTATCAACCACCGGATCATTAGCATCATCCCCATCAGCAAGAACCGTATAAAATCCAGTAATTGATCCTTCACTTCCAATACCAGTTCCTGTCCGCTCAATTAGCGCTGGTATCATCGAAACAACTGACGGTGGATAACCTTTAGAAGTTGGCTGTTCACCAAGAGCCAAACCAATTTCACGCCGTGCATGTGCTACGCGGGTTAATGAATCCATAATCAAAAGAACATTCTTCCCTTTTGAACGAAAATACTCAGCAATCGCAGTAGCACGATTCGCTCCACGGATTCGAAGTAAAGGTGACCGATCAGCAGGCTCCGCAACTATAACTGTTCGAGCTCGCGAACTCCCATTGAGAGTTTCAGCTGTAAAGCTGGCTACTTCGCGCGCGCGCTCACCAATCAATCCAACGACAACAATGTCTGCCTCTGTAAATCTTGTCATCATTCCAAGAAGCACAGATTTGCCAACTCCAGAGCCAGCAATAATACCAACCCTTTGACCCCGACCAATAGTTAGAAGGCTGTTAATTACGCGAACGCCAACATCAAGTTGTTGATCAACAGCGCGTCGTGCTAATGGATTAGTCTTTCTTCCATTCAAAGGCCACTCATCATCAAGACGCATAGGGGGACCATCATCGAGCGGATGGCCTAATGCATCGATTGCGCGTCCAAGCAATTCAGGTCCTACCTGAATTGAGTGTCCTCCATCATTTACCGTGACTCTTGCTCCAACGCTTATTTGTGAATTATGATCGTGAACTGACAGCAGGTTGTGACTGTCTCGAAACCCAATCACCTCAGCATTTGTCATTTCACCATTTTGAGTATCAACATGGCATAGGGTGCCAATTGTTGCAGGGAACCCATCGCACTCGATGATGTGTCCATCGAAACGGCTAACTTTCCCAGAAAGCTGAATAGGTTTATCAAAAGCTAACGCTTCGATATCATCTGTAACTTGTTTTAAAACCCCTCTCATAAGTTTTGATCCTTTGACGGTCTGTCCGATAACTGCTCATCGCTTTGCTCTGAATCAATTTCATCAGAAACTGCACTAGAAGTCATGCCTCGGAGCCCCGAACTCAGCTCTTCCAAATCATCAGTAACTGGGCTAGACGTCATACCTCTAAGCCCTGAGTCTAAGTTTTCTAAATCATCAGTGACTGGGCTAGACGTCATACCTCTAAGCCCTGATTCTGAGTTTTCTAAATCATCGGAAACTGCGCTAGAAGTCATGCCTCGAAGTGCAGATCCTTCTTCCTCAATCGTATCATTAATTGGCGTGTCTTTGACCGCTCCATCCTGAATTGATGGAGCAACAATATTATCTTCAAACATCGCAGTTTCAGATGCAGCGATATTTACACTTTCAGATTCTGTTTGATCTGCTTGCAAAGCATTAATAACAATTTCAGGCTGTTGAGAAGTATTACTGCTATCCTCAACTAACGGCTCACTTTCGACCGGCCTTGTGTAATGGCTTCCAATACGATTTTCAGCAATATCATGCAATTCAACTCCATCAAATCGTAAAACAACATCACCTCGCATGAGTGTTGTGTTTATAGAAAGGTCAAACTCACTAGCAGAAAGATAGGGCGCCATCACCTCATAATCATCAGGGTTAAGCTGGACTGAACCATCCATCATTTTTTGTCCAATACTTATAACCAAAGATTCGATCCTGTCAGAAAATGCTTCAGGCATATCATCAATATGTTTGCCAGCACGTTCACTTGCCAAACCTAGAATGGTTTTATGAATTGATTTTGATAATGTTTCAGCTTGTAAGGCTTGCGGCTTCAACAACGAGCTGACTGCCTCATTAAAGGCTTTGACCGCGACCTCAAGTTCGGCCCTCGCGTCGGTTTTTGCCGCTTCTTTTATTTCAACACTAGCTGCTTGCCGTCCATCTGCAATGCCCTCTGCTTTGCCCCGTTCGAAAGCCACGTCCACAGTCTCAAAATTAGCCGCTACCTGAGGATCAAAATCAGCGTTTTCGTTCAAAGGCTCATTTACAGCCTGCATTACGACATCATTATCGACAATTGAGTTAGAAGTCATGCCCCGAATCTCAGGACTAGAATCCTCAATAACGTCATTTGCTGAACTAGAAGTCATGCTCCGAATCTTAGACCCTTGATCTTCTAACTCTTTATTAACTGCCAAATCTTGAGCTATTACTTCCGAAATTAATGGCGTGCCAGCCTCGCTTTCAGCTACGGCAGCGTCAACTTCACTTGGCTTTATCGTTCCAAAATCTGCTTGACCTTGTGCAGGAACTTTGGCCTTCCGTTCCTGGGCCGCAGCTGCAATTTCAATAAGGGTACGAGGTTTAAAACTCGTATCTTGTTCAAGGTTATGAGTTTTAGATTTGGTAAACTCAGCATTTTGAAGAACCGAAAGGAGGCGCGCCACTTCACCGTCAGCAAGCTGGCCAACACTTTCATCAGCGTCTTTAATTGCAGAATTTTTCATGTTAAATCAACCTGTTTTAGACTTATACAAAGTCATCACCACCGCGTCCAGCAAGCACAATACTACCTTCGTCTGACAGACGTCGAGCAACATTAATAATTTCTTTCTGTGCTGTTTGCACTTCAGTCAAACGTACAGGGCCTAATGCCTCCATTTCATCCATAATATTGGCTGCAGCGCGTTTAGACATACATGAAAAAAGCTTTTCCTGAAGCGGTTCATCAGCCCCCTTCAGAGCTAAGATGAGAAGCTCTGTATCAATTGAACGTAGAAGAGTTTGCAATGACTTGTCATCAGACATTATAAGCGTATCAAAAACAAACATGCTTTCTTGAATAGCAAGCATCAGACCTTTATCACCCTTGGCAATATCTTTCATAATCCGGCCTTCCATGGCCTGTTGTGTGAAATTCATAATACGCGCAGCGGCATCTATGCCCCCAACTTGAGTTGCACGAAGAGAGGTATTGGCTTTGAATTTTCGTTGCATGACATCTTCAAGCTCACGGAGGGCATCCGGACCAACAGTTTTTAATGTTGCAATCCGACGAATAACCTCGGATTGAGTTTCCTCTGGGAGGAGCCCCAAAACATCCGCACCAAGGCCTGAGTCTAAATAGGAAATGACCAACGCAACAATTTGCGGGTGTTCATCAGCGATCAACTCAGCTATTGACCTTGCGTCCATCCAATCCAAAATTTCGATCGGTCTAGCGCTAGCAGATGGAGCAATACGGCTAAGAACTGATTGAGATTTATCCTCCCCAAGAGCCTTAGTCATCACATTGCGAATGTAATTTCCAGCACCCATTCCAAGGCTGGTTTGCGCTTTTATAATTGCAAGAAACTCATCAAGAACCAAATTTACTGTTTCTTGGTCAAGCCCCTGTACTGAATACATTGCTGTGCCAAGATGCTGAACTTCACGCGGTGATAAGTTGCGGAGTATTTCTGATGCCTCATCTTCACCAATCAACATCATAAGGATGGCTGATTTTTGAGTACCCGTGAGATTATCAAATGCAGACCCACTCTTTTGCTGTTGTTCTTCTGCTGGAGCAGCCATATTACCCACCTTTTTCTATACTATATAGTCTTTTAACTAAGATCTCGTGACATCATTGACTTAAATACATTCGACACACGCCCCGCTTCATCCGAAACAATCATACGTATCACCGCAACTTTGTCATCATAAGTGTTGGCTGTATCAAGCATCTCTGCTGAGATTGCAGCCTTCTTTGGCTTCAGCTTCGCCTTGATATCCTCTAGGCTTTCACCTTCGCTCACTTCAATTTGGTCAAGATCAATGTCATCCTCTTCGCCAGCTGCACCGTGCATTCCAGGAACAGAGACAGGTATCAAAATACGGCTCAGCAAGGGCCGAACAACACCAAGGATAACGATAGCAAGGATTATAACAAATCCAGCTTGATTGATGATTGATCGAATATAGGGCTTCTCAAACCACTGCATTTGCACGGAATCAGAAAGAGCAACCATGAACGGCGCACTAGACACCGTCAAACTATCACCACGTTCTTGGTCAATACCAATTGCATCTGAAACCAATTTTTCAATTTGCAAAAGCTCTCCTTCAGTCATTTTTTGGTTCACTTCAAGACCGGTTTCTGGATCAATCGTTGTACGCTCACGCACAAGGACTGCAGCGTTGATTTTGCGAATGACGCTTGTTGGATTCATCGTGCTTGATACAGTTCGACTAACTTCATAATTTTTTACTTCGCTGGACGACTGGGAGCGCAGCTCATCACCACCGGTTTGGGCTGTTTTTTGTGTGTTCAACTTTGCTGGAGGTGGGGGAGTATTAGCAACAGCACCAGGAATACCTTTGGCCTGTGCTGCCATTGTTTTATCAAGAGTATTTTGCTCACTACGAAGCGCATTACCATTCGGGTCGACTATCTCCTCAGTAATCTCACTACGTGTGAAGTCAATGTCTAGATTGATTTGCGCATTTACATTACCAGCACCAACAATAGGAGAAAGCAAAGATTTAATTCTCGAACGGTAGATATCTTCCAGCTTTATACGATGTTCTAATTGATCGTCCGACAAACGACCTTCTACACTACCCGTGCCCCGGGAAAGTAGATTCCCATTTTGATCAATGACAGATACATTTTCCTTTGAAAGATTAGAAATTGATGATGAAACCAGATGTGTAATAGCTTCGACTTTTGACCGGCCAAGATTTCGGCCTCTAGCAAGTTGAATAAACACAGATGCTGTTGGTTCTGCTTGCTGGCGCACAAAAACTTCTTTGTCTGGCAAGGCTAAATGCACCCTTGCGCTCACCACAAGATCAATCTCACTGATAGACCGTGCAAGTTCCATTTCCTGTGACTGCTTTAACCTAGCAGCTTCAATTGAACGGCTGGATCCCATTTGAATTGAATCCAACTGTTCATAGCCAGTTGCAGCCGTTGCTGGTAAACCCTGAGCTGCTAACGTCATCCGCGAACTATGATAGCTAGCCGTTGGAACGAGCACATCACCAGTCACTGGATCTAAAGTTACCGTCACACCAGAGTTTCTCAACGCTTCAATAACACGTGATTTTTCTGATTCTGGCAGCCCTGCATAGAGTGTTGTCTGAGTAGGCTTTTGCATCCAGAGATAAAACCCAAGACCAAGGATCGCTACAACTAAAGCAACAACGGTTGGCAAAGAGCGCTGAAACGCTGGTTGATTATAAACCCTGCTAACCTGAGAAACCAATGTGCTCGCTTGCCTGAGAACTCCAGTGTCATCCGAGACCATATCATTTCTTTGACTTACAACTGCTTCTGCCATGATTTTTGTCCTGAACTCTTTTAAATAGATACATATGAAAATCTGATATAAATCAGATCAAAAAACTTAACTTTTCCTAAACAGGCATATTCATAATGTCTTTGTAAGCACTGAGCATTTTATTTCTAACATTTAAGGTTAGCTGGAACCCAAGGCTTGATACTTGCTGGCTAATCATGACCTTTGAAATGTCATTTTCATTGCCAAGTTCATATGCCTTGGTCAAATTAGCAGCATTATTTTGTGCATCAGCCACACCTTTTAATGCACCGCCTAATCTATCGGCAAAAAGCGTATTACTAGTGTCTGGTGCAAGTGCAGCGTCTGCTTGAGCTCTTAACTGTGCCCTAAGAGAAGACATTGGACCGGTAATTGTTGTTATTTGTGTCATATCTAAACCCTACCCTTGAACGGATATACTTTTCGAAAGTACTGCTTCTGTAGTCATACTCTTGATAATCCGTTCCTGAAGGGCCCCGTCAATCATGATGTCGCCAGCTCTAATCCGACCACCAGACGAAAGAACAATAGCTCTTTGCAGAACATTTTCTAGCTCACGAACATTTCCTGGCCATCCATATGAGAGCAAGACTTCAAGAGCCTCTTCATCAATGAAGGGCATCTCTTCCAAAATAGGATTATGACGAGTAAGTAAAAAGCTGCTAATAGGAATTATATCTTCAGAGCGTTCAGCTAGATGCTGAGTTGCAAGTGGAAAAACATTTAAACGGTAAAATAAGTCTTCGCGGAATTTTCCTTGTCTGATTTCAGACAACATTTCCCTGTTTGTGGTCGCAATCACCCTCACGTTTACGTCAACTTCGCGTTGACTACCAAGAGGTGTCACTTTTCGTTCTTGAAGCGCTCTGAGCAATTTGGCTTGAAGTGATAGAGGCATCTCAGATATTTCATCAAGTAACAATGTGCCTCCATCTGCTGCACGAAAAATACCTTTATTTGCAGTTGAGGCACCAGTAAAAGAGCCTTTTTCATGTCCAAACAAAATTGCTTCAAGCATGTTTTCTGGGATAGCCGCACAATTTATAGCCACAAAAGCATTATCTTTCCGGCTTGATTGATTATGAATGAATTTTGCTAAAACTTCTTTGCCAGTGCCTGTTGGCCCATTAATAAATACAGTCACATCAGTTATTGCAACTCGCTTGGCTAGTGCCATTAATTGCCGGCTTTTAGGATCAGCAACAGCCACATGATCGCCATCTAGGCATAATGTTGCAGCCATTTGAAGGCTATAGTTATGAGCGAGTGGTGCAGTTTTAGAAGTGTTTGGTATGACAACACGAACCAACTTACCATTCATCTCCTGTGAAACGAAAAACTGATCATTTTCATCTTCATCTATGATAATTAGTTTTTTGGCCTTAACATCGCGAGCCAACTCAACGATACCTGATGTGCCGCCATTTTTATCAGCAAACCTCGCACCACAAAGAAATACGTCATAAACATTTACGACTTGCGGATTAGAAGAGCCTTTTGCATTTGTTTTTGACTCAATTATAGTTTCTCGCAAACCCACTTCTGCTAACCGCATCGACAATATATTTATCAAAATATCTGCTGAGGGTAGAAACTGTCTCTCAATACAAACCTTAACCATTTTGCCTGTCTCCAAACTTACATTGCATAGTACACAAGGCAAAATTCGCGCCAATCAAACCAGAACATTGAAAAAAAAATTATCTAATTGTTTTTTATACGAATTATTAAATTCAAATTTCTGACACCATGGGCTAGGTTAAAGCCTAGAAGTTTGATGACCCTAACTTGCGATGGATAAAAAAGTGGTTGAAAGTGAACTAGTTGGCCAATCTGCTGCAATGCGTGATGTACGCAAGCTAATAGATATTGCTGCGCCAACTAAAACTACAATTCTTGTTCAAGGAGAAACAGGAACAGGAAAAGAACTCGTGGCTCGCAGCATCCATAAGCTTTCCGGCCGAAAAGGTGATTTAGTGTCTATAAATTGTTCGGCGATTCCAGCTGAACTGCTTGAGTCAGAGTTATTTGGTTATGAGAAAGGTGCATTCACAGGCGCAGAAAAAATGCGGCAAGGACGCTTTGAAATGGCTTCTGGCGGAACTCTGTTTCTCGATGAGATTGGAGATATGCCACTGCCGCTCCAAGCAAAATTGTTACGAGCTATAGAAAACCATGCAGTCCAGCGTGTTGGTGGCGGTAAAGACATCCCAATTGACCTTCGCCTTGTATGCGCAACCCATCAAAACATCGAGTCTGACATCGATGCTGGTAAATTTCGTGCTGATTTATTTTATCGGATCAATGTTTTTCCGATAAAATTGCCAAACCTTGCAGAGCGTTCTGTAGATATTCCAAAAATCATTTTGGAACTCAAAAAACTCATCAAAAAACAGTTAGACTGTGGACCTCTTCCAGATTTTGACGATAGTGCTATTCAGGAGTTTTCTCGATACCCTTGGCCAGGAAATGTTCGTGAATTACGCAATCTTGTTGAACGTGCTTGTTTGCTGTTTCCAGGAAAAGTGGTTTCTGGAAAGCAGGTCCAAGACCATCTCTTACGACTCAAAGCTCCAGACCCTGTTGCTGAGCAAGATGCTCTTTGGGAAGCGACTGCTGACTTAGCCGGTACAACCAGTGCTTCCACAGATGATATTGAGAGTGCTCCACTACCACATCCAGCTCATTACAAAGATTGGTTTGCATATTTTGATAGCATCGATCTTCGAAGACACCTTCAAGATGTAGAAATAGTCTTGATAGAAGCGGCGTTAGAAAAAAGTAACGGAATGGTAAGTTTAGCGGCCGATAGCCTGAAGCTCAGGCGGACAACATTAATTGAAAAAATGAAAAAATTTCTTATTCAGAAGACTATAGTTTGATTTACTGAAACCTTTAATTCAACGTTCTTCGATATTTAGAAATTTCTACTGTAACCTTGGTGCGCACGCACCGTCCGGCTAGTGGTTTCGCTAATCCGCTTCATATCTTCCTCAACTATATTAATTAATTTTGATGTTTGTTGTCTTGATTGTTCCAAAATGGTAAAAAATTCACTATCCACTCCGTTGAGATCTGAAGAAGCTAGCTCATGGAGAATCTGCTGCCTTGCCTGGTCAAGCAATGTCGCACGTGCATAATTTTTGTTATTAATCGAAATAACAATTTCTTTATTAAGAGAGTCAAATTGTATTGAATATTCACTTTTCATTGCTTAATTGCTCCCCCATTTGAGCCCAAGCAGCCCTGATTTCCAATAAAAGCCCGACAGCGCGAATAGGACCCGCTGGATTCATGTCTTTGATGCTGCTAATTACCATTTGCCTACAAAACTCGTAAGTTTGGAAAAGATTATCTGCAATAGCGCCACCCTTATCAAAATCCAAGCTGGATTGCAGCGAGTAAATAATTGTGAGTGCACGTGAAAAATGCTTCGAACGCAATTCAAGGTTTGCCGTGTTAACATCAATGTTTTCAACGTAAAGTTCCATCGACTTTATCAAGGCATCAAACATTATTAACACGAGTTGATGAGGATCCTCAGTTTCAACTAGAGCGTTCCTCTCTGTAGTTTTATACGCATCAACGTTCTTTTTGTAGTTTCGCGACATTGAAATTTCCACTTAACCTTGAAATACCCACATAAAATCTGTAGAGTTTTACCATGGCAATTCAGGCAAACATCATCAGCCCAAAAATTCAGCCGATTTCATCATCACTGGCGGATGAAGTTAGCCATGGGAATTCTGTTATTGCAAGGGACGTGCCAACCTTGAGTGGAGCTAGCACAGGTGTGGTTGCAATCGGTCATTCCTTTGATTTATCCCACGAGTTCTACAAAAGGCCACTTCAAAGGGTTTATAATCCTAGATCAGCTCCATCAGCAGTTAGCTCAGAAAATTTTCTTGCAGCACGCGCGCTACTGAGCAACGTGTTTGTGCATAATATTGCGGCAACTAAACAGGCGCGTATCTCCAACCTTTATAAGGATGCGCCAGAGTTTCGAGACCAGCTCAATATTCTTGTTTAGATTAGTTGGCTACTACCAAAATATATAGGTTTTTTAGTCCAAATTCTTTGGTTTTTTTAACCTCGTTCAAGGTCATTTATTCGAACTTGAGTTGACATGTAAGCTTGAAAAATATCAGCTTCAGTAACCACTCCAGCCAATTTTCCATCAGCCCTGGATAAAACAGGAATACTCTCACCAACAAAATTACTAGCAACTTCAATAGCTTGCATAACTGATGCATCTAGCTTGATTGATTGCCCCCCTGTCTCAAGGTAATTAATAACATAATCGCTTTTTTTAACATTTACTATTTCTGACAATTTACATTTTCCAAGAAACTTTCCTGCTGAGTTTAAACAGTAAGCTTCACTGTTGTCATTTTTACTCATTTTTTTTATCACTGAGCCAATCTTTTCTTTAGGGTCAATCGCCAAATAATCCTGTGTCAAAATTGACATCACTGTCTTTTCCATTAACTCAAGATTACCCCTACCTTGTGATAAATCTATTCCTCTAAGCTCAAGCTGTTTATCAAAAAATGAATGTCCATAGATACTGTTAGTTACAAGAACTGCAACCATCGTTGAAATCAAAGCTGCTATAGCATATTCGTATGACATAGTTAGTTCGAGGATTATCATTACTACCGCGAGAGGCGCACCAACTACACACGCAGCCACAGCCGCCATACCGCTAACTGCCAAGACCGCTGATGGACTAAAAACCGATAATTGACCCAGTAAATTTGACATAAACTGTCCAGCCGCTGCGCCAATAAAGAGCGCTGGTGAAAACACGCCGCCAAAAACACCAAAGCCAACGCAAAGCGATGTGACTAGAATTTTTAATCCTAAAAGGGCAAGGATAAGCCCAATAGTGAATTCCTCAGTGATAAATTGAAAAATAGTATTCACACCTAACCCAAGAACTTGAGGAAAAAAAACACCGAAAGCTCCAGTGACTATTGCCGCTAACAGCGCAAGCGGTAAATAATCACCATCATACTTTGCCGACACTGCTGCAAATGTAAAAATCATTTTCATGTAAAGAAGAGCGACAACACCAAAAACCAATCCACTAAGGAATAATGAGGGTAGTAATTGCAAGAGGTCAGGCGCCGTGACGTTAATTGAAAAGAGAGCGGTTCCCCCAAAAGCCCAATTACCAAAAGCAGCCGATATCGTGCTTGCCACCGCAATTGGTAAGAGTGCTCTCAATGAAAAATGTCTTAGCACGGCTTCATGCGCAAATATGATGCCTGCAATTGGCGCATGAAACCCTGCAGATATTGCTGCAGCAACTCCACAGCTCATTAAAATATCAGGACTGACTAATCTAATCTTCGTTAGCTGTGATAAAAAACTTGCAATAGTGGCGCCAAAATTTACCAAAGGCCCATACTGGCCGACCGGAGCCCCGCCACAAAGTGAAACAAGCGCTGCGAGCGTAGAACCAATTCCACGTTTTAAATCTAGTTCGTTATCTGTTCTATGTGATGCATAAACAGCATCAGCAGGTCCATGCCATCGGCTGATATCAAAAACCTTTTTGATAAAATACAAAATAAAAACAGCAAGAAGCAGCCACAACACAGGAGCAAAAGACAGATCGCCTAATTGAAAAAAACTGCCTGTAAAACCCCTATAATTTGTAAACAATCTCACTATTATAACAAAATAATTTGCAATTATGGAGACAATAACTCCCAATAAGCCACTTAGAAACAACACACCAAAAATATTTTGGCTGTGCCTAATTACTTGATTTTTTTGCAGTAATAAATTCATAGACACTCCTATGAAATTTGAGCCATGTGACCTAGTGAAAGCTTAAACGAAAGCCACTCGCAAGTTCAAGCTTAATAAGTCTATGATTCGGCATGCTATTTGCTTAATTCACTTGTTAACAACTGGAAATGTAAAGTAAATGGCAACTACAGTTACAGACTCTGCAACCACAGCTGTTCCCGCTGCTAAGCGCGTTGACTATATCAGCGCCCTCAATGCTGGCAGCGGATTAAATACAACAGAAATTGTTGACACTCTTGTTGACGCTGAAGTTCTTCCAAAACAGAACAAGATCAATCAACAAGTTGCAGAAAAAAATGTATCAATTTCCAGTCTGGGCCAAGTCAAAAGTGATTTCACCTCTTTTGACACAAACCTTGGTATACTGGAAACTCAGGATGCTATAATTACGGCTTCTTCGTCTACAGCGATAACGGTTATTCCTGAAAGCACAACAGTACTAAAACCATTTGTGCATAATATGACCATAACGACATTAGCAAAATCACACACAATAGCCGTGTCCGGATCAGCAGCATCCGCACCTTATACAACAGCAAATGCTGTCTATCGGGGCAGCACATCAACGGAAGAATTAATTTTTAAAGTTGGGGGATACAACGCCGACAATACTTATGCCATACAAGCAAATAGCCCTACGCCACAATCGATTGCGATAACGGCAACAACAACAATTCAAGACGTTGCAAGTCAGATTAACAGCCTTAGCGGACTTGGACTATCTGCTTCTGTTGTAAAGACCGGCGATTCCAATTATTCATTAGTTATTAAATCTGGACTTGGTAATAAAAAACAAATTTTTATGAGCGCAGAAGATGGCAGTAATGCGGAACAAGCCGCACTTAGCTTTTCACATCCAGTAAATCATGCCGCAAGAGAAGTTGTTGCCGGCGTTGATGCTTCGTTTACCTTTGATGGAATTACAGTCACTCGGCCTACAAACACGATTACAGATTTAGTCTCTGGTGTCACCCTGCAATTAAACAAAACTAGCTCAACTGATATAGAAGTTGGAGCTGCCTATGATGAGACACAAGCAATAGATATTTTGACAGCATTTGTTACTGAGGTGAATACTGTGCGAACCTCAATGACAAATATGACAGCTATGGGCATTGATGGCGGAGATGGTGGGCCTCTTCGAGGGGACACGCTAATTCGCTCTTACATAAATAGGCTAAAAGCAATTACGACAACACCTATTTCCAATTATAAGGATGATCCAATTTATCTCTCCAATTTTGGTGTGATGACAGAACTAGATGGATCATTGAGTATCGACACCGTTAAATTTAAAGAATATTTTAAAGACAACCCTTCTGATTTTGACGCTTTGATGCAAAACCGAGTGTCAAGTGGCAACGCACTAATCCAAGCCTCCGGGTCTGGAAGCCTCTATAAAGCCGGAACTTACGATCTATCACTTACTAGCTCTGGCTCACCAGCTACTTTTACTGGTGCAAACCTAGATAGCGTGGCAATGATCCTGGAGAGTGGTGTATTCAAGGGTGACAGTGCAAATACACTAGGCATAAACATCATACCATCCATCGGCGCCGCAGACACAAAAGTCTACATAGGACAAAGCTTAATATCTTCGTTGAGAGAGTTCTCAAAGAGCGTACTTACTCCAGGCAATGCCATTGATAGTAAGATCAGCAACTATAACGAAGATATTACAGGCTATGAAGACGAATTATTAAAGCTTGAAACTGCCATGGAGACAATAAGAGCAAGATATACCCAACAGTTTTCTGCTATGGAAACTGCAGTTTCTTCTTTCAAAAAAACTGGGGAATATCTTACCAACTTTATGGATGGCTGGAGAGCTGGGCTAGACTAATCTAACCTAACCTAACTCTAAAAATCCTTCTTTTAAAACAAATCGAGAGGGTTTACGCTTGTAGATACTAAATCCCTAAGAAGGGTTAGGTTTTCAGTATTTTTTATTACGTCCCAACCAGGCGGTGGTGTCGGACTATTGTTAGATCTCAAGCCAAAAACATACGCTTTAAAACGCTTCATAGCCAAGTTGTGCTTGGCTTCGGAAACGCCGTCCTCTGCGTTGCCAAACAATGGCTTAAGATTCCTAGTCTTTGTCATGTTTTCATAGTTCAGACGATAATAAATGAATTGATTAAGAATTGCTACTGCGTCCTCACCAGCATCTATTTCACTCAAAAAACGAGCCATATGTTCAGCCATTTCAGCCACTAATTTTGAGTCAATAGGCTCAAAATTCCGGCCAATTTGTTCACAAAAGTGATTGCCAGACATCTCAAGAGGATGGCTATCAGACAAAAACTGAACGCACGTTCGAGAACATGTGATGTCGAAAATCCACTCCGGACATTTTCCAGCCAACCTTACCACTCCAACTTTTTATTTTATGCCTTAAATTAATATCCCAAATCAGAAGGCTACGTCAATAAAGATTGAACGGAAAACTTCCTTATGATTGTAGAAACCATTGAAATGGAGTAATAATTTTTTAAATTCAAGAAATTCCTAAAATTTCAAAAAACATGTCGTTCCAGTCTCTAGG
>JAOEUK010000030.1 GCA_028382965.1 Candidatus Puniceispirillum sp.
CTTGCTTTAGTTCATGAAATGGCTCAATTTGTATCAGTAATGTATTTTTTCGTATTTGACCGTAAAAAATGTAAATAGAACAACGTACTACGTTGCGACCGGTGGCTTAGCGGTAAAACCAATTTAAGCAAACACTAATGTCTTAGCTATAATTTAGTCCTGATCAAGTTCGTCCAAGCAAGATTTTGCGTTGCCTGGAATTTTTGATCATGACTTGTCAATTCATCGGGGCGACTGGTTTTCTTGACACACTGTAAAGTTGTGGGTCATGAGAGCATCTCTTACCTCTCAAAATTACCATTTGGAGAAACATGAAATGTCAAAAGGCAACAGCCGCAAGGGCAACCGAGAAATAAAAAAACCAAAAAAAGAAAAGGTAACAGTTTTAGCAACAGCCAGCACGATGATAAAATCAGGAACGCTTGAACTTGGTTCAAGGAAGGGTAAATGAAATGAAAACCATGCTAATACTTTCATTCACATCAATATTTTTTTCAATAGCCGTACAAGCAAAACAATTCGACCTGAGCAAACCAAATGATAGCTATGTATCCTTAAACGAGTGTCTTTATGCAATGTCAAAAGGCACTAGGCTTTCAAAAGGAAAAGAAGAGGTTTTTATTTACCAAAATCAAGTTTGGAAAATGTCATTTAATGAAGAACAAAAATATGAGTGTAAATTAATTGGCGAATTAGTTGAGTAAGCAATTATTCAAAAAATTGATTTGTATGATTTAAAAAAGGGATTGAACAAAAATGCTCAAGGATTCTGAAAATATAAGCAGTGCTTCACTAAAAAAACTCGGGGTCAAGCGTGTCACAACAGATGTCTATCACGTTGGCGCTTTCAAATATTTGAACCTAACTGATGCGCTTGCAGAAGCTAAGCGAGCTAATGATCAAAAAAAAGCACCAAATAAGTGACGCTTTCCTGCAGGTGTCCCTCCATTAAGACTTGCCCTTGCTGGTTAATACTGGTGGAGGTATCTCTTTGGTAAGAGGTTTCCATACTTTAAAAAAAGAGACTAATGGCTTGGGTTGTTATTGATGAAGCTGTAAAAAGTAAATTAGTATTTCCAGATGATCAAAAAGGCAGAAAACCTCTGACCAACGGTAAAAAGGCGATCGCTTTTTGAAGCAGACTCATTAAGTTGACGCCAAATCGCGGCAACACAAAGAGTACAATACCAGTAATCACTATTCCCAGTAATAAAATAGGAGGCATGCTCGGCTTGCTTGGCCTAGCGTCAGCGTCAAACACTTCTCCGTCAATGACATTATTATCTTGTTTCTCAGCGAGAAGCTTCCAAACAAACAATCCGATAGCAATAACAAAAGCAGCTATGATGAATAATCTAATAATAATGTAACTCCATGGGTTTAGCTCACTAGAAGTTAAGTTTAAACGGGAGAGGAGCACTTAACCGAGATAACGCTGAAAATTTAATCAAGTGCAGTGTGTGTGGCAATCAGATAATTTATTTAATTTAATATTGGAATAAAAAAGAGCACCCTCAGGTGACCCTAGCTTTTGCTCTTCTAGTGGGAAAGAGTGTAAGGGAAAAATTATTTTGTTATTATTATCCTGATTTTCTTGTTTACTATTCGTTTGATTAATCCAAAATCTAATTTTTGAAAGGTAAAAAAATAATGGCTCAAAAAGAGTTTGAATTCATTGGCCAGACTATGGAGAAGATAACAATTTATTTTGGTTTATTCTTAACAGCTTGGGCAATTTTGATGACACTAGCCGTTAACAGTGGGTCTATTACCTCAATGATTCCTGCAATGTTGGGGCTTCCAATTGCGCTTAATGGATTTTTTGCAATCCAAATTCCAAATAAGAAAAAATTGATAATGCATATCGTTGTTATACTGGGACTTATAGTTTTTTTGGGTGGACTTGATTTCTTGCGTGGGGTTGGTTCAGACGGTGGACCATTCTCCAACCCTTGGGCAGGAGCCTCAAAATTAATGATGTTAATTACTGGGGCTGGCTTCTGTTATCTCTGCATTATGTCATTCATATTTACACGAAAAAAAAGAATTCAATGACTTGTTAGGATGAAGAATGAAATCAATAAGATTTATAATTGGTCGATTAATACTCTTGCTAGATTTTCTGACAAGGCCCAGTCCAGTTTCAAGGAGTCACGAAGATCAGGACAGGGTTGACGCAGCCACATCTCATTTCTCCCTCTATCAATTTAATGCGTGCCCTTTTTGTGTAAAAGTCAGAAGGCACATGAGGCGGAGGTCACTCAAGATAAAGTTGAGGGACGCTAAAAGTAATATTGAAATTAAAAATGAGTTAATAAAAGAAGGCGGCAGACATAAAGTGCCTTGCCTCCGTATTGAAATTGGTGATGAGGAAATTAAATGGTTGTATTCATCTGACAAAATCTGCGCTTTTTTGGATGATCAACTCAACAAGTTAAAGGTAGTTTAATGACAAAAATAACTTGCCAGCTTTTGATTTTTTTGGCGTTTTGCTTTAACAGTGTCTCAGTAACCGCAAATTCTATGATTTTAGGTAAGTATGCTTGGACTGATCGCCTTGTAATATTGATAACTAACAAAAAAGATACAAGCCTTGAGAGACAAGTAAAAAGATTTTTCGAGAACCACGCTTGCGACATTGTTGATAGAAAACTAAACCTACTACATTTCCACAGCAATGGACCAGCTGTGACTCAACTGCCAAAAACAATGCGCGCCCAAACAGGTTTGTGGCTCCTAGGATACGACAGCTCAATCAAAGATTTTAGTGAAGATGGACAACTACTGAATAGACTATTCCAAGTAATCGACAGAATGCCAATGCGTCAGGATGAAATGGTATCTCGGCCAGCCTGTAGTTGAAACTGGCTTTGTATTTAAGACGGATTTACCAGAAAACAAAAATTCTAAAATGAATGTAATGCCCTGCTGTGATGGTGAATAGGTGATCCTAATTAATTGTATCGTATTGTCGCACCAACTTGTCTGCGCCAACGCACTATCTATTTCTCAAATGTAATCAAGTAATACGAATGGAGTCTAATATCTTTTTAACGGCTAAACTTAACATAGTTTCAAGCTTGGTCATCGGTGCTACTGCCGTAATAGTTAAGAAACAGATATGTAAGCGTTCCACGGAACACCAGCAGAATCATGCACCTGTTTCTTCACCTCAAAAATAGGCTGAAGGCTGACAAAAAAAAGGGCCACCCGAAGGTGACCCTGGACAGCCACACCTGCTAAATTAGTTTGTTAAGGATCGAGGCATAAAAAGCCAGCAATAAACTAAAATGATCCTGACACACCAATTGAAATCGAGATTTCTGGTTTCTTGATGCACTGCTTCTTTTCCTGAAGAGCCTTTATATGCCGCTGGCGTGATGGCGCATTTTTTCCAAGATTTTTTGCAAATTTCAACTCATTTGCCAGCGCGCCACAGTCAAGAAGGTCATCACCTTCTTTGACAAGAATAGATTGGTCTGTTTTCGCACACGCTAACAGTAACGAAGAAAATAAAACAATCACGAGTATAAAGTTCGCCATCTTTTCATCCAGCCAGTTGATCATTGTTCAGGATAATGTTTAACACCATTTAGCCACAACTGGGTGAGTTAAAGTATCGCAGTTACTGGCCTTGTATTTCATGAGCAGAATTTACAAAGCTGGGTCAGCACCTTGTGATCAAAATTTTGGAGAAGTATTGTGTCCGTATTAGCTTTTTATCAATCTAAATGTAAGTTTTGTGAGGCTGTTCAGGAGATGACAAGACGGTTGCTTCACGCAACTGCAGAGTTACTCGCATCATTTGAAATTGCAAGTCAAGTTGTCTTAGCAGGCTTCAAGCGGCGATCATGAAAAAGCCAAGGCAGTTATTTTGAAAGGTTGAAATCAAGGCGAAAATAAGGTCACCTAATTACGTTGGACGACGCGACTCTTTAAACTAATAACTGCGTCGGAGAGGTGGCAGAGCGGTTGAATGTGGCGGTCTCAAAAACCGTTGTACGTGGAAGCGTACCGAGGGGTCAATTTTGCTTCAGTGGGTTAATTCTCAGACGGGGCTTGCGGCATTAAAAACCTTGTGAAAATAATTCGCTTCTCTTCAACGAAGCTAAATGGCGCTACCCTTCTCTTATGTCCCACTGCAGTTGTAGTTAATGATTAGTTAGTTTCCATTCATGCTAAACAGATCAAGCGTATAGGGTCTTACAATTGCAGAAGACAACAAAACAATGGCTTGATGAGTGAGCATAGTTACGGCATTGCCATAGACGTTGCCGTTATTGACGGTGCTATCCTTACTCGCGATTGGGCAAAAACCTCAGATCACGGAAAAACACTGAACAATGCCTATAAAAATGCCTGCAAATTGTTTTCAAACATAATACTCCGGATGACAACGCCCTTCGTTACGATCATTCCCAGTTAATGCCACTGCCTTTAGGTTAGCTCGGGAGCGTTTAAGAAAACGTGCTGTCTTGTGTGACCTTAGATTCCACGACCTTCATCATGAAGCCATCAGCAGGTTCTTTGAAATGGGATTAAGTATTTCTGAGGTGGCAGTAATGTCGGGTCACAAGGACGCGAGGATGCTCTTTAG
>JAOEUK010000031.1 GCA_028382965.1 Candidatus Puniceispirillum sp.
GCCCCACGCCGATATTAAATGCACCACTGATTTAGAAATAGACGTCAAAACCTTAATGTCGAACATTGAGGAAATAATACTGCAGCTTGACCCAAACTCTGGGGTCTGTAAGGGACGAGTTATCCGAATTGATGAGTATCATCATTCACACTTAAACATTGAGCTTCGAATGTTTGCATCTAAAGAAAGAGACGTTGAGTTTTCAAACCAACTTATTTCAAGAGTGGATCAAAAAGCGAAATCACTGATGAAATCCGCAGCACATGTGACTGTTAAGTTAGAGTTCAGTCCAGTTACTTACTTAACTGGTTTTCACGATCCCAAGATAATTGCGAAATAATAGATATTAGTATTTAAGATGCCCCGTAAACTCACCATCAATATTAGATCTTTTATGCTGGTTATTTCTCTAATAATAATTCCAGTCGTGGCCTTTGCTCATGGTGGGGGTTTAAATGCTCTTGGTTGCCATAACAACAAAAAGACAGGCGGCTACCACTGCCATCAAGGTAGTGATTCACCCTCTTCGCTTGGTTTATTGAAGTCATCAATGAATGAAGACTTCTACAACATGGCGTTAGCAAGAAAGCTCGACGGAGAAACAGAGGTAACCTTTGAATATGAATATGGCCTTAAAGGCAATACACCTCTAACGGCGAGCATACGGATTGATATTGTGACAGATGAATATACGTGCTGGTGGCGCTGAAGATTGCTTCAATTTTAGAACGAATTGGTGATTATGCCCGCAATATTGCCAACCGGACCAAAGTTATTAGGGTCGCTGGCCCTGAAAATATCCCGGGTATTAATATTGGACGTATGGGCCAGCTTACTCAGGAAATGGTGCGTGATGCGATGTCGTCCTATAAAAACCGTGACACCGCCTTGGCAGAAGCCGTATGGCGGCGTGATGTTGAGATTGATCACATGCACACTGTTTTTCACAAGGAAGTTCTGGCATCAATGACATGCAATCCAAATATGGTTGCAACCGGGGTGCATCTGCTATTTATCGCAAAAAATATTGAACGAATTGGTGATTATGCGACCGGCATTGCAGAACAGGTGAATTTTCTTGTCAAAGGTTCATTGCCCGATGAAGATCGACCAAAAGCTGATAAGACCAGCAAAGTAATTGGGACTTAACTCGTGGATTTTCTATCATGCCTGTAAAAATATTAATTGCTGATGATGAACCAAACCAGCTGGAGCTGCTGTCGTTTAATTTAACGCAAGCTGGCTTTGACGTGACATTGGCCCACGACGGCAAACAGGCTTTGACAATGATTGAAGATTCGCTTCCGGATCTCGTGGTTCTAGATTGGATGATGCCGCATCTTTCCGGCATTGAATTGTGCCGCCTTCTTCGTGGACGCTCCGATTTCAAACATTTGCCGATCATTATCCTCAGTGCGCGCGGCGAAGACGGTGACAAGACGCTCGGTCTTGACACTGGCGCTGATGATTATATTTCCAAACCCTTTTCGCCGCGGGAACTTGTTGCGAGGGTAAGGGCCTTATTACGACGTACGCGCCTATCGACGGTTGCCGAGGTAATTAAATTTGCCGATATGCAAATATTTCCTGGGCGGATGGAAGTGTTCCGTGCTGGCCAACGGATACATCTGGGGCCAAAGGAATATCAACTTTTATTGATTATGATCGAACGGCCAGGTCAGGTATTCAGCCGGGTAAAGCTATTAGATCTTGTCTGGGGGCACGGCGTTTATGTCGAGGAGCGCACCGTTGATGTGCATCTCAGCAGGCTTCGCAAGGCACTGAACAAAGCTGATGGCGTAGACGGCGGCAGTTTGCTAAATCTAATCCGCACGGTCCGGGGAAGTGGATATGCTCTTCATGCCGAAAGCGGTCAGTAACAGCCAGAATCCTCTAACATTTTAACTAAAAATATAGATATATAGGGGTGTAAAGGGGCATTGAGATGCTACCTGTTGGCTCATGATGTAGCTGCAATTGAGTTTTAGGACATAATTTTTGGTTACCTTGGAGGTGACTTGAATTTAATTAATCCAAAGAAAAGGTCCTTTTGGAATAGTGCCTGAGCAAAAAAGAAAGAGACAAACCAATGAAAACTAACTCATCAACGATTGAAAGCATAGTAAATGATATTGTCAGTCAAGGATTTGATGAAGTTGATGACCTTGGTCGCTTTGTTCAAAACAGGCTGGGAAAGGCAGATAGTCAAAAGGCTTTTGCATTTTGGGCTGGACGTGAACACATGATGGGTGACAGGCAAACACTGAAGGCTTATGTCAAATCAGAAATTGAGAGCTTATGAATATTGAGAAACAAAGCAATGATGTTTTTAGAGTAACGGTATCAGGAAGTACAACAACCCAGCACGAAATCACTGTTACTGATAGTGTTCATCAAGAGCTAACTGAGGGACAGGCTACTAAAGAGGAGTTGTTGGACTTTTCATTCAAATTTCTTTTAGATCGAGAACCTAACACGTCCATTCTTTTATCATTTGAGATTATGGTTATTGCCGGATACTTCCCTGAATACCCCACTAAAGTAAAAGAGTGGTGCATCACATAAAAGGAACCCAATATGAAATTCAAAAGTAAGCTACTGGCAATATTCTTAACGGTAATAGTTTGGACTCCAACAGTTGATGCGTCTCCAATAGATGATGCTTCCAAATACTCTGTAAGGATCAAATCCAACGTTCGTTATGCATTCGCTGAAGAAGATGCAGGAACAAGCGATGGAGCTGGCTTTCTCATTGATAGAAAAAGAGGCTGGGTTCTAACCAATGCTCATGTTTCAGGCTACGGTACTGGTGACATTGAGGTGTCTTTTAAAGGATATGATTACTTCGATGCAAAGCCGGTTTATATCGATCCAGAGTTAGATCTTGCTATTGTTCAAGTTGAAACTGAAAATATTCCAGAAGAAGCAATGGAAGCTAAGCTCAGTTGCGGTGATAGAGCTTTGAATGGACTGGCTGTTGCTGCGTATGGCCACCCTCACGGCCTTACTTATTCGGCAAGCCGCGGCATCATTTCAAAGGTTCGTTATTATGAAGGTGTCGATTGGGTGCAAACAGATGCAGCTGTCAATCCGGGTAACTCCGGTGGCCCCCTAATAGATTTAGAAACAGGTGACGTTGTTGGTATTAATGCTATGGGGCTGGAGGATACAGAGGGCCTAAATTTTGCTGTTCCTGCAAAGCCTGTTTGCAAAGTACTGGAACTAATGATGGCAAATGAAAACCCATCACCACCAGAATTACCGATTACCTTTGCGGTGAATGAGGAGTCTGAAGAATATCTTATTGTTGGAGCTGGCACAAAAGGTAAGTTACCTGAAGGTTTTGTCTTGGGTGATAGGATCATTAATGTTGATGGGCAGAAAGTTGAAACGCCAACCACTTTAAAAACAAACCTTAGAGGTAAAAAAGGTCAAGCAGATGTTGTTCTCAAGCGTGGAGAGAAAGAAGTGAAAGCAGTTTTGTCTTTTCTCCCAGAACCTAAAATACTAGACCGCCAATATGTCTTGGCTGATGGTGCGCTAATTGCGAGGGATGTATATCCAGAGCGACGCAACCTTGAGAGCTTCTTCCTCGTGCAATCTGTCCGTCGGGGCTCTTATGCGGCGAGATCAGGTTGGAAAAAGTACAGGCTTATCATGTCAATCGATGGAATTCAGCCAACATCTCTGCCTCAAATCAAGGAATTGCTCACAGGTGATGAAAACAAAGTAATCATCTTTAGAGGCTGGTCAGCCCAAAGCGCAAAGCTTCATGATTATCATGAAGTAGGCTATTGGCCATATAAGGTTGAGTTAAAAAAGGTTGGAGATTAATCAAGTATTAATAATTATTAATATAATTCATTTGTTTACTTAAAATAAAAGCTATATTCTGAAGAGCTTCCACCCTATAAAAACAGCACTAATAATAGCAAATGAAGCAACAGATAAAAGAAGCCGTCGCCGGTGGCGTTTGACTAACCTAGTCCGATAAGTCGTTAGCGGTGTAAGTGGGATCACAGTATACCTCCATTCTTTTGTTCTACTTATGTTCTACTTTTTCGTCAAGTGAAATAACAAGTCAATCTTTCCGCCAACCAATCAAATAAACCGGTAATTTGAGGCGCAAGCACCCGCGCTCTGTGGCGCACCCCTTCTAATCAAGTCCAAACTTGATAACTAAACGCCCTCAGTAACCCTTATGGACCGATGGACAAG
>JAOEUK010000032.1 GCA_028382965.1 Candidatus Puniceispirillum sp.
GAATTAGCTGTGCAAAATAAGAGCCTGTCATTTTCACAGAAGCGCAGGAAATTATCTGAACAAAAGAAAAAGAAGAAGAAGGCATCAAAACAAAACATAAAGACTAGCAATCCATCTCAGCAACAAATTAGTAATCTTTTACAGCATTATCAGAACGGACGATTTGGTGAAGCTGAAAAGCTTGCTACATCCATTATCGAAGAATTTCCTAAGCATCAATTTACCTGGAAAGTTTTAGGTGCAGTGTTAGGGGCAACAGGTAGAAATTCTGAAGCTCTAGGTGCTAAGCAGACAGCGGTCGCATTATTTCCTCAAGACGCTGAGTCCCACAGCAACCTGGGTGCTACTCTCCAAGAAATGGGAAAATTAGAGGAAGCTGAAGCGAGCTATACACAAGCGATATCGTTGGAGCCTGACTATGCCGAAGCCCACTACAACTTGGGTAACACTCTTGAGGACATAGGAAAATTAGACGAAGCTGAGGCAAGCTACAGGCAAGCAATAAAATTGAAGCCTCGCTTTACCGAAGCTCACTACAACTGTGGCAACACGTTTAAAAAGCTGGGCAGATTGGACAAGGCTGAAGCAAGCTATAAGCAAGCGATATCGTTGAAGCCTGACTATGCTGAAGCCTACAGCAACTTGGGTATCACTCTGAAAGAACTAGGTAGATTAGAGGAGGCTGAGGCAAGCTATACACAAGCTAAATAGTTGAAGCCTGACTATGCCGAAGCCCACAATAATTTGGGTATCACTCTCAAAGAGCTGGGCAGATTGGATAAGGCTGAAGCTTGCTATAAGCAAGCGATATCGTTGAAGCCTGACTATGCTGAAGCCTACAGCAACTTGGGTATCACTCTGAAAGAACTAGGTAGATTAGAGGAGGCTGAAGCAAGCTATAGGCAAGCTATATTGTTGAATCCTGACTATGCCGAAGCCCACAACAATTTGGGTATCACTCTCAAAGAATTAGGTAGATTAGGGGAGGCTGAAGCAAATTATACGCACGCGATATCTTTGAAGCCTGACTTTGCCGAAGCCCATTACAACTTGGGTATTACACTTAAAGAACTGGGCAGATTAGGCGAGGCTGAAGCAAGCTATACGCACGTGATATCGCTGAAACCTGAACATTCGTCCGCGAAACATATGCTTGCGGCTTTAGCTGGGGAAACAACTCCAACTGCACCCCGAGATTACGTTGAAGAGCTATTTGATAATTATGCTGCTAAATTTGAAAGTTGTTTAGTGGACAACCTTGAATATAACATTCCAAGAGTCATCACAGAAATGATTATAAAAGATAGTGAATTCGATTTATTGGGTTCAATAATGGATTTAGGCTGCGGCACTGGCTTGTTTGGGGTAGAAATCAAACAATTTTGTGATCATCTTGAGGGTATCGATTTATCAGAAAAGATGCTGGACGAAGCAAATAAAAAAGATATTTACAATAAAGTAATCAAAGGAGATATTCTTTCATACCTATCAAATGCAAGTTTGAATTTTGATTACTTTGTTTCAACTGACGTCTTTGTTTATATTGGAGACTTATCTGATATATTTCGATTAATAAAAACTCGTAACAAACCGGGTGGAAAGTTAGCTTTTTCGACAGAAGATTATGATGGAGACGGTTTTTTTCTTGAACAATCTGGGCGATATTCGCATTCAAAAAAGTACATCGAAGGTTTATGTAAAAAATTTGGCTATGAATTACGCCATTTTGAAACCCAACCTCTCCGTAAAGATGAAAATCAATATATCAGCGGCGGCTTATACATATTAGATTTTTAAAATTGGGTTTATTTTAAAGACGAATAAGCAAGGTTAGCAATGCACAGTGTGCAGTCAGTGATTGCCTAAGTCATTGTTCTGGAATATTAATTGTTTAGAAATAGTCACTTGTATCTCAGCCCTAGGGCCTTTGGTATTGCTGATGTTCAGGTCAGTGATGGTGCATACGTAAGGCATAATAGTAAACACCATCACGAATCATCACGTGTTCGGGAGCATATTTCTTCCTCATCCTAAACACCCCCCACAAACACACATAACCTACCCACTCTAGATGACTCACACAGAGTCTCTAGCGATGCATAGGTATCTGTGATTCACTCAAGTACTACAACCTGTCAGTAACTCTATATGACTGATTAAAATGGTTAACAGCTATTTCACCTAATCTATCGCAGCCTATGTGAATATATATCCGTATAGGTGGCACTGGCCCACGCATGGGTAGCTATCATATTAACTTTGCTAATGCAGTTTAAGTGACTAGCTAAATGTATTTATAGATTAATGGAATATCACTTAGCTGGTCACTTACTCTGTACTGATAACGATAAGGATATGTAGGTTTATTCTATTACCCGAAGATTTCTAATCACTGTGAAACATACTGAGAAACATCTGTGCGCATTGACAGTGAGTCACTTTCACGTAAGCTGGCTGTATCAGTGCATTTCCATTGGTAATGGTGCATCTATGTAGCGCAGACCTACTTGTCGAGTGCACCATTCTCTTAATCATCTTTGATGTAACCAATTGAAATGTTTCACTTCATGTGTCTGCATGACGATTGGTGTGCAACAAAATGAAACTGGGTGAGAAAATCACTTCTTTTGTAAAGCCGCCTCATCCAAAAGGGTTGTCTATACTTGGCGATTACGTGAAGTTAGAGCCATTAGATTTTAATAAACATGGCAAGCAACTTTTTGAAGCTAACATGGAACCGGGCGGTAATGGAAATTGGGATTATTTACCCTACGGCCCATTTAATAATGAGCAAGTCTATCATCAATGGCTAAAAACAATCCAATCAGAAGCCGACCCATGCTTTTTTGCAATTATCAGAGTTTCAGACCAACACGCTGTTGGCGTTGCAAGTTATCTTCGCATTAATCAAAAGGATGGAACGATTGAAGTTGGCCACATTAACTTTTCGCCAACGCTTCAGAGGACAACTGAAGCAACTGAGGCAATGTTTTTAATGATGCGTTGGGCGTTTGAGGCCGGTTACAGACGATACGAATGGAAATGTAATGCGTTGAATTTACAATCTCGTAAAGCTGCACAAAGACTTGGGTTATCCTACGAAGGCGTCTTTAGGCAAGCTACTATGAGCAAGGGGCGTAATAGAGATACCGCTTGGTTTGCTACAATAGACAAAGAATGGCCAAGCCTGAAAGTGCGTTTTGAGCAATATCTTATTAGCAAGAACTTTACAAATGAGGGTGGTCCCAAAGTTTCCCTGACAGAACTAAACAAGCCCTACCTCTACAAAGAAGATAATCATGAGTTCTCATAACTCTAAATCTCATAACTTATTCATCCATTTCTCTAAGACTATGCCTGAAGCTATGTATTACACATCCATCAGGCACCTTAGGCTTCAACCATTTATTAAGAGCAGCTGATGCAGAATTAGCATTAGTTTCTTTGCCAGATGTGTATCTAGGAAAGGCATAAGGACTGTTATTTGTGTTAGACTTAATACGCTGTGCAGCCCACAAAGAAGCACCTACCAAAGGTATCTGTCTCTCACTGCCTTTTGTCTTCAGACGCCTCCATGGATGAGGCTTGAGGTCTATGTGAGGAACCTCATCATCAAGCTTTATATCATCAACATGAAGACCAGCTGCTTCAGACAACCTCATTCCTGTGTCTGAGATAAGTGACACCAACCACCTAGCCTCATCATCATAAGAGACACAGTCTTTTTGTATCTGCCTGATGTTCTCAATAGGTATGGGCTTTCTTTGTTTCACATCATCAAGGTCAGGTAAGTAGACCTTAGAGAACGCATTGCGACAGTCTAGTCCATGCTCTTTTATAGTCAGGTTGATGATAGATCTAGTAGTAGAGAAGTTCCTTTTGACTGAAGCTGTATTAAGGCCTCTCTTTAATAAGTAGTCTCGATACATAGCAGCATCTGAAGATGAATACTCATCAAGAGCTCTGTCACCTAACACATCAATGACTGATTGAATGTTTCTTTCAGCACCTCTCTTAAAGGTTTTATCTTTATTTACACCCTTGATCCACAGATAAGAGGCACTGTTGTGGTATACCATGTGACCTACCCATACTCGCTACATTGCAAATGTATGCTTTAGTATCAATAGGTTAACTATGAGTA
>JAOEUK010000033.1 GCA_028382965.1 Candidatus Puniceispirillum sp.
CGTAGCACCAGCTCCAGAAGGCGTGAAGGTTGCTGTATAAACAGTAGAAGATGTTGCAGCAAAGCTACTCAATGTGCCACCAGCTACATCGATATCGCCTACAACAAAGTCCGTAGTTACTTCATTTGCAGTAAACGTCAGTGCAATCGTGGCGTCATTCGTTGTTGAGCCAGTAGTAACACCAGAAGTTGTCGAAGTGATCACCATTGTTGGTACAACATTGTCGACAACAGTGAATGTGTTGGAAGCTGTGTTGAGATTTCCTGCTGCGTCTTGGGCTACAGATCCAGCAACTGAAACTGATACAGTCGAGCCTATCGTTGGATCAACAGTAATCGTATAAACAGCGCCGCTTCCTGTAAAATTGGTTATGGAGCCATTGGTGATGCTCACTTCACTTTGGATTAGTGTAGCCACGCTTTCAGAAAAAGTTATGGTTACATCAAACGCTGAAGTAGCAATAGTGCCAGGTCCCGTTATAGCAATAGTTGGAGCTGCATTATCATAAGTCATGCTGTAATTGTTTGAACTAGCATTTACATTTGCAGCAGCATCCTGAGCCACGCCACCAGCGACAGAAACCACAACTGCTGCTCCACCTGTTGGAGTAACAATGAATGTGTAAACACTGCCGCTACCGCTAAAATTGCTCACCGTCCCATTTGCAGCGGTTATATCACCTGCAACGAAACCAGTTACATTCTCCGAGAATGTTGCAGTTGCGCTGAAAGCTCCATTTACTGCCGTCAGGCCACTTGGCCCAGTTATCAGAACAGCTGGTGCCTGACCGTCACCTGTTGTAAAATTAAGTGTTGTCGTATCATTAATACCACCATAGCTATTACCACTAACATCATCGATCGCGGTTGCCGCAACTTTCAAATAATACCCCTGAAACGAATCCAAATCAGTTGTTGGATTAATTGTTACAGCAGTAGTAGAGACTGTTACTAGCCCTGACGTTACATCAATCGCCTCCACCTGTGTGTTGTCGGACTTAAACAACGTGATGTTACCTGTGCCAACCTGAACATTCTCACTAAATGTTAAAACAATATTCGCACTTGGGGTAACACCAGTTGCGTTGTCAGCAGGCGAATTTGATGCAAGAGTAGGATCTACATTGTCTACAGCTAAGAAATTCAGTGTTGTCACGTTACTGATGCCAGCATATGAATTCCCACTCGTATCATCAATAGCAGTGGCTGCAACCTGCACATAATACCCTTGCGAAGAGTCTAAATCAGCCGCAGGGTTTATAGTTACAGCAGCACCAGATACGGAGACCTGACCTGACCCTACAGCGATCGCCTCTATCTGGGTATTGTCAGATTTAAATAATGTAATATTGCCGCTTCCAACCTGAACGTTCTCATTAAATGTGAGGATGATGTTTGCATCTACCGCAACACCAATCGCATTATCAGCTGGCGAGGATGATAAAAGTGTGGGAGCCGCAACATCAGCAGCCGTAAAATTTAATGTTGTAGCATCACTGATGCCGGCATAGGAATTTCCACTTGCATCATCAAACGCTGCAGCAGCAACATGCACATAATATCCTTGCAGTGAGTCTAAGTTTGAAGACGGATTAATTGTTACAGTATTTGATGATAAGGTCACTTGTCCTGAGCCAACTGCAATGGCTTCAACTTGCGTATTATCTGACTTAAATAATGTAATATTGCCACTTCCTACCACAACAGTCTCGTTGAAAGTCAGAGTGATATTTGCACCTATAGCCACACCTGTTGCACCATCAGCAGGAGAACTAGATGTCAGAGTTGGGGCGGACAGATCAGCAGCTGTGAAATTAAGAGAAGAAGAGTTTCCAATTCCAGCAAAGGAATTGCCACTTGCATCATCAATTGCCGTAGCATCAATTAAAATATAGTAGCCTTCCAGAGTTTCAAGATTAGACGAAGGATTAATAGTTACAGTATTTGTTGATGCAGTTATTGCAGACCCTGTGACATCCATAGCTTCAATTAGAGTGCCATTTGTCTTGTACAGAGTAATATTACCTGAACCAACCGCTATATTTTCGTTAAATGTTAAAACTATATTGGCACTGCCGGCAACGCCTGTTGCGTTATCGGCAGGTGCACTCGATGAAAGCGTTGGCGCTGCAACATCAGCAACCGTAAAACTTAGTGTCGTTGTATCACTTATACCGGCATAGGAATTGCCGCTTGAGTCATCTAGCGCTGTACCTGCAACCTGAACATAATATCCTTCTGAAGAGTCAAGGTCAGCAGATGGATTAATTGTTACAGCTGTGCCTGATATACTCACATTTCCTCCACCCACAGCCATAGCCTCAACCGTACTATTGTCAGACTTGAACAAGGTAATATTACCACTGCCAGCCACAACATTTTCATTAAATGTTAGTACGATGTTTTCACCAACAGCTACACTCGTTTCATCATCAGCTGGTGAGCTCGAGGACAGCGTAGGTCCAGCACTATCAGCAGCAGTAAAGTTAAATGTCGTATTATCATTAACACCAGCATAAGAGTTGCTTGCGGCATCATCGATTGCTGTAGATGCAACATGAAGATAATAACCCTGCGACGAGTCTAGATTATTAGTAGGGTCAACTGTAACTGTAGCTCCTGATACAGTTATACGAGCACCTCCTACTGCCATAGCTTCAACTGATGTACCATCTGTTTTGAAAAGCGTGACATTGCCACTACCTACGGCAACATTTTCATTAAATGTCAAAACAATGTTGGAGCCTACCCCAACACCCGTCGCATTATCAGTTGGCGAAGTTGACGCAAGTATTGGCGAAACAACATCCGCAGCAGTAAAGCTGAGTGTTGTTGTATCACTTATGCCCGCATATGAGTTACCGCTTGTGTCATCAATCGCAGTAGCTGCTATTTGCAAATAATAATCTTGCGAAGAATCAAGGTTAGCTGTTGGATTAATCGTAACACCCGTGCCTGATACTGTTACAGCTCCTGAAGTTACATCAATAGCTTGAACCGTACTATTATCAGACTTAAACAAAGTAATATTACCAGTGCCAGCCTGGACATTTTCATCAAATGTCAGCACAATATTTGCAGTAACAGCAACGCCTGTTGCGTTATCAGCAGGTGAGCTTGAAGACAGTGTTGGGGCGACAACATCAGCCGCTGTGAAACTAAGTGATGTCGTGTCATTTATACCAGCGTATGAATTACCTGTTAAATCATCAATCGCTGTGGCCTCAACCTTTACATAATAGCCTGTTAAGGAAACGAGGTCAGCAGCTGGGTTCACAGTTACCGTTGCCCCAGAAAAAGTCACAGCAGCTGAAGTAACATCTAAATCTTCAAGCAGAGTATTATCACTTTTGTAAAGCTTAATATCGCCCGAGCCAGCTTGAACATTTTCATTAAATGTTAGCACAATATTTGCGCCAACAGCCACACCCGTTGCATTGTCAGCTGGCGAAGTTGAAGATAGCGTCGGGGTGACAGTGTCAGTAGAAATAAAGTTTAATGTAGAAGAATTACTCATACCTGCGTAGGAGTTGCCAACAGCATCATCAATCGCAGCAGCATCTACATGAAGGTAATATCCCTGTGAAGAGTCTAGATCATTAGTAGGATTAATAGTGACACCTGTGCCAGATATAGTCACAAGCCCAGATGTTACATCAATTGCCTCTACTAACGTCGCATCAGATTTATAAAGTGTTATATTACCAGTACCTGCCACAACATTTTCACTAAATGTCAAAACAATATCTGCATTCACTGCAAAACCTGTTGCATTGTCTGCTGGTGTGCTCGATGACAATGTTGGGACAACATTATCATAAGTCCAGGCAAACTGTGTTGCTGCGCTATTGTTATTGCCC
>JAOEUK010000034.1 GCA_028382965.1 Candidatus Puniceispirillum sp.
GAGTTTCTACTGAGTAAGGGTAAGTGAGGTGGGGTAAGTGTCTTTATACCTACCTCTATAATATCACTAAGCTACATCACTTAACTGCACACTGAGAGTGATTACATATCATGTGACCTACCCCACAGGCATGGGCCATAGGGGGTGTGTACGTATATATTCATGGGGTGTGTCACAGATTGGGTGTTTATATCTGGTAACCATTTTAATGGGGGATAGAGAGTCACTGGCAGGTGATGGGTTAATCTTGAATCAAACAGGTACTGCTGCATAGCTGAAGGCTCTGTATGAGTCTTATAGAGTCATTTGGGGGGTGTGTTTAACGTGATTGCACATCATGGGGGTTATGTGTGTTGGGGGGGTGTAATGGAACGAATTACCAAAACAGGAATTAAATAATTAAAGGGTTTTTTTGTTCCATGATGTTCATTGTGGCAGTAGCTGAAGACACTGTATATGGCACAAAAGATGATACTATCATTTTTATCCAGCATTCTGCCGTAATGTTTCCGGACAGAATTAATCCACCATGATTTATGAATGCTAAAATTATTCCAACAATAATAGCTACTTTAAAGGCACGTAAAACAACGGGCTTGCTAAAAAATATAGGTAATGCAATTTTTAGATAGGTCAATTTTTATTTCCTCTATAACGGATGAAGAATATGCTCTGTAAAATATTTATACGCACATTTCCATCTACAGAAGAGTGTGAACTTTTTGAATCTATTTTGCAAACAAGGTGGTCAGTATTAATTAAAGATGTACCTGGCGTAACTTTTGATGCCTACAGAACAAAACAAACGCCTAATATTTCAACTGTAGTTTGGCAATTTCCTGATGCTGCATCACAAAAGAAAATCGAAAAATTAATTGATGAGAATATCAAAAAATTCACTACTACATTATCACCTAAAACAATGAGTTTTTCTGGTGAAAGAACATTACACTTTAAAAGTTAGAATTGACTATGTGGTACCTAGTGAGTTGGTTAATTCATAAGCATAAGCTTTAATATTCATAATACTAAAATATCTTACGAAAGACATTACATACCCCATAGGCAGGACCACTGGGGGTGTGTACGTATTATATTCATGGGGTGTGCAACGGATGGGTGTTTATAGCTGGTAACCATTTTAATGGGGGATAGAGAGTCACTGGCAGGTGATGGGTTAATCTTGAATCAAACAGGTACTGCTGCATAGCTGAAGGCTCTGTATGAGTCTTATAGAGTGAGGCCCGAGTTGGTCAGGACTATGCTAAACAATAGTTACACAGCCAGAAAGGTGCTTTGTTGAACGTCTTATCAACATCTTTACACTGCTTGAAAAATGGTTGTCTTCAACGCATACCATCCGCAATGTTTTTGAACGTTGGATAAATGCAACAATGTGACTCGATGCGTTATCTCCCAAGTTACAACCTACTAGCCCAAGTTCCGTCGTGTTGTCTGGCAGTGCATTTAGAATCTTGCCAACACCTAAATTACCAATATCTGGGTTGTAACTCATACTGAATGACATAAGCTTAAAATGTTGATTATCGTGGATTTTACTCAAGGCTTCGGCAATCAGGCCAGCATCAGCTGTGTTTAATGATGCGCCTCGCAAATGCAGATTATACGAGTTGGACTTAGACAATCTATAATCTAGAAGGCCTGCAACACGCTTTGTGACAGGGTTGTTGATTTGCATCAGCACATCAACAAGAGGTCTATACAAATCATTCCCAATCGCCTCTTGGCTGCTGGCCAATATCCTGTTTTGTATTGCAAGCCATGAGGCTGTGGCAAAACAAACGCCTGACAAGATTACATTTCGTCTTTGCATGTTTTTAGGCTAGCAATTTAATGACGCTATACTCAAGGAAATCCTTCTGAACATCACAAAGCACTTCATCTCCTAAACAACAACAGCCTAATCAGGCGCCATAATCCTCTAAATAGGATTGCTCGTACAAATGGATTTTGCAATAGGCGTTGAATGGAGAAACGGCATTTTGGATGAAAGCGCATTGTGCATTTTTTACATCACTTCTGTGCAAAACTAAACCTATCCCTTTAGTCTGGTTTGATGTTTTTTTTATTAAAGACCCATTTAGAAAAACGGAGAAGGTTAATGGAAAAAGAAATGCTTGCTTTGGTAAAGCTTAAAGAAGGTGATGATAAGTTTCCCAAATTTATGGGATGGATGCAGTCAGATGAAGGTCTGGTTGAACGAAGTAAATTTGCCATTCCGTCCAAAACTATAGGAACAGTCACGCCTGATAAAAGCGCAGTGATGTTCAAAGTATTTGTTACTGACAAAGATGGCATGATGGATTTTGTATCTGGTAAAAATCAATCTATGAAACCTACATATGATGAGTGCATAGAAAGTGTCCAGCTTTGGGACTTAAATGAAGTAGAACTATAAAGCCAAAACCAGTTTTACTTTGATGCTAAATTAACAATATTACAATTTATCGAAGGGACTAAATTATGTCTTTACACAAAAAGCTAATGCACATCTGTAATGATAGAGACCTGAGTAGTTACCTTGATATGCTACACGATGATTTCACTGTGGTATTTCACAAATCTGGAAATTCGTTTTCAAAAGAGGAATGGTCTTCGATGGTCGCTGGTATGTTTGAGAACGAAAAATTTGTTTTTGAGTCATCGCGCTGCGTATATGAAAACAGTGAAATTATGGTCGACCATAGTTTTATGTCTTATCCAGACGGGACTAGAGAAGCCGTAATGTTGGTTGCAAAACTGAAGGATGGTAAAATAGTGCACATGGAAACAGGCGCCACACCTTTAGACTAAAAGGTTCTTATAGGTTCACCAACTTATCGTCAGTGACTTAAACAACGAATTAAAAGGAAATTTAAAATGAACGCCCTATCTATTTTGGCTGCTTGGAAAGAAACCATGTTAAGCAAAACCAAAAATCCGTTAGATAAAATGCTTGATGAAAAATTTACGATTGAATTTTTGGGTAAAGATGGAAATGTACAGAATAAAGCTGACCATTTAGATTGGTGCACTTCAAATGATAGTCCGTTAGTTGAAAATTTTACCGTTATTTTTGAAGAAAACGGTATTTGTGTTGGAACCCATACTGCAAAGTTTCCTGACGAAGATGGCTCAGATGTAATGTTTTATGGAAAATATGAAAATAATAAAGTTTTACACTGGCGTGTCTTGAGGTCTGTTTATTAACTTAAAAATAACTTCAAACACAGTCAAAAGCTGATGCTCATTACTTAGAACTTGCCCCCTTTAACTGGCCTTTTCCCTATACTCAGTAGGAACTCTGTATAAGTCTCCTAGAGATATTGGAGGCCACGTATGATAGCGAAGGAATTTATCGAATGTCTGATACCGTAATTAGCTTCACCACCATAGAAT
>JAOEUK010000035.1 GCA_028382965.1 Candidatus Puniceispirillum sp.
TTGGTAATTCGTAGAGGATTTTAATGTGCCCCACGCGGATATCTGAGAGGCAAGAAAAAATGGAATTTGAAACAATCACGATTGATCGACAAGATGCGGTCTGGCTGCTAACGCTAGATCGGCAAGACCGATTAAACGCGATGAACCAGAAGATGCTGTCGGAAATTGAGACCGCGTGTGATGTGATCGAAGCGGACTCCTCTTGTCGTGTAGTCATTTTGACTGGTGCAGGTAAAGCCTTTACCCCTGGCTTTGATCTTCAGGATCAGGCGACAAAAACACCGAATGGGATCGAGGAATGGCGACCTGTACTACAACGCGACTTCGACAGTGTAATCCGCTTCTGGAACCTTACAAAGCCCACTATCGCTGCGGTTAATGGGCCGGCGCTCGCAGGTGGATGTGAGTTAGCAATGGCTTGCGATATCACAATAGCTGGAGCTTCTGCAACATTTGGTGAGCCTGAAGTCAAGTTTGGCGCGGGCATTGTAGTAATGCTACTTCCCTGGATTGTTGGCCCTAAGAAAGCTAAGGAAATTGCCTTTCTAGGAAAAGATCAGCTAAGTGCGCAAGAAGCCTGTAATCTTGGCATGGTTAATCAAGTGGTCCCCGATGACGAAGTATTGTCTGTAGCGATGGAAATGGCACACGCGATAGCAGTAGTGGACCCCATGGTAATGCGTCGTACCAAGCAGCAGATCAACGAAACGATGGAGATCGCCGGCATGGCCAGAGCGCTCGAACGCTCATTAGAAATCGACTTGGAACTTGAGGGTGAAGGGAGCGTCGACAAACAAGCCTTTCTGGAGGAACTTCGTAAAGGTGGGTTGCGCGGCGCATTAGCCTGGCGTGACAGGAGGTTTGGGAAGTGAACATACATCCAGCAGAAGCAAAAGATTTCCACTCAGCGCTAATGACAACGAATGGCGGCGGTATTTGGGACGATCTTGGTTGGCTTTGTATGGCCGACATTCAGCAAGTGGCCAGAGATGCGAGCAAGGCGCTAAAGAAACTTGGATTGTGTTCGAATGAGCCAGTGCTTATTCCAGTTGGAGGACGAGCCGAGGACATCTCAGCTATCTTAGCGGTGATCGACGCGGGTGGGGTTGCAGTCCCATTTCATCGCAAGTCCCATCGGGACACACGCTCGAATCTTGAATCTTCATCAAGCGCAAGGTTTGTCTTATCAACACCCAATCATGAAAAGCGTAGTACCCCTTCACCAATAAGAATCTCACAAACCTTGCCACCAAAACGGCCATTACTCGACGGTGCGGCCATGATTACATATACTTCTGGCTCCACGGGCAAGCCCAAAGGTGTTGTTCTGTCGCGTAACAAAATATCAGCTAAACTTGATACTATTTGTGAGGCTATAGAAATGGTTGGCTCACCTGTTGCCGTGGTGCCTCTACAACTTCAGTTTAGTTTTGGTCAATGGGCTACTTTTTTACCATTGATGATGGGAGGAACAGTGCATATCACGGCACGTTTCTCCGCCGATTGGGCAAACCAAATAGTTCGCAATCAACCTATCACTCACTTCGCGGCAGTGCCCACGATGCTGCGCTTAATGGTAGAAGGCGAGCGCGTTAATAGACATATGCGCATTTTAACTGGCGGAGAAGCAGTAAGCTCAAAACTAAGCAGCGCTATTTTTGAACGTTGGCCAAATGCCACTATCAACGGAATATACGGTTTAACCGAAACTGGAACCTGTGACCTGTTCCGCTTTGATAGATTAGGCCTGCCATCGGACGACAGCCTTGGTTATCCCGCAAAACAGATTAAAGTCATTACAGACCCCATAACCTCGGAGCTACTTATCCAAAGTCCATATGCCATGCTGGGCTATCTCGACATGCCAGAGTTAACGAACGAAATCATGTCCGACGGCTGGATTAGAACCGGCGATATTGCTGCAATCAACAAAGACGGCACTGTCACTCTTCGTGGCCGCATCAAAGATCTTATAAATCGGGGAGGAAACAAGGTAGCACCAATTGAAGTAGAGTCTGTCTTTGCAGATCATCCGGCAATCAGTGCCGTGTTGGTAACTGGTGTTCCGGACCCACGATTTGGTGAAGCCATCCATATGTTAGTAGTGCCTAAAGATGCTGAAGCTCCAAGTAAACAGGCCTTGATCGATTGGGCTAAAGACCGCACGGATCGGTTCAAGTTACCAGATGCGGTGCATTATGGAGAAATGCTTCCGCTTGGCCCAACTGGAAAAGCAGATCGCACAGCCTTACGTTGCAGCATCCTCGTTAAAAGCACCACGATATTTGAATCATCATTAGAAAATGAAAACTGAAAAAACTGAAATGATCATGAAGTATTTTGATGTCACTTTTAAAGTGGCAAAACAGTACGAGATCCTTCTAAAGGATTTACGAAATTTATGAAGCCCTGAGAAAAGGTGATGAGGTAAAGTTAATGCTTCGAGCGGGGTCACCAAGAGACCGCTACCGTTCTGATGGAACCGTTTGGGAATATCTCAAAGGAACATTCAAAAATAATTTAAAGGTAAGCGACTAACAACTACTTTTCATAGGCGCCCCAACAAAAATATCCTCAATCAAATCCACCAACCAATCAAGTAAACCGACGGCCTAAGGCGCAAGGCCCAACCAATTTAACCCCACCCCTTCTAATCAAATCCAAGTCTGACAGAGAAATGCCCTCAGTAACACTTATGGACCGATGGCCACG
>JAOEUK010000036.1 GCA_028382965.1 Candidatus Puniceispirillum sp.
TCAGGTTAGTTAAAGATTTGGTGATGTTTGCAGAGTTAGCTCTGCCATGCCAGTGAGAATAACAGTCGGTCCTCAACCTATTGCTTTATGTAATAGGTATGGCTGTTTGATGGGAAGGGGGCTTGCTTAGCAAGCCCCCTTTTTTCTTTGCCCACAACTTCCCGTTCTAAAAGTAATTTCTTCTGAATGCTAAAGTGCTGTTTTTTGGCATGACTTTTGCACACAGTTCCACGTGTCAAATTTTATTGGAAGATACAAATGAGAGTTTTGAAAAATAATAACATTTACAGACCAAGCCCCCAGGGAATTCTTCTTGATGGATGGTTAAACAAGTGGACTATTTTAAAAGACGCTCTTCGATCTTTCAAAAAAATAATCAGTAATAACTTTGGCACACGTATTGCATAGGCTTCACGTGTCAAAATTTTTGGATTGGCTAGAGAAATGAGCAAAATTAATACTAATATGGCAGCTGTAACTGCGCTTTACCACCTTCACAAGAAAGAGGGCGCGCAAAATCAGTCGATTGAACGCATCTCTTCTGGATTGCGTTTGAACCACGCACTTGATGACGCTGCGGGCGCTTCAATTGTTGGCAGAATGACCTCTCAGATTAAAGGGTTAGAAGCTGCGGTGCGAAATGCTGCAGATGCTATATCACTTACCCAAACAGCTGAGGGTGCTCTTGATGAGGTTTCATCAATTTTGCACCGAATGCGAGAACTTTCTGTTCAGGCGGCCAACGGTGTTTACTCCGGGCAAGATCGCCAAGCCATTCAAAACGAAGTTGGTCAAATTCAAATCGAGCTTAGTCGTATTGCCCAAAACAGTACATTTAACTCTGTGAAAATGCTTAATGGTGATTTTACTAACACAGCTTTTCAGATTGGCTTTCAGGCAAACGATACAGCCATATTATCTATTGAGAACGTGGATCCAACAGGTCTTGGCGAATATGTAACCAAGACTGATCAGATTACAAATACTGCAGCACGATTTAAGCCTGCCGCTGCGCCGGTTGCAGCACATCGTAAGGCAGATTTCACGGCGCGGATTACAGAGACTGAGAACCTAACAATTTTTGGCAACGTTGGAAATGCAGTGATTGATGTTAATGGTGGATCGTCAGCAAAAGATATTGCGGCAAGTATTACATCACGTGCTGGTGAAACTGGAGTATCCGCTACAGCGCAAACACGAATGAACATTTCCTTTGAAGAAACTGCCAATGGTACGCAAACCACCGATACAGTATCATTTAATATTTATGGGAAGAATACTGCTCCTGTTCTTATTTCTGCAAATATCGATTTTGGTGAAACAAATGGTCGCGCTGCGAACTTAACTGCGCTGTCTGGTGCAATTAATGGAACAACAGGAAAAACTGGAATATCTGCATCATTAAGTGTGGACAAAGGGACTATGACCCTAATATCTAATGATGGTTATGACATTGTTACTGAAGATTACCAATTAGTAGCAGTGACTGGTCCGGCTATGCAAGTTGCTGGCGCTGATGAAGATAATGTTTCCCTAACAGGCACTGATACAGCTAATGTTCTGTTTGGTGCACTGACCCTGGAACCGGGGACAAGTTCGACTACTCACCCAAATAGTGCTCAAGTAAGTGGCGAGGTTTCATTCCGGTCCCCATTTGTTTTCTCCGTCAAATCAGGGAATATTGGAACATCTTCAGCTCCAAATCTGATGGCTCCGAGGACTCCTTTTGAGAGTACAGGGGGAACAGCATTTAATGTTCCTGATGGTACATATGTTGTCGAGACTCCGGCACCATTAGCTAGTGCAGGTTGGAACGGTGCTGGCGGAGACCCGTCTCCAGCTACTACCAATACCAATGGTACCAAGATGACTTTACAACTGAAGGTTGCTGGTGGTGCTGTTACAGCTGCTCAAATATTGAATGCGGGATCAGCCTATGAGTTTGGTGCTGTTCTTGAAATCCCAGCAACGAGTTTTGGTACCGCAGCTCCGGTTGGAAGCGTTCAATTGGCTTTAAACCATCCCACTGCAACTACAGGCCTTGGTAACACGACAATCATAGCATCTGGTGGAATGTTCTCTGGAAATCCATCTGGTGCAACGCTATCTTCTGTTGCAGCTTTGGATGTTTTGACAGTCAAGAATGCTAAAAAGATGTTAACTGCAGTTGATGGCGCTCTTGTAAGAGTCGATTTGGAGCGCTCAGACCTTGGTGCGACAATGTCTCGGATGGAGCATGTGATTAATAACCTCTCGAATATTGTGAAAAATACTCAAGAAGCAAGATCACGAATACAAGACGCGGACATTGCTTTAGAGACAACAAATCTTACAAAAGCACAGGTTTTGAATCAGGCGGCTCAAGCTATGTTGGCACAGGCCAATAGAACGTCTCAGTCAATTTTGAGCCTATTACAGAATTAAATAAAAAAAGCCGAGGACCGACTAAATTAAAAGAAGCTAAGGACCGACTAAATCTCTCTTATTTTAACAGCCCCAATTGGGGCTGTTTTTTTATGTAAAAAGGGAGACGCTTTCGCGCCTCCCACATCAAACAGTCGTGAAAGTTGCTTATTGCAACAAGCTGAGGACAGACTGCTTAGATTGGTTTGCCTGAGCCAACATTGCTGTAGCGGCTTGGTTCAGGATTTGTTGTTTTGACAAATTGCTAGTTT
>JAOEUK010000037.1 GCA_028382965.1 Candidatus Puniceispirillum sp.
ATTGACTCACCAATACCTAACCTATTGAAAGTACAAACGGTGAGATGTGAATTGGTGCTGTACGAGGGCAATAAGTCCGCCCCGGGCACCACTTTTCTTGTTTCACATTACCTATCTCATTTTTTGTAAACGATTGATGTGTTTACAGGTGGTGAGTGATGCTCAAAGTGATGAAAAGTAAAATAACAAATAATAGTTTAGTGATTAGCTTTTTAGTCTGTCTGTTATCTGTCACTTTGACAGCAAGGCAAGCCTTGGCAGAATATGAGTTAAAAGTTTCGACATATGAAACTGGACTAATTCAAAATTCTTTGGGAGCGACTGAAGGTATCAGAATTGTATTTCTCGACCTTTCGGACGCCAAATCAATTTACTTGACTGAAATAGGCCTAGACGGGTCAGTTTTATCACGCGTCCCATTGCTTCCAAATACCTTAGCGGTTGAGGAAAAGGTTCGTGAGGCACTTTATTACAGAAAAAGTACAGACAGCTATTTTTTGGGTTGGCACGGCAAAGGTGTTTATGAGTTCGACAGGCAGGGAAACCAGCAAAGTTTCATAAAAACCCCACCCCTTACTCATGACATTCACGTGGATGATAACGGTGTAATGACTTTTGCCCACTCTTGGTCAAATGAACGTGAGCCTCAAGCCTTTCAAGTGGATAAAACTGGGAAAGTTTTATGGCAATGGAACGCAAAGAAATTCATCAAAGCTAATAAATTTAAAAAATCAGAAAATCGTAAAGAGCCTGAAAACTTTGCAGCAGCAACTAGCGCTGTACCAGTAGGCAAAGACAAAGTAGCAGTAACTCTGTCGGCCTGGAATGTTGTTGCAATCGTCGAAAAAAAATCAAACAAGGTCGTAAAATATATTAGCGATACTAGGCGGCCGCACTCTGTTGTTGTCTCAAATAATCAGGTCATTGGCTACACTTCAAGGAGCATGAGTGGACTAAGAAAGCACGGGCCTGGCAACTCACTAGTAGTATATGACGATAAACATAAAATGTTTTCACGAACATTTGCTGATGGTGTTAAATCACTTGATTTACAATATTTGGGTAATGGATTGTGGCTTCTTCCAAATGGACCAAATATCCTCATCATGGACTCTGAGGGAATAGTTTACTGGCAACTTGATTTAGAAAACTATCTCTACCTAGACGGTGCGCGTTTTTCTTTTACCAATGCAATTTTGATTGGCAACGACAAAGAATACAAGCGGCCCAACAAAACTTTTAAAAGCCCGGGAAGTGATGCTGTTTGCAAATTTACCATTACAGCTAAGAAGTTTGATAAACGAAACAAAGGCAGAGAACTTGCTAGGCTTGCTGCCGGTTACATCAGCCAGAAAGGGCCTGAAATTAAATTTCATATACAAACAGGGTGGGGGTTCAATAAAAAAAGAAAAGACCTTTTAACTAATAAGCAGCAACTTAAAATTAAAGGTAATGAACTTTCTGGTTCGTTACAGGTTTTTTCAAACTATAAAGACATTGAGGACTCAATCAAAAACCCCGTTAAAGGCACCCTCAAAGCCAAATTGAAAAATGGCTTATTGCAAAATGGTGACTTTCCATTGAAAGCAAAATCTGGGTACAGCACCAAAACAATGAATTTTAAATTAAGTGAGTGCAACACGAAATGAGATTGATAAAACATCAAAGCAAATCTGAGAGTTAAAAAGGTTAATTGAGGTGAATGATATCTCTTATCAAATTGCAGAGGGCGTTCAATGAATAACCTTCACCATATCCCTCACCTACTTTACCAGACGACCAGCCGCCAATTTGGTCAATCATATCCGATGGGCAGTTTACTGCTCTAAGCCTATCACGCATGGAATGACGGAATGAATGGATGACATAATCAAGTCCAGCTACCTGCTTCAACCACTTGTTCAGAGTAGCACTTGCTGAATTAGAATGGCACTCCTCTTCATCACAATATCTTGGAAACAAAAAGGGAAGTTGATTAACTAAGGATCTATCAATCAAGGACAGCAAGACAGTTACTGTCTATGTGTCCCACCTCACAGTTGCAGTGGGTACACCGTAGGTGTCGAGTCTCATTTCTGACCCGAAGCGTGGGGGTACCTTAGGTGGTCCCACTCATTATTATACAAGAAGTTGTCCCACCACCTCTCATTATAAAAATGAAGGGGAAGGACAACTCTAGTTATCTTTGGTTTACCCTAAGCGCCGACGAAGCCCAGTGCAGTCACTGCTAAAACAGCAGCAGCTAACACAAGCCATAACCATCTGCGGTCACGTTTGTTCGTCTTGTAACGCGGGTATATAATGGAATTGCCCAAGAGTAGGCTGAAGTCGTGTCTCATCATGTCTGCCTTTTGTTATCGGAGGCTAAGTGGCGAACTCCGTGGTTTCTTTATTCAAGCATACCGAAATGATCCCATCCAGACAATTTTCAGACAAACCGTCAGATACTTTGGTGTCACCCATACTCGAGCGGTGATGACTGGCGAAGGCTGTTGATTTTCTTAAGAAAAAGTGGTGCCCGGGGGCTGTATTGGTTCCCTGAAGGTGTGCCAGCTAAATGCCTAAATCTAAGCAGCACATAGAATCTCACGTATCAGCGACATCGTCAAGATGCACAAATGTA
>JAOEUK010000038.1 GCA_028382965.1 Candidatus Puniceispirillum sp.
TTATTTTACCGTCTAAATATTAGCAGCCTAATCAAACGCCACAATCCTTTGAGTAGGATTGCTCGTATGAATGGGTTTTGCAATAGGCGTTGAATGGAGAAACGCAAGCTTGGCAGTAAGCGCATTGCGAACATTATGAGTGCGATAGCGAATATGGATATGACAACTATCTTTATCATTTGGGTGTGTTTTCGCTTTTCGGGATTACTGCCATTCTAATTCTGTTGAAATTTTAAACAAAAAGAGAGTAAATTTTTAGATGTTAAATTTGTAAGCTAAAAGGGACATTATGATTAAATTTATTTTAGGTGTTATTGCCGGAGTAGCTTTAGTTATTAATTTTCCAGAAATACTATTATGGTTTGTTGATTCAGGCCTAAGAGATGAAATGGTTCAGAAGCTACAAGGAATTGGATATTAACCAAGACCGACAAAGGCTCATTAACATCTGCCCACATACCCATGACTCACACTAAACCTAACACCCTCTCAGCACCTCTGTATGGCTAATTAAAATTGTGCGCGTTGACAGCGCTGAGTTGTTGCGTAAACTAATAATCGTTAAAATTCAGGTAAACAATAGCGCACAAATTTAGTAAATCATGAGTAATAAATGTGGGTGTGAAATAAAATGAACAAGGGCGCTAATACTGTTTTCATGAATACCCTCTATATGGATTTTTTAAGTGAGAATGAATTAGATTTATTTTTCAAATCACTTGATGAAATGTGGACAGATAAGCTTTATCAAAAGCTCTCTGCGAATGGCCTCATTAGACATGTCATCTCAAAGGTTTGGAACAAAGACCAACACAGATGTGCCATGGTTTTTGAATACGAAAGTAAAAGTGGCTTCCAAGCCTGTGAAAAAATCCTAGGGGAAGCATTTAAGCCAGAAAATAACCCTACCGCAGGCAAGTTTGTATTTAAAATATCTAATAACAGGGGTGTCGTAGTTTCAGAATTTGTTCGATAGAGACAAACTTTGTCGCCATAGCACAGCCCGACCACATATATTAATGAACAAAGTTAAAAACTTTTAGCCAAACGTAACATCAATAACTTCTCAAAGAACATCCTGATTTTCTAAGCTAGTCGAAAGGACTACCTTTAAGAAATTACTAACAGAGTTGGCTAATAAAATTAAAGTCAATCAAACTCCCGGAAAAAAGCCTGCTGCCTCTTTACTATTAGTTTCATTGGGGTCAGGCATTGGCGCGTCTGAATTGTATTGGAATGGAGTGTTGCCCAGCGCTGCACGCATACCTGCAGCTGCTTCCTCACTAGAGAATGGACCGTCTGGAAGTTTTCCAGAAGAATCTTTAAAACCATTCTTTAAAGCCAGCTCCATCGTAAAAGTCACTTTACCATTAATTAGGCTTAAATCTTCACTTGAGGTGCGCATAAGTAAAGCTGCCACTGCGCGGCCTGCAAAGGTAGGGGTTTCACCACCAGGAAAATTTGCAGTTTCGGTTACAGCTCCCCCAGGGTAAAGAGTCACCGATGACACCCCATGAGTAGTCAATTCCGCTGCCATATCGGCACTTAGCCTATCAAGGCCTGCTTTGCCCACCCCATATCCGACATCAAAGAGATAGCCATGTCCTCCAAAACTTGAGACTTGAACCATTAAACCAGACTTATTTTTAACCATATGCGGTGCAACAAACTTGCTCATCACAAAGGCACTTCTGAGACCGATATTCATGGAAGCATCAAAAACTGAAACTGGACGTTCCCAAAACGGTTTTCCAAAATGTGGCGCCATAGCTGTCAGCCCACCGTATGCGCTGTTCACTAGCAAATCAATTTGCTTCTCTTTAGCTTTAACATTTAAAACAAACCTCTCGACTGCGCCGTCGTCAGCCTGGTCTAGAACACAAGGGTGTATAACTCCTAAACTATCTTTTGTGGACGCAGACAAATCATCAAGCGCTTGTTTAGACCTTGCAGTTGCGTAGACAGTTGCCCCTTCCTCTTCAGCAAGAACCTTTGCAATCCCATATCCCATTCCTCGAGAAGCCCCGGTAACGATACATACCTTAGTCATCCAAATACCTCCGTATATAAGTTGATATTATTTAAAATGATGTGTCTGAGGAATAGAAAATCCCTTTTAGATGAACTATCACTTGCCGACACGGAAATTGTCTTCATAGACTATGATGCTATCAGCAGATTGCAAACTTGTGAACCAATATAACTTAACTTCTGCCTAACAAGCATGAGTTATAAACAATGCAGGATAGAAGGCATTACAGACATACCATTAACAGCCGAATACGAGTCACTGACAGGCTCTAGCATCGTTCTTAATACTTATCATTAGCCTAGTGTAGAGACTCTCAGTGAGGCTTATACGAAGAGTTTAAAAAGGCGTACTAGACAGCACGGATTAGACACGAAAGTGGATTATACGGAAGGATTTTATTAGTACATATATCTTGCTACTGCGTAGCAT
>JAOEUK010000039.1 GCA_028382965.1 Candidatus Puniceispirillum sp.
GATAAACAGCCTTTAAATATTATTTCGGATGGTTTGGTTTTAAAGTTATTATCAGAGTCATTGAAAGTTTTAAAAAAACATGACGTTAAAATTGGAACATGTCGATCTCAAATATACCGTAAAAATTCTATTGATCTAAATTGTAACAGACATATTACAATTTTTGAAACGCACAATATTATTCCAGAATTTTGCTTTGGTTGCTATAAAGTCCAAATTGAGCCTCAATATCTCATAGAATTAATAAAGTTATTTATAATTTTTGATCAATTAAAGCTAGACGGAGATAACACTCGAAAATGTATGGTAGAACTCCGACCTGAGGTTGCTGGATTCTATAAAGGCTTGGTGTATTGCTCAAACCTCAACGAAGCCAATAAAATTGCAAAGCTCCTTCACTTAATTATTGAAGAAAAAATTGGATCAAAATTATCAATAAGCGTTAAACGAGGTTGCTCAGAATATTACAGTTCTTTTCCAGATTACAAAAAAATTAACAATATGGGAAAACAACAGATGAGTTACGATGAGAGCTGGAGGCTAATCGAAAAAAAATACGATAAAAAACATTCCCAATTTGATCAAAAGAAGATAGCTCCTAGCCTCCTTGGATTAAACATAAGTGATGCTCTAATTATTCAGAATTGGATTAGTTATGCTAACGGTATTGGTGACTTCAGTTATGATGGGTTAGGAATTGATGCAACAGCTTGTCAGCAGATTTACAATCAAGCATCAGCAAGAATAAAAATTTATCAATACAGTGATTAATTCATTGTGATTTACTTAAAATCTAAACTGTTACTTCCCGCATATTATCAGATCATGCAGCTATTTAGGCCTTCTTTGAAACGTTAAATTGGGATATATACCCTAATGTGATTTGTGGTGCACTAGTATTTGTTATCATCTTTTTTAAAAAATTGCTCCTCTAGATTAAAAAACGAAGAACGCTTTGAAATTTTATTCATTTTTAGCACTAAAAAAACTCATCAAATGCTCCTTTAAGAAAGGACTCATATTTTTTCCAAACCTCAGAGCTCCCCTGATAAATTGGTTTATTAACCTGTTGTTGTGATGATGTTCTCCCAACTTGTTTATTATGATGTGGCGCCAAACAACTATCGCTCCATCCTAATCCAACAAAGCTAATTAATTTTCTAATTTCCGGTTCTGGATTTAAGGTTAATTTTTCGTAATCAAGGTGGTAGATTCCTTTACCATAAGACTTGTCCCAAAATCTTATTAAATCTCTGTAAAGATGATAGTATTTAACAACATCTTTTAAATCGTAACTATATCCCAATCCATTTGATGAGAAGAAATGTGTAAAATTTGACCAACAGGTTGCCGCTGGGTTCCTTTGCATATTTATAATTTTAGCTTCAGGAAAAACACTTAAAATTAAACCAACAAAGCGAAAATTTTGAGGCATCTTATCAGTTACAAAGTGATGGTTTGACGTAATGTTTTGTAACTCCAACAAATATTCCTCTTTAAGATGTGATAAAAAATCTTCTGTTAGATCAGTCTCTCCAGTCACGATTTTAGAACCATGACGTTCCCAAAAAGATAATTCACCTCCAGCAATTACATCTGGATGTGAAGAAATAATTTTTTCAGCTAAGGTAGTGCCAGAACGAGGCATGCCAATAATAAAGATGGGTGTGGGATTTAACTCTCGATACGTTAGCGAGGTTTCAGCCAACAGTAGTGCATTATATTTAATTTTGGTAAAAAAAGATAAGTCTTGATCAATGCTATAACTTAAGCATTCCTTGCGTAATTTACCTCCTTTTTTAAAATATTTAAATGCTTGAGCAAAAAGACCCTGATCATCAGCAGCTTTAGCTAGGGCGTAAAAAAGATTTGACTTGTCAATTTTTGGTACTTTCTTTTCTTGAATTAATTTTTTCATTAATTGTTGTTGGTCGTCGGATGCAGTGTATGTTGTGAGTGAGCTAATTTGGCGATGCGCTTGAGCGTAGTCCGGTTTTAAAAAAATAGCCTTTTTATAGTCAGCTAGCGCAGCATCAACTTGGTTCAAGTCTTTGTATGTGTTGCCTCGGTTATTAAAAGCTATTGCATATTTAGGCTTGAATGAAATTGCTTTACTATACGCAGCTAAGGCTTCATCAAAACGGTAAAGCTCCTTAAGGGTGTTTCCTTTGTTGTTGTAGAC
>JAOEUK010000004.1 GCA_028382965.1 Candidatus Puniceispirillum sp.
ATCATAGAAAGTGTAAGAACGTCCCAATAAAAATTTATAATCTTCAAATTCTTGGAAGCGTCGTGATAAGTTGTTCTGCCCAGTTGGGGATATGCCTTCCAAATAAATCGGCACTTGCTTGTATGGTATGATGCTACATTCTGAAAACGGGATAAGAAGTCATTCTGCAGAGGCAATCTATGTGATGTTGGCTGACCATGTTTTTTTTGGAAGAGGGGTCATGAACTATGCGCTCCTCACTTAACATTAATAGAACGAGGATTTCTATTTAAGTTCGGCGCAGCAATATATCAACAGATAGACACGTTTATGGAGGCTAAAGGAATTAGTTTATTTTGCAAAGGCCCTGCAATCAGTGCATGTGTCAGTTTTGAGAAACAATTTGTAATGACCAGGACCAACCAATAAGATTATGTTGCAGTCTTAATAATCATAATAAAAAGCTGACGGGGAGATTTCAGTTGAAAGCATCGGACCTATTTGTGAGAGCACTGGAAAATGAAGATGTCGAATACATTTTTGGAATTCCAGGAGAAGAAAATCTTGATTTACTGGAATCGCTTCGCACTTCTAAGAAAATAAAATTGATTTTGACGCGGCATGAGCAAGGTGCGGCTTTTATGGCAGCAACTTATGGTCGGTTAACTGGAAAGGCAGGTGTCTGTTTGGCTACTTTGGGACCGGGGGCTACTAATTTTACAACACCAGCTGCTTATGGCTTTTTAGGAGGCTTTCCTCTAGTTATGATTACTGGCCAAAAGCCAATCAAAAAATCAAAACAAGGCCAGTTTCAAATTGTTGATATTGTCCAGTTGTTCAGCCCAATATGTAAAATGGCTAAGCAGATTGTTAATGGCAATACTATCCCATCATTGGTGCGCGAGGCCTTTCGAATTGCTGAGGAAGAAAAACCAGGCCCCGTATTACTTGAACTGCCTGAAGATATAGCTGCAGAAGATGCTGATACGGTGGATCTGATTATCCCACATAAACGTTATTATGCTGTAGCTGGTGAGCAGGTGATTGCAGAAGCCGCGGGTTCAGTAAAAGCTGTAAAACACCCACTAGTATTAATTGGCGCGGGGGCTAATCGCAAGGAGGCGCGTCGCGCAATTTCTGAATTTATTCAGCTAACAGGTATACCATTTTTTAATACTCAGATGGGGAAAGGTGTCGTTGATGAAAGTTCAGATTTGTTTTTGGGTACAGCGGCGTTGTCAGATAAAGACTATCTACATGACTACATCAAGAATGCTGATCTAATTATCAATATTGGTCACGACGTTATAGAGAAGCCACCATTCTTCATGGAGCATGGAGGAACTAAAGTTATCCATGTAAATTATAAGTCAGCACAAGTTGACCAAGTCTATTTTCCACAAATTGAAGTTGTAGGTGATATAGCCTTGTCTGTTGATGCCTTAGGTGCGCTAATTGGCAAAGGACTGTCACTGGATCTGTCTGATTTTGAAACAGTGCGTGATAATGTAAAGGACAAAATTTTTCAGCTTGATGAAGATGAAAAATTTCCAATGAAGCCACAAAATATTGTTTCAGAAATTCGTAAACAGATGGGTTATCATGACATTATCGCTCTAGATAACGGTGTGTATAAAATTTGGTTTGCACGAAATTATTTGGCCTATCAGCCAAACACAATTCTACTTGATAATGCATTAGCTACGATGGGGGCTGGGTTGCCTTCAGCTATGACTGCAGCAATGATTTATCCAAACCGGAAAGTGATGGCTATTTGTGGGGACGGTGGGTTCATGATGAACTCTCAAGAGCTTGAGACTGCTGTTCGGCTTGGGCTTAACATGATTGTTCTAATCTTAAATGATAACTCATATGGAATGATCCGATGGAAACAGGCTGGCATGGGGTTTTCGGATTGGGGGCTGGAATATAACAATCCAGACTTTGTGCGCTATGCAGAATCTTATGGTGCACGTGGCCATCAAATTATGAGTGTTGAAGCGTTGTCATCAACAATAGATATGGCTTTTCGAGAGGGCGGTGTGCACCTGATTGATTTACCTATTGATTATAGTGAAAATGTAAAAGATTTGATCACTGACCTTGCTGATCATGAACCTATTATATGAGGCTAAATATGCAAGAGATTGAAATAACTAACCCCTACGATGACACAATTGTAGGAACTGTACCACTTGCTACAGCCAAGCAAGTAGAAGAGGCTTTCCAAACTGCTGACGCGTTGCATAGCGCTAACAGGCAAGGCCTTCCTGCACATTTGCGTATTGGTATTTTGAAAAAAGCTGCGAACATTATGCGAGATAGAGCTGATGATTTAGCATATACCATTTCGGCTGAGGGTGGAAAACCATTAATTGACGCTCGTGTTGAGGTGGATCGTGCAGTTGATAGTGTTGATACTTGTGCTGCTGAAATTGGCCACAATACGGGCACTGAAATTCCTATGGGACTAACTCCTGCGGGGGCTGGAAAAGTTGCTTTTACAACTCGTGAACCAATTGGGCTCGTATTAGCAGTGTCGGCATTTAACCATCCACTTAACTTGATTGTCCATCAAGTGGCACCGGCTGTAGCCGCTGGTTGCCCAGTTATAGTAAAGCCAGCAGAGGACACGCCACTCAGCTGTCTGGCTTTTATAGAAATTTTGCAAGAGGCTGGGTTGCCTGACGGATGGGCACAGTTTATTTTTTGTGAAACAGCATTAGCGCAAAAAATGGTAACTGATCCTAGAGTTGCCTTTTTCAGCTTTATTGGTTCGTCAAACGTGGGCTGGACTTTAAGGTCTTTGCTAGCGCCTGGAACGCGTCTCGCGCTTGAACATGGCGGTGCAGCACCTGTAATAATTGGTGCTTCAGCTGATAGTGAACTTTTAATCCCTAAAATAGCAAAAGGTGGCTTTTATCACTCTGGCCAAGTTTGCGTTTCGGTCCAACGTGTTTTTGCGCTAGGTGGACAGGCTGCCGACTTAGCGTTTCAGTTGGCGTCAGTTGCAGAAAGACTAGTTGTTGGAAATGCAATTGATAAGACTACTGAGTGTGGTCCCTTAATCCGAAAAAGAGAGGTTGACCGTGTGGCAACATGGGTTGATGAGGCTGTGGCTTCAGGCGCAAAACTGATAGCAGGTGGGAAAAAGATATCTGATTCATGCTATTCACCGACTGTATTGTTAAATCCGCCAGCTGATGCCCAAGTATCGAAGAAAGAGATTTTTGGTCCTGTGGTATGCGTTTATGACAGTTACGATTTAGATAATGCTATTCAAATTTCAAACTCACTACCTTTTGCATTTCAGGCGTCAGTTTTTTCAAACGATTTTGCGGAAATCATGTCAGCATATCATGGTCTTGATGCTTCGGCAGTCATAATTAATGAGCATAGCGCTTTCCGGGTTGATTGGATGCCATTTGCTGGTCGTCGACAGTCTGGTTATGGGATTGGTGGTATTCCTCATACCCTTGAAGAGATGACGCAGATTAAGATGGGTGTCTTGTCGACAAGCTAATTTTTTTAGTGGTTTTTGTGAGGTGGCTTTGATCTGTGTGCTCAGATAATTAAGGATTAAAAATTAAATATTAAGGCTGCAATTATAGCACCATCCTTTTTAAGTGCGACGTTGTTTGGATCACGATTATAACGGTATGGCAATCTGACATTAACTTCAAAAGTTAGCTGGTTATTAATTCGTCTGTCGAAGCTCACTCTCAGGGTTTTTCCATCATTATTCAAATCTTGGGTTAGAAGGCTTAAAAATTCGGTGCTCTCGACATCATTCCATAGCCAGCGGGCTCCAAAAGTGAAGTCATTTTGAAAACCACTATGCGAGCGCCCCATACGGCTGTCATGGGCATATTCAGCAATCAGAATTATATTTTATGGCGGCCATAAATACTCGGCCATCGGTGTCAAGTTTAAGTTTTGGAATACCCGAAAACACAATTAGTGTTAACAAAAGTGATGTAATAGCCGCCTTGGCTCTGTTTTTGATAATTAAGTTGGCTAGTCGTTTCAAATGATTTCTCTAGGTATATTTCGGCAAATAAATTTTCTTCAAAAAGCCTGTGATCAGGGTGCTATGGCGCTAATGATAATAGATCTATGCCGCACAATCTTACTCGTGAAAACTTGGTACTGACAAAAATGATATTTTGTAAGGGATTATAAACTGCTTTTTAGTCTCCGTTTAAAACACGTCTTAACATCATTAATGATTATCCTCTTAATCAAATGAAATTCTTTGATTAAGAGGATAACGCTTAGCGTGGCTTGTAAGTTACTTTTATGCATGAAAGCTTTGTGCTTAAAGTGTCCAGATAAATCTTGGAAATTTAATAATTAGTCTAAGAGTTTGAAAGTTGATTTGCACTATAAAGTGTATTCAATCTTTGTTTTGAGTCTGAGCATTGATATTCTTTAATTAATTTTAATTACTTATCATCTTTGGTTAAGTTAAGTTAAGTTAAGTTAAGTTAACTAAAATAAATTAAATTAAAGAACTATATGCTTAAATCTTTATAGACCTCGGTAAACATTAGTAGACCGAATAAATTTAAAGAAAGAATGAATAGATGGCAAAGGCGGCTAGTTTAGCAAACAAACAAAGAGTACCAAAATTTTTTAAAAAATATTTGTCTAAGAGTGTTCTAGACATTGGAGCTGGTGCAGACCCAGTAGTTCCTCACGCACAAATATTTGACCTCCCCCAAGGGGATGCCAATAATATATTGGACTATTTGCAAAGTGAGACATTTGATTGTGTCCATTCTAGCCATTGTCTTGAGCATATGCATGATCCCAAGAAGAGCTTAAAAGATTGGTGGACGCTGGTCAAACCTGGTGGCTATTTAATAACAATTGTACCTCACGAAGATTTATATGAGCAGTTTAATTGGCCATCTATTTTTAATAATGACCATAAAGCAACTTTTCGACTGAAAGGTGATGTATCTTGGTCACCTGTTTCGATAAATATTTATGATGAGTGTAGAAAGTTAGACGGCTGTAGCATATTAGAACATAAACTATGGGATACAAATTTTGATTACGAATTGTTGTTTCCAAAAAATCAAAAACCAAAAAACCATCGCGCATTTTGGAATCGGCAAATTTCAAGTATTGCTAGAAGAATTAAAAAGCGTAGCCTACGAAAAAAGTTTCTTCAATTTCAGCTGTCTAGGGGTTACCCAATTGATCAAACTTCCAAAAGTGACGCACTGGCTCAAATTGAATTAGTATGTCAAAAATCCTAAACGTTAAGATTTTTCTCTTGGTTGGGCTAAATAATTTAAGACCTAAAAGGTTGCTTAGTTAGCACACGGCTGGATCTTTTATTGGTAACTATAAACTTTTATAAATTTTTACTCGATGAACCTAAGCAGGTCCATAAGGTATCGTTTTAATGCTAAAATTTTGTCTTCCAAATGTCCATTTTCCTGTTCTAGTTCTTTAATGCGCTCGGAAACTATTGTATTAGTGTGGCCGCTTGCACCTGTTGCAAGATCATTTTTACAAGAGTTATAAATAATAATTTCAGCCGCATTACTCCCAGTCATGACACATTTATGTGCCATAGCATTTTGGCTTAATATGGCAATCAATGCTGCTGTTAGTATTATGCGGAACATGGCTCTGCCTTTAAAGGGATCTAATGCAATTGCTAAGTTCAAACTTTGCCAAAGACGGAGATTAGCGCAATGATTAATTCACGTCAGATTAAAATTTGTGTTAGTTTAGCCAAGTAATCTTTTGATGTAGCTTTGAGCTTATCATCGACTTAAAAACCTTCAACAATAAAAAAAATATTCCTTGTTAACGTTGAATGATGGGATTTTTAAGCTTCATTATCAAGATTTTTAATTCAATGACTTTGATAACCCAATTGAGATTGAGACTTTAGGCTTTTTAGGCATTGTTTTTCCCCTTGAAGGGCTTTGATATGTCTGCGACGCGCGGGCGCATTTTTACCAAGGTTTTGAGTAAAAACTAACTCTGATGTTAAGGCTTTACAATTAAACAATTCATCACCTTTTTTGGTCAGGATGGATCTGTCTGAAGTCCTGCATGCACCAGAAAAAAATAGAAATAAAAATAAAACACAATATAGCTGTTAACCGCATCATTGCCACTCATGATGCTCTGTTTTGAAATAGCTAAAGAACGCATTGGATCAAGTGATTTAAATAAAAAGGACAATTGTGGTTTATTAGACTAAATAAACATTATTTTATCATTATAATGATTTTTATTTAGAGACTTTCAAAGGATAAAAGTAAATTTAGCAATATTTATTCCTATATATTCAACTTGATAAAAAAGTTTTCAAAATACTTATGATGACTGTGACCAATATGAGGGCTAGTTAATTTTCATTATTTTTTTTCTGGCTGATTCTATTCGGATATGGTTTACATATTAATATGAGTAAAACGTTAAGCCCAAGCCAAATCCATGCCGACGCTATATTTGCCATCCTTAGAAATGGCAAGGATGATCATCTCAACTCGATATTTGAAAAGCTAGAGAAAAAATGGGAATTAGGAGACAGTAAAGGTTTTTTCGACTTTGAAGACAATGAGAATTATAAATTTTCGATGGAGTTGAGCTATGACTTCAAAAATGTTATCCAAAATTATTTGGAGACATCAAATTTGCGGCACTATTTCCATCAGATGGATGCTGATTGGAAAATATTTTTAACGATTACATTGTTTGACGATTGGATGTTTAGAACCAAAGTTCGACCAAAGTGACATAATAAGCGTTTTGGTATTTGAAACACACAGTCTCTAATTATGTAAGACTCATTATTTGTAATAGGCTGAGGAGTTTGGACGTTGCTTAATAAATATTTCCTCGCATTATTAATCACTATTTTTTCATGTACTGCTGCGATGGCTGCGCAAACGGAGATAGTTTGTAAAATTAAAGGGTCTGGACAAAAAGTTTTCCTATTAGATGGAGGTTTTTGGTCAAGTAAAGTTTTTTACAGAACTAGCTCGGGTAAATTTCGAGAATGGTGCCCAGAGACGAAAGAACAAAATCTTAAATTTGGAAAAAAATCAGCTATCTGCAAATTTTCTGGAGCACGGCTCCGGGGGCGGCTTGCATGGGGCGAAACCACAATAGATTTTGCGAATGCAACTTGGAAAAAGCGCTATCGTCATGCAAAGCTCGGTCAAACGGCAAAAGAATCTCAGCCTGGCGGACGCGAAAATGCTGTCTGCAAACGCAAATAGCAGAACTGCTGCAAACTCAAAAGTAAGCAACCATTGTCAGTGCTCTTAAAAAGTATGAATTGATGCATTGCCGACGCTTATAGCTGTTTGAAATTGAAGATTTTCTTGCCACTTTTCAAGTCCTTAACTATCTGTTAACTCTTGAAGCAGTAGTACGGCGCTGATAAAATACTGGCGGTTTATTTGATTATAGGTAACACTACCTGCCTAAACCATCCATAAATTGAGGAGTAGTTTATGGAGGGCTCTTGTTGCTCACGAAAGCTACTAGTGCATCGAATAATAAAAGGGTGTATGAATTTCAAATGGAATTTTGGAAGGTTTAATTCTCGCTGCATTGTTTAGAATCGCTAAAAGATTAATTCTTCAGCTTGCAGGCGAATAAAGGAATTGAAAAAACAAGTTTATCAGGTTGAACAAATGCAAGCTTTATCTTGTTTCAGTGAGGCGCCCTTAATGAAGTTTATGAAAAGTTTTTGCCAGCTACATTTTGCATTGGAGATCTGATTTGGTAGAGCTTTTATCTCTTGCTTTGATTTATTTTGCAGTCATTGACCCAATTGGGACAATTCCCATTTTTTTGTCAATTACTGAGAAGTTTGATTATAAGCAAAAGCAAAGAATTGCTCTTCGAGGTTGTTCTGCAGCATTTTTTATATTGATATTTTTTGGTTTTTTTGGTGACTTAATCCTCTCACATTTGAAGATATCACCAGCAACTTTCAATATCGCTGGTGGAGCAATCTTGTTTTTGATTTCAGTCGAAATGGTAAATGGGCGGCGGCAAGCCAGAAAAAGTAAAGCTGTGGTGAGCAACCAAAATACTGCGGAAGAGTTGATAAGAATTTCGTCGAGTCCGCTTGCTGTTCCCCTTCTCGCTGGACCAGGTGCAATAACTTCAATAATGGTGTTTGGGGATTTCACTACGCTAGAAAGATCAATTTTAAATTTATCTGCAGTTATCTTAGCTTTGTTCGCTTCCGCTTTACTTCTCTACCTTGCCTCTTGGGGTTCAAGATTTATTAATTTAACCATTTCAACTGTTATGTCGCGCCTTGTTGGTATTTTATTAGCGGCAATTGCGATTCAAACAATCCTGAACGGTTTTAATGAATTAGGTATCATAAAAATATAAAAATGCTCTGATTTTACTATATCACCGCCAGAATGTGATAGTTAAAAAACATGATGGCTTTTAAAAAGGAAATACAATTTTTACAGTTATAAAAAAGTTTGTAAGTAGCATCAATGTGCAGACAGATTTACTGAACTCAATGAGTATATGGCTTTGTCAAATATGCTTTATATCTCTAACGCTTATCATGCTTTTGTTAACCTACAATCCTGCACTTGCAACTAGTGTCGATCGCAATCAACTGTGCGATTGGTTGCAAGTTAGCAGTTCAGCAATTCAATCGAAATCTAATAGAGGTGAGATCTATAAAACCATTCTTAACGATGCTCGCGTGGTGATGATTAACTTCAAACCTAAAAAGGATGACTGGAGGGTAGCGATTATAAATTTGACAAATCAAGAAGGTGAAGATGAATTTCATTTTAGGATGCTTCCACCTTGTATCATCGTTGAGGGTAGGCAGTTAATTAGGAAAGGAACTGGTGTTGAAGCAATCAGCATTTTAGATTCTAATTTAGAAGAACGAGCAAGAGAGCCTCAAAACCCTCCTTTTATTATTGAGGATCACATTTCTGTCTTTGCTGAACCGCCGCTTCTAGCGTTGGTTGATACCGGTGTTAATTATCTGTTGCCAGAATTTCAAGATAGCATTGCAATCGGTAGTGATGGGGATTTGCTTGGGTATGATTTTTGGGATGATGACCCTTTGCCATTCGATAAAGATCCGCGCCGAAATCCATTTTTTCCGCTTCATCACGGCTCCACTGTTTTTAGCGTAATGGATAGAGAGGCTGACGGCATCAAGACTGCACTTTATAGGTTTCCTGCCATGAACTTATGTCGTTTCAAGGCGTTAATCGAACATGCAGCAGGTTTAGGTGTCCGTATAATAAATATGTCCATGGGGTCCAAAGACCTTAAAGAGTGGGAATGTTTCTATAAAGTGGCCCAATCACATACAAAGTTACTGTTTGTGGTTTCTGCAGGAAATGATGGGATCAGCATTGACAAGGATCCAATTTATCCGGCTTCGTTTGGCCTTCCTAACATGGTGGTAGTGACTTCGTCTGACGTTTTTGGGCGGCTAGCCTCTGAGTCAAATTATGGTGTTAAAAACGTTGATTTTGCAGTTCCTGCAGAGCAAGTTGAGGTAATCAATCATCGTGGGGTTCGCAATACAACAGGCGGAACTAGTTATGCTGCGCCAAGGGTTACAGCTCTTGCGGCTCGCTTTTTACGGCATCGTCCTAATTCAAATGTGGAAACTATAATTAACTTTCTTAAATCTCGTTCTATTCCATCCCCAGAGGCCACCACTAGATACGGTTGGATTCCTGATCCAACGGATAATTATGGCTTTTGACCATCAAGTGCTTTTTCAATAAAGGATTGTGCCAGCGGTAATGCTGCTGGGTTGTGCTTTTTCATTAAAGCTATTACTTGATCTGCAAATTCCCCGTCCTTTAATATGCCCGCAACCTGTGCCCCTAGCCTAAGCGCTTGAGTGTTGGTTGGATCAATTTGAAGATACCGCTTTAGGATTAGACGCTCTTTCTCCCAATCCCGTGATAAATGATATGTCACTGCAAGTGACATTAATGTGTTTGGACTTTTTGGGTCTAGAGCTTCGCTTTCCTTAAGGAAAAATTTGGATTTATCAAAGAGCCACCAACGTCCAAAAACTTGCCCTGCTTGATCAAACAACTGTTTATTTTTTGCTTTTAAACAATGGTTCATTATTTTTGAAACAATTGACTCGGGTGGATTCTTAATAACAGAATGTGCTGCAAATAATGTGTCAGCGCAGATGCGGATCGCTTGACCAGTAGCTTTAAAGCTAGACTGGTGCTCGCCCCCTGCTTGCAGTGCAACATCGTTCACATGAACTGCTGGGATAATCTCAATAATTTTGCCATCACCTGATGCTAAAACACCAATCAGCCTGCCATTTTTGTCAACTACGGCCCCACCACTATTACCAGGTAATGCCTTTGTGTCGCTGTGAATACGTGCTTGCGGAAAGTCGGATGTATTTGGGTAATGGGCAAAAGTACTTGGAGAGTAAACCCTAGGTCCATTGCGACCCTGATCAAACGCGACGACATAAAGAATAGCTGGTGTCTCGTTTGAGAATTGTAAAACTGTTTCTGGATTGCCCTTGATGCCCTGAGGCCGCAGTATGACTAAATCAGCAGGAATGCTGTGGGGTATTGGGGTAGCCTTCTTTATGTTGCCTTTAGAATCGCGAATCATAAGGAGAGCGTGATCTTCAGCAACATGCCGGTTAGTAAGAACAAAGCCATCAGCCAGCATTATTCCTGAAGCAATCATATTTGGTGTTTTAATGCCTACAATTTTTGTTTTCCAAGCACAGACCTCAGGTGGCGAAGTGCACTGACTGGCACTCGCAGTTTGAATGAAAAGCGCTGGAAGCAAATTAATGATAAAAGTCCATAAAATGCTGACACTCCATTTTTCTGAAGCTATTATTAGCCAGTGTAAAGCTTTAGTGAATAATTTTACTGTTAAAATCTCAAAACCCTTAAAAAAATTGATTTCAATTTGAATGACTTTTATCGACAGCACCGCAAACATAATGGTGTAATGTGGTTATCCCTTGAAGTCTACGTTAAGTTCAGAACTACGTTTTTTGGCTATTACAGTTGTTAACAAAACTCTACAGGAGCTATGAGTCTATCTGGTAATCGGCTAATCTGGCTGATTAAGACAAAGAGAATTTATTTGGTAGGCTTCATTTCTGATTGAGAGATATATGTTCTTTACCTGTGCTCTTAGTCTGTTCGTTTTGATAGTGGTGGGCTTGATTGTCATCTTGAAATGGGTGCGACATTTTTTCATCTAAAAATGTGTCAATAGTGCTACTACATTAGCGTCTCCACGTTTTTGTGTTTAGTCTGGCAAAAGTTTTACATATGAACTCAACTTAAAAGTCTGTGAAGGAATTATTTATGAAAAAATTATTGGTAAGCTTAGCAATATTTCTCTCCTCTCCTGTAATTGCCGCTGACATGTCAATTGAGATGCTCAACAAGGATTCTAACGGTAATAAAATGATTTTCAGTGAGGAAATTGCAAAAATAGAGGTTGGTGACACAATCACGTGGTTGCCATCTTCAAAGGGACATAATGTTGAGATGGTTGCCTCACCAAACGGTATGAAATTTAGATCGAAGAATAGTAAAAAAGCATCAATATCTTTCGACACACCGGGTGTTTACTATTATTGGTGTACACCCCACAAAGGTATGGGCATGATTGGTCTAGTAGTTGTTGGCGGTGATACGTCAAACAAGGAAGCAGTAGCGAAAGCTAAGGCTTTGGGAAAGAGCAAGAAGAAATTGAAAAAGCTTCTTGGATCATTATAAAGCCTGGGTGTGAAAGACCGATCTGCGCTTAAATATGTTCTAGTTAATTATAAAAGCGCCTCACACTTGAAACTTGTTAAACATGAAGTGTGAGGTTTTTTAGCATCAGGCCAAATGCGGTTCAGTTTCTAAAACTTTTGTGGCAGTCTTTGCAAGCGGTAGCTAGGTCCTGAAATCCATTGACAATAAGATCAATGTTTTCTTTTTTGAGAGCGTCATTTAAGTTTCTAGCGCTTCTGGTATATTCATTTACGAACTGCTCAAATTTTTTAAAATTACGCCAAATATCAGCGCTGGCGTCAGATCCATTTGTCGTTGATGCATGACTGCCTAATGGAAATGCTTCCTTCATTTTTTCTGACCAAATTATGTGAAACGCTAATTCTTCAATAGCCTTCTCGGTGTCTTTTACCAGAATGGCACTACGCAGCTCCTTGATGCTTGCCCCAGAAAACTTAAACATTTTAATTCTGTTATAGATTACCTCATCAAAAGAAGCGTAAGCAACAGAACTCAGAATAAAGATGAGGTAGATTGAAAGAAGCTTTTTCATGAAAATTACTGTCATCTGCTAATTTATATTAAATAAACTGTTGATTCAGACGCTGTTAAACAGCATCAGCCTCTAGAATATGATCAAGTGGTAAGCTGAAACTTTGTTTTATCTCTTGCAAAGAAACACGTGTTGCCATTGTATTAAACTCAATTTTACTTATCAACTCTTGCTGTAATTTATCGTAAGCTTCTATACTTGTGCAGTTTATTTTAAGTTGGTAATCCGCGCCTTCACCAGTCAGTCGGTAGACTTCGGTGATTTCATCATAGTAATCAATAAGGGCAATAAATCTATCAACCCATTCAGATGAATGTCGGCGCACAGTTATAGATAAAAATACAACAATGGGCAGCTTAATGGCGACCCTATTCAGAATGGTTTGCCTACTTATTATTGTTGATGATTCTTCGAGCCTTCTTATTCTGTTCCAGCAAGCAGTTTTTGAAATTTTTACCTTTAATGCCAGCTCTGCAAGTGGCGTATCTGCTTTTTTTTGAAGATGCTTAAGAATTCTAGCGTCAATGATATCCATTCTAAAAAACTCCATAAGTAAGAAATATTTTCTATATATATGAAACATTAAAGAATAAATGGAATTTTATCCAAATTTTAGTTTGATTAAGGGAAAACATTCACTTATTTAAAATTTTAGGTGCCTATTTGATAAAAACTAAGTGAGAACTGGAAAAAACATGACTACAAATTCTCAAAATATAGAAACTTTAGTGCTTCATGGTGGTTCTTATCGCAATGATTCGGCAACAAATGCTGTGGCTGTTCCAATTTATCAAACGACAAGCTATCAATTTGAGAGTACTGAACATGCGAGTAAATTATTCTCGCTTCAAGAGCTGGGTAATATTTATACACGTATAATGAACCCAACAACACAAGTCTTGGAGGAAAGGCTTGCTGCTATTGAAGGTGGTATGGCGGCACTAGCTGTTGCGTCAGGATCTGCAGCTGTTGCTATGGCAATTCAAAATCTTGCCTCTGCTGGCGACAACATCGTAGCGTCGCCTCATCTTTATGGTGGCACTTATAATCTCTTCACCAACACACTGTTACAGATGGGCATTGAAGTCAGATTTGCAGACCCTGAAGACCCCAAGAGCTTTGAGACTTTAAGTGATGACCGCACAAGGGCTTATTTTGGAGAAACATTGCCTAACCCCAAATTAGTGCCTTTTCCAATAGCTGAAGTAGCTGAGATTGGAAAAAAACTCGGTATACCACTTATCGTAGATAACACGTCTGCACCGATCACATGCCGTCCCTTTGATCATGGTGCAGCAATTATCGTGCATTCCTTAACTAAATTTATTGGTGGGCATGGCACGTCAATTGGTGGTGCTATCATTGATAGTGGTAATTTCGATTGGACAGCAAAGCCACTGCAGCAGCCACTATTAAACACTCCTGACAATAGTTACCATGGCGCTGTCTGGGCTAAAATTATTCCAGAGGCTCTTGGAGCACCAATTGCTTACGCAATTCGGGCACGTGTTGTATTATTAAGGGATCTTGGTGCCGCCTTATCACCTACAAATTCTTTTCAAATTATTCAAGGCCTTGAGACACTTGCTCTGAGATTTCGGGAGCATCAGAGAAATGCTTCTAAGCTAGCCGATTATTTTAGTTCTCATGATGCAATAGCATCTGTCACATATCCTGGATATTTTGTTGGACAGCAAAAGCAATTAGCAGATAAGTATCTAACTAATGGTTACGGTGCGTTAATAGGCGTAGAATTAAAAGGCGGCGCGGAAGCTGGTTGCAAGTTCATTGATAACTTAAAGCTTGTTTATCATGTAGCAAACATCGGGGATGCTCGAACGCTAGCAATCCATCCTGCCTCAACCACACATTCACAACTTAATGAGGAGGCTCAAATTAGGGCAGGTGTGACTTCTGGTTATGTAAGGTTCTCGGTAGGGATTGAACACATAGACGATATCATTGAAGACATTGATCAAGCACTTGTATTAGCGGCAACTGGTTAGAACACTACTGTCCCTACGTATTTTGTATTGTTAGACTTTTTAGCGAATCAATCAGTTCTGACGGGTCTATGTTACGTGTAATAAAGACAATTCTTGATCGATGGTCCTCACTTGGCCATTGCTCCAGTGTAGCTTTAGGATGAAGTATGTGCTGAACGGCATGTATGATTATTGGTCCATTTTCGCCAACCACATTCACAATGCCCTTAATTCTTAGTAAATCTGCCCCACGGAACATTAGAAGTGTTCTTAGCCAAATATCCAGTGCCCCATTTAAAATTGGCTCGTCAATGGTTAAACAAAATGGCTTAATCTGAGCGTGGTGACGATTTATATCATCATCATCATGATGGTGATGATGGCCTTGCTTTTTATTATGATCATTAGAGTAGGACTCAGCCTTCAGCCAGTTCTGCAAATCAATGCTTTTACTATTTGGATCGTAAAAACTGTCATGTAAAAGCGCTGCTGGGTCCACAACACCATTCTTTGCTAGAACCTGTGGAGCCGCTGGGTTCAAAAGTCTTACGCGGTTTTGCAATCTTTCAAGCGTGATTTTGTCAGCAAGGTCAGTTTTTGTAACGAGCACTTGGTCAGCAACAGCCACTTGTTTTACGGCTTCAATTTGTTTATCGAGGGTTCCACCACCGTTTACAGCATCAACTGTTGCTACAACGCCCTGTAGATAAAAGTGTGATGAAATTTTTGGTTCCGCCATCAAAGTCTGAATGATGGGCGCTGGATCGGCAAGACCAGTAGTTTCGATTATTACACGGTCAAATAAAAAATGATCTTCTTTTGAAAAGCGCCGGAGCGCTTTGGTCAATGTATCGGTTATGTCGCTTCTGATTGAGCAACAAATACATCCACTTGACATTTCAATGACAACATCATCACTCACACGCGTAACTAAATCACTATCAATGCCAATTTCACCAAACTCATTAATAAGCAAAAGTGCTCGTTTTAGAGATGGCTGTTGGGTTAGATAATTTAGAACAGTCGTTTTACCACTGCCTAGAAATCCTGTCAGTACAGAAATTGGAAAACGCCGAGATATTATGTTGTTATCTCGGCGTCCCATATGGTTCTCCTTATTAATACAGTTTAGTCAGCCATACTGTTTTTGAAGTAGAGAGATCAACTATTTCCTGAAAGGCAGGACTTTAAGGCATCAGCCATGTTTTTAATCAGCGTGAAGTAATGGTTAGGTCCATTAGGGATGGACGCTCCGAGTGGATCAATAACTCCGACTCTAGTATTTGTATTTTCAATTACAGTAGCAACTAGCTTTGATTCAAATTGAGGCTCAGAAAATACACAGGTTGCACCTAAGTCGCGAATTTTTTCTTGTAACGCTGCAATACGCTGTGCTCCAGGCAAGACCTCTGGAGATACTGTTATTGAACCAATAGCAGAAACATTAAAGCGTTGCTCAAAATATTGATATGCATCGTGAAAGACGATGAAGCCTTTGTCACTAACGGGCTTTAGATCAGCGGTAACTTCGTTGATAAGCTTGTCCATTTTTAACATCAAACGTTCAGCATTTTCTTCATACTTGGCTGCATTTGTTGGATCAACTTTTGCCAAGGCCTCTTCAATTTCGTGAACCATTGCTTTCGCATTGACGGGGTCTAACCAGACGTGGGGATCAAAACCTTCATGTCCATGGTCGTCGTGATCATCCTTGGCATGTTTGTCATGGTCGTCGTGATCATCCTTGGCATGTTTGTCATGGTCGTCGTGATCATCCTTGGCATGTTTGTCATGGTTGTCGTGATCATCATGCCCGTGATCATCAAACGCTCCACCTTCGCGAAATTTTAGTTTTTTTAATTCATGAGATTCAAGTAGGTTTACCGAAATTGCATTCTTTGCTATCGCCTCAATAGGCTTTTCAAGAAAAGCTTCAAGCTCATCTCCCATCCAGAATATAAGATCAGCATTCTGAAGCTGCTTAGCTTGGGAGGGTTTTAATGAATACGTATGAGGTGATGCCGCACCATCAACAATTAATGATGGAATGCCGATATCTTTCATAACGGCAGAAACAAGTGAATGGACTGGCTTTATTGATGTTACGACATTAATGTCGGCATTAGCACCTGTAACGGCAGTCAAGACGATTGCTGCTGATATTAGTGCTGTGTTTGTAAAGCGCATAAATGGCTCCTTAAATTTTGACAAATTAATAATTTATGAATAATGTAATAATATAACATTTACTTGATAAGTCAACTGTACTGTATCTCTTCACATCCGGGATAAAACGCATGGCAAGAAAACAAAATGAATTGATAAAACTCGAAAATGCAGGGGTTTGCCGCGGAGGAAATTGGTTGGTTCGTGGTGTGACCATGAATGTTAGTGCAGGAGAAATTGTAACTTTGATTGGGCCAAATGGCTCAGGCAAATCAACAACTGCAAAGATAGCTTTAGGTGTATTTGATACTGATGAGGGATCGGCATTTTGTGAGAGTAATTTACGTGTCAGTTATGTGCCTCAAAAACTTGTTGTTGATTGGACATTGCCCCTCAGTGTTAAACGCTTTTTAAGCCTAACAAATAAGGTTGATGAAAAAGAAATAAGAACCGCATTATGTTCGACTGAAACTTTACATTTAATAAATGCAGAAGTGCGCACGTTGTCAGGCGGAGAGTTTCAGAGGGTTTTACTTGCAAGAGCGATAGCTTCATCACCCCAATTTCTGGTTTTGGATGAACCTGTACAGGGCGTGGATTTCAATGGAGAAATTGCTCTTTACAAACTTATTGAAAAGATTCGCAACGAGTTGAACTGTGGCATCCTTCTCATTTCTCATGACTTGCACGTAGTCATGTCTACGACAGACAAGGTTATTTGTCTTAATGGTCATGTGTGTTGTTCTGGGGCGCCAGCAACAGTTGCCTCTAATCCTGAATTTAAGGCTCTTTTTGGAGAAAGGGCAGCGGCAAGCCTTGCATTTTATGAACATAGTCATGATCACGAGCATTTGCCTGATGGCAGCGTTAAGCGAGGCAGTGAGGCAATGACAAGAGATTTTCAAGCTACGAGTAAGAGTTTACCAATGTCACAAAGTCGCGGTACTAAAAGAGTTGGAAATAAAATCTGATGCTAGATGATTTTTTTAGTCGCGCAATTATTGGGGGAATAGGTGTTGCTTTAGTGGCTGGCCCACTTGGCTGTTTTATTGTTTGGAGAAGGCTTGCTTATTTTGGGGATACTTTATCGCACTCTGCTCTCCTTGGTGTTGCCTTGGCGCTTTTATTTGAAGTAAACGTAACTCTTGCTGTTTTTTTAGTCTCTGTCTTTGTCGCGTTTGCTTTACTATTGCTTCAACGCCAGGCCACTCTATCTTCTGACACACTGCTAGGGTTGTTGGCGCATTCTGCGTTGGCTATTGGTTTGGTTGTTTTGGCTTTTATGACGTGGGTAAGAGTTGATTTAATGGGATTTTTGTTTGGTGATATTCTGGCCACTACAAAAATTGATCTTGGACTGATTTGGTTTGGTGGAATTTCCGTTTTGGGGGTTTTATCAATCATATGGCGAGAACTTTTTGCAGCCACAGTGAGCCTTGAGGTTGCGACAGCAGAGGGCATGAAGCCCGAGCGTGCAAACGCCATTTTTATGATTCTGATGGCTGTTGTAATTGCTATTTCCATGAAGATTGTAGGCGTCCTATTAATCACTGCTTTGCTCATCATTCCAGCAGCGACAGCAAGGTCTTTTTCAAGAAGCCCCGAACAGATGGCTATTATTGCGGTTGTTTTTGGAATTACTGCCGTTTGTTTTGGGCTTTTAGGTTCGCTTGAGTGGGACACTCCTGCGGGCCCAAGCATTGTTGTCGCTGCCCTTGGATTGTTTATTTCATCTTTTTTGCCAAAAGTATTGTCCAGAAAGACAAAAATATAGGACAATCAAATTGGTAATCGTTACTCAAGGGTTAAATTGAAATGTTACAAGATCCAAATATCGATAGTAGTTTGACTAAAAACCAGTCACTGGTCCTTGAGTCATTAAACGATGCAAGGGGTCCTCTTAGTGCTTATTCTATCCTTGATAAACTCCGTAACAAAGGCTTCAAAGCGCCTCTTCAGGTATACCGAGCACTAGACAAATTGACAGAATTTGGATTTGTTCATCGTCTTGAGAGTCTTAATTCATTTATCGCATGTAAACATGCGTCGTGTGATGATTCTGCAGCTACCGCATTTGTAATTTGCGATAGCTGTGAAGTTGTTCAAGAAATGTCCGATATCTCTATCTCAAATTTTATGGCGGTATTGGCTAATAAGGCATCGGTTAAGCCAATTAAATCAAACATTGAACTACACGGGATTTGTAACGACTGTGAAAAAAAATGACATAAAACGGTGTTTTTTTGCTGCCCTATCGTTGTGCTTAATATCAATTCCAATAGCTCAATCGCATCCGCATATGTGGATAGATCTAAAAAGTAAAATTATTATAGAAAAGAAAAGTCAGGTTTCTGCCATTTATCAAGAATGGTTGTTTGATGATTTTTTCTCGGCGTCATTAATTGAAGAGGCGTCTCAAGATCCAAAAGGATTAAAAGCGGGCATTAGAGCAGTTGTTAAAGAAATATTAGATAATCTTAAACCACATGATTATTTTACACTCGTCAAAGTTGATGGACAACAAATCTCGTCAAATCCGATAGAGAGCTTTGAGGTTAAAATCCTTGAAAACCGAGTTTGGTTGAGTTTTTCTCTGCCTATTATGGACCAGGTTAATATTACAGTGCAGAAATTTTCTTATTCGATTTTTGACCCAACTTATTATATCGAAATGCTTTATTTTGAAAATGAGACGGTTACTCTTGTTGGAGATGTGGCTAAAGGTTGCTCGAGTAAAATTGTGCAGCCTGACCCATCAACTGAGGCTGTTGCATTATCTCAATCTCCAAGACTTGACAAAATCCCTGATCAGTCCGTTGGTCACATTTTTGCGGAAAGCGTGATTATAAAGTGTCAATGAGCGATGGAAATAAGATTATTATTCCCATAGGTCTATTAGTTTTTGCTGGTCTTTTTTGTATTTGGAAATTTGGAAGCATTAATATTGCGTGGTCTGAGTACCTGGTTGCAATCCAATCTACACAGAGAGGATTGCATTTAACGCTATCAACTGCGCTGCGGACTATCAAGGCAGATGGGTATGAAGCATCCCTGACATTAATTGGTCTTAGCTTCATTTATGGCGTGTTTCATGCAGCTGGCCCCGGGCATGGAAAAATCATAATTTCCACATACTTGTTCTCACATGAAAGCCAATTAAAACGTGGCATTTTACTATCTTTTTCTTCTTCAATAGCCCAAGGCTTTACAGCAATTTTTATAGTTACGATCGCAATTTTAGTGTTTGACTACACAATGAGACAAACGCAGGGAGTTGCAAATATATTAGAAATAGGAAGTTTTGCACTGATAATGGTTGTTGGATTTTTTATTTTTTTTACTCGCTCAGCAAGTTTAGTGAAATCATTCAGGGGAACGTCAACAAATGGTGATTTTGTTGGTCTTGATCATAGCCCTGATTGCAGCCATCAGCATGGGCCCAAGAAAAGTGACCTTGAAAATCCACTTACCTTTAAAACATTTGTCGGCATAGTTGCTTCAATTGGAATTCGTCCATGTTCAGGAGCTCTAATTGTTTTGCTTCTTTCCTATTCACTTAATATTCCTTTGGCTGGAATTTTTTCAGTGTTGGCAATGTCAATTGGTACGGCACTAACAGTTAGCTTACTTGCTGTATTCTCTGTTTATCTTCGGCAATTAGCTAACCGCTTTGTAGGCAAAATGCCAAACAGCAATAATCAATTTTTACGATTTACAGATTTGTTGAGTGGTGCAGGCGGGCTAGTTATTTTTGTTTTTGGCTTGTCTTTGCTAAGCGCATCATTGTTTCAACCATTACATCCGTTTAGGTAATAAGCTTAAAGATTCAGCTCTTTTCACCAAAAATAAATGTTAAAAAAAATATAGATGCTGCAACGGCTGGGCCAATGCCAAACGCGAAAAGTAACGTCCCTATGCCAACGACACCTCCTAGTGACCATCCCAAGATAACAACACTTACTTCTATAAAGCTACGCACACCAGCAATAGGAAAATTGGTAATCCGTTGTAGGCCGGTCATTAGTCCATCTCTTGGGCCAGGCCCTAAATTAGCAATTAAATATATAGCTCCACCAAGCCCTGTGACAAGGACACCTACTGCAGCTTCAGCAATTTGCAGGCCCAATGAGTCAAACCTGGGCAAATAAGGTAATGCAAAATCTAACATTACAGAAATTATGATGATATTAAGGACTGTGCCCATCCCCGGTCTTTGCTTAAGTGGCACCCAGAGTAATAGAACAAAGGTACTAATAATGAAGGTTGAAGAACCGATGCTGAACCCGGTGATTTTTGAGGCTCCTTGAGCAAAAACTGTCCAAGGGCTCACTCCTGCACCTGATGCAATTAGCAGCGCTTCGCCTAAGCCAAAAAGAGTGAGCCCTATCGTTAACATCATCACTGATATTATTGGTGGCCTGACTGTAAGAGGTTTTGATGAGCTCCAAAACAAAGGTGGTATAGACTTAACTTTTAAAATGTTAACAATCGTGGGCTTTAGCATATTTTTTCCATTAGTCATCCCACTTTTATTTAGACGTTTAAAATTTATTCTTGGGCTATGTAAATTTCAAGTTCAATTATTTTTTGTATCATATACTCGTGACAAATCTTAGTGACGTTTTGTATCAATTTGAACCTGTGTCAAATTTGCTATTATTCTGTATCATTTTTTCCGTCTCGTTGCTTAAATCTAAGCCCACTACTTAATCTTACATATTTAGGCACCTTCATATAAGCGTTTGAGGTTGCATTTTGGAGAGTAATACGTGGCCAAGTATATCAAATCTTATCGACCATTAATGATGGGACAAAATGGAGCAGTTGCGACTAATTATCCACAAGCAACTCTTGTTGGTATGAATGTATTGAGGTCAGGAGGGAATGTTGCTGCTGATGCGGTCTCTCTTGCTCTTGGGGTTTTTGAGCCATGTATGTCAGGCTTTGGCGGTAATGGGTTTTATCACGTTTGGAACGCTAAAAAGAAATATTCAACCCCATCTATAAATGGAAGCGAATGTTACAATGAACCCGCAATAGCTATTGGTTCTCCGCTCCGGCTCCGTGCTTTAAGAGCTACGTCGACGTTTCGTGCATTGATTTATTGTACTTGGGTTCCTAAACCGGCAGGCTCCAGCATCAATCTAGAGCTCGCATAATTGTTTATAGTGATAATGTCTCCACCGGCTTCAATATATGCGAGGTGAGTCTCTACAAGGGTTTCAAAAGCGTCAATTGCCACACATGCTGACCACTGTCCCTTTCGCATGGGCGCTCCGCGGCGCTCTAATTCTGTTGATACACCACTATCTAGGATAATGGGCACATTATTTTTAAACTTTTGAAGCAAATTTTTATATTCAGATGACATGCAAAAACTCCTTCAGCCATCCTTGTTTTTATATTTTAGTAGCTTTTCTTTTCTATCTTCCTCAAGAATTCGCCGAATACGTTTTAATTCTATAGAACTTGAGTCTAATCCGGCGCTGCGTCTAATTAGCCCAATTAACCAAACCACTATGACAGTTAGTACTAGATAAAATATAATTTTTAGCCAAAAGATCATCTCTTCTATCTGGGCAAGGAAATCATTTATAGATTCTGTCATGATTTAATCATCTTTTGGGGTAAGCGGATTTTGCCTTCTTGTTCATAAGGAAAAACCTTTGCATCCATTTTATAGACCTTAATATAGCATATCCAGCGTTGTAATTGGATACCACAGTATTTTCCTGATCTAAAGTCACCATTAATTATGTGAGGAGATTAAAACCTGCTAAGAGAGCCATCGTCATGCCTAGTAATATGACAGTCAATTTGGGAGGAAGCACAGCTGAAATCACCATGTGGTGCAATTGCAAAAATTCTTACTACATTTAGTTTTTTTACAATCAAATGTCAACTCGAATTTTGCGTTACATTTCAGTCTCCTATGCTCAAAAAATTGACAAAAATTTGGAAATCCCTCGGCTATCGTAAAGCATCTTCAAACATTCCATTTTGGCTGCTATCTTGGATGACCTTACAGTTTAAGTTAAAGCACTCTTTTTATTCAGTTTTGAACGGTTCAAAGTTTTTCAAAAATAAATGCTAAGTTATTCGCAGGCATGCTTTCCACACTTAAATTTATCAAACCAAATTCATCAAATATTCGTAAAATATCAGTATCGTTTTTGTATCCTATATCGGCATCAGCATTGATCAAGCTTTGATGAAACTCCTTATCACCAGCGCTGGTAAGCGCTCCATCACGCATAAAAGGTCCATAAACCAAGGCACGGCCATTTGGTGCCAAAGATTTTGAAATCTCCTTAATGAGGATCCTGGTTTCGTCATCACTGATTAAGTGCAACAGATTTACTAAAAGTAAAAAATCAAAGTTAGAGTAATTTTCTGACCAACCTGCTTCAGTTGCATCTAAAAAACAGGGCACTTTAAGATTCATTAAATTTTTATGCTGACTCCAAGCTTTAATACTTTTTATACGATTTTTATCAACGTCAGAGGGTTGCCAAATTAGATTTGGTAGCACAGTAGCAAGCTGTACAATATGTTGACCCGTACCGCTGGCAATTTCCAATGCTTTGCCTGAGTGCGGTGTATTCGAGATTGTTAATTCAACAATTGATCCTGCGTTCTTTTCTGCAGCTGGAGCGTTCAGCCGTCCATCAATCTCTTGGTGTGCAACACTGGCTGTGGAAGGAAGTGTTTGGCGATAGTTCATGTTTATGATCCAGATCAGGGCAAAAAAGTATTTTAGCTATCAGACTAAAGGCTTACTTTTGATTCATGGCATTTTTTTTGAAAAGGTCATTTTTGCTTTACCATTGTGCATGGCTAATTAAAGCTTGTGTTTGGCAATTGCTTGATCAAATTTTGTTTGAAGGGTTTGTGTTATCGTTTCTAATTTCTTATAAAATTCTTTCTCTTTAAGAAAAATCTCACAATCAGCTGAGACTAGTATTTCTTCGCCGGAGAGAACTGATCTTTCAGCAGTGGCGCGATCAATTGAAATGATCCTGTCCTCATCTCCTACAGTTGTTTTCCAACGAATGGTTTTTGCGTCTGTTTTAAATGGCACTCCATTGCGCGTCGTTAACATTTTAATTGTATCATTTTTTCTTACCCAAGTTGTGGTAGTTACTTTTTTTTCATCAAACCAGTGAGCTACAGATGATATGAGAGGGTCCTCAGTGCTCGACCATTCTGATGAAAGCTGCTCTTTATCAATACATACAAGTCCTTTTTTGGTGAGACTCGCAGTCGCTGTGCTAATCAAAAGAGAAGCAAGAATAGCAAAATTTAATATTTTAAATATCTTAAATCTCATAAAATAATATCACGGTAAAGTTACAACAATTGTAGGAAAAGCATTATCAATTATACGTGCAACCAACTTACCTCTCAAGCGATTTGTATAAGGCAAGTTCTTTCCAATGTTGTTCGGCGAGGTTGTTTGCATCATTAATGCGCAATGCTAAGCCACGAATAATAGCAGTGCAAACTGGGTCAGCTTGTTGCATTTTTTCTTGAAATATTTTTTCACCAATTTTTATGACTATGCAATCAGTTTTAGCTCTTACCGTAACTGTGCGCAATTCCGATGTGATAAGTCCAACCTCTCCAAACAATTCACCCGTGCTAAGTTCGCCAAGCACCATTCCATTTTTAGTTTCAAGTTGTACAGATCCCGTGTGAACTAAATAGACACTATCGCTGGGGCTGTTTACAGAATAAATTATTGCCCCTTTTTTATAAGGGGTTTTTGGCAGCATGCCTTGATTTTTAGTAACCATTAACCTCTCCGTATATGACTTCAGGAATATAGTGAGCGCAATAGTTTTTTAATGATAGCACATAATCTGAATGGCATGTTCGGTTTTACGGGACTAGTTCCTCTGCACAGGTGTAAAAATATTAAGGTCCAGAGCGTTTGGAGCATTATTTATATTTAACAGTTTTGTATCCATCTTGTTCCCATCCTTGAATCCCGGATGTCAAATGGCACACATTTTGGTAGCCTAGTTGATTAATTAAGGCATTGCCAAGGCCGGCAGAGCGTTTACCTATAAGGCAATACAATAAAATCTGAGTATTTTTTGACGGGACAACAGCAAGAAAATCAGCTCGAAAATTCTTATGGATTTTTCCATTCAGGTCAAATGCAGTGATTGTTTTAGCACCTGCTATAATGCCGGTTTGCTTCCACTCACTTTCTTGGCGAATATCAATAATCACTGCACCTTCTTTTTTAGCCTTTAAAAATGACTTTGGACTTTTGTTTCCAAGCCTTATTGGCTCAGTTACATCTACAAGTTCGACCTCAAAAATTAAGGATGCATTTGGGGGGATGACATCTCCCGCACCTGTTTCTCCATAACCCAGATTTGGCGGAATGGTTAATTTACGGACTTCACCAATTTTCATGCCCTTAACGCCTTGCTCCCAACCTTCGATAACTTGGCCGGCACCTAATTCAAAGCTGAAGGGGTCGCCGCGAGTTCGAGAGGCGTCAAATACCTCACCAGAGGCTAGCGATCCTTCATAATGAACCGTTACTCGTTTACCAGTTGAGGCCTTGTTGCCTTTGCCTTTAACCAGTGTTTCAATTTGTATATCAGCAGTCATCAAACCCTACCCAAGCGGCGATAAAAAATTAGTTAACAATATTATTAATGTTTAATGATTACGTGTTTTGATATCAATCAAAACTATTTTTACCATTAATCGACTAGTGTTAGATTAACTCCATTATTCATTGGTACATTTTTAAAACTACTATAATCCAATTCATCGATGCACCCAATATTAACACCACAGACTTCTGGTGTGGATCGTCTTTGATGATGGGTCATTATTCCACATTTTGAACAAAAATGATGTGTTGCCACTTTTGTATTCCACTTGTACCGAATAAGTTGCTCATCACCGCTTTCAACGCATACATCTTGAATGGGACAAGCCAGCATAATTGCGCCTCGTCTTTTGCAAAGACTGCAATCGCAGCGCCTCACAGCGCCCATATTAAGATCACGTGGTATTGAAAATTTTATTGTACCACAGTGACACCTTCCATGAAGTCGGTCCTGGTTCATGTTTTACGATTCCTTGTTCGAGGTGTAAGACGACTTTTTAGGTCCTAAGTATACCAATTCATCATAATATTTGGATGCATTAGTAAAAACTACTGAATGATTGCGCTGATACATCAGTTTTGCAACAGCAATCGATATGAGGTATGTAAACCAGAAAAATTATTTGGTTTTTACTTAACTAAATGACAGTTTTTTGTTTGGCTGGTATCTATGAGCTGAACCACGAAGGGTTGGTATGTTCTTGACTCTGCGTATGTTTAATCCCTAGCTTAATTCACTATAAACATAAAAAAACTAGGCACAAAAAAAACAGTGCCGATTAAGGGAGAAATTACAATGAAAAAAGCATTAGCAATGATCCTTATGGCAGGATCCTATTTGCTGAGTGGTTTTGCCGCCCATGCCGATAAATCGGGAGGAACGCTGTCATTCTTAGTTCAGCCTGAACCTCCGACTCTAGCATCGTATATATCAACATCTGGGCCGATTGGCTTGGTTATGCCAAAGGTGTATGAGGGACTTTTTGATTACGACAATGATGGCAAAATGATTCCAATTTTAGCTGAGAGCTATAACATGAGTGCTGACGGAAAAACCGTTACATTCAATCTCCGCAAAGGGGTCAAATGGCATGATGGAAAGCCTTTTACATCAGCAGATGTAAAATTCACAGTTATGGAAGTTTTGAAAAAAGTTCATCCACGTGGGCCAAATTCATTTCGTGAGGTTACCGGCATCGAGACACCTGATGCAAACACAGCAATTTTTAAATTGAAAAAGCCTGCGCCTTACATGATGCGTTCCTTTGCAGCCTATGAGTCTCCAATTGTTCCAAAACACTTGCTTGAAGGTACAGATATAAAGTCTGCTCCACTTGCTAACAATCCGGTTGGTACTGGCCCATTTAAATTTGTTGAGTGGAAGAAGGGCCAATATATTCGTTTAGATAAGAATAAAGATTATTGGCAAAAGGGTTTGCCTTACCTTGATCGCATTGTTGGGCGTTTTATCCCTGATGCGTCAACACGAACAGCTGCTATGGAAAACGGTGAGGTTCTTTATGCGGCTTACAATGCGATTCCAAACATTGATGCTGTTCGTTTAAAGGATCGCAAGGATATTGATGTAACTACAGATGGTTATTCAATGATCAACCCAATGGCACTTATCGAGTTTAATACCAAAGAAGGACCATTTGTTGACCCAGCCATAAGACGTGCAATATCAGTAGCAATTGATCGCCGTTTCATGATTGACACAATTTTCTTTGGTTATGGAAAGCCTGCTACCAGTGCTTTAAGCAGCAACTTTAAGGCAACTAACCTTCATGCTGATATGCCAAATTACCCTGAAAAGGGAGATAAGGCTGCTGCAAATGCTATGCTTGATAAGGCTGGGTATAAGCGGGATGGCGATGGTGTTCGTTTAAAGGGTGTTCTTGATCTTATTCCTTACGGTGAGGACTGGCGTCGTGCTGGCGAATATTTAAAACAAGCCTTAGGTGATATTGGCATCCAGCTAGAGCTACGATATGAGGACGTTCCAACTTGGTTAAAGCGTGTTTATCACCGCTATGATTTCCAGATGAATGTAAATTACTTCTATCAGCTGCCAGATCCTGTGCTGGGTGTTCATCGCCATTATGGTACGGATCAAATCCGTAAGGGCACACACTTTGTGAATTCATCACGCTACAGCAACCCAAGGTTAGATGCGTTGCTTGATTCGGGTGCAGGTGAACCAGATGCTAAAAAACGCACAGCAGCTTACAAAGAGATTCAACAAATTTTGGCAGATGATATGCCTGTTGTTAACCTCTTCGAATTAGAGTTTCTAGTAGTGTATAATACCAAGCTAAAAGGAGCATATGGCTCTGCGATGGGTGCATATGGATCCTTCAGAGAAGCCTACCTTGACGACTAAAAAATATTTGATTGGGCCAGAGCTTTTCTGGCCCAATTTTTTATCTTTATATCCAAAGTCTTTCGGACAGGCATATTAAATGACAAGATCCACAAAAATTTTTAAGTATGTCGGCAAACGTTTGCTGCAAGGCGTGCCAATTATTCTCGCGATTGTTATAATTAATTTTTTTCTTTTAAATTTAGCTGAGGGGGATGCGGTTGACGTGCTCGCTGGCGAGGCTGGTTCCGCAACACCAGAATATATGGCCCAACTGCGTCAAAAATTTGGCTTGGATCAGCCGCTACCAATTCAGTTAATGGTATATCTTAAAAATGTACTTAGCCTTGATCTTGGTTACTCCTTTAGGCACGACATGCCAGTGAATGAACTGATTTTTGATAGGTTTGCTGCGACTGGGTTGCTGATGACCAGCACCATCATTCTTGCTGTTGGATTTGGTGTTCTCTTGGGGTTATTGGCAGCAATGAGACTTAACACGTGGAAAGATGCGGTGATTACAGTTTTTGCTTTAATAACGTACGCAACACCTCTGTTTTGGGTGGGACTAATGATGATTGTTGTGTTTTCTCTCAAACTTGGTTGGTTTCCAACCAGTGGGATGACAAATGTTGCTGCTTTTTATGAAGGTTGGGATTACGTTAAGGATGTTTCGCGCCATCTGGTTCTTCCAACAATCACACTTTCTCTGTTCTATTTAGCTCTTTACACACGTATGATGCGGGCTTCAATGCTTGAACAATATGGACAGGATTACGTGGTAACTGCGCGGGCAAAAGGCCTCACGGAAAGACGCATTACTTATGTTCATGTTTTACGAAATGCGCTCTTGCCCGTTGTTACGATGGCAGGTGTTCAAGTTGGTGCATTGATAGGTGGATCCGTAATTGTTGAATCTGTTTTTGCTTGGCCAGGTTTAGGAATGCTTGCGTTTGAGTCACTCTTTGCAAGGGATCTAAACCTGTTGCTTGGCATTTTTTTGTTATCTTCAATGCTTGTAGTGGCTGTTAACCTAATTGTAGATATTATCTATTGTTTTCTTGATCCTCGAATTGAGGTAAATTGATATGAGTGATTTTTGGTCCCGTTATAGAAGAAATTATGCTGCTGTTTTTGGTTTGGCTGTTGTAGTGCTCATCCTAATAATGGCTTTAACAGCCAGCTTTTTGTACCCTAATGATCCCTTTCGTTTGATTGGTAAGCCTCTTTCCGAGCCGTTTACAAATGGGTTTCTTCTTGGCAGTGATTCATTAGGTCGAGATGTTGCTTCTGGCATAGTTCATGGCGCAAAAACCTCTTTGCTAATTGGGTTTGTGGCTACAATTGTCTCAGTTTTTATTGGTATTTTTTTTGGAGCTTTTGCAGGTTATTTTGGTGGGCGGGTAGACGACATTCTAATGCGTGTCACTGAGATCTTTCAGACAATACCGTCCTTTATATTCGCAATTTTGCTTGTTGCAATTATGAAGCCTTCAATAGTCAGCATTGTTATAGCAATCGCTGTTGTCTCCTGGCCTGGCGTGGCTCGGTTAGTGCGCGGAGAGTTCTTAGCGATCAAAAACCGTGAATTTGTTCAAGCGTGTCATACTCTTGGTATGGGTGATTTCAGAATTATGTTACGAGAAATTTTGCCAAATTGTTTGAGTCCTATTATTGTGGTTGGCTCCCTCATGATCGCGACCGCTATATTAATTGAGAGTGGATTAGCATTTTTAGGTCTTGGTGATCCGAATATTATGAGCTGGGGATTTTTGATTGGTGCAGGTCGTACAATGTTAAGGTCAGCCTGGTGGGTTTGTACGTTTCCTGGTGTTGCAATTCTGATCACTGTACTTGCTATTAACCTAATTGGTGAAGGGCTTAATGATGCACTTAACCCTCGCTTGAAAGAGCGACAATGAAACAAAAAATACTCTCAATTGATAATTTGTCTATTTTACTTCCTGCTGGTGCGGATCGGCAATATGCGGTTCAGCATGTTGATCTTGAATTGCACGCTGGCGAGACGGTTTGTGTAGTTGGTGAGAGTGGCTCTGGAAAATCTTTAACGGCACGTGCTGTCATGGGGTTGTTGCCAGCACCACATGTCCGTGTTGCTGAGGGTAGTATCATTTTTGGTGCCGAGGATATTAGTAAAGTTGACTATGAGCGCTTGCGTGAATTGCGTGGCAGCGAAATATCAATGATTTTTCAAGAGCCAATGACTGCACTAAATCCTGTTATGACAATTGGCAATCAAATTGATGAAATCTTCCGATATCATGTTTCAATGTCAGCGAAGGAACGGGTTAAAAAAGCACTTAGTCTTCTTTTTGAGGTGAATCTGCCTGATCCTGAAAAAATTATTGATGCATATCCACACGAATTGTCTGGAGGTCAACGTCAGCGTTCAATGATTGCTATGGCGCTTGCCCTTGGCCCAAAGATTTTGATTGCGGATGAGCCAACTACCGCTTTGGACGTCACAACGCAGGCGCAAATTTTGCAATTGATAAGAGATATGCAAAAACGCCTTGATACTGGTGTTTTGTTTATCACGCATGATTTTGGAGTTGTTGCTGATATCGCTGACCGTGTGGTGGTCATGCAAGAAGGTAAAATAGTTGAGACTGGCACAGCAAAGCAAGTCCTTACGAAACCTAAACACTCATACACAAAATCATTGATTGCTGCTATTCCGCGTCTCAAGCCGCGTAAAGCTAGATTGCGGGCTTCAGAAGTGGTGCTCAGGGCTGAAGGTGTTTATAAATCATTTGGCAGTGGTGGAAGTTTTTTTGGTTTTGGCAAACCGAGTAGGGAGGTGAAAGCTGTTCAAAATGTCCAGCTTGAATTGCGCCGCGGTGAAACTCTTGGCGTGGTTGGTGAGAGTGGTTCAGGCAAATCAACGCTTGCGCGATGTGTTATCCGTTTGATTGATTGTGATCAAGGTAAAATTGAACTTGGTGATGTTGATATTACCAAATTAAACCGTAATGAATTGCGCCCCTACAGGAAGCGTATTCAGATGATTTTTCAAGATCCATTTGCATCCTTGAATCCTCGTATTCGGGTTGGTGACATTATTTCGCAGGGTCCTCTCTTACAGGGTGTAGAGAGACACGATGCTGTTAACCGAGCTTATAAACTTTTAGATACTGTGGGCCTTGACCGTAGGTCTTTTGATCGATTTCCACATGAATTTTCTGGTGGACAGCGCCAACGCATTGGCATTGCAAGGGCTTTATCACTGAAACCTGATATTTTGGTTGCTGATGAACCAGTGTCAGCGTTGGATGTTTCTATTCAGGCTCAAATTTTACAGTTACTAGATGAAATTCGCACTCAAATGGATTTGTCTATGCTGTTTATTACACATGATTTGCGTGTGGCGGCCCAGGTCTGTGATTACGTTGCTGTGATGCAGCATGGAAAGATTGTTGAAATGGGCCCAACAGCAGAGCTGTTTGTTGCCCCCAAAGACGCCTATACAAAATCGCTCCTGGCGGCTGTCCCAGGTAAAGATTGGCATTTTAGTGAGATTAACAAATAGGTTTTTAAACGTGTGGTATTTTTGATGTCGAAAACAAAAAATATTGATCCTCTTAATACAATTCACGGGCTTCACAGGAGTTATAAAAATGGTAGCGCTAAACCCAGTACTGTTGTGCAGAGTTATTTAGAAAAAATAATAAGGCTTAACCCTGTTTTGGGCGCTTATGAGGTGGTTTGGACTGATACTGCAATGGAGATGGCAGAAGCAGCTGATAAATCTTTCTCGACAGGTTATTTTTCAAACCCTTTTTTGGGAGTGCCATTCGCGTTAAAAGATATCTTCCATGTCAAAGGCAAAGTTACAACATGCGGTTCCGCTGCGATGCTCGACAATGTTGCAAGCGAAACCTCGATTATAGTTCAGCGGTTGTTCTCTGCTGGGGGAGTTGCTCTGGGGAAAACCAAGACAGTTGAACATGCTTTTGGTGGATGGGGTACAAATCAAAAAATGGGGACACCAAAAAACCCCTGGGATATGAAAAATCATCGAATCTCCGGGGGATCGTCGTCTGGCTCTGCGGTGGCAGTTTCATCAGGGATGGCTCCTTGCAGTGTTGGCAGTGATACTGGAGGATCAGTCCGTTTGCCGGCTGCCTTTTGCGGATTAGTCGGCTTAAAAGTTACAGCTGGACGGTTGCCAACTAAAGGTATTATGCCGTTATCACAAACGCTGGATACTCCTGGGCCGATTACCCAGACTGTGCTTGATAGTCTGATCATGTTTGATGTTTTAGATGGTCGTGAAGGCTGGAAAATTGCAAAGGATTTAAATAGGGTTGAGGGTATATATGGCTTATTAAGCAGAGGTGTTTCTGGGCTACAACTTGGCATCTTGTCTGACAAAGAGCGTGAGCATTGCTCATGTGATATTTTAGAATCCTATGACATGGCACTGGATCGACTGCGGTCATTGGGAGCAAAGCTCGTGCGGTTTGAAAACCCAACCTCGTATGATGGACTGGCTAATGACAATGGGATGATAACGGCGGTTGAGGCTTTTTATAATCACGGTCAGTTATATAAAAATTTTGATTTGCCAATGGATGAAGATGTCCGTGCTCGGATGCTGGCTGGTGAAAAATTCTCTGCCCATGAATATTTTAGCACCCTCCAACGCCGTCAAATAATGATTAAAGAATTTGTTGAGTTTATGAGAGGGTTTGATGCATTAGTAACGCCAACCACTATCAGTACGGCGCCAGAAATGACTGACGTTGATCAAGCCATTTCACCTGGACATTTCACTCGACCTTTTAATTTTCTTGAGATGTGCGGCCTCTCAATGCCAATTAATTTAAGTGAGGAGGGGCTTCCAACAAGTATACAAATTGTTGGAAGGGCCAATGCTGAGGCTATGTGTTTTCGAATTGGTGCGGCCTTAGAAAGAGACTTGCCACCCATTGGTCAACCTATTTTACATTAAGATTTCAAAAATTTTTGTATTACATTTTCTAATAATTTTGAAATATTATTATTGAAGTTGTTCCAGGGCAGTGAACCACAAAATGTGATAGAGCCAGTCGCAAAGACTTGTCCCCCAGAAGCCGTTTGAAAATAAACCATATCGGCTCGTTTCACATCTGCTTCTGGTTTGCCAGAAAGATTTGTCAGATGGGTAAGAACCTCTTCTGGTACTAAAACAAAGTTGTTTTCCACATCAAAAGATTGTGCGAGAGTGGTGATTTCTAAGCCTTGATCCAGCTTTTGATCTCTCCGATCAAGCTCAAATCCTGCCGCTCCGTGACCACTGAAACCAAAATTTCCTAGCAAATTTCCATTCACCCCATCAAATACCCAGTCAAACTCACTTTCAAAGCATGTTCGTTTATAGGGCATCCCAACAAAGTTAGCTTGTGCAGTAAAGCCTATTCCCACAAGTTGTTGCGGAGGTCTCCCATTGCGTCGCCACAGGCCCCCATAGTTTCCATCAAAGGCATTGTAATACTCACCTGGTTCAGCAGCCCAGGCACGAAGTCCATCTTCAGAGCGCCTAATTTCTAAAATTGTGGGATCCTCAGGATGCCGAGCAATGCGCCAATAAAACCCATTACCTCCTAAGTAAATGAGCCCACCACCATTGTCTCGGTAGTTAGTCAACGCATCTAGGGTCTTGGAGGTGTGATACTCAGGATGACTGCCAGTCATTATGGTTTTGTAACCAGAAATGGCTGCTAAGCCATCACGGTCTAGTTCGTCGTCAGTGATAATATCATAAGTTATGTTCTTGTTGTGCAGCCAGGCAATTAAGTGACTGTCGGCTTGAAAATGACGCAGGCCAGAGCAAGTCGACTCACCAAATGTTGAAAAGCCTGGCCGAAGGTTGAATAAAACTCGTTTGTGTGAAGCGTGACAAATTCCAGACCCATCAATGTGGTTGTTGTATGTTGATAATCCATAATGTGGAAATTGAGATGGATTATTAGGGTAAGCGCCCCAATCTTGAATGCGTTCAAGCCAGGATGAGTTGAAATCTGGCCTGGCATGATTTCCATAAATTGTATACGTAAAAGTTGAAACAAGAATACATAAGTCTGATTTATGGGTACCCAAAGGTGGGCAAACAAAAAATGGCATTGCATCATAATGCCCCTCAGCCTCAATCCGCATAACATATATACCCGATGGCATATCTTTAGGAATTACTAGTTCAAAGTCAGCTTCCCATTCAAAGTCATAAATATCATCTTCATGAAAATAGATTGCTGCATAGTGTTCTGGTTTATGCCTCCAACAAAATTCTGTTCCGTCCCATTTGTGCCCTGTAACCCCTCGGGTTGGCGTGTTTTTTAGAAAAAGGTTTGGGCCGATTTTAGCTTTGACACTGAGCGATTTCATATGTGCTGAGAAATCCCATTGAGCTAGCAAAAACTTATCAACAGAAATTTCCGGTGCTTCAATTTTTCCATTAAAGCATAGAATTTTTTTACCAAATCCAGCAGCAATTCTGATAGGCGCATCAACTAAAAATGGAAACAATCGACTTACAACAGCTATTTCTTTAAGCGCTGTTTTTGTCCCAGTAATTGAACTAATTTTGGGAGTCAAATCAAGAGTTGCAATCCCATGTTCTGTGTAATTAATTTCAACCAGATACCATTGATGACATTTTATTTTTTCTGATGATGAAATAGATATGTTGTTTGCTAATTTAGCTTTAATGTACCCGCGGTTGTCTAGAATAATGGAAAAGTCACCCCACGCTAATAAAGTTTGATCATTAGCTGTAACTATTGAGGGCATAAAACAAAGTTTTATAGAAATTTCACTCTTTGCTTCTGCCTTAAGGTTTAGATCGCTTTGGGCAAAAGAACCAGGTGAAAATATTTGATGCCGTGAACAGAATGAAGCTGGCTTAAAGTAATTGCTTGCATCTTCCTCTACAATTCCAGGGCCATCTGGATTTGGATCTGCAGAGATGGATCTGCTTAAATTGGCTTTAAAAGATGATGACGCTTGACTGGAGACACAAAATTTTATTGTGTCTCCAGGCCTTGCAGAGAGCTTATCTGAATATCCTGCTAAAAATGCATCTTTCATGAAGTGGCCATTTTTCTAGTGGGTATAAAAATCTCCATTCGCATATTATTCGATAGAAAAGTTTTGATCAACCATTGTGATGTTTAGGCTAATAACGATGGCTTTATTAATGAAAATATAGACATTGAGAGCGCTGAAATGTGGGACGCTCTTTCCAAGATCCTTAATGATCAAAAAATTAGGGTCAATCTTAATTTTGAGCCTGGTCAAATTCAGTGGATTAATAATGATTCGATTGGACACCGCCGAACTAGTTATTTAGATGACCCAAATGGATCCCCATAATAAGTGCATCTTGCTACGTCTGTAGCTCAGGGAAAAAGGATCCCTAAGTTCTTTAGGCTAGATGTCAAACCCTTGTTTTCGAATATGATGATCAAACGATAGCCTTTCTTTTTTTGACGTTTGTCGAGCCTTATCATTTGACCATCCGTATGTATCTGAAGAGCCATATTTTTCTATTTGTCGTTGTGTTTTGTAGGGATTTATTTCTTGCCGGCGCATGTTGTAGTTTGAAATCTTAGCCTCTAGGTTTTTTGTGTCATAAGTATTTTTGTGCAGGGTAGCAGACATAGGTAAACGTATGCTGATATCAGGCTCTTCATCTGGGTATCCGATGCATAGGCCAGCTAATGGGTAGACACCCTTTGGCATTTGACAAAATTCAACCAATTGTTCAGTGATTTCTCTAACTGCACTGATTGGACAGCATCCTAGGCCCACAGCTTCAGCAGCTATAATAAAGTTTTGCAAAACCATTGCTGTATCAGTTGCAGTGTTTAAAAATGCGTCGATGGGGCTATGTGCAAAATTAGTTTTGTGCATCTTGCAAACTGATTGAATGCGGTGGCTATCGCCACAGAAAAGCAAAAGAACGGGAGCTGTTTCGATCCAGGGTATAGACGGAAGTGCACCCTGAATAAAATCACGTGATTGATTTGACTCTAAGTGTATGATGCTCACTTGCTGCAAATCAGACTTGCTTGGAGCGGATAAGCTGCAAGCAATAAGAAGCCTCAGAGTCTCTTCAGACACTGTTTTCGTCAGGAATTGACGGTATGAACGGTGTTGTAATTGTAACCTGTGAGTCTCATTAGCCAATTGTTCTTGATCAACATTTATATGTTCTGCAAATCTTCTTGAAACTAAATCGCTTATAGTATGAGACATGAAAAAATCTTTCTTTTCCAAAATGGCTTCATATGCTCTAAAATTTTTAGCATAGTGATTGAGTAAAACTTAAATTGTAAAGTAGTATAGTTTTCATTTGTTTTATTTTAAAATCGTTATTGCGCGCGAACAAATTCTTGCCCTTGCGTTTTTAAGTCATTAAAGTTTATCATCAATTATTAATCCGAACAACAAACTGTGCCTCAGCATCGCACTTGGTTAATACTGCACTGGCGTTTGACAACAGTGGAGTCGCGTTCTTGTTAAAGTTCGTTGAGCCACAGCACATTGATGAATTTAAGCTTAAGGGGATCACAGTTTTACGTGGTGTATTTTCTGGTTGATACAATTCTTTAACACTGTTTTGAGGCTGAGTTTTTTTTGCCAAGCTATTTTGTTTGTTTGCATGAACGAAGCAATCGCACTTGATTTTGCTTGTGGGAATGTTCGTTACATCATTAAAAAGTCATTGTTCAGCAGTAAAGCGGTTGTATTGAAAAGGAATATTGAACGGCCATACTGTGTATCAGACGCCCCTGCAGAGAAGACTGCTGATTTAGTGATCAAAGATAATGAGATCTGGTGTATTGAGAAATTTTATATTTCGATGGACAGACAGCCCTATGCAAAATCATCTAAATTGTTGAATTTCAGTTTGAATCAATTGGTGGAGTATGAATATGTATGGCAAGGTGGTGGTTGGAGAAAAACAGATACTCGCATCACAAAATGTCCCCTTAAGAAACATACTAAAAGACTGAAGATTCCAGACTAAAGTAAAAATCCAGTTTAGGGTGAGGACTTATTAAGCTTAGTAGGTAATGAGATGAAAGAATTATTGGTCCGCAAAATGCGACTAAATGACTTGCCCAATATTTTGTTGTTGCTTGCTGATGATGAGCTTGGCAAGCACCGTGAAGAAATTAGCGCACAAATTCATGAAAATTATGTTCAAGCTTTTGATGCCATCAACACTGACCCAAATCAATTTTTAGCAGTCTTTGAAAAAAATAATCAAATTGTAGGGTGTCTTCAACTGACTTTTATTCCAAGTTTAACAAGGCATGGAGGTCTCCGCGGTCAAATTGAAGGCGTACGTGTGTGCTCTAAGCTAAGAGGGAAAGGTTATGGCCGTCAGATGATTTCATGGGCACTTAAAAAGTGTCGTCAACAGGGCTGTGCATTAATTCAATTAACTAGTGATAAATCCCGCAAAGAAGCATTTCACTTCTACCAAAATCTTGGATTTAGCCCGTCACATGAAGGTTTTAAGATGCAAATATAAACTTAATTAATCATGCAATAATAATTTTTAAAAGGGGAACAGAATTGGTTAGTATAGTTGTATTGAAATTTTTTCATTATATCTCTTTGTTTTTAGCAGGTGGTTTGGGTGTAGGGAACGCCTTGTTATTCAAAAACCATCAGAAAGCAAAGTTGCCGCCAGCAGCGCCAGTTCAAAAAACTATGATGACAATGGCAAGGTTGGGGCTGTGTGCAATAATCATCTTGTGGATTACTGGCATTCCCCTGACGTATCACGTATACGGAACTTTCGCTCTTGGTTGGGCATTTCATCTTAAACTGCTTGGTGCAACCTCTCTTCTCGTGGCGATTTCATTTTTGAACATTCATCTTTCTATGTGTGCTAAGGTGGGAAAGCCTGCCAATCCAAAATTTATGACTTTGTTGCCTTTTGTGTTGCGCGCATCTCTGGCTTTTGTTCTTTTGGGTATTGCGTTTTTAACATCTGTGTCTTGATTGGCGAATACCATAAGATTTTTTTATAAAGTAGATAATTTTTAACTTTGCTATATGGAGACTTAAAAAAAGATTCCAAAAATATTTAGTCACTAGATCCAAGAAATTTCAATGCGATTTTGATGACTTGCCCCTAAGAGGTGTTGGCATCAAAGTTTTGCCGAAAAAGGCTTGTGTAGAGAGAATTTTTTATCTGTCTTTTAAAACTGCCAATTTAGAATGTCAAAAATGAGCTGCCCGGGAGCCAACCAAGTTAAAACTACTTTAGTCTCAAAGCCTAATGCCATTGCTCCAAAAACTGACAATATAATTCCAATTACAATGCCCGTGTCAAAACGTTCATATGCTCGATTGAGGTAGGCGTTAAAAAGTAATCGGAAAACAACTGAAATGCGTTGTATAGGAACAACAACTGATACTGGTGCCAAGGCAAATGCAATATAACGAAATACTTGAGATACTGCGATTAGGAAGCCGGATAGCAAGAACCACTTTAGTCCTTGTTTTGACATTGTAGGCAATGACTCAAATCCCCGAAAGCTAAATCCTAAAATCACAACAAAGAATGATGCAAAAATATATGAGAAAAGTAAAATTGCGGATGAGTTTGCAAATGGGCTGGTGATAAGTTGTCCGGGCATTGAATCAACGCTGTTAAGAGCAAGTACAATCACGATAGGGCTTCCCCCATAGCCAAAAACACAAATTAAACCATGAAGAGCGCCACGCTTAAAATCAGGTGAAAATTTTTCTGGGTCATCAGTTTTTGTGTAGGAATTATGTCGAGTAATTAATAATGCAGGACCAATGCTGACTAGCAGGATGCCAAGAATATTAAGCCCAGTTAATGTCTCACCTAAAAACACAACTGCACAGATTAACGATGCAATTGTGCTGAGCTGCTGTATTGGAGTTGAAAGGGTGCTGCCAAGGGCTTGCATTGAGACATAATTGCTAAAGCGACCAACTACAAAATGCATTACACCAGCTGCGCCTGCAAATAGATAGGTTATGAGAGGCCAGCTTTTAATTGCGTCAAATCCCCCTAACACATAACAAATAAAGGCCAGTAGAGGGACAACCGTAGGGACTGTTAAAATCATTCCTTGCAGAGGTGTTGCTGAAATAACAGCGCGGCGTGCGGCAGCATTTTGAAATCCAAAAATTGCGGCAGAAATAATTGCAAAGTAAATCCCAGACATCTGGTTCTTTCTTAGAGGTCAATATGTTAGCTAATTTCAAACTATGAGTTTGATACACAAAAAAACAGTGCAAAATAGATTGTTCGTAAGATGATCGTTTTTAATCACTGGTTTTAAAACGACTATTTTGAATTATTACCACAGTTCCGATTGGTACAATAAAAGTTATAAGTAGCACGGTAATTAATAACAACCCTAGTTCAGAATAGTCGGCTGTGGCGACAATGTTTCCAGTTAGCTTGTCTTTTACCTCTCTTGTTACCACAAAGGCCTGGTTTAGATATTTAGTGCCAAGTGCACTCGCTGAAAGTGCAAGATTGGTAAATGATGCAAATACAGCAAAAAATGTTGCCTTTAGCTGTATAGGGGCATTTCTTGCAATCCACGCAAGAAGGGGAATCATCGACACTTGGCCCAGAGGCGACTCCACTGCTGTGTTTATGATTGCTATGAACTTAGCATCAACAAGGCCTCCACTTTGTTCTGCAGTCCATTCATGTAAGCCATAATACATACCAACACTTGGCAGAAATAAAATGGCCCCTACAATAGACAAAATGAAAATAATACGCGCAATTGAATTATTTGCCATGAATGGGCGCAACAGGACAATGCCAACAAGAGTTAGAAGCGAGGCGATAAGAGATAAAACTGATAAAAACTGTTCATTAAATAAGAGCTGGTCAATTTCAAACCATGTCAAGCTGGGCCCCGGGCTTGGCATCGCGCGAAACATGAAAATAATAATTGCTGTTCCAATAATTGTCAGCTGTTGTTCTGGCATTAATACACGAACGAGTTGGCTCATCAAAAATAGGATAATGGACACGGAACCAGCAAAGACAAGTTCCTGCGCATAGGCCATACCGGAGGTGCCAACACTAACTGAAAAAATAACAAATGCTATACTGCCAAGTAAAATGGACCAGTTTATTTTTGGCTTTTGATCAAACGTTGATAGATCATGCTTTGACGAATCTTTAAGATGGTTGTGGTATCTTTGTTGCAGATGAGCCAGTAAGACCCCTGCAACCGACAGCGCTGGTATAGCCAATGCACAAAGATAGATATCGGCATAGAGATCAATGCGGGCTGACTCACTCAGATTTTCAGCATCAGTGAAAATAATAACATTTGCAGATGACACTAGAACGGTACCACCAATAATAGCAAATCGACCTAAGGTTTGCATGGTAGTATGCATGTTTTTGAGTTGACTTGGTGCAATGGTGCTTCCATTTGCATTCCGTTCGGGGACGGCCTCGACTGTCATTGCATCAGCCACAACATCTTGAGTTACATACCCAACAGGGCCAAGAATAACACTGATTACAAACCATGTTTCTAAGGGCATGATTTCAGCCATAAAAGCTGTGTGTCCTATTAGCCCGTGCATAATTAAAAGGCTTGCTGCAATTATAATCGCTCCAAGCCCAACCAAATAGCCTTTGTGCTTCCATACAAGATCAACTAGATGTCCGAGTGGCATTTTAAGCGCCCAAGGCAAGCCTGCCCAAAAACCAAGACTGGCTAGAAATGCCGCTGAAAGGTCTAGATAATCTTTAATAAAAAATGTTCCAACGATTGCTGTTAGGCCTGAAACCCCCGCGGCAAGATAAACCATTAGCGGTGGCAGATAGCTCCAGCGCAACTGCTTTGGAAGTTCAATGACGCCCCTTATCATGCTATAAAGTAAATTGACCATTGGATTAGTATTGCTTTTTGTTCAAACTTTACAACCTGTAACCTTATGCTCAGGTCAATGTTCTTTTTGAATGGGATTAATTGAGAATTTATGTAGCGCACAGCTAATGGTATTCATCAGAAAAGTTGGGATCAAAGAATAGGATCATAGGCTATCTTATGCTAAAACAACTCTACTCTAATTAAAATTGACGTTATTTTCTGCTGGCATACAAAGTTGATTAACAGACCCTCCTTGGTCATAAATGCTGATGCAGTGAAAAAATGTTCATTAAACGTGCAGACGGGGCTGGATGCAAAACTCAAAGAATACAAATGATTTAATAGAAGAGCCATCGGTGATCACGACCGTTTTGAAGCTTTGGCCCTTTATTTGGCCCCGTGATCATCCAGATTTAAAACGCCGTGTCTTTTTCGCGTTGCTGTTTTTAGTTGCGGCTAAATTGGCAACTGCTTTGGTTCCGTTCCTTTTTAAATTTGTTACAGATGTGTTGGCTGAAAACGATTTGGGTTTACCAATGGTGCCACTGTTTATGTTGACACCATTAATGCTGATTGTTGGTTTTATAGCTATGCGAATTTTGACCAATGGCTTTAATCAACTTCGTGATGCATTGTTTGCGCGTGTTGGGCAGCACGCAGTACGTCAGCTTGCCTTTATAACATTTACTCATATTCATAAACTTTCGCTCCGCTTTCATCTTGAGCGGCGAACTGGCGGTCTGTCTCGTGTTATTGAACGCGGAACCAAAGGCATTGAGAGTATTGTGCGCTACACAATTCTAAATAGCTTGCCAGTAGTACTGGAGTTTGCCCTATATGCTGGGATATTTTACTATTACTTTGGATTTTTCTTTGTTGTTGTTATTGCAATAACGGTGGTCCTTTACAGTGTCTACACCGTGAAAACAAGTAATTGGCGGGCAATCATCCGCCGTGATATGAACCTTGCTGACACAGCTGCCCATTCCAAAGCTGTTGATTCGTTGTTGAATTATGAAACAGTTAAATACTTTGGCAATGAAGCTGGTGAGGCACAACGTTTTGACCGATCAATGCAACAATATGAGGGAGCGGCAATCAAATCAACAACGTCTCTTGGTTGGCTTAATTTTGGTCAAACAACGATTTTTGCAGTTGGTATGCTGATCTCTATGCTGCTGTCGGCACAAGCAGTTCAAAGTGGTGACCAAACAATTGGTGATTTTGTCCTTATACATTTGTTTTTGATGCAACTCGCTCAGCCACTAAATTATATTGGCGGGGTCTATCGTGAAATTCGACAATCACTGACTGATCTTGAGGTGATGTTTGCTTTGCTTGATGCCCCAATTGAGGTGGCTGATGCGCCTGGCGCTGTTGCCTTAAAGCTTGATGCAGGCGATATCCGTTTTAATGATGTATATTTTCACTATGGTCCTGACAGGCCAATTCTTAAGGGTATTTCATTTGAGGTGCCAGCAGGACAAACTATAGCAATCGTTGGGCCATCAGGAGCGGGAAAATCAACTATATCTCGCCTTTTATATCGGTTTTATAATCTCAAAGGTGGGAGCATTACAATTGATGGACAGAACATTGAGGAGGTTCAACAAGATAGCTTGCGGGCTGCTATTGGAATGGTGCCTCAGGATACGGTCTTGTTTAATGATACGATTGGTTACAACATTGGCTATGGCCGGCTTAATGCGACTAATGCTGAAATTGCAACTGCTGCGAAGCTTGCATCTATCTACAAATTCATTGTCAGTTTGCCAAGGGGCTTTGAAACAGAGGTAGGCGAGCGCGGATTAAAGCTGTCTGGTGGCGAAAAACAGAGGGTAGCAATCGCCCGCACAATTTTAAAATCACCTCCAATACTTATTTTAGATGAGGCAACCTCTGCTCTTGACACTCGGACTGAGCAAGAAATCAAATCAGCACTTGATTTAGTTTCTCAAAACCGTACAACGCTTGTCATCGCGCACCGACTCTCAACTGTGATTGATGCGGATGAGATTATTGTTCTTGATGCAGGGCGTATTTCTGAGCGTGGAACGCATCAAGTGCTATTGTCACAAAATGGACTGTATAAAAGTATGTGGAACCGCCAGCAAGCGATGTCAGATGCTGAGAAAAAATTGCGCGATTTGGTTGAGGTGGATCGGATCTGATGGCAGCAGTTGCACTTAATTCATGGCTTTGAAGTCTAAGGCACTGCCCAGCGGTTTTTAAATGATTACATGATCTTAGTCTTATTCCTTGTAATAAAGTTACACTATGTTAGCATTTTGTATTAACAAAGTTTTTTTGCTAATAAAACTGCTAGCGCAATTATCGTTTTTTGATCATTTAACCGCAAATGATTGCTTACACAAAAGTCTGATGGTAAAAAATACCAGAGTGTAAAATTTTTTTCTAGAAAATAGCCTTGAAAAATCAATCATTCAAATTCTGAGTTCTCAAAATGCTGACTGTTTTTCGCTAGTTCCTATCTTTCTGATGCTCCTTCAGAAACTAAATCTAGTTCTATTTTTAATAGAGACTACTAAATAAACGCATTTAGTTGTCGTTTAGCTGTAACGCTTGCTTAGAGCTAGACTTTTGTAAAAAAATGTGGCAAAGGATATGACAACTCTAAATTTTAGGGTAAGTGGAAAGCGGTAATGATTCTTCAATGAACACAATTTGCTATCCTTCGACAATGGTTCATAGGAGAAAGTTATGAGCACTGGAACAGTAAAGTGGTTTAACCCACAAAAAGGTTATGGGTTTATTGAGCCTGAAGACAAGTCAACAGATGTATTTGTTCACATCACAGCAGTCCAAAACTCAGGCATGGATGGATTAGCTGAAAATCAGGCTGTTTCTTATGACCTTGAGGATGGACAGAATGGAAAGACGTCTGCTGTGAATCTAAAATTATTGTAAAAAGTATAAGAAAGAATACACGGAACACTCTCGTTTCGTGCAAGTGGACAGCGGAATGGTTTCTTCAATGAACACAAGTTGCTATCCTTCAACAATCGTTCATAGGAGAAAATTATGAGCAACGGTACAGTAAAGTGGTTTAATCCACAAAAAGGCTTTGGGTTTATTGAGCCTGAAGACAAGTCAACAGATGTGTTTGTTCACATCACAGCAGTGCAAAACTCAGGCATGGATGGATTAGCTGAAAATCAAGCTGTTTCTTATGACCTTGAGGCCGGCCAGAATGGAAAGACTTCTGCTGTAAACTTAAAAGCACTATAAAAATTTTAAAAAAGGCACTTAAAAATTAAATTTTGTGCCTTTTTTTACGTTCTCATCACACCTTTTATGCTTCTACCACTTATATTTTTGGGCTGAAGGAAACAGTAATGGAACAGCTTAGGTAGAGTTTTTTGGTGTTTAACAATGCTAAATTTTACAGATTACTTTAACATGACCATCAGTTCTTAAAAAGTGAAAAGAAAGACTTCTTGTCCCTGTGATTACTTTCAACGGGCCGTCAAAGTTTAGGTTTTCAAGTAATGATGAGATTCGTTTAGGCTCTGGATGTGAGACCACTAGGCTTTCCAAGCTAACCCCACTATCCGTCATGAGATGTGCTGGGTTCCGGCCTTGCGGCCATTCTATCAAGCTGGGTAAAATCCCCTCCTCTGATAGGCCGCCGTCAGTGGGAACAGTAAGACGCCATTTTAAATGGTCTCTTGAAACTTCAATAATTTCACCGGGATCATAGTCGCATTTTGATTTTGCAGCTTCAATATCTGGCACTGCTACTACCCAAGTAAGGGGTTGTGCAGCGCGCGCAAGTCTCTCTTGGGTGAATTTGCTGTCAAGAGAAAACCAACGGTGTCTTCTTCTAACGTTGGTTTTTGGGTGGGCTTCAGGGTCGATTGCAATCACTTCCAAATAGATGCTGTCTTGAAGTTTCAATAGTCTGTTATGCGTTGCCATTAGGTCATGCTTTCCACCACCTAAAAATTTAGCATTGAGTGTATTTTCAAGCCTTGCTGTCTCAATGTGAAGATGATTTGCTCCAATCACGATGTGATCAATTGTCGATGCTAACATTTCAAATGAGTCCTAATGCTCGTTAGATATTGTGTTCTATCTTTATCAGTCAAAATTATAAAAGTTGAAACCATATATCTTTAGCTCATGGCCCACCAACACTTAAAGTTCAGTTTGACTGGACTAATGGTTTGCGCATACTTTAAATATTATTCAAATATTACAATTATATAAAAATTACACTTAGCAACTGTCTTTATTAGTGAAATAAAAAATTTTCAAGTAAAAAAAATGAGGTGATTTGATGGCTGCAATTGATGAATTAATGGCGTTGCGCAGCTTACCTGTGCCAGATAAAACGGAACTAATTTTTTCTGAATCCGATCCTGTTTTAGAGACAAATTTTAAGTTGGCGCAAACTGCTTCAGCTGCTCTGGCCAGCGTTGGGGTTGCAATTAATGATTTGTGGGAACTTAAAACTGGTCGTAGGCAACGTATTAAAATTGACGCGAGAGCGGCGACAGCTGCATTGCGAAGTAAAAACTATTTGCAATCTCGAAATGGAGAGGGTGTGTTTGAAGATCTAACTGATCCAGATCATGAAGCCAACCGGGGTTTGACCGGAATTTATCAAACTAAGGATGGGCGGTGGGTGCTTCCTCACTTTGGTCTTGACCATCTGCGTGGCCGCATGCTGAATCTTTTGCAGGCTGAAGCAAATAAAGGGTCGGTGGAGAAAGCTGTGGCCAAATGGGATGCTTTAGAACTAGAAGGCGCGATGGATGAAGCCTCCGTCTGTGGTGGCATGATACGGACGAATGATGAATGGTTGAGTGAAGCACACGGTAAGGTTTTAAAAGCTAAACCAGTTGTTGAAATTATCAAGGTTGGTGATTCTGACCCAGAGCCAATGCCGGGCGGTGACAGGCCATTATCTGGTATAAGGGCACTTGATTTGACTCGGATACTTGCGGGCCCAATTGCAGGAAGAACCCTCGCTGAACATGGAGCTGATGTCCTAATGGTTACAGCACCTAATTTACCGCAGGTTTGGCCCTATGTTGTTGATACAAGTCATGGAAAGCGCAGCTGCTTTCTGGACCTACATAAGGACAGTGAAAAGCGATTAATGCTTGATCTGGTGAAGCGTGCAGATGTTTTCACCCAAGGTTATCGGCCAGATAAAATTAATCAATTGGGTTTTGGGCCAGAGAAGTTGACGAAGGTTCGTCCTGGCCTTGTCTATGTGTCGATTAGTTGTTACGGATCGGATGGTCCTTTTAGCCATCGCGCTGGTTGGGAGCAGATTGCGCAAATCATGACTGGTCTAGCCGCAGAAGGGATCCAAACCTCTTCAGAATACAAACCTAAAACGCTGCCAGCGGCGGCAAATGATTATATTACGGGTTACCTTGGAGCTTATGGAACGCTTTTAGCGCTTGCACGACGGGCACGCGAAGGCGGTAGCTATCATGTCCGGGTATCATTGTGTCAAACGGCAATGATGATTTATCGGGAAGGTAAAATTATGAACTTACCTGAAGATTTGAGGCTTAATCTGGCAGAGATTAATGCGCTTCGTGTAGAAACTAAAAGCCACCTGGGAGATATTAGGCATTTGGCACCAGTATTAGACCTTTCAATTACACAGCCATACTGGGCTTTGCCTACACCAGAACTTGGATCGAGCAAGCCAATATGGGTCTAAAACAACGACTGTTGTTTTTGCTGACTGAGTTTTAGATCGCAAATAGTTTCATTTTTTATTTTGGTATATTTAGAGTTCTTACTTCGAAAATGTACCCAGTTTATTTCAGTTCAGGTTAGCTCCATTCCACGCTATCTGTGGTGTCTAGTGCTGTTAAAAGAGAATAGGCTAATACAACGGTCTGTTCGCATAAATCCCAGCGTCCACTTAGTTTTTACCGTGTTATAGTTTTTTTGGGTGTGCGTGGAATCTTTGTTTCGCTATCACATTGGTAGATCTTCTTTTCTTGTCAACAAGAGCGTCAAGATGTTCTTGTTCTGATTGTCTAAAAGCCGCTAAAGTCCGATGGCCTGTGGGTCATAATTATTCTGAAAAGAAGGCTATGCATTTTCAAAGAGTTTACAGAATTCTCCAAAATTTTTTACAGTGGTGGCCAATCTTTATGTTTTAGAAGAAGCATGCATCTTACAGCTCACGAAGTGCATTGAATTGATCAACATAACCACTGGGGTCAATTTTCACACCAATGACTGTAGTTTCATTACTCTTTAGTGCATGCTCAAGGGCTGAAGAAAGTGTGGCTTCGTTATCGACAGTGGTTCCATTTGCTCCCAACCCCCGGGCAAGGTACTCCCAGTTAATGCCACCAAGATGCACTCCATAAGGATCAATGCCCTTGATGGTTTGCTTAGTTCGAATCAAGCCAATTTCGCCATCATCAAAGACAAGGATAATAATTGGTAGCTTTTCAATTACTGCAGTCTGAATATCGGCGACAGCCATCAACAACCCACCATCACCAGTAAAAGCAATTACTGGCCGATTTGGATGGGCCAATCGTGCGGCGAGAGCGCCAGGAATAGCGAACCCCATTGAACCAAGTCCATTTGAGGTCAAAAACTCTCTAGGACCATAACTTTCCCATTTTTGCACGACCAACAGACGGCTCGCACCAGCATCACAAGTTGCAATAGTATCACGCGGTAACACCTGTCTAGCACATTCAACAGCACGTTGAGGTGACAGGCCTAAAGATGGGGTTTCTAACGCTTTATGAACTCGCTCCCGAAACTTCTTGGCCGCATTAATTCCCCACCCAGAACCCTCTGGAATGAGCGTACAGATGACCGTAGTTATATGATTAAGATTACCAACAACTTCTTCAACAGAGGGAACCAGGCCATCAAGTGATGGTATATTTGCAAGCGATAAAACTTTAGTAGAGTATGGCCATCCCTTGGGTTGCAACTCGACCGCATCAAGCCCAATGGTAATAATCAAATCAGCTTTGGAAACCAGATCACGCTCGATCAATCCGCCAATGATGCAACCTGCGCGCAGTGGATGGTCTTCTGGAATTGCACCCTTGCACTTGGACGTGGTTAGCACAGGAGCGCCAAGATGTTCCGCTAATGCAATTGTTGAGAAACTAGCTTTATCCCAGAGTACTCCAAGCCCAATCAATAGAACGGGTTTTTCTGCAGCTTTTAATACAGCCACTGCACTTTCAAGTCCACGTGGATCAGGAATTGGATAATGGTAATTTGGCAACAAGTTTGGCAAATTTTTGGCTAACCCAGAAATTTTTTTTGTTTCACTTTGTGGTAAGTCAAAATGCACTGGGCCCGGTGCATAAGCAGTACAAATGCGAATAGCACGTCGCAATTGCTGTCTAACAACGCTGGCCTCAATTGCAGTTGACCACTTAACAAGAGGTTGCATTATTGCTTGTTGATCTAGACGCTGACGCAACCCTATCTCCTGTTCAGGCGCTGAGTAACGATCAGTGATAGCAATCAATGGAGCGCGGTCTAAAAACGCGTGTGCAATGCCGTTAACCATGTTAGTGGCGCCAGGCCCCCGAGTTGACAGGCAAACCCCTGGATTGCCTGTAATTTCACCCCAAGTTGACGCCAGCATGGCTCCAGCAACTTCCTGTTTCATTAAAATAAACCGCATCCCCTGCGCTCTCATTGCCTCCATTAATTCAACCGATTCACCGCCAGGATGTCCCACAACAAAAGGGGTTCCCATTTCCTTAAAAGCTGCGGCCATTTCTTCAACAGTTGTGGTTTCCATGGTGATGTTTTCGCCTCATATGAAAGCTTTATTAACGTTTTTACTAAAGCAATAAATAATTCTTTTGTCACTCTGGAATAAAGACTTATGACTTATGGAAGGTCTAATGGTGAAGTTTATTTTCTGTGAAAGTCACATAAAGCTAAGTTCAAATTGGTTTGAAATGAACACAGTATAAGTTTCGCGTATTTAACGCAGGCCGTATTTTCAGCTAGGGCTGGAACTAAAACTGTTTACAGGGCAGTTTCTGGATTCAATATCATATATAAAAGTATGCAATGAATTATCAACTAGTAATCTTTTTAGCTTTCGACATTGAACCAAATATACGAAACCCTACCACAAGCACTCCAATTATCAGGAATATTGGTGCATAAGAAAACTTGTTTTGATACTCAAAACTGAAGAACATCCAAATGCCATTATCTGAAATAATCATAGATTGCCGGAAAGCTTCTTCCATACTTGAAGTTAAAACAAAGGCAATGATGAAAGCTGCAGCAGAGAAATTCGTCCGACGCATTCCATACCCTATTACCCCAAAAAGAAGTGCGAATCCGACATCCCATATTGAAGCGCGAGATGAATAACTCGCTGCCAAGGAAATCATAAAAATTACTGGATATAAATACTGAGTCGGTAAGTAGGATATTAAACGTCCAATTATTGGAGCCATAAAATAACCGATGATACCGTAACATGCAATCCCGAGAAGGCCAGCTGCAAAAATACCAAAAATGAACTCACGAGGACTAATCAGTTGTCCCCCCATAAACAGAGGTGGCTCGGTTGCAAAAATCTGTGGGCCTACCTGCAATCCGTTGACTAGAAACATTCCAATCAAAACAGCAGCTATGGTTGAACCAGGAATACCAAGGGTCAATAGCGGAATCATTGATGGTCCCGAGACTGCATTATTAGCTGATTCAGGGGCGGCGATACCTTCGACCACACCTGTTCCCCACTTGTCCTTATTTTTTGCGCGGCGCTTTTCTTCACCATACGCCACAAAACACGCAACTGAGGACCCGAGTCCGGGCATCATGCCTATCAAAGACCCATAAATTGAGGATCTAAACATTAGAGGAAGACAACGTTTGAACTCTGGCCAAGTAAAATAATGTGCAGTCGGGTCATCAATTTTATTTGCGTCCAAATCAATCATTTTGACCTTGGCAGCTTTCTCTGCCTGAATGATCACCTCAGAAATAACAAAAACACCAATTAAAAGAGGTACTAATGCCATTCCAGATTCAAGCTCATCAATGCCCATCGTCATCTTAAATTGACCAGTGATAGTGTCTTCGCCAATCAGTGCAACAGCTGCGCCAAATAATGTCGATATAATACCTTTGATCACACTATCACTCACAACTGAACCAATGACTACGAAGGCCATAAGGTAGATTGCAAAGTTTTCGGGAGGGCCAAATTTCCGTGTAAATGCTGCAATGGAAACAGCACCAAAAATTAGAATTATTTCACCAAAGTAATCACCAAATACTGAGGATACGGTTGCAGTTTTAAGAGCTTTTCCCGCACGTCCAGATTGTGTCATCGGATAGCCGTCTTGCATGGTAGCTGCCGAGGCAGCAGTTCCCGGAGTGTTAAATAATATAGCGGCAATTGAACCACCATATCTCCCAGATTTACCCACAACATAGAGAAATGCCAAACCTGCCAGGCCACCAATCTGGTCATTATAGGCTATAAGGATTGGTAACATCATAGCAATGGCGGCTGCGGCGGTTAGACCAGGCAAAGCGCCAAATACAATCCCTACAAATGCTGCCAGAACAACAAAATAAATTGCATATTGATCACTAAAAAGGGTGTCAAATCCACCAATGATATCTGTAAAAATCATCTAATTTTATTCCCCACTAATAAAATTTGTGTAGGGGCGCAAATCCATCAGCACTCCTTTTGGATCATTTAATCTCATGACACCCATGAAAAGCCACTGCATTATAATCGCCATTATAATGGCTCCCAAAATTGTCTTAAGTTTGTCACGCACGCCAAAGATATAAAGCATTGAAATATATGTAACTATCAAAGCAACAAAGTAGCCTAGTAGCCAGAACGTTAAAACAAAAAATGCCCCAGCTGCAACAACAAGCATTATTCTTTTTAAATTGCTTTCTAAAAACCCATAACCCTCTTTTAGCCCACCTACTTTTCCGCGGAAAGCTCGAATGGTAAGCCAAAGGCCTCCAAAAACGATTGAAACGGCGAGAGCCATTGGCATGGTCCGCGGCCCAACAGCTTCTTTTGAGATTCCAATTGTTGAGGCTTGGTAAACAAAAAACAATCCAATCAAGGTTATGATTGCGCTTACACCATATTCTAATTTCACCTTATAATTTTCGTGTGCCATTTTACCCCAATTATTTATTAGCTTCTGAGACAAGTAAAAATTTTTGATAAATAATAACCAAGGGGCAAGTTTTTTAGTTACTTGCCCCTTAGTTTAATTTGGATAGTTTTTATTGATCTTTCAGAATTTGTTCAACAACAGGACCCATGGTTTTGTACATTACTTCCTGTGCGGCCACAGCTGCAGTCGCATCAGTATAGAAGGCACCAAGGTTGTTCTTCTTCATGAACTTCTGGAAACCCTTTATGCCAGCGATATGTTTGATCGCAGAGCCAACCTTTGTTTTCACTTCCTCAGACACACCTTTTGGTGCGAACAAGCAGAATAGGCCAGTAAAGTCAGCACCATTCATGCCTTGCTCTTTGAATGTTGCAAGATTCTTCATGGTAGGGTCACGTTCTGCACCAGCGGTAGCCAATGGCCGGATTGTGTCTTCAAATCCGGCAATAGTGTTGTTGCCGCCAAAAACTGATTGTACTGACTGAGAAACAAGAGCCGCACGTGCTTTTGAACCGCCTTTAAAAGGAACTTTCTTGTGTGGAATACCATAAGTATCAAAGAATAAGTGGCCAATACCTGAGTGCATTGTTGTCGCCCCAGAAGTGCCCCAAGTATGCGTCTTACCAGATGCTTTGGCAGCCGCAACAAACTCAGCTATATTTGTTGCTGGGTTTGAAGAATGGACCTGAATTGATGTAACTAGCTGCGACATACAACCCAAGTTAACCCAATCGTTTCTAACACTGTAAGGCTTGTCTTTTCCCTTGGCCAACTCACCGACGATGAACGTCCCAATATTAATCATGTAGAGTGTGTGCCCGTCAGCTTTTTCACCCAGCACCATTTTGGCTGCTTTTTGGCCAGATGCACCAGGTAAATTTACAATGTAAGCAGGCTGACCAGTCATGCTCTCTGCTTCATGCATATATGAAGCAAATCCACGAGATGTTGTATCGGTTCCACCACCAGCAGAAAATCCGACCAAGATTTTCACGGGCTTCTCTGGATACGCTCCATGTGCGCCAGCAAAAGCAGCGCTTGAAACAAGGCTCAAAGCTGCGGCAGTGCTAAATACTGTTTTCATATTAACTTTCATATTATTCTCCGGTAGTTAATTTTTAGACGTAAGAATGTTTAGAGAAGAATTAGTGGTCAGTTCAGCCTTTCCTGTCAATGTGATTCTTGTATTTTCCAATAATTTTTCATTTGGGAAAGGCATTGGCCTGTAGTATTTTCTGTCCTGTCATACGGAAAAATTGTTAGTTTTTCTCAAACTGAGCTTTACACTTTGATATTCTAGTAGAATTATAGTTAAGGACACTCGTTATGCACAAACTTCCCAGTGAAATGTTTACTGTTGGTGTTCAGTCCCCTGGTGGGCCGGAAGCGCTATCGGTGTTTAAAACACCAATCCCATTGCCAGGCAAAAAAGATGTATTAATTAAAGTGTATGCGGCTGGTGTAAATGGAGCCGACTTGAGAGAAAGAGAAGGGAAATACCCTGTACCTCCTGGAGCACCTGAAATTATGGGGTTAGAGGTTTCAGGAAGAATTGTAGCAGTTGGCAAATCCTGCAAACGTTTTAAAATTGGGGATTTTGTTTGTGCCCTATTAATCGGAGGAGGATATGCAGAATATACGATTGCGCCAGAAGGGCAATGCATGACAATTCCCGACGGTGTGTCGTTGGTGGATGCTGCAGGATTGCCGGAAGTTTTTTGCACTGTTTGGACAAATATGATGGATAGGTGCCGGCTTAAAGCCGGTGAAACAGTTCTTATACAAGGGGGAACGAGTGGTATTGGTTATGCCGCCATCAAAATAGCAAAGGCATTTGGAGCTGAGGTTTTTGCGACAGCACGAAATAAAAAAAAATGCGAAGCGATTCTCAAATTTGGTGCTGATCATGCCATAAATTATAAAACAGAAAGCTTTTTAGAGGTTGTCCAAAAAGTGACCAATGGTCGCGGCGTTGATGTGATTATTGATATCATTGGCGGTGACTATCTGCCCAAAGAAATAGAACTTCTTGCCCATGAGGGGCGACTTATGATTATAAATTTGCGTGGTGGAAAAATGGCAGAAATTGATTTTAGTTTAATTCACAGTAAGCATCTTACCGTCACAGGTGCGCGTCTCCGACCGCGCTCTACGGCTGAAAAATCTGAAATATGTGGGGCACTTGAAAAGCATGTATGGCCCAAATTTAAAGACAGGATTATTACTCCAGAAACTTATGCTGTATTTCCTTTTGCTGATGCTGCCGACGCGCACCGGCTGATGGAATCGAGCAATCACATTGGCAAAATTCTCTTAACACCGTAATAGTCTTCATTTTGTATTTGGAAAAAATAACTGCTTGCCTGCAAACCTATGGGCAGCAATGGTTGTTTGACCTTTTTCTGAGATCAACCAATCGATAAAGGCTTTCCCTGCAATGCTGTTCACATTGGGGCAGCGAGTCTTATCAATAAGCATAACACCATAGGGATTAAACAAACGTTTGTCGCCTTCAACCATTATTTTAAAATCGGCTTTATTGGCGTGCGTTCTCCATGAAGCCCTGTCGCTTAATGTGTAGGCCCCCATGCCGACGGCAGTATTCAATGTTGTTCCCATTCCGGATCCGGTTTCCCTATACCAATGGCCAGAATGAGCAATTTGGTTCACACCTGTGCTCTCCCATAAGGATTTTTCTTTACTGTCAGTGCCCGAGCTATCACCGCGCGATGCAAATTTTGAATTTGTGTTTGCAATCTTTTTTAGAGCAGCTACTGCATCGTTCATTCCAACAATGTTTGCAGGATCTTTAACCGGGCCAACAATCACATAATCATTATACATTAAATCATAACGTCGTTTGGCATAGCCCTTTGCGACGAAATTATTTTCGCGTTTTCGACTATGCACAAGCAATACATCACCATCACAATTCATCGCATTCTTGATGGCAGCGCCAGTGCCAACAGCAACCACATTGACCGTTATGCCAGTATCATGTTTAAAAATTGGTAGAATATGATTATATAAGCCAGAATTTTTTGTTGACGTTGTTGACTGTACCAAAATTGCAGTTTCCGCAATTCCAGCGTTTGCAAAGGCTGTCAGGCCAAAAATAGTGATAATCGTTAATTTTAGAATTGCCATTTTTTCTCGTTAGGGTTGATTTAATTATCAGAGAACCAGTTGGCCAGCGAGGTAGGATTTGGCAGCCGCTGATGCTGGGCTTTTGAAAAATGAGCGCGCTGGGCCGTGCTCAGTTAAAATGCCGCGGTTCAAGAAAAGAACATCATCAGCAAGACGCTTAGCTTGCCCAATATCGTGAGTGACCAGAATAATTTTAGTGCCTTGTTGATCAACCAACTGCAAATTTTTTTCAATCGTTTCAGTTGAGGTAGGGTCAAGGTTTGAGGTGGCTTCATCCAGAAACAAAATAGTTGGCCTTGTGATTAATGCTCGGGCAAGCGCAAGCCGCTGCTTTTCGCCGCCCGATAAAAGTCGAGCGGGATGTTGGGCAAGATGCTCAAGTTGGACTTGTGCCAAATATTCTATTGAAGTTTTTGGGTTTAATTGACCACGCTGGCGAGCAACAAATAGCATGTTTGCTAAAACTGTTCGGCGCAGGATGGTTGGGGATTGAAATACCATTGATTGTTGTTTCTGGATATCTGGGGATAAAGGTTTTTCTGCATAAAAGATCTGTCCAGAATTGGGAGTGGCTAAACCGTGAAGACAGCGCATGAAAAGGCTTTTTCCGGCACCATTTGGTCCCATGATAACGCTTATGCCTTTCGCGTTAATTTGACATGATATGCCATTAATTAAAAGACGGTTATTCAGCTCTAAGGATATGTTGTCAACCAGAATTGGCGCTAGATGATTTTTAGAAGTTGAGTGACTATTAAACATAGGCGCGCCTTTTGGCAGTTGCCTTCAGCCATTGTGCAAAAAAATTAACTGCAAGTGAAATCCCTAAAAGGATAAAGCCAAGAGCCAAGGCTAACTCAAGCTCACCCTTTGATGTTTCAAGAGCAATCGCTGTTGTCATAACTCTTGTGAGGTGATCGATATTGCCGCCAACGATAATAACCGCACCCACCTCTGAAATGGCTCGTCCGAAGCCAGCAAGTACAACCGTCAATAGCGAGTAACGGGCGTCGACAATATAGGCGACCAAAGCGGTCCTTTTTGGTACAACTAAGCTACTGAAAAAATCTTTATAGTCTTCATTTAGGTCCTCTAAAACCTGGCAGGATAGCGCAATGATAATGGGGGTAATCAATATCATTTGTGCGATAATCATCGCTTCAGGTGTGTACAGAAGTCCAAGCCACCCAAATGGCCCAGATCTTGATAGATGCAAATATACTAACAACCCAACAACCACAGGCGGCAAGCCCATCATTGCGTTAAATATGCCTACTAAAAGATTTCTCATTGGGAATTGGCGTATGGCTAAAATAGCGCCAATTGGAAGGCCTAAAAAGCAAGATAGCGCTAAAGACAAAAGACTTACATTGATGGATAGGTAGAGTATCTCCACCAAATCCTTGTCAGCGGTTGCCAGGAGATTAAAAGCAGCAAAAAATGATTCTGAATAGATTGTCATTCGTTTATTTATTCCGTGTTTTTAAATCTTGGTGACCAATATATAACGCAGTTATGGCCGAGTTATTCTGCCCTAAATTTTTTACCAAGAACTTTTTCATAAATTTTAATGATAGCGCTTTTGGGTTCGCGGCCTAAGCCTGCAGCAATTGCGTTTTGATAACTACTGGTCATCGCATTTACCAGAGGTGTCATGGCCTTGTGCTCAACAGCAACTTTTTGGACGTTTAGAATATCTTTGTATGCGTCTTCCATTGCAAAATCATTATCAAACTGGCGGGCCAGCATCTTAGGCAAAAAATGGTCACCAGCAAAACTACGAGAACTTGCCGTAGAGACGACCTTTGTTAGCGCATCAGACGAAAGTCCCCCCGCCACTGCCAGTGGCAAGACTTCACACAAAGCAACAATATTGATGTCGTAAATGATGTTGTTCACCGCTTTCATCATTTGGCCAGTTCCACTTTCACCACAATAGATGATAAACTCACCCATTGATTCGAGCATTGGCTTCGTTTGGTCAAATAATGTTTGGCTTCCTCCAAACATCATAGTCAATGTTCCGTCTAAAGCCCGGGAGGGTAGCCCAGAAATGGGGCAGTCAGCATAAGCAATGCCTCGTTCAGCTAATTTCTTGTGAATGGCTATGGCTTCAGTTCGTTCAATGGTTGATGTGTCTATGATTGAGAGGCTGGGAAGAGATGAATCAGCAATACCATTAGGGCCGAAAATAACGTCATTAACCTCTGTCGCCGACGGCAAACACAAAAAGATCAAATGGCAATTTTCTGCCATGCCAGCAATTGTGTTAGTGACAATAGTATTCTCGTTTTTCAGTTCATCAGATGCATTTGATGATGAGTCATAGGCATAAAACGGTTTGGCCAAGCGCCCGAGATTATTAGCCATGCCAAGTCCCATCTGCCCCAAGCCGATAAACCCAACACCACTATTGCTCATTGCGTGCCTCTCTGCATTTTATGCAATTTAAATTTGTTACTATCATTAGCCGTCTAAATTCCCGAGTTTAGTTTATACACAAATCCGCAGTTGTATATACGAGGCTAGTTGTCAGTCAGGTTATTTTGCATTTACTATTGCGCAGAACAGCCGAGACATAAGGTTTCTGATGTTGGCGGTGCTCTGGAATAGTTTTTATCAATGCAATGAAAGGTCTACAGCAATGACACAACGTGCGATTCCATTTTTGTTTATGCGAGGAGGTACCTCGCGAGGACCCTATTTTAACGCAGCCGATTTGCCAGATAATCAAGATGATATTGCCAAAACATTACTTCAGGTGATTGGTGCTGGTCATCCATTAAATGTTGATGGTATTGGCGGTGGTAATGCGGTTACAAATAAGGTTGCGATTTTATCGCGGTCTGACACTGATGGAGTTGATATTGATTATTTTTTCGCCCAAGTCTCGGTAACAGAGCAGCTGGTAGACTTTAAGCCTACGTGTGGCAATATTCTCTCTGGCGTTGGCCCTGCTGCTATTGAAATGGAGTTAATGGCAGCAACCGATCCAGTAACTGAGGTTCGTATTAAATTGGTGAATACTGGCGCGCTGGTTGTGGCAAGGCTTCAAACACCAGGAGGCTTCATTTGCTATGATGGAGACACTGCAATTGACGGCGTCCCAGGAACTGCGGCGCGGATTGATTTGCAATTTATGGACGTTGTTGGGTCCGCAACAGGAAAATTATTACCGACAGGAAATTTACGAGATCGATTTGACGATGTTGAGGTCACATGTATGGATGTGGCCATGCCCATTGTTATTGCGCGCGCTGATGCTTTTGGGTTGTCTGGATATGAGACTGTGCGACAGCTTGAAAACAACGTAGATTTTATGACAAGAATAGAAGGGATACGATTGTCAGCTGGTGCTGCTATGGGCATGGGCGATGTTGCCAAGTCAGTAACGCCAAAGTTTGCCATCCTTGCCTCAGCAAAATCAGGAGGCACTATTGCCGCGCGTTATTTTATGCCGTGGCAGGCCCATCCAACAATGGCTGTAACTGGCGCGCAATGCCTTGCATCTTGTGCCGTATTACCTGGAAGTGTTTCTGATGGACTGCTTCTGCGGCCAACAAATAGTCCAGCAACAATAAACATTGAACATCCCTCAGGCGTAATTGATGTGATTGTTGATTACAGAGTTAATGGTAATGATTTTGATGTGCACTCAGCTGGACTTGTTCGTACCGCCCGTAAATTGGCTGCAGGCCATCTGTTTGTCCCTGCTTAGCTAAGCGCTGAAAACTTAGCTGTTTTCCAACCGTCTTTTTTGTACCATTTTGAAAGCCTAAGATTGATAACGTTTAATATTAATAGTTAGTGATAACGGTTGCATAATATCACTGCGCTGAGTCAATATATTTCTATTTTCAAGGTCCATTTAAGGAGAAGGGCTTTAAAGTTTAGTCCGAGTTAAAACATGCTATCAGTTGGAATTATTGGATTAGGAGCGATTGGGTCCGTTGTTTCTCAAGCCCTTGACCATGGCATTGTTGGAATGACCTTGACTGCGATTGCATCGGGGCGGCTTGATAAAGCCAAGGCACATATTGCTACATTATCAGTGCCAGTTAACCTGATGACAATTGATGAGGTAACTGAATGCTGTGACATCATTGTGGATTGTGCGCCAAAATCCGTTTTTCGAGATATTGCTGTTGCCGCGCTTGGTCGTGGTCGAACTTTGGTTACAGTTAGTGGTGCAGGTATTTTAGCTAATGAAGATGTTGAACAAATGGCTAAGGAAAATGGCGGACAGCTTATCCTAGCAACTGGTGCGTTGCTTGGCCTTGACGCTGTTCGGGCTGCGGCTGAAGGAACGATTAACTCTGTCCGTATGATAACCCGCAAACCACCAAATGCATTGGCAGGTGCTCCACATATTATAAACAATGGGATTAGTCTTGATGGATTAAGTGAAGCAATACAGGTCTTTAAAGGTAGCGCTCGGGAAGGTGCCAAGGCATTTCCAGCAAATGTTAATGTGGCAGCAGCATTGGGCTTGGCCGGCATTGGGGCTGATAAAACTGAACTTGAGGTTTGGGCTGATCCTCACCTTAATAGAAACACGCATTCTATTGAGGTTGATTCTGATAGTGCCAAATTTAGTTTGCAAATTGAAAATGTGCAAACTGAGAGTAACCCAGGGACAGGAAAGATTACCGCTTTAAGTGTTATCGCATGTTTGCGGGGTATAACGATGCCAATGAAAATTGGAAGCTAGAGTTGCTTTTCAAGCTATGGATTAATAATGGAACCATTTAGTTTTTACCAAGGCTCTGTCGCTGAAGGATAGAGCCAAGCAAAACCCGCCAAACCCTAATATATTTTTTTTCAATCTCAGAACTAATTTAGAATAATCAAGTTAGCCTGGTGGGTCCACAAGCTCAGTCACAAAATCTGCAGGCGAAACAATTTCTAAAACTTCAAAGTCATTAGAACACGCAATTTCACGATGCCTAATCATTGGGACTTGTAGGACTGTATCACCTTTCCGGATTGTGCGCTATCCTTGTCCCTCATGTTCAAATGTTGCCCATCCGTTTAACACATAAACGAGTTGAAACTGACAATCGTGAACATGCCAAGACTGGATTCCACCGGAGCCCTTCGTATGGTTGCGGCGGATCACATGAGCTATAAAATCACCATTAGTTCCATTTTTAATGCCAAGGTCGCGGTAGTCAAAATTTTTTCTAAGGCCAGGTGTCCACTCAGCCTCATCTGCGACATTATGAACAAATTTCCAATCTCCATAATTGGTCATCATGCTATAGTCCCTCGTTATTAGCAGTCACTCTAAACTATCATGACGTGGTGCTTGATCACGGTCAAACATGCTATAGTCGCGGTTAATTAAAAAGAGCTCCGCCTTATCAATGACGCTTTTATCTAAAGTTTTGGTAAGAAATACTGCCTTTGCCATATCATCGATTGTACTTAGGGTAATAATGTTATGTGGGTCTATTACGGTTGAAAAAACAGAAGGTATAAGTCCACAATCATCAAAAGTAGCTTTTGGAAGTGCGACGTTGCTGTGGATGCTTAGCATCAATTTTCCATTTAAACTTTCTGCTTGTTTTCCTGAAGCTAATTCATCTATTGAACCAAGCCTTAATCTTTCACCAATTCTAATACGGTAATCTTGAAAATGCGTTTTGATACCAGCTGTCTGTGCTGAACGATGCGCTTTGTTTTGTCGCCATGCAACGATGGAGTCTTGGTGATCCCACAATTGGTGAGATAATAGGCTATTGTTATCCAATAACGCGTGATAACGCTGAAGCCATAGAAGTCCTTTTTGTTTGGATAGCTCAGACTTCAGCTTTTCAACATGTGTAAAATAGTTGTCCAGATGGCCAGGTTTTGCTGTCACTTCGAAAAACAGCCCAATAACTGAGCCATCTGTTTTATGCATTGTCGCCCCCAACTTTTTTATCAATGATGGTTGCGCTCGCCTTAACGTTACAGATTAAGCGGCATGTGACGGTTCACATCTTTGTAAAGCAGGTAACGAAATGGCTCAGGCCCCCCAGCATAACAGGCCTGGGGACAAAATGCACGGAGCCACATGTAGTCACCCGCCTCAACCTCAACCCAGTCCTGATTTAAATGATATACCGCCTTACCGTTTAGAACAAAAAGTCCATGCTCCATAACATGGGTTTCAGCGAATGGAATAGTGCCACCCGGTTGAAATGTAACAATATTGACGTGCATGTCATGACTTAAGTCTGTTGGATCAACAAAGCGTGAGGTAACCCAGCGTTCTTCAGTATTTGGCATAGCAACAGGTTTGACATCTGCATCGCTTGTGACAAAAGCTTTTGGAAGGTCAATCCCATCAACAGCGCAGTACCGTTTCCTAATCCAATGAAAACTTGTGACTCCTTTACTGTGATTGATCAATTGCCAGTTGCTGCCTGCTGGAATATAGGCGTAGCTACCTATTGCTAAGGAATGTTTTCTCCCATTTAGAGTTAACAGCAATGCGCCGCTTGTCACAAAAATTACTGATTGTGCGCTTTTATCGTCATCCGGTTGGCTGCTTCCTCCTCCACCTTCAACTTCCATGAGATAATGCGAGAAGCTTTCCGAAAAGCCGGTCATTGGCCTAGCTAAAACCCAAAGCCGCGTTTTGTTCCAGAAAGGCAAGTAGCTTGTCACAATATCAGATAGAACGCCTTTTGGAATGACCGCATAACCGGTGGTGAAAACTGCACGATCTGACAATAATTGTGATTGCGGTGGAAGTCCGCCCGATGGAGTCCAGTAAGGGGAATGCATATTATCAACTCCTCACAATTGCCAGGATAGTTTGGTTTTCAATTTTATTGAACAGTCATTTTATACGCTTTAATTAGTGCAATCTTTTCAGGTATGTCAAATTTTCGTCAGTTACGGAGATTTTTAATTTCCTTAAAGAATAATGGAATGTTAGAGGCCTTAGTATTAAAGGAAGCGTTTTGCGTCGTCGTCATAAACACTATTGCGAGTTAATTGCTGCAAAAGAGTGTTTTCAATCAAGGGTGGTGTGTCAGTATTTTTTGTGTTGCTTAGCACCTGCTGGATAGCGCTATATGTTGCGGCGAGCGCGGCTAAATACGGTTGATGCCCACGAAGACAAATACGAACGCCCATTTTTGCTAGATTGTCTAAATCTGGTTCCATTGAACCAATACCGCCTAACATTATAGGTAATCTAGTTGTGTCACATAGCACATTAAGATCTTTACGTGATTTCATACCAATTAGTGCAATGCCATCAACCCCAGTTTTTTCATATTCCTTGATTCGGGCAATGCAATCATCAATACCGTTTACAGTTGCGGCGCTGGTCCGAGCTAAAATCACCATATTGGGGTCGGAGCGTCCAGAAAGAGCAGCTTTTATTTTTCCGATACCTTCCTCAAGGCTTAACAGCTTGGTTTCTTTTGAACCAAAGGGTTGGGGTAGCTCTGTATCTTCTATAGTGACAGCGGCGAGGCCCGCATGATCTAGTTCACTCACGGTACGCTGAACATTCATAGCGTTACCATAGCCGTGATCAGCATCAGCAATAACTGCCAAATTTCCTGCTCTACAAATACGAAAAGCCATGTCAGAAAATTCAGTTGCAGTAATCAGCATCTTGTCTGGTGCACCTAGTATCGCCATAGCCGCCACAGACCCTGCTAGCATTCCAACTTTTCCGCCAAGATCTTCAACCATGCGGGCTGATAGTGGGTCAAACACTGAGGCAGGAGTAATGCAGATATTGCCTTCGATGATTTGTCGAAAACTTTCCCTGCGTTGTGTCCAGTTCATAATATTTTTCCTCTGACAATCGTTACTCGATGGTAGTTAGCTGAGTTTGTCTTGAGTTTTTTTATCAAAGTCATCGGCATCATGGCGTTCATGAAGTTGCATCTCAGGTGCGCCACTTAACCGATTAACTATTCTTCCTCGTTTAACGGCTGGACGGGCATCAATCCTTTCTGCCCATTCCATTACATTACTATAACATTGGACATCCAGAAACTCGGCAGCATTGTATAAACGGCCAAGCACTAATTGTCCGTACCACGCCCAAATTGCAATATCGGCTATGTTGTAATCAGCGCCACTTATATAATCTTGTTCAGAAAGTTGACGATTAAGCACGTCGAGCTGACGTTTTGTTTCCATCGTAAAGCGGTCAATTGGGTAACAAATTTTTTCAGGTGCGTAAGTGTAAAAGTGTCCAAAGCCGCCACCTAGATAGGGAGAACTTCCCATTTGCCAAAACAGCCATGATAGACATTCAGCTCGTTCTGCGGGTTTTTTTGGGAGAAGCTTCCCAAATTTTTCAGCCAGGTATAGTAAAATGTTGCCAGACTCAAAAACTCGAATTGGCGGTGATACAGAATGATCCATCAATGCTGGGATTTTTGAATTAGGGTTTGCGGTGACAAAACCGCTGCTAAATTGTTCGCCATCTCGAATTTTTACGAGCCATGCATCATATTCCGCTGCGGCGATGTTCATTTCAAGAAGTTCTTCAAACATTATCGTTACTTTGACACCGTTAGGTGTTGCAAGGGAATAAAGTTGAAATGGATGCTTACCAATAGGCAGGGGCTTCTCATAGGTGGCGCCGGCAATCGGCCGATTAATATTGGCAAAGGCACCGCCATTTTTAGCTTCCCATATCCAAGTGGTTGGAGGAACGTAAATACTGTTATCTGTCATTAGTTGTTTCCGTTTCATTCAGTTCATCTGGCGGGCATAGATCAGCTAACCGGTCAAGTTGGCGTAATTTTGGAAATATATACCATCCTACAACTGCAACACTAAGCGCTGCTAGTCCTCCAATGAATACTGTCGTAACAGGGCCAAGCATAGCAGCAGCACTGCCAGCTCGAATGTCACCCATTTCGTTGGATGATGAAATAAAAATCGAGTTAACTGCGCTAACTCTTCCGCGAAGATGGTTGGGAGTAGCTAACTGGATGAGCGTCATGCGAATGTTCACACTTATCATATCTGCTGCACCATAAACAAACAAAGCCGCAAGGCTAATCCAATAAACTGTTGAAAGTGAAAAGACCAGAATTGATGCTGCAAAAACAATAAGCGCCGAAAACAGGCAAAGCCCAGAACGCCGCATGGGCGGTAGAGCTGCAAGGCCAAGGCCAATGACAACGCCGCCAAGGGCAGGCATAGCCCTCAATATTCCTAAAGATTCTGGTCCAACATTAAGTATATCAGCAGCATAAACTGGAAGTAAGGTAACAACTGAACCCAAAAGAACAATAAAAAGATCAAGCCCAATGGCGCCAAGTACTATTGAGTTTGAACGCACATAGGCAACCCCACCAAGTAGCATTTTCAGGCTGCGTCCCGCTGGTTTTAGCTGCGTTAATTGGGGTAGAAACAAATAGGCTATAGTACTAATGCCCATGAGGCCTACTGCAACTAGATAAGTGTAAACATCAATTACTGAAATTAAAACACCGGCCAAAACCGGACCCATCGTTCCAAAGATTTTGCCAACCGTGGCATTTAACGCAATGGCACGTGAAAGCATAGTGCTTGGCACAATGTTAGTGATAATTGCTTGTTGGGCGGGCGTGTAAAAGGCCTTAATTGTACCATGCAAAAACAAAAGTATAAAAATATAAGTTAAGTTGAGGTCATTTGCGAACATGGCCAATGTAATGCCACCAAGAACTACCATTTCACTGATTGTACATAGAATTAATAAAGTTTTTCGAGGTAGGCTGTCGGTTGCCCATCCAGTTAAAAAGAAAAACAGAAAAATCGGAATAACCTGCATTAGGCCAACAAGTGCTAGATCAAAAGGATCACCACTATTTTGATATAGGTGCCAGCCAATTGCAATTGACAGCATCGCAGTGACAAGACTCACCGCGGCCCTTGCAACAAGAAAAAATAGAAAGTCTCGTGACATTAAAAAAACTTTTTATTTATTGCACAAGACAATAAAAAACTGATCTTTTTTTGCTGTGATAGTAGCGTTAAACGCCAAAAGGAGTTCATTCTTTTGCAGCATATTCTGGGTTAACTCCTGGTGGTGGTGTTGCTCCAAATCCACCTTTTGCAATAATAGCGTCAGTACCACCGTTTGCCGCAATTATTTTGCGTTGATCTTCTTTTGCCATTTGATCAATGGCTTCAGGGTCACAGATGCTCCTTAAGTGCATTTCCATTTCTTTCTGGATTTTAATAAAATTGGGTAATCTACCTAAGTCGTTTAACTCGTCAGGGTCTTCAACTAGATTAAAAAGCTGTGGTTGTATACCAACGTAATAAACAAATTTCCAGCGACCCTTGCGAACCATAAATGCTCCAGATGTGGAGCCGGAAGCGTGGTATTCTGAAAAAACCAGCCGATCTTGATCATCAGAATCATTTGCCAGTTTAACAAGTGATTGCCCTGGTTTTTCTGCCCTAGGTTTTAAGCCTGCGGTTGTTGTTATTGTTGGATATATATCAACAAGACTGATTGGCGTTCGGCATGTTTTACCAACAGGAATATTTGGTCCTGCTATAATACAAGGGACACCAACGGATTCTTCATAAAAATTTGATTTTCCCCAGAAATCTCGTTCACCGATATTATCGCCATGATCACTCGTATAGATAATCTGAGTTGTGTCTTCTAGGTCGAGAGTCTTTAGAGTTTTGAGTATATCTCCAATCAAGCTGTCAACAAAACTTACAAGCCCGTAATAAGATGCAAGTGCAATGCGGGTTTTTTCTGGTGTGAAGTTGTCCATAACATTGCATTCACGCATTGCAAGATGCCAAGGGTGTTCTGGGTTTTCACGAGGTTTCTTTGGGGTTAATTCAATATCCTTGTAAAGATCATAAAATTCTTGCGGCGCAATTAATGGGAAATGTGGCGCTACCATGGACACAAATAAAACCCACGGCTCTGAAGATTTTCCGTTAGTGCTCAGCCAATTTCTTGTGTGCTGACAGACTTGCCTATCGTAGGTATTGTAAGACGTTTCCCCCGGTCCAATATTTTCGGCCATTGAACGGGCTTTCCAGCGTTTTGGTAGTGGCTCACGAATGCAGCCAAGGACGTCTCCAATACCGTTGACGACATGCATTGGAATTTCTTGGAAATCAAACCCTACTGCGTCTTTTTTGTTGCGGTAATGAAGTTTACCAATGGAACCGACTTTAATTCCAGCCTTTTGCAGTTCCCCCCCCCAAGAGTCTGGCTCGCCAAAATATGGTGTCGCATTATCCCAGTGGCTGGTTGTGTGTGCATATTGACCTGTTGCAAACGAAGCCCGCGCTGGAACACAAATGGGTACGTTTGTGTAAGCGTCAGTAAAAACAGTACCGCGAGCAGCTAGTGCATCAATGTTCGGTGTTTTAACAATATCATTGCCGTAACACCCAAGAACTTTACGCGTATGCTCATCCGTCATCAGTATTAATTGATTATTTAAATGCAAAACTGGCACTCCCTTTTTTAGATCCTTTAAAAGCATATGTTAAGTGACTGCTCTTTGGTAAAAAAAATTTAATTTAGGACTTTTCATCTGATCTTTTATAGCCTTTTATAATTGGCTCATTTCAGGCCCATTAATAAACCTCACTTTATGTATGTGGTGTATTGCTTTTTTACAGGAGATTGCTTTGCCTTATAACGACTATCGCCCCGACTTAATGGGTTCTGCTGAATTAGCGCCATCCGGCAGTTTTGAGGTTGGTACATATCAGAGCTTTACATTAATCTACACGGCTGGAAAGTTTGGTCTCGATGATCAGGGCGGATTGCGTATTGGGTTTCGCGGCCATTTTGATGGTTCTGCTATACAGTTTGATGATCCAAAAGCTGCTGGTTTTACAACAGTTGAAGCATCCAATGGTGCCGTGCTTGAAGCTTCATGGGAGGCCCGCCGAAACATCCGCCCCTGGAATAAAAGCCTCTATATTCGTTGCTTGAGGTTCCTGCGCGAAGGTGACCAAATAAAGATTGTTTTTGGCAATCAAACCAAGGGATCGCCGGGTTGGCTAATGCAAACATTTTGTGAATCAGCCTTTACGTTTCAAATCACTGTCGATCCATTTGCTACCCAAGATTTTATTGCACTGCCAAGCAATACAAATCCTACTGTGTCAATAGTTCCAGGTGATCCCGTCGCTTGGAAAGCTGTTTTGCCAACATTGAGGCGTCCCGGAGAGTTGTTTCGTTTGTCATTGAAGGGTGATGATCGGTGGGGGAACCCTTCAAACCGGCTCATGGGTCAAGTTAGAATTAAAACTAACATTGCTGTAAAAGGTTTGCCAGATTTAATCAATTTCAAATTTGGTGATTTTGGAACTGTTATAGAGGGACTTTCAGTTGAAGGTGCGGGGATTCTCAACTTAACAGTACTTGATGAAGATGATCATGTTTTAGCCACGGCAAACCCATTAGTTATCAGTCAATCTGATGTTGCTCATTTTTGGAGTGATATGCACGCCCAAAGTGGGGAGACAATTGGCGTGGGAACAGCACGCGAATATTTTGATTTTGCTCGCAACAAGGCGTTCCTCGATATTGCGGGTCATCAAGGTAATGATTTTCAGATCACTGACGCATTCTGGCAGCATCTTAACGAATTGACTGCAGACTATAACGAAGATAACCGTTTCATGACATTGCCTGGTTATGAATGGTCGGGCAATACCGGCCTTGGTGGAGATCACAATGTTTGGTACCGAACCGAAGGTCGGCCAATCTACCGGTCCAGTCGAGCGCTAATCAGCGATCGTACGCATCCTGAAAATGATGTGCTGTCAACGCCTGATCTTATTGAAAAATTGCGTGATGAAGATGCAATTGTTGTTGCACATGTTGGTGGGCGCTACGCTGATATCAAATATGCGCATGATGCTAAGCTGGAGCCCTCAGTAGAGGTACATTCTTCTTGGGGAACGTTTGAGTGGATTTTGCGTGATGCGTTCGAGTCTGGTTATCGGGTTGGCATCGTTGGATCAAGTGACGGCCACAAGGGCCGGCCGGGCGCAGAGTATCCTGGTGATAGCCAATTCGGATCGTATGGTGGTCTGACCTGTCACTTATTGCCAAAGCTAGATCGAGATACATTCTTTGATGCATTTCGAAAGCGGCGTCATTACGCAACCACTGGTGCGCGGATCTATTTGGATGTGACTGCCAGCTTGGGGGATGACACATTACAAATTGGGGATATTGTTACTACTGATCTTGATCAGCTTGAACTCAAGTTTAATGTCATTGGCACGGCCCCAATTGAGCGTCTGGATATTTTTAATGGTCTTGATCTAATAAAGACTATTCGCACTTGGAATGATCAAAGTCCATTGAGTAGGTTGCGTGTTACCTGTGCTGGACAACATTATCGTGGGCGTGGTCGGTTGGTAAAATGGGATGTTTCTACAACATTTAGTGATGGCAAAATTGTTCGTATTAGTCCTGTAAATTTTTGGAACCCAAATCGCCAGCCACAGCAAATTTCTCCCACTGAAGCTGTCTGGAAAACAGTGACAACAGGCGGATCATCATCAGTTGATTTTTGGCTGGATAACGTGGCATTGGCTGGTAAAATTAATGTTCAGACCAATTTTGAATCGTGGTTTTCGTTATTGGGTGATATTGATAAAAATGGTGTTGCCGTTGATTGTGGCGGCATGGATATTCGTCTCCATATTGAGAGGTTGCCTGAGATTTTAGATGAGCACTCATTATCTGGAAAGCAGTCTTTTGCTATTGAAAATGGATTGGAACAACGCCTGTATATTAGGGTAACTCAGGAAGACGGTCATCAAGCTTGGAGTAGTCCCATATATGTTCAAAAGCGTTAAGAACAAGCCAGTGTAGCATAAATATATTTGCGGTTTAATAATGGAGAAAAAAATGAAAGCTGTTCGCATTCAATCACTTGAAGTTTTTGTCATAGCAATGCCGCTGATTGCAGTCTTTTCTAGTGGTGGAAAATCAAAGGACGTTACAAAAGGTGTTGTGGTTCGGATAACAGCCTCTGATGGATCATATGGGATTAGCAGTGTTGACCCGTCAACACGGGCTGTTTTTCCACACCGAGCTGAAGACATTGCAAAAACTATAAGTGAAAATATTAAACCGCTGATCCTTGATGAGGTGCCTACCGATATTAATCGGCTATCCAACATTATTGGAGCTATAGAAAACGTTCAAATTGGCGCTAGAGCGGCAGTTGAAATGGCGGCGATTGAGTTAACGTGTCGTAATTTGGGTATTTCGCTATGTCAGTTTCTTGGTGGTGCCGTCTCCAACTCCGTGTTGTTTAATGGTTGGGTTGGTGAACTGCCAGCAGATGATGCTGCTCTAGAAGCGATTAGGTGGACTAAGTCTGGCTTCAAATCCTTGAAGATAAAAGTTGGCGGGGATGTAAGGGCTGATATTCAGCGTGTTGAAGCGATTCGTGCTGCAGTTGGTAATGATATTTCTTTGCGAGTTGATGCTAATGAGCAGTATAGCATTGCGGACGCCAAAATGTTGTGTAAGGGCATAAAAGACTTTGAGATACAGTTGTTTGAACAGCCCGTGCCCCGCGCTGACCTTGAGGGGTTAGCTGAAATCCGCCGCACTGGTGGCATTAGCATTATGGCGGATGAGGCTATCAGTGATCATGCTAGCTTATTAAAGGTAATCAAGGCTGACTGTGCTGACCTTGTCAAGTTTGGCATTGCCCAAGCTGGCGGAATTATACCCGCTGTTCGGATGCTTGCAACTGCTGAAGCTGCAGGTTTAAAGGTCGTCATGGGTCATGGTTTTGGACTGGATATGAGCACAATGGCTGAAATTATGGTGGGTGCGTTATCAACAAATATTTTACCTGGTCTTGAGTGTGTTGGCCCTCTAAAGGTTAAGGATACCGTCGCTCAATCTACTTTAGATATTAGCTCTGGCAGTTTCACAATACCAACTGGGGTTGGTTTGTGTTTGGAACTGGATGATCACAAGCTCACTCAATATTCAGTGAACTAAATTTTGGTGGGGCCTTTCTAATTGTTCAACTACTTTACTTCAGCCCCATCCAGATAAAGTTAATAGCACCGCCAAATGCTACTATATCAACCAAAATTTCAAAATTACTGTTAGTCATTCGTTTTAGAAATTTTCTACCAAGCATATTCCCGGGTATGGTTGCCACGCCAGCTAGAAGTCCTATTATGAGTATCTCTTGGCTGATTAAGCCGAGGCCGCCATATGTTGCCATGCGAGCTACGTGGGTTAGGCCAGCAATAACTGCAAGTGTAGCAACAAAATTTGTTCTCGATAGACCAAAACCAAGCATAAATGGAATTAGAAGCATGCCAGGGCCTGTTGCTGAGCCCGCTAAAAAACCAAACAGTCCACCGACACAACTTAATACAAAAGGCGATGTCTTGACTGCATGTGATTTTGCTAATCTTCGCAAAGGTATAGATGCAAGCACAACACTTCCAAGCATTAATGCTATCATGTTGGGCTCTAACTGAGCGTATACAAAGCTGCCAACAATTACCATTGGTATGGCTGGGATTGCTATCCGAAGAAAGGCTTCTCTATGGAAATCAAATCTATTGATCCATGACCGCGAAACACTGCCAATGAACAGCATTACAGCAAGTACGGGCATGATTGAAGAAATTCCAACTATTGGTGCAAGAAAAATTGCTGGAAGGAGTCCCCCTGCAACTCCTGTGACACCCGTAACACATGCTGTGATAAATGCAATTATTATAATGTAAACAAGATCTAAAAGTTCCAATGGGAACCGTACCTTTCAAAAACATAGGGAATTTGCATTAGCGATTTGACTGCTATTAAAATCAATTATTTTTTTCTGGTAGCCCTGTGTCTGGATCAAGTTTTGACTCTGGCTTTAGGTTGCTTTGAGAGAGCTCAATCGAAATTTTTCCATTTTCTAAATAGTCACCATCAGTCGCGCGCCGCGCCGCATCATCCCACACCTGATGCCAGGCACCAAGTGAGTAACCATGCCAAGGCATTTTCACAGTTAGGCTGGGGAGGCCTAACTCATGCCATATATCTTTGGCGTGTTCCATGTGTTCTTTGCTTGGAAGTGCTAATGGTGGCATCGGAGACTTCATTGTTGCATCAATGAGCAGGCTAGAGTCTTCTTCGCCGCCATGTTCCCTTTTGGGGCCATGGCCTTGGCCCCTATGATCAAGAGTTTGGATGTCTTTGGTTGGGTTGGCGCGATAAGAAATTGCCCAGAATAATGCGTCTGCATTGTCCACATCAATATCTTCGTTCACTGCAATACAAATTTTACTACAGTCACCTTTAAAAAATGCTGCGCTGTAGAGAGCTCTCCAAATCTCGGTGCGTGGCATATTGGTTTCGCAGGTTATGACAGTGACACGTAGCAAGCCCGTCAAAGGTTCATGGAGAGATACTTTTTTTACTCCTTTGATGTTATTTTCATCACGTAAATGGCGTAAGAAAAGGGGTTCATATGCAACACGTTTAATAACGCTCGACTCGCTTGGCGCAACTTGGCTGATGTATGACGGCACAATTGCTTTTTTACGGCGAGTGATTGTGGTAATCCGCATTGGCATATTATACTCTTCGAGTGCTATGTGGCCATGCGACTCACCAAACGGTCCTTCAGGTTCCACCTTCGTTGTGTCAATGAACCCTTCAATAATGATTTCTGCCTCAGCTGGGATTGTAAGGTCCACTGTCTTTGCTGACGTTACATTAATCGGCATTCCAGCAAGCCCGCCTGCAACGGTAAATTCATCAACACCAATAGGTAGCTTTTGAGGCCCCATAAAAGCGACATAAGGTGGACAGCCCAGCACAATGGCTATTGGCATTTCGCTAATTCCTAGTTTTTGGCATTTTTGATAATGTTGATATCCACCAGCTCCGCCAACGCGAGTGGCCATGCGCACTACCAGCCGATCAGGAGCTTTGAGCGCGCATCGATAAGTTCCCATATTTTGTACGTTTGTTTCAGGGTCTTTGGTGATCACATTGCCTGCGCTTAATGTCGGGGCACTATCAAAACCGGGTGTCGAAATTGGAATAGGAAGAGCATCAAGGCCGTGGCCTTTTTTGGACAGAATTTCTCCTTCTTCAATCATTTCATGGCAGGGTGCTGAATCAACAAATTTTGGTTTGATTGGATTGGAAATCGCGTTGTCCCATTTTGTTTGTATGTCATCAATTGAACAGCCCATGCCAACGCTATAAATGCTACGATTTGCTGCTAGTCCGCCAACAAGAACTGGAATATCAAATTTCCTCCCCTTTCCATCGACAACATTTGTAAATAAAAAAGCTTTGCGCTCCTCTTCTTTCATACCACCAATAAACTGCCAGCGAACGAGTGCATGCATTTCGCTATCTTTGTCAATTTGTCTGTCGACTTCGATCAACAAGTCACGCTCTTTTAAAGCTAGGATATGGTTGTGCAGATCGTTATAGTTTGAAGGTATGACCATGAATTGAATGCTCCAATGCAGAATTGATTTGGGATAAAAATGGCTTAATGTTTCTTAGAATTCGTAGCATTAACAAGTCCATCAGTGAGTTGAATTTTATCTAGCTTCCACAATTGATTGAGTAGTTTAGCTGTCGATTTGGTGCCAAGTACAGGGTTTGCCAACTCTAAAAATTTTGCTTCCAACTCATTATCAGATAAAGGTAAGTCTGGATCACCTTTCCTAGTCGCTTGGTAATAAGAAAATTTTTGACCTGAATAAGTGGTGATGGATACATGTGCTGCACGTCGGGCTGGAAACTCAGCATCAACCTTTGGATCAATTGTTAACCTGATTTGTGGCAGTAATGCCCGGATTACTGGATCGTGCATGCGTGCCTCTTCAAAAGCGTCGATACGTACACTACCATGATGGGCAGCATGGGCTATAACATATTGCATGGAAAACTTACATTCTTGGGGGGTTTTGGGGTTTGCTCTATCGGTAATTTCGACTGCCGGGCCATAGGTGGCAATGTCAATACTGACGATATTGCTAGCAATTATCTGCTCTGCCTCCATGATGGTAAGAAGCCCGTCAATGGCAGCAAATGTATGACCACAACATCCATGATTTTTGAAAGTTATCAATTCAATATTATAAACATTGCCAAGGCCGGCTGTCGCTTTTCCCCAATCGGCAGAACCGCTCATTGCGGCGCCCATTCCCACTGAGCCCTCAAGAACATCTAGCGCGCCAGTAACTCCTTTGCTGGCCGCCATTGCTGCCATAACACCGGTTTCTGCTGCATGTGCGGCATGCAGTGGTTTACTCATTCCGTCTGAACGAAAAGCTTGTTGCAGGCCTGCTGCAAGGGTGGCAGATGTTGCCAAAGCATGCGCGGTCTGTATGCGGTTTAGCCCAAAAAGGAGGGATGCAGCGGCGGCTGCTCCAAAGGTGGAGATGGTTGCTGTTGTGTGCCAGAATTGGTAATGATCGCGCCCCATTGCGGCACTAATTCGGCTGCTCACTTCATAGCCGGCAATAACAGCGCGAAGAAACATTTCACCAGATTGGTCATGTTTTTGTCCTACCGCTAGTGCTGCTGCAATTGTTGCGCAACCAGGATGCAATCCGCCATCACGAAAGATATCGTCAAATTCAGATGTGTGCGCGCTAGCCCCATTTAAGAAGGCTGCTGTTTTAACAGAAGAATAATGATGGGTTGGGAACACTATTGACTGTTGTGGGTCGTCTGGATCAAGAAACGCCCTGCGTAACATCGGGTTAGGCTCTTGTATGGCGCCTGGATACATTGCAGCAAACCAGTCAATTACGGCGCGTTTTGCATGATGAATTGTTTTCGGTGACAACGGCTTTTCCCGTTCGAATACAATATAGTCTGCAATTTTTTCAATGAGTATCATTTTTAGCATACAAAAACTGGAGAGTGAAAAGACCTTAGCCTTCTCAATAGAATAGCATGATCGCAAGGTCAAAATAAATTTTATTTCAACAAGTCTGAATAATGACAAGATTGTTTTTTTGATTTAGAATTATAAAAAGATAGTGATTTTTTATTCACTAAAGTCTGACTATTTCAAATGTAAAGAAAGCCATTTCAACCCTCAAACCACCAAGGTGAATTGCCGATGACTAATACGCTTCCTCTTATCGATGTGGTTCACGTTAATGGCGTGGCAATGGTAACTCTCAATCGTCCTGAAAAACGTAATGCGATTAACGATGAGATGAGGGAAGCATTAATTAATGTTCTGGAAACTGTTAATAAAGACGACAGTATAAAAGCTTCAGTTTTGACTGGTGCTGGGACAGTGTTTTGTGCAGGTGGAGATATTGGTGGAATGCGCGACAGGCTGAATGCGCCGCCTGGAAAGGTTGGATTTAATGGTTGGAAGCGGCAAAAACAAACTCACCGTCTCATCTCAACAATTTATCACATGGATAAACCAATTATTGCTGCGGTGAATGGCGCAGCGTCAGGTCTTGGGTGTGATCTTGCGCTTGCCTGTGACTTTGTAATGGCTGCCCCTCCAGCCAGTTTTTCAATGGCCTATCTAAAACGTGGTTTAATTCCAGATGGTGGTGGATTGTATTTTCTTCCGCGGCGTGTTGGTATCAGCCGTGCTAAAGAATTAATCTTTAGCGCACGTACAGTCGTGGCAGATGAGGCGGAAAAAATTGGCCTTGTTGACCGGGTGACCAATGCTGAAGGTCTAGTCAAAGATGCAGCTAAGTGGGCGGAAAATCTAAGTTTTGGTCCAGCAAGTGCGATTGCTCTCTCAAAATCCATATTAAATCGATCAGTTGACCTTCCGCTCGAAACAGTCTTTGCACTTGGTGCTGAGGCACAATCGATCTGCTATGCAAGTGATGAACACCGCGACGCTGTCAATGCTTTCCTAGATAAACCAGCTCGCTAGAATGATGGTGCCTGTAGCTGACACGTTTGCTGGATTAAGTGTAGTTGAATTTGCACAAGGGGTTGCTGCACCTTACTGTGGACTATTGCTTGCCCGAAATGGTGCTGAAGTGATTAAGGTTGAACCACCAGGCAATGGTGACTGGTGCCGTAGCCTTGGACTCCAAAAAGGTGATTTTTCTTCTGAATTTATTGTGTTGAATCGAGGTAAAAAAAGCCTTGCCCTTGATATAAAAAGTCCTGACGGATACGCCGCAGCGTTTAAGCTCGCTGCCAAGGCTGATGTGATTATTGAGAATTACCGGCCAAACGTAACTAAGCGGTTAGGTATTGATTATGCCACGGTGGCAAATGTTAATCCGCAGGTGGTTTATGCTTCAGTTACTGGTTTTGGCCAGACAGGTCCAAAGAGCCACATGCCAGCAACCGATACGGTGATGCAGGGCTATACTGGTCTAATGAATATTAATTGTGACCAAAATGGGTTGCCCCGCCGTATCAATATGTTGGCCATTGATTATTCTACCGGTCTTTATCTGAGCCAGGCAGTGTTTGCGGCGTTGTACCGTCGTGCAACGACTGGCCAGGGCAGCTATATTCAGACAAGCTTGCTGGAGAGCGCGATGGCATTCCAAGAAGCCCGCCTTGTTGCTGAGAAGTTTGAAGGATCTGCTGTTAAACCAGTGGGGGCGCCCGTTGGAACCTTTGCTACAGAAGATGGATATCTTAGTCTGAATGCGCGCCGTCAGTCGCATTTTGTAGCTCTATGTAATATTCTCGGCAAGGTTGGATGGTTGGATGACAAAAGGTTTGATACGCCAGAAAATAGGCTGGTTAATGCGGCTAAGATTAATGCGATGGTTGCTCCTGAGATTAAACAAAAATCAACCGCTCATTGGGGAATAGTATTTTCAGATGCTGATATACTTAATGCGCCCGTAAATAATTATAATGATCTGTTCAATGACCAACAGATCAAAAAAATTGAAGCAATTGGTTGGGTGGAGATAGATGAATTTGGAAGTTTGCCATCTGCAAGGATTGCTGGTTTGCCTCCTGCATCCGCAAGTGACATAAGATCCATGACTCCGCCACGGCTTGGTCAGGGTGGTCGATCAGCGTTACAATCTAGTGGGTTAAGTACTTATGAAATTGATCAACTTGAAGCCAGCGGGGCTGTGGTTTTTAATGATGATAAGGATGCCTAAATGGACTTTGAACTGACTACAGAGCAACAAATTTTTTATGATACGGTTAATCGCTTTGCGGCGAATGAGTTGGCTGATGGGGCTGTCAAGAGAGCTAACAGTGATGGGTACCCATGGGATATTGCAAAAAGATTTGCAGAGATGGGCCTCCTTGGAATCACCATTCCTGAGAGCAAGGGTGGTATCGGTGGTACTCTTACTGATGCCATTCTGGCCATTCAGGCTATCGCTGAATTTTGTCCACGCAGTGCTGATGTTGTTCAAGCTGGAAATTTTGGGGCAATCCGAACCTTTGCTGAATATGCAAGCGATGCGCAGTTAAAGCGCTATCTTCCAGAATTGTTGGCTGGCGAGGGAGTTATGTCAGTTGGCATGTCTGAGCCTGATGCTGGATCATCTGTGACTGAATTAAAAACATTTGCAACGCCTGATGGCGATGATTTTATAGTTAATGGTAGTAAGGTGTTTGGTACAAATAGTGTCGAGGCTAAAGTGTTTTTGATTTATCTTCGCTTTGGCCCAGGGACAGAAGGAATTGGCTCTGCCATTATTGAAAGAGGCACTTCAGGTTTTGAAATTGGCCCCTCCTACCGCTACATGAATGGTGAATTTTGGTCGCCACTTTATTTTGAAGAGTGCCGTATTCCAAAAGCTAATATTCTCCTTGGATCTGGTGGGTTTAAAAAGCAGATTTCAGGATTTAATATAGAACGACTGGGCAACGCAGCGCGTGCTGTTGCTGTAGGGAGGAAAGCTTTTTTAGAAGCGCGAGAACATGCTAAAACGCGTCAACAATTTGGACGGGACATATGTGAGTTTCAGGGTTTGCAATGGAAGTTTGCAGAGATGCAGATGCGGCTTGAATCAGCTCAATTATTGCTAATGAGAGCAGTCACGAGGGCTGACAATAATCTGCCATCAGCTCATGACTCAGCGCTTGCAAAATTGGCTTGTAATGATGCCGGTTTTTTTGCTGCTAATGAAGCGTTGCAAGTAATGGGTGCACTAGGGTTTAGCGATGACAATATTGTTCAATACTGTTTGCGTCGAACACGTGGATGGATGATAGCTGGCGGGTCTACCGAAATTTTGAAAAACCGAATCGCAGAGGGTATATTTGAGCGTCGGTTCTCGCAACGTCCTAAAAAATCCGTTAAGGAAAAAACTTAATTATGGAAAGAATGCGACAGGCGCTGGTAGCGCCAAAAGTTGTTGCCCTTGTTGGTGTTTCTAAGGATCTAAAAAAATTATCGACACGCCCATGGCAATTCTGCCAGCAACATGGCTTCAGGGGAAAGCTTTATCTTGTAAATCCTCTTCATAAAAAAGTTCTTGGACAGATTGCCTACCCATCTGTGTCAGCCATTCCTGAAAAAGTTGACCATGCATACATTCTACTTGGTACGATGCTGGTTGAGGCAGCTCTTGAGGACTGTATTGCGGCGGGTGTTAAAGTTGTGTCGGTGCTTGCTGACGGATTTGCTGAAGCTGGTGATAGAGGATTAGAGCGCCAAGGCATATTGGTTAGCAGGGCAGATGCCGCTGGTGTGATGCTGATTGGTCCAAACTCTATGGGTATTGTAAACACAGAAAACTCTTTTGTTTGCACCACTAATGCTGCATTTAAAGCTGAGAGTCTTACGCGTGGACGTCTTGCCGTATTATCTCATAGTGGCAGCTTGATTGGGACGCTTATTTCTCGGGGAAAGGCTCGAAATATTGGGTTTTCAAAGCTGATATCACTTGGTAACGAAGCGCAGTCCTGTGTTGGTACAGTTGGCCTAACGTTGGTTGATGACAAAGAAATTGATGGATTTGTGCTGTTTTTAGAAACAATTCGTAACCCAGATAAATTTGCGGCATTTGCATCTGCAGCCAAACGGCTTGGAAAACCAGTTGTGGCATATATGCTGGGCAAGTCATACGAGGGGCAGGCCCTATCAGTTTCACACACTGGCGCCATGACAGGGGAAGCTGATGCAGTTAGTGCATTTCTGGCTTATCATAGTATTGCCGAAGTCAGCCAGTTTGATGCTCTGTTTGAAGCGCCAGCGCTGTTGCTGAAAAAGGCTCAGCTTGCCAATCGCCCTCGCCACGCAACTGTGGTCACAACAACTGGCGGTGGCGGTGCTATGGTAGTTGATCAATTGAGTATTCGGGGAGTAGAACTCAAAGGGTTAAGCGCAGCCTCAAAAAGTTTTTTTCATGAACAAAATATACCGCATGGCAGCGGAAAGCTTGTCGATGTAACCCTTGCGGGTGCTCAATACGATGTTATGAAAAAGGCCATTACACAATTGATGACTGATAGTGAAACAGGACTAATTATTGTTGCTATTGGGTCATCCGCACAATTTAATCCAGAGTTAGCGGTTAAGCCAATAATTGATGCAGTAACTGAGAATTTGGGTGCTGCACCAGTTGTTGCTTTTCCGCTGCCTATTGCCACGAGATCAATGGAAATGCTTGAGGAGGCAGGTGTTCCTTGTTTTGGCAGTGTTGAAAGCTGTGCTGATAGTGTTTCGCTTTTTTTAGGCAATAAAGATAGTTTGTTAGTAGATTCAAGTTTAGCAGAGTGTGATGTGACAGAGATCAATAAGAGACTTGATACAATACTTGCGAAGGTAAAAATTGGTGGTGCTGGAGGCGTGCTGAACGAGGTTGATGGAAATGATATCTTTGCAGCGCTTGGCATTGCTGGGCCACGCCAACTTTTCTTTCCCGCGCAGAGTGAATTGCCCATATCAGAATCCAAAATTTATTTAGAGCAGGGACTAAGCTACCCTTTGGTGACTAAACTTGTGTCAAAAGATCTGCCGCATAAGTCTGATTATGGTGCGGTGGTAATGAATATCTGGGATAATGTGCAGCTTGATTCTGCTGTAGTTGAGATGAGGGCAAGGATTAAAAAGCTCGAACCTACTGCGTATATCGATGGCGTTTTAGTGCAGGAAATGGCTAAAGGTTTAGGTGAAGCCATTGTTGGCCTCAGGCATGATAACCTTGTTGGGCCAGTGATAACCGTTGGTGCGGGAGGTGTGCTTGCTGAAATTTATAAGGATGTTAGTATCCGACCAGCACCAGTCAACCTTGCATCCGCCCGTCAGATGATTGGAGAGATAAAAGGATTTGCTGGCCTTCGTGGGTACCGTGGTAAGGCAAAGGGTGATTTAGAGGCCCTAGCTCAATTAGTGACAGCCATATCAAGCCTTGCCATTGTTGGGCGAATTACTGAGGCGGAGATTAATCCAGTTTTAGTTCGCGCTGACGGTGTATTAATGTTAGATGCTCTAATCTGTATTGGTCCAAAGATATTGCAAAGTCGGTTATGACGTAAAAATCAATGCTGCACAATTTTTCAGACAGACGCAACGCTGGCCTATTTGGAAGAGGGCGTTTCACCGTCCAGAAAATAGCGAAGGCTTTTGGCAATTATTGCCTGATCTTGATTTACTTCCATTGTTTTTTGGACCTCACGCTGTCGCAAACGATGCGCGTATCCTTCAGGTAAATAGCAAAATGGGTCGTCTAACCCGAAGCTGTAGGCGGCATGGGCTGGCCAATCAGCATTCCACATTAGCTCGCGTGCCATTGCAATCATATCTGCATCGCCGGCTTGCAGTATCTCCTCAGCTTGTTGAGGTTCGGTAATGCCGCCAACAGCAACTGTACTCACTTTTGCTTGACGCCGGATAAGACCAGAAAAGCTGGCTTGATAGGCTGGTATTCTTGGTACCATTGGCATGTTGCTTGACCCAGAAATGCCTCCTGATGACACGTCAACCATATCGATGTCAATTTTACGAAGGGCTTTTGCAAGCGCAATAGCTTCGGTTAATGTCCAGCTTCCCCCCTTGCTATCAACAGCTGACAGTCGGAAAAAAACTGGTTTGTCCTTGGGCCATACATCACGAACTGCTTGAGCAACTTCGATTGCAAACCGCATACGATTTTCAAGACAGCCTCCATAAGAATCAATGCGTTGATTTGATGCAGATGACAAAAATTGATGGATCAGATAGCCATGTGCACCATGAATTTCCACGATATCATATCCAGCATCAAGACTTAGTTTTGTTGCATCACGGAAGGTGTCAATGACCCGATTAATGTCATCTTGATCCATTTCCTTTGGTGGAATTGGCCGTGGGGGGCTGACAGCTGCAGAGGGTGTCATGATTTGCCAAGGTGGAAAACCCTGAATTGCATCTGACTCAGTTAGCGGTCGCCAGTCCTCCATTGCGCCATGACATGATCCTTTGCGACCAGCGTGGCCAAGCTGGATTGCAGGAACTGCACCATGCTGTTTTATCATATCGGTAAGCTTACGATACGATTTTACATGTTTGGCGTTGTAGATCCCAGCGCAAGAATGCGTTTTGCGCCCATTTGGCTCAACTGCTGTTTCTTCACCAAAAACTATACCACAACCGCCAATGGCGAGCCTGCCAAGGTGCATCATATGCCAGTCATTTGGCCCCCCATCAGTTGATAAATATTGGCACATTGGAGAGGCAATAATACGGTTGCGCACGATCACTGACCGAAGTTTTATCGGTGTAAAAAGCAAAGGGGTAGTCGTTATTTTATTTTGGGCGGGCAAGCTCACCATTTTTGATCCTAAATTTAGCTAAACAATTAATGAATTATAGAATGGAGTATATCTTTGCTGGCCAAAGTACTCAAGACAACACTATATAATTTGAATATGCGATAAAGATAGCCACTGGAATATTGGTTTTCTGCCTGGCCAATCTAAAATATGATCGAAATTGGGAGTCACCGTGTGCGTGGAGACGGTTAAAATGACAACAGCATTAAAAAAAGTGAATGAACAGAAAATGAGGATTGAAGTTCGTGATTCGAAACTGCATGGTTTGGGCGTCTTTGCTTGTGTTGACCTGCTTAAAGGGGATGTCATTGAACGCTGTTTTTATCTTGTTATTGATGATGATGATTTACAGGAAGTAAATCGGCTTAATGACTATCTTTTTACCAGCCCTGATGTGAAGAGTGATTACCTCTGTGTTTTGGGGTGTGGAATGATTTACAATCACGGCACACCGTCAAATGCTGAGTGGCAAATTGCGGATGATGATAACCGGTTTATTGAGTTTACCGCGCTAAGTGATATTCAGGCCGGTGATGAAATTCTTCACGATTATGGCCAAGATTATTGGGATAGTCGTAATTAGGCGTTTAGATTTTTGGTGATTCGTCCAAACGCACCATCAAATCATTCTTGCCAGTGACAGCTGGATATATTTTCATAACTTTTGGATCATGACCTGGGATAATATGCTGAGGGCTCGGTGCAACTCTATTCAGTTGATCAAAACTTTCCAACATTTTACCAACGTGAAAGGCAATTACAAATGGACGGTAGCTTTCCATATGTTCATAAAAGTGGCTGGCATCAGAGGCTAAAACTACCCAACCTCTTTTGGTGTAAATCGAAACAAATTGTAGCCCCGCTGAATGGCCACCGGTACGGTGCAGACGTATCCCAGCGGACAGTTGATCGTCACCATTATAAAAAGTGACCTTATTTGCATAGTTGAGCCGAACAATGCCGCAAACATCATCAAGTTCAAAAGCCTGCTGTAATTGCGGGTATTGCATATAACGGCCGGTGGCGAATTGCATTTCTTGTTCTTGAAGGTGAAATTGTGCGGCAGGAAACCGATCAAAATTACCAGAATGATCATAGTGAAGGTGTGTAAGAATAACATCGCTCACTTGATCAGCAGCTATTCCAAATTCAGCTATTGTTTGAATTGGGCATTGGATAAAGGTACGACCCCGTTTCTCCGCCATTTTTGCAGTAAAGCCCGTATCAATTACAACAATGTGATCTTGTGATTTAGCTAGCCAGACAAAATAATCCATTGGCATTGGACCGTCGTGGGGGTCACCACCAATAAAATGCTCACTGCGCAGTGCGTCACGCCTTGCGTAACGAATTGCATAAAGTTCATATATAGGAAAATTGGTTTGGTTGGCATTAGGCATAATGGCTATCCGTTTGGTTGATAAAAAAGTGTCATAAATCTAAGTGTGCTGGTCTTCGCGATGCTGGCAACAAAAAAGCGTTCATTGGTAATGTTTTTGACAAAGCCTGAAATTTAAGGATTGCTGATTTTTGATGGATCTTTATCATCTATGGCGTATTGTTTTTATCGGACTTTATAAAGCTCAACTTTTTAGAAAACACAAAAGGCTAAGAGCTAATAGTTGATGAAAGGTATAAACATGAGTTTAACCAGCGCACATTGGGGTACCTACCATGCCCATGTTCAAGATGGTCGCCTGACTGGTTTAAGCCCTTTTACTGAAGATGCTGATCCAAATGAAATTGGTAAAGGCATTGTTGATGTCATTGATAATGAGTCTCGTATTAGCGGGCCAATGATTCGGAAAAGCTGGCTTGAATTTGGTCCTGGAAGCTGTCCTGAACGCCGCGGCTTGGATCCGTTTGTGCGAGTGGGATGGGATAAAGCAAATCAGATTGTTGCAGAAGAGCTTAACCGGGTAATCAAGACCTTTGGCAATGAAGCAATTTACGCTGGGTCATATGGGTGGGCAAGCGCTGGGCGGTTTCATCATGCACAGAGCCAACTGCATCGGTTTTTGAATAGTGTTGGTGGTTATACCAAATCAGTTAACACTTATAGCTTTGCCGCAGCTGAGGTGATTTTACCGCATGTGATTGGGAGTTTCCGAGACTACATCTACAATCAAACTAGCTGGAAATCAGTTCGAGACCATTGCAAATTATTTGTTGCGTTTGGCGGTGTGCCCCTGAAAAATGGACAAATTAGTCAGGGTGGACTTGGCCGACATATCCAGAAGGAATCTATTTTGGCAGCGTATGAAAATGGGGTTGAGTTTATATCAATTTCACCACTGCGGGCGGATATGATTGAGGATGTTAAGGCTGATTGGGTGCGAATTAGACCAAATAGTGACGCAGCACTCATGATTGGCATATGCCATGTATTGCTTGATGAGGGTCTGCACGATCAGGTGTTTCTTGATCGCTACTGTGTTGGGTTTGCTAAATTTGCTGATTATTTGAAAGGATCTGTTGATGGTGTCATCAAAGACGCTGTATGGGCTGCCAATATTTGCGCCATTGATGCAGAGATGATCAAGACCCTAGCCCGCCGCATGGCTGCTGCTAGAACAATGTTGTCATTCAGCTGGTCTCTGACACGGCAGGCAAATGGTGAACAGCCGTTTTGGGCAGGCATTACGTTAGCTGCAATGCTAGGACAGATTGGTTTGCCGGGCGGTGGTTTTGGTCTTGGTTATTCGGCAGTAAATACGGTTGGCAACGACATAAAGCGGTTGCCGGTTGCAGCTTTGCCGCAAGGTGTAAACCCTGTTAGCAACTTTATTCCGGTGGCGCGCATTGCAGATATGCTGCTTCATCCAGGTGATAGTTTTGATTATAATGGCGAGCGTTATGATTACCCTGATATTAAAATTGTATATTGGGCAGGAGGTAACCCTTTCCATCACCACCAGAATTTGAAGCGGTTGGTGAAAGCTTGGCAAAAGCCTGACACGGTCATTGCTCATGAATGGTGCTGGAATGCGCTTGCTAAACATGCCGATATTATTTTGCCTTGCACGACTACGCTGGAACGAACAGATATCGCCATGTCTCCAATGGATAATTATTTTGTGTCAATGCAGCCAGCGATTTCAGCAGTTGATGATGCTCTTGATGACTTTGAGATTTTCAAAGGCATAGCAGCAAAAATGGGTTCGGAAGAAGCATTTACTGAGGGGCGCAGTGCTGAAGATTGGCAACGTTGGATGTATGATGTGACCAAACAGGCATCTGCCCAGAAAGGCTATGAATTACCAAGTTATGATGTTTTTCGCGAGGAGGGGTGGTTTAAATTAGCACAACCAGAAGAAACAAATATCATGCTTGCTGACTTCCGCACAAATCCAGTCGCTAGCCCTTTGGCAACACCGAGTGGAAAAATTGAGATTTACTCTGAAACAATTTTAAGCTTTGGTTATGACGATTGTGCACCACACCCATGCTGGTTTGAACCGCCAGAATGGCTTGGTAGTCTAGACTGCGGTGCTCGTCTTCATCTTGTTGGAAACCAGCCAACGGCTCGTCTTCATTCCCAGTTGGATCACGGTAGTATCAGCCTTGCAACAAAGATTAATGGTCACGAGCCAGTCAAAATTAATCAAGAAGATGCAAGCGCCCGCGCCATTGTAGGTGGCGACATCGTCCGCCTTTACAATGATCGTGGTTCCTGCCTTTGTGGTGCAATTGTTAGTGATGATGTCATGCAAGGAGTGTTGATTGTTAGCACAGGAGCATGGTTCGATCCTGATACAGACGGGTTATCAGGCTTGACCTGTCGTCATGGTAATCCCAATGTTTTGACACCGGATATTGGCACGTCAAAACTGGCACAGGGTCCAGCAGCGCATTCCTGTCTGGTTGATATAGAGAAATGGACCGGTGATTCAGTGGTAATTAATGCGCACAAACCTCCTATCATTGAGGATAATACGACGGCGAATGGCCTAGGTGCATCTTGAGCTGGATTGAATGGCATGATCATGGGATGGAAGCTCAGTTTAGTCCGCGTGTTTCTATTGGAGCGGAGGCAGCGGCAGCTTGTCTTGACGAGTGGGCGTTGCAGTCTCAGGCACGAAAGCGTGAATTAACGGGCATATTTGACTTGCCATATGGTGAGCACAGTCTAATGCGGTTTGACTTACATTTAGGTGATAAGGATAAACCAGTTGTTATCAATTTTCATGGTGGTTATTGGCGTGCTCTCGATAAGTCTGATGTGAATCATCATATGGCTGATTTGGCTAAGACTGGTTTTGGTTTGGTTAATATGAACTATCCGCTTTGCCCTGAGGTTAGCTTGGCCCAGATAATACAGCACTTAAATCATGGCCTCGCAGAGGTGATTTCTAAACTGAATGACTCTGGCCACAATCAGCCAATTATTTTGATGGGCCACTCAGCTGGTGCTCATATTGCGATGCACCTATCGCATAACGAAAAATTACATGGGCGCGTGGTGGGTATTGCAGCATTGTCCGGTATTTATGAAACTGAGTTGGTTAGGAAGCTGAAAGTCAACGATGATGTGTGCCTGACAGAATCTGAAGCCAAAAAGTGGAACTGTATAACCCATATGCCTGCCGTTGGGCCATCATATTATGTTGCAGTAGGTGGCGGTGAACCCTCAGGCTGGATTGATCAATCATGGATTATGACACAGGCGCTAAGCCAACGTGGAGACCCTGTTAAGTTTCATGTTTGTGGAAAATTTCATCATTTCAATTTGGTTGACTGTCTTTCAGATTCTAATAATTTAGACGGTGAAAAATTACACAGTTGGATGCTTAGCTTATATCATCAAGAATAAGTTTTATTAGTGTTTTGATGCTAGATAAAATGAAAGAGTGTCTGCACCGAGTGCTGCAACTTTTTTTGCTTGACCTCCAACTGAGGCTGAGTTGGATGCTGAAGCATTTCCTTCAACATGACGTTTTCTCACACCTTGTAAAATAGCAGCAAATCTAAAACATTGAAAGGCTATCAGCGCCTCCCAATTTATAGGAGGGTTAAGATTAGTTTTTTGACAGAAAGCTCTTATCAGCGCTCCCTCATCCGGAATGCCAAGTCTTACCCTATTGATCCCTCCAAGGCCTCCAATGGGCCATTTAGCGTCCATCCGTAACATTGTGCACCAGTAACTAAGGTCTATAAATATGGGGCCAAGAGTGCTTAATTCCCAATCGAGCAATGCAGCGATATGGCTTTGATGTTGAATCAGGAGGTTGTCGAGTCGAAAATCACCATGAATTACGCAAAACCCTGGAGGATCGGATTCAAAGCAATAGGGTAATTTGGTTATCAAAAACTCCATTCCAGGAATGATTTCTGTTTCGCTGGCACGATATTGACGTGTCCATGTTCCAAGCTGACGGTCAATGTAGCCAGATGTTTTGCCAAAACCATCAAGGCCAAGTGCAATTGGGTTAAGTTTCGCTAGAGCTGCCAGTAAATCAATTTTTGCACTGAATAAAGCACTACGACCTGTTGAATTATAGTTATCAAGGGTCGGTTTGAAAAAGGTTTTTCCATTTACCTCACGCATAATAAAAAACTTTACCCCAATGACCGTTAGGTCATCACAATAAATGATCATTTCTGGAACAGGGATGTCGCTTGGCCTCAGAGCGCTCATGACTTGATATTCTCGATCGACTGCATGGGCTGATTTTAACAGCAATCCCACTGGTTGTGTGCGAAGCACAAAACGGTCTTCTTTGCCATTATCTATGGTTTGAATCCTGTAAGTAGGATTTGATTGTCCTGTTGAAAATTTTTTTAGACCAGTAAGTATGCCAATCTGAGGAGCTGTTTTTTTTACCCATTTAGCCAACGGTTTTACAAAGGGTGTGCCTGTATTGTTGTCAAGGTTTTTGATGTTTTTTGTCATGATATATTTCTGTTTTGCCAGTGATTTTTGCCTAAATAAAAAATATCGATATTAAAGAAAGTGATGATGACAAGATTGTTTTGACCATCCCGACCCAGCTAGCGTAAGCTTAAAATGATTTTTAAAGTATTAAAAAAACAAAAACATTGACAATAGAAAAATCTGTACTGAACACCACTAATCACTTTGAAGCCGCCTTATAATAGATTTTATTTTTGGAAAAATTATATGACTAAACAGCTTGATAAAAAATTGATTTTAGTCACTGGCGCTGCACGTGGGCTAGGCGCCCTATTTTGTCAAGCAATTGGTGTGGCTGGAGGTACGGTGCTTGCCCTAGGGCGCGATGAAGCTGCACTGGCAAAGATGGTGGCTAAATTACCAGGCAAAGGGCACGAGGTAATTGTTGCTGACGTTACCGACAGTGAATCTGTTGCCAATCAGTTAAAGGGACGCTGTTTTGATGGTTTAGTGAATAATGCAGGTGTTGCGATGAGTGCAGCACTTATTACAAGTGATGAAGATGAAGTAAGGCGTGTAATCGACACCAACTTTCTTGGTAGTTTATGGATATTGCAGGCTGCTGTTCCAGCATTAAAAGCATCTGGTGGCGGTGTTATTGTTAACATTGCTTCTGTGCTTGGCCACCGGCCACTGGCTCATACAGGCATTTATGCTGCAAGCAAAGCTGCTGTCATTCAGATGACCAGGTCTGCTGCTCTGGAACTGGCACGTGATGGTATACGGGTGAATGCGCTTGCGCCCGGCTATGTGATTACTGATTTAAATCGATCTTTTTTGGAAAGTGAGACCGGTGTAAAGCTAAAAAAACGAACGGTTTTTCGTCGCTTTGCCACCCCTGATGAGTTGATTCCGGCACTGCTTTTTCTTCTTGATCCAGCGAATACTTATATGACTGGTGAGACTTTGACCATTGATGGCGGTATGAGCGCTGGGCTTTGACATGATGTTTTTAAGATTAGAATAAAGGACTGGCATATCATGGATTTTTCAATTGAAGCCAAATTACAAGCAGATCAGGCTAAAATATTTGCCTTTGTGAAGGATCACATTGTGCCACTTGAAGCTGTTGCCAAAAACTATGACCCATATGATAATATTGACATGGCCGTGTTAAAGGGCCTTCGCGCGCAAGTAAAAGCCGCAGGTTTATGGGCACCTCAAATTCCGCTTGATCAGGGTGGGCTTGGTTATGGCCCGATTGGCATGGCTGTTTTGTATGAAGCAATGAACTATTCGATTTTTGGACCTGTTGCTTTTAATTGTGCGGCGCCTGATGACGGCAATATGTATATTTTAAATAAAGTTGCTAGCGAGGCACAAAAGGATCGTTGGTTGTTACCTATTATCAACGGCGATGTAAGATCCTCTTTTGCAATGACTGAGCCTGCGCCTGGCGGAGGTTCTGATCCAAATATGATCCAAACAACTGCTAAGAGGGCAAATGGAAAATGGGTTATCAATGGGCGTAAATGGTATATTACTGGTGCTGGTGAAGCGGCGCATTTTATTCTGATGGCAAAAACAGGTGACGGTGCCCGTGATGGATTAACTGCGTTTTTATTCCATCGTGATGACCCAGGTTGGCACATTGAACGGAGAATTGGCATTATGGGGCCTGAAGAGCATGGCGGGCATTGTGAACTTGTTTTTGATGGTATGGAATTAGATGATGAACGTGTGCTCATGGGAGAGGGAAAAGGCCTAAAAGTTACACAAATTCGTCTTGGGCTTGCCCGACTGACGCACTGCATGCGCTGGCTTGGCCTGTCCAAACGAGCCGTTGATATTGCTAGTGATTATGTTAGTCATCGAAGTGGCTTTGGCATCAAGTTGATCGATCGTGAGTCAATTCAAATGAAGCTTGGTCAAGCTGCTATGGATATTGAAATAGGCCGTGTTATGGTTATGCGAGCGGCATGGCGGATTGAGAATGGATCAAAAGCTCGACAGGACATTTCGATAGCAAAAATTCACGTCTCGCAACTACTTAATCGGGTCACTAGTGATGCTATTCAAATTTGTGGTGCGCGGGGCTATTCGAAGGATACCGTGCTTGAGTGGATTTATCGTTATGGCCGTCAGGCGCTGCTTGTTGATGGTGCAACTGAAGTTCATCAAATGGTAATAAGCCGATTTTTGCGGCAGGCTGAAAGTAACTTTTGGGGGTGGGGTGTTGGCCATGACTAAACAGGAAAGTAAGGAGGTTTAATCCATGTCTAATGAGCAAGCAGGAAAATTATTTTCTGCGTTGGATATGCAGGGTGCTGATACACAGCCATTGTCACCAGTGCATTTTATTCAGAGGGTTTCCGGTGTTTTTGGAGACAAAATAGCAATTTGTTACGGTGATCGTCGCGTCACTTATTCGCAATTTGGTGCGCGCTGCATCCAACTAGCTGCAGCCATTATTAACGCGGGCATAAAGCCGCAAACCACAGTCTCTGTTTTTTGTCCAAATGTTCCGGAAATGCTTGAATTGCATTTTGCGGTCCCGATGACAGGTGCTGTTCTTAATACGATTAATACACGTCTTGATGCAAAAACAATTGCCACAATTCTTGACCATGGTGAAAGTCAAATGCTGTTTGTTGACTGTGAATATGCTGATGTTGTTGAGGAAGCATTGACCATTTGTGACCGCAGGATTCCAGTAATTGGTATTGATGATCCAGCGGTTGACATTGGCCGAGTGATTGGGGATGAGGATTATGAAACATTTCTTGCCCGTGCTCCAGCTGATACGCCCTTGTTTGATTTGCAAGATGAAACTCTGCCAATTTCCTTAAGTTATACATCAGGCACAACAGGAAATCCAAAGGGTGTGGTCTATTCACATCGTGGAGCAGCATTAAATGCACTTGGTAATGTTCTTGCAATGGGGCTTACCACAAACAGCATTTATTTGTGGACCCTTCCGCTTTTCCATTGCAACGGTTGGACTCATCCTTGGGCAGTCACTGCGGTTGGTGGCACACATGTTTGCCTTCGCACAGTCGATCCAGCAGAAGTATTTCGTATAATAGAAGCTGAAGCGGTAACTCATATGGCAGCGGCACCAATTGTTTTGTCTATGTTGATTCATGCCCCTGATGGGGACAAGCCAAAGACAAAAAGATCTATTCCTGTGCAGGTTGCAACTGGGGGGGCCGCACCACCAAGCAAGGTTATTGACGATATGGAAACCATGGGTTTCAAAATCACTCACCTTTATGGGCTAACCGAGTCTTATGGACCATCCCTGATTTGTGAGATGCAGGCTGATTGGGAAGACTTGCCACTTGCAAAACGGGCGCAGAAAATGGCTCGTCAAGGAGTGCCGCACATACTTGCAGGGGATTTTAAAGTGGTTGATCCAGGGACTATGCTACCTGTCCCCACAGATGGAAAAACCATAGGTGAGATAGTGCTAAGAGGGAACACTGTCATGAAGGGCTATTTAAAAAACCTTGAAGATACAGCAAGTGCATCATCTGGTGGGTGGTTTCACAGTGGTGACCTTGCGGTTATGCATCCCGATGGCTACGCCGAAGTGAAAGACCGGTCAAAGGATATCATTATTTCGGGGGGTGAGAATATTTCTAGCCTAGAGGTTGAAGAGGCGCTTTATCAGCACCCTGATATTATGGAGGCCGCTGTAGTGGCACGGCCTGATAGCAAATGGGGAGAAACACCTTGTGCTTTTATTACATTGAAGCCGGGTGTAGATGCCCCCGCGCCGGACGCTTTGCGAACTTTCTGTCGCGAACATTTAGCAAGCTATAAATTACCAACCCATTTTGTATTTTCTATTTTACCAAAAACCCAAACAGGTAAGATTCAGAAAACAGTTCTTCGTGAACAAGCAAAGGACATTAAATAGTCAATTATAGTTGGCTGAGTGTAAATGTTTTATTGGCACCGGCATGCGTAAATCGGAGCACCAATCATGGCATGTCACAATAAGTATTTACTCAGGAATATAGCGGCTTCCAATCGCTGGTTGGTTGACACCAAGGCCAGGAATTTCCCAAACACCTGCCCCTGGTGGATTTAAATCTCCATTGATATTAGCGTCAATTAAATATGGTTGATTACTATTAATCCCTGCAAGAATAGCATCTCCCAAATCGCCTGGCCGGTCTATACTTACTCCTTGAACGCCAGCTGACCTTGCCATCGCAGCAAAATCTGGGCTGTAGGGCTGTCCAGTTTTTGGGTGATGAAAATCTGTTGCTAGTTCACGATTGTTTAAGTAGCCGCGTTGCAAGCCACGAATTGACCCATAAGCGTAATTGTTCCAAACAATCCAAACAACTGGGATATTATGTTCAACAGCTGTTCCTAAAACATTTGCATGCATAAAAAATGCACCATCACCACATACTGCTACACAAGGCCTGTCCGGTGCTGCAAGTTTAGCGCCCATTACGCCTGCTACTCCAAAACCCATTGGACCAAAACCCATTGAGCCAATTAAGGAATCTGGACGAGTTGGGGTGCAAAACTGCAGTAACCAATTATGATGAACGCCAATATCGCTTACTAAAATAGCATCTTCAGGAAGCGCCTTGTCAATTTCAACAGCAGCGCGCTGCGGATTAATTGGTGAGCTTTCATCAGCATATCCAGGTGCAGTAAAATTATTCCATTCAGCGCGATAGCTATCAATTCTCGTCAACCATTTCTGACTTTTGGTTGTTGGTTCGCTACTTTGGCCACGGCGATCTATTTCGGCTAGAATTTGGCGAAGAAATGTCCGAACATCAGCCATCAAACCGAGTGCTACTGGATAATTTCGTCCAATCTCTTCTGGGTCAATATCAACATGAATTAACTGTGTTGGTGGAATTGTAAAAGAATAGCCTGGTATCCAAGAGCTTGATGTCCGGTCGTCAAATCTGACACCAAGGGCTAGTAGAACATCAGCTTGGCGACAAGCGTGATTTGACTGATATGTGCCCCCGCGTTGAACAAGACCTAGGGATAATGCATGGTCTACTGGAATGGCGCCAAGCCCGCTGGCTGATGCAGCGACGGGAATTTGCAGTCTTTCAGCCAATGCAAGAAGCTCATTGGCGGCGCCGCCATATCGCACGCCTTGTCCAACAAGAATGACGGGCCTTTCAGCAGAGAGAAGCATATCGACTGCTTTAATTACACCATCTGGATCAGCGCCACAACGTGATGAAATGTTTGCTGACCACATTGTTGGGTTGGGCGTTTCGCTAGCAGCACTTTCCTTAAAAATATCAAAAGGTACATCAAGAACTACGGGGCCAGGTCTGCCTGTTGTCATAGTCTTCCAAGCTTGTCGTATCATTAGTGGTACTTGTTCACCGCGCGTAGGCTGGTAAACACGCTTACAATAGGCTTGCACCGTAGATGGAAAATCAGCTTGATAGTGGCGGTATATCTCTTGAAAAGCGCCACGGCCAAACTGGCTAGTTGGCACATTACCAGTGATTGCTAAAAACGGAACAGAGTCAAAAAATGCATTGCCAAGGCTAATTGGTAAGTTGGCTGATCCTGGGCCACATGAAGTGAATGTAGCTGTTGGCTGACCAGAAACACGATAATAAACATCAGCCATGAAACCGGCAACGCTCTCATGATGAACGGAAATTGTGCCAATATCGTCTTGGCGCTCATACATCGCATCAATTAGGCCAATATTGCCATGCCCACAAAGGCCAAAAATATAAGGCACCTTTTCCTTGATCAGGTAATCAATAATCACCTGCCCACCATTTAATACATTTGTATCAGACATTGACGTTACTCCTTATGAATTTTGGAGGAGGCCTTGATGCAGATTTATCTTTGATGATGAAGTTTGGCATAAAATTATATCGATATCCAATGGGAATCTGCGTATTTTTAAGTCATTTTTGATTGCACAGAGGCTTTTTCTAACTTAGGCCAGATTTTTGCTAGCGCTTATTTTTATCCGAAATTGAATTAAAGCTTGAAACAAGGTCATTGAAACGAACGCCGACAATGTCGATGTGCTTTTTCATTGTCTCCACTGCACTGTCAGCATCACCCGCTTTCAGCGCCGACAAAATAATGTCATGTTCAGCCATTGATTCGGTCATCCTTCCGCGGACGCGTAACTGCAAGCGACGGAATGGGCGCAATCGATCGTGTAGCCGACGGGTTTTATTTGCAAGAAAGCTATTGCCGGACATTTTATAAATATGGTTATGCAAGCGTGAGTTCACCTCGTAATATTTAATGGTGTCATTGGCTTTTACGGCTTCCCGACAGATTTCATTGTCATCTTCAAGCACTTTGATATCTTTTATAGTGACGCGGCGTGCGGCAAGGCGAATAGCCATACATTCTAACTCAGTCATAACTTCGAACATTTCAACAAGTTGACCAAGGCTTGGTGATCGCACAAAGGTACCACGACGTGGCAAATGTTCAGCAAGCCCAGACTCTGTTAGTCTTTGTAGAGCCTCACGGACTGGTGTACGAGACACACCATAAAAACTTGAGAGTTCATTTTCATCGAGACGTTGTTTGTTATTAAGTTCACCATCAACGATGCGCTGCTCAAGGGAGTCTCTAATTTTTGCTGATGGCAGTCGTTCCATTCATTCAGATCCCTGCTTCTTGTACAATTTCTATTTTATTATTAGTTACTTGCATCAACTCGTCTAAAACAGTGGCAACATGTTTTGCCTCACGGTCTGTGCCATCTTTGATCTGGCATCGGCATGAAGTGCCATCTGCAATAATGATAGTTTCAGGTGAGGATTTACGAATTGTTGGGAGTAGCGTTGCGTTCGCCATTTTCATTGAGACATCAAACGTCTCTGCACCATAACCAAATGCACCTGCCATGCCGCAGCAACTTGTTTCAATTTTTTCCACCTCTAAGCCGTCAACCCACGACAGAACTTTTTCAATAGGTTGAATTGCGTCAAATGCCTTTTGGTGGCAATGCCCATGCAACAATGCTTTAGTTTTAGGAATTTTCAACGACAAGGGTTGCGCCTTTTTGGCCAGAAATTCTTCAAAAGTTAGCGTTTCCTTAGCAACAGCATTTGCTTCTTTGCTGTTCAATAACGCAGGGATTTCGTCGCGAAGGGCCAGTGTGCACGATGGTTCTAGGCCAACGATGGGTATCCCTGCCATCGCAAAGGGTGCCATGGTCGTTACCAATCTTTTTGCCTCATTACGAGCACGGTCGACTAGACCGGTAGAGAGGTAGGTGCGCCCACAGCAAAGAGGTCGATCTAAACTGTCGTGGGGTGTTGGGGTAAAGACCTTATAGCCAGCAACTTCCAAAACTCGAACTGCAGCACGCAAGTTTTCTGGTTCAAAATAACGGTTAAAGCTGTCAACGAAAAGTAAAACAGGTGGTTTATACGCTGTTGGTGTCCCGCTATGACCGGGCTTGTTTGGCAATTCATGATTGCGAAACCATTGGCGCTGCCAGTGTGGCAAAGGACGGCGAGCTGTGAAACCAGTTAGCTTTTCACTTAGCCATGCAGCGCCGGGGATGAGATCACGCAAACGAATTAATGGAGCAATGGCTGCCATGTAAGGTGCGTATTGGGGAAGATGAGCGATAAGCCGGTCATGTAATGATAGGCCGTGAGCTTCTGTGCGCAGCGCTGTAACTTCTATTTTCATGCGCGCCATATCAACGCCAGTTGGACATTCGCGTTTACAAGCTTTGCAGGAAACACATAGTTTCATTGTTTCCATCATAGCATTGCTAGCGAGTGCTGCAGGACCAAGCTGGCCTGACAATGCTAGACGCAGACTATTTGCCCGGCCTCTGGTAGAGTCCTGTTCATCGCGTGTTGCTCGAAAAGAGGGGCACATTACGCCGCCATCAAGCTTTCGGCAGGCACCATTATTATTGCACATTTCTACCGCACCTTGCAGGCCGCCAGCAGCTCCGGGCCATGCATCCCAATTTAGCCTTGTTGGAAAATCATCAACGGAATATCCAGGCGCAAATCGGAAAAGTGACCGGTCGTCCATTTTTGGTGCATCAGTAATTTTTCCTGGGTTAAAAATGCCTTGAGGGTCAAACATCTGTTTTACTTTCCGAAAAAGCCCAGTCATTTTTGCACCAAACATTACTTCATTAAACTCAGACCGGGCGATGCCGTCTCCATGTTCACCAGAATGCGAGCCACCATATTCTTTTACAAGTTGAAATGCTTCTTCAGCGATGCCGCGCATCGCTGCCACATCATTGTTGTTTTTCATATCAAGAACCGGACGAACGTGAAGGCATCCAACCGAGGCATGTGCGTACCATGTACCAGTAGTGTTATATTTGGCAAAAATACGAGTCAATTTATCAGTATACTCAGCAAGATCAGGTAAACTCACAGCGCAATCTTCAACAAATGAAACAGGTTTGGCCGTTGTTTTCATTGACATCATAATATTAAGGCCAGATTTACGCATTTCACTAATTTTTTCCTGATCCTCTTTTTCAGTGAGAATAACGGTGCCGCCAGTAAAATCTGCTTCCTTGTCCCAGCCAAAACCAAGATCAGAAATCATGGCTTCTAGTGCAGCAAGACGCCGGGTGTTTTCAGCCGGATCATCTTCAGCAAATTCAACCACTAAAACAGCTTTGGGCTGGCCCTTTATATAAGCTTCAACAGTTGGCCGAAAGAGTGAAATTGAGCGGGCTAAATCAAGCATTGTACTGTCGATCAACTCTACAGCAACTGGGTCGAGAGAGACAAGATGCTGGGCTGCGTCCATAGCTTTGTAAAATGTTGGGAAATGACATAGGCCCATTAATTTGCCCGCGGGTAAAGGGGATAGTTTCAATGTAATGGCCGTCGAGTAGGCCAGTGTACCTTCAGAGCCAACCAAGAGGTGAGCCAGGTTAACTCCATCACCAGGTTGTCCATTGGGACGAAGTGCCATTGCATCAGGGATTAGTGCGTCAATATTATAGCCACCAACACGGCGCAATACCTTTGGAAAGCTGGATAGAATGTCGTCTTGATAAGTTTTGCCCAAATTTAGGAGATTAGGCAGAATTTTGCCAAATACGCCGTTTGGCACTGGCTTTTTAGGATCATAGATACCGAAAGAGCTGTGGCTTCCATCTGCAAGAAGCGCGTCAATGGCAATAACATTATCACGCATCATGCCGTAGCGTATTGATCGGCCCCCACAGCTGTTGTTTGCAGCCATGCCGCCGATTGTTGCTCGACTTGATGTTGAGACGTCGACAGGGAACCAAAGTCCATAGGGTTTCAGCTTGCGGTTCAATTCGTCTAGAATAATTCCTGGTTCAACAACACAAATCTGATTTTCAACGTCAAGATCCAGAATTGAATTAAGATATTTTGTATTGTCTAATACCAATGCGTTATTTACAGTTTGGCCACATTGTGATGTGCCTCCCCCTCTTGGTAAAAGAGCCATGTCTTGTTCACGACAAAAAGCGATAGTAGCTTCTATGTCCGCAATTGTTTTTGGAACAACCACGCCATGTGGCATCATTTGATAGATTGATGCATCTGTAGCATAGCGTCCACGGGTAAAGCCATCGTGGAACAGTTCGCCGGAAAGTGATCGTTTTAAGTCTTTAAACATATGTAATTTATTATCCTAAAATAATAGACATGACATTTTTGTATACAAAAAACTGAACTAATTATACAATAAATTCCAGAGTTTTAACGCTCTTTTGCGGTTTTAACGCTAAAATAGTTTCCCGCTTTTTTATACTGGAGTGTACCCTAATGTCCCTACCCTATGCCTCAGGTCGCCATTTTCTTAAAACATCTGAACCAACAAATGTGCCAGACTTGTTCTTTTAGTTAGCCAGATGATTGTAGCCGTTGGAGGATGATATAATGTCTGCTGATAAACCTGAGTTGTTGGTTGATGTTAAAGATGGAATAGCTCTGGTGACATTGAATAGGCCTCAGGCTCGGAACGCACTAACATTTAAAATGTATGAAGATCTTGCGGCACTCTGCTCAAGGGCTGGTGGCGTGAGTGATACTGATCATGTCAAAGCTATTATTATTTTTGGTGCAGGAAAAAAGTCATTTGCTGCGGGAACAGATATCAGCCAATTTACGGCGTTCACGAAAACTAAGGATGGATTGGAGTATGAAGAAAAGGTTGAGTCCGTTATCAACCAGATCGAAACTTGCAAAGTACCTGTCATTGCTGCACTTCATGGCGCAGTAACTGGAGGTGGTTTGATGATTGCATCGGCGGCTCATGTACGTATTGCGAGCAGCGCTGCTATCGCGGGAATGCCAATTGCCCGAACACTTGGGAATTGTTTGGCTGTCTCTAATTTACGTCGCCTTACAGCTCTATTAGGTGAGTCACGTGTTTCTCATATGATTTTAACAGCAGAACTTCTGGATGCTGATGCACTTTTTGTTAGTGGTTTTGTTCATGAAATTTTGCTGGATCAAGATAAGTTAATGACCCGTGCTATTCAGATTGCTGAAAGAATGAAACATATGGCCCCTCTGACTATTCAAGCAAGCCTTGAGGGGCTACGTCGTTTGCGGCAAGCTGCCCCTTTGCCAGATGACCATGATTTAATTGAGCGCAGCTACGGTAGTGCTGATTTTGCTGAAGGGGTTAACGCTTTTTTAGAGAAGCGTAAGCCAAATTGGCAGGGTAGATAGGTTGGCTGATGCTCTGTTTACGAGGGCTTTGCCAATTTATTAATTGCACTGATCACAGCAAGAATTGGTGCGAGTGTAATGGATGTGTCAATGCCAACACCGTAGACTGATTCTTGTTTGTTTTGTATTTCACCATACGTCAGCTCAACATATGCGGCCGCTTCTGCTTTGGACGTTGCTGAACGGGTATTCTGCCCAAAATCTGCAAGCCGGAAGGCAAGATCAAACTTCTTACGAATTGCATTGATGAAGGCTGAAATAGGCCCATTGCCTGTTGCGCTGATGCTGACCTCGTTACCATTATAGAGTAGCGTTGCTGTAACACGTTCAGTTTTGCCTTGACGACTTGCCCGAAATGACTCAAAGCTGACAAGCTTGAATGGTCCCTTGGGATTGATGTAATGAGTATTGGCAAGCTCCCAGATCCGCTGACTAGAAATTTCCTTACCGGTAGTATCAGCTTCGTTTTGAACAATGCCCGAAAACTCAACCTCTGCGCCCCGTGGCAAACGAATATGATGATCCGCCTCAAGCAAGTAAGCTGCCCCAGCTTTACCAGACTGTGAGTTTACTCGAATAATTGCTTCAAAGGTCCGTCCAATATCAGCTGGGTCAATTGGTAGATATGGGACTTCCCACACATCACTATTTGATTCAGCCAACGCCTCGACACCTTTTCGGATAGCGTCTTGATGACTGCCGGAAAAAGCTGTGTGAACAAGTTTTCCCGCATAAGGATGCCGTTCATGAATTGACAACTGGTTGCAAAATTCTGCAGTTTCGATTAGCTGATTAATGTTGGTGAAATCTAAATGAGGATCAACACCTTGAGTAAACATGTTTAAACCAAGTGTGACCAGGTCAACATTTCCAGTTCGCTCACCATTTCCAAATAAAGTGCCCTCAACACGATCTGCCCCTGCCATAAGGGCAAGTTCAGTCGCTGCAACTGCGCAACCTCGGTCATTGTGAGGATGCAACGATAGAATCACAGAATCACGATTTGAAAAATTACGCCCCATCCATTCGATCTGATCAGCGTGAATATTTGGCGTTGACATCTCAACAGTTGACGGCAAATTTATAATTGTAGGATTTTCAGTGCTTGATTCCCAGATTTCCATAACTGCTTCACAAACATCCAGTGCATAGTCCAATTCAGTGCCGGTAAAACTTTCTGGACTGTACTGCAAACGCAAATTACCTTCACCAAAGCCTGTTAAACGGTCGGCAACCATTTTTGCCCCGTCAGTTGCAATTTTTTTGACCCCGTCGCGATCTGTTTTAAAAACAACCCGCCTTTGCAAAGTGCTTGTCGAATTGTAGAGATGTAAAATGGCATTTGGCGCGCCACGCAAGGATTCAATAGTCCGATCAATCAGTTGTTCACGGGCTTGGGTAAGGACTTGAATGGTAACATCTGATGGCACATATCCACCTTCTATCAATTCGCGGAGAAAATTAAAATCGGTGTCGGATGCGGCTGGAAACCCAACTTCAATTTCTTTAAAACCCATAGACACAAGCATTTTGAACATTTTCATTTTGCGTGCACTATCCATTGGCTCGATAAGCGCTTGATTGCCGTCGCGCAAATCAACGGAACACCAGATAGGAGCGGATTTGATTTGTTTGTTTGGCCATGTTCGGTTGCTTAGATCTGGACCAATAAATGGACGATATTTGTTATGAGCTAGGGTTGCCATCAGCTTCTCGTTGTCTAAAAAATCAAAAAATTATTGTGTGTTGAATAAGGATGCATTCCTTATCTATACTCGTAAGAGCCAAGGGAAAACAGAAAAAAGATCAAGAAAATTTCTACAAATAAGGGAATAAATGCGGTATTTCTAAAGAAATTGTAGTATAGCAAAGCTAGATTAATTGCTTCCACCTAAATTACGAGATTGCACTCTAAGCTATGATCAAAACTGACCAGATTCGTAATTTCTCTATCATCGCTCACATCGACCACGGTAAATCAACTATAGCAGACCGATTAATTCAGGTGTGTGGTGGTTTAAGTGATAGGGAAATGACAGAACAAGTCCTGGATAGCATGGATATTGAACGTGAGCGTGGTATAACTATAAAAGCTCAAACAGTGCGTTTAGATTATCAGGCAAAAGATGGCAAATCTTATGTGCTGAATTTGATGGATACACCAGGTCATGTTGACTTTGGCTATGAGGTGTCACGGTCATTATCAGCTTGTGAAGGCTCATTACTGATCGTTGATGCTAGTCAAGGGGTTGAAGCCCAGACCTTAGCAAATGTTTATCAGGCAATTGATGCTGACCATGAGATTGTGCCTGTTCTGAATAAAATTGACCTTCCTGCTGCTGAACCTGAGAGGGTAAAAGCGCAAATCGAAGAAGTTATTGGTTTGCCTTCTGATGATGCAATTGCAGCTTCTGCAAAAACAGGTGAAGGGATTGCCGAGATTCTTGAGGCGCTGGTAACAAAATTACCACCTCCAAAAGGGAGTGCAGATGCGCCGTTACAGGCATTGTTAGTTGATAGCTGGTATGACGCTTATCTTGGCGTCATGACATTAGTGCGAGTGCGGCATGGTGTGCTGAGAAAGGGCATGAAAATCCGGATGATGGCTACTGGAGCTAATCATGTTGTCGAACGTGTTGGCGTGTTTGCGCCAAAACCAGTTTCTATTGAAGAGCTTGGTCCTGGTGAAATAGGTTTTATTAATGCTGGTGTAAAGCGTGTTGCTGATGCAAAAGTTGGTGACACAATTACAGAAGAACGTCGTCAAACTGAGGAAGCGCTGCCTGGGTTTGCGCCATCAGTGCAAGTAGTGTTTTGTGGGTTGTTTCCGGTGGATGCGAATGATTTTAGTGGGCTTCGTGACGCACTGGAAAAGCTCTCGCTTAATGACGCCTCGTTTTCATTCGAAGCGGAAACATCTGCTGCTTTAGGTTTTGGCTTTCGGTGCGGATTTCTGGGATTGCTTCATATGGAAGTGATTCGTGAACGGCTTAACCGTGAATTTAATCTCGAACTCATTTCAACTGCGCCATCAGTAGTCTATAAAATGACCATTACTGATGGAAAGCAGCTAGACCTCCATAATCCAGCTGATATGCCTGAAATAACTCGCCTATCAATGATTGAAGAGCCTTGGATTAAAGCCACGATAATGACGCCGGATGAGTTTCTTGGTCCGGTCTTGACTCTTTGTACTGAGCGCCGTGGAGAACAGATTGATCTGACCTATGCAGGAAATCGGGCTATGGCAGTTTACCGTTTACCCCTCAATGAAGTTGTCTTTGATTTCTATGATCGACTAAAATCCATCACACGAGGTTATGCCAGCTTTGATTATGCCATTGACTCATATCGTGAAGGTGACCTTGTTAAAGTCTTAATACTTGTGAATGGAGACCCCGTCGATGCTCTTTCCATGATTGTACATCGTGATCAAGCAGAGGGAAAGGGACGTGCCATTTGCGTTCGATTAAAAGACCTTGTTCCTCGACAAATGTTTAAGGTTGCGATTCAAGCGGCTATAGGCGGCAAGGTAATAGCACGTGAGACCATTGCTGCATTAAGAAAAGATGTCACTGCAAAATGTTATGGTGGTGATATTTCGCGCAAAAAGAAGCTTCTTGAAAAGCAAAAAGAGGGAAAAAAGAAGATGCGGCAGTTTGGTAAGGTGGAGATACCGCAGAACGCATTTTTTGAAGCATTAAAGATGGGTGATAACTAGGTTTAATTTTTTTTGTATTAGGTTTTTTGAGATTAGCCGAGTTAGTAGATGTTCTTTGTGATGGGCAAATACTTTCTATTTGTCACCACTCCGCCTTAATGTACTTGCTCTTGATCTGTGCTTCAATTTGGAGTCGCCTATCATTTTGCTAATCAGCCAAAAAATTATGGATAGCGATAATAAGACCAAAGCTGCGGGCCATCCCAGAATTGTCGCAATGATTGGGTGCCATAGGAAAGTCGAACATTTTAGGGCAATTATTAAGCCACATGGGTCGATAAAGCGGCTGATTATAGCTTCGCTGACTTGAAGTGATCCGGGGTTGTGTGAGTACCAGAGCCTACCCAAAGACGCACTTGGACTAAATGTACTGGTTAGGTCGAGCCAAATGGCATAAAATGCCAACAGGCTGGAAATCATAGCTAGAATGCGGAAAACGTATTTCATTGCAATGCTATCTTGTCCAGATAAAGCGTTCATAAAGAAATTATATTATCTGTTAAATTTTGGCGAGACAACCACATTTGCTAGTCTGGAGTTTAAGTCCAATAAATATTATGTCAGAGCATAAAAAAATTCGCTTATGAAAGTGTAAGCGATTAAATCTCCTCTAGTTTACATATGTTTGTTGGACTGATAAGTTCGCCTCATATTGGAGGGGTGGCCGAGTGGCTTAAGGCGCACGCTTGGAAAGCGTGTTGAGGTTAACACTTCACCGGGGTTCGAATCCCCGTCCCTCCGCCATATTCTCCAAATCATTAACGGGTCTATGAATTTCTCCAGATGAAGACAAGGTTCACCAACGGTGCTACTGCCCACAGTATTGCTGAACTCCAGAGCATCAGACTCTTTGGCAAACCATGCCCAATAAGAAATCCTGCACATAGCATCAATAAAAGGACGTTCAGTCCTATCGCGCTAGTTTTTAAAGTCATGTTCATCTCCTCTAATGCATAGATAGTCTACTTTACTGAAATACCAAAACCATATTAAAGTCTGAGTATGAGAACTCTATTCATCATACCTCTGGTTCTAATGTCTCTGGTTTCATTTCCTAGTTGGGGCTTAACTATCAATGAATTGGTTGTTCGTGCAGGCCTCTTTTACGAGAAATTCACTGCAACTCCATTCACTGGTGAAGTTGATGAAGGACTACAAAAAGGTTTAATTAAGGGCGGGAAAAAGGAGGGTTCTTGGGAGCACTACCATCCTAATGGACAACTGTTTTACAGAGGGGAATATAAGAATGGCAGGGAAAATGGGTATTGGGTTGGTTACCACTCAGACGGAAGGGAAATAAAGGAATATACAGGTACCTTTAAGAGAGGTCGGAAGGTGAGTGACTGAGAAGCATGAACCTTATCGATGAATTCAAATCCAACATCCTCCGAGACGTTGACATACGTCTTTAAAGAGAGTTGTCGATGGCACTTTATTTTTTTATTGCCAATGTAAAGCTCGATGAGGGCAACAGCTTTTATGATGAAGTGGAGGTTATCTTTAACAGAGGCGGTGCAGAGGAATTAAAAGAATTCCTGTATAGAATGATTGAGATGCTTGAAGGTTTTCAAGGAGAGAGCGCTAATTAACCTCCAAAACATCTCTTCCATAGGCTTGAACGTCATCGTACGTGGTCAGTGTTGCGCGGCCAGAGTTCTCTGGATAGGGGCCTTGGGTGATGTATTGATAGGCCCCCGATCATTTTGGGGGATTGTTGTTATGATATTTGGAACTCTTCAAACATGGCAGTACATAGGGCACTCTGGCTCGGTAGGCTTTAAACCTAGCGCCATATCGTTTTTCAAAACGGGCTTCCTTGAGTTTTGGCGCGAAAAGGCAATAGGTGGTAAACACCATCGCAAGCGCTAGCTGGTCAGGTGTCCAAACCGGAACGGTCCAGAGTGTGAGAGCAAATGAAACATAAATGGGCTGACGAATTATGCTGAAAAGACCTTGGGTGGGCATATCTGGAAATTCTGGTTTTTTATCCTGAGCTAAAGACATCCAGCCAAGAGCACCTGACTGTACTTCCGCACCGGCTTCATAACTCGCTTTAATGAGAAGCATCCATGAAGATGCGTAAAGAACACAAATAACATAAAGGAGATAGCCTTCTGCGCGCCACCAAACAACGCCACTCGGTGTCCACAAAGCAAAAAGAGCCAAAAGCTGAATGGACGCGAAGATCGCGTAAGACGTGGTGTTAAGGGTCTCTGCATACTTGGAGGGTGCTAAAAAATTTAAAAACTTATTTCCCCTCTTACTAAGCAAAACGGAGTGCATAAAAGGGAATTGAAGCACCAAGAACAAGTTTGATGCGTATGACCAGGGTTTTGATACTGCGCCAAAACTCTCGGTCATTCCAAAAAACATTGCAACAATCATCACACAGACAGCAAGTGCAAATAGAGTTTGGCAAAACACTCCATAGACGAAGGCGACTAAAATTCGTTTGGGTCCGGGCGGCATTTTAAAAAGGCCCATGGTCAATGACAACAGACGGTTAAAAGGGATCGTTCTTTTATTGCACATGACAATTCAGTTATAACTTAGAAACTTGTAAAAGTTGTTGGCGAAATGTCGCAGCTTCTCTCTCTCTTCGCTGACCATTAAGATCTGCAACTTGGCGCTAACGACTTTCCCCGCCAAAACAGGGATTGCTGGTTTAGCTGTGTGAGATTTGCTCGCCCCTCAGCAATATCTTGACAAAGCTTTACAGCACGTTGTGCTTGGTCGTTTGTGAGATGCTTGTAGGCAGGACGACCCAAATGTTCGTACCAAACACCGTCGCATACATTGTCCAGCACGATGCGTTGGAAACAGTGATCCTCAGATACTGGCCAATTCCTGGGGTCACTCCGCGCCATCGATGGGAGAACCTCTTTTGTGAGGTGCATATAGTCAGCGATTAGGTTGCCTTTTTCCTCTTTTTGTGCATTCATCACTACCTCTTCTTCCAGAATTTATTTTCACACGATGGTACTTGGCGTCGTGTTCCCACTGCGCCGCGCAACATAAGCTACTTTGCCTTCTGGTGTTTAAGGGCCTGTTGACAGGCCACCATGGAGCCTGCACCGTATAGGGTGCTTCTGGCAGGGAGTGCCTGATCTGGGTTTGGCAAGACAAATCTTGGTTGATTTTTATCCTACATCATTTGTTTTAATCATGCCTTTAGTGTTGTAATTCCCGCCCTTTATGCAACTTTTTATAGCTTTCAATCAAACTCAGATGTTTATCTAATCCTTCGAGTTTCATACTCGTCTTTGTTAAACCAGAAAATTTAATAGCTCCCGTCACAGACCCGACAACATTTCCCATAACTTCAGGGCTGAACATTCTGTTGAGGTTTGGTAAATAATCATCAATATCCAATTCATCATCTATTGTAATATCAAGCACTGCGCTCAAAGCTTGGTAAAACAGAACACGGTCCACTTTATTGTCATTAAAGTTTAAGAAGTCGTCGATGATCTCTTTCGCTTCTGAATATTTTTTCAATACTAAATAAATTAGTATCTTCAACTCGCCAACGTCCAATTTTCCCCAAACCGAATTTTCATCAAACTTTACCCCAATTAGACCTGATATCAGCGTATAATGATCCAGTTGCACCTCTTCAAAACGGTCGAGCAAATCTTCAAGCTCTTCATGCATTAATGAGTGAATGTTTAAAATATCTTTCCTGAATAACAGTGCTTGATTGGTATTATCCCAAATCAAATCCTCTGCCAGGTAAATTTCAGAATAACCGGGCACTAATATCCGACAAGCCATAGCGCCAAAGTCTTGATAGGTCGCGACGTAAACCTCTTTTCCAAGGCTTGCTAAAATAGTCATCAACCGGTCATTTTCCTCTTCAGATGTGCCGCTAAAATCCCACTCGCAAAACTCATAATCATGTTTTGCACTAAAGAACTTCCATGATATTGCACCAGTTGAATCAATGAAGTGCAAAACAAAATTACTCGGCTCTGTAAGCGCATGGCTATTAAAAGTTGGGGGTGGCACATCATTTAGGCCTTCAAAGCTGCGCCCCTGTAATAATTCAGTTAGGGAACGCTCTAGAGCCACCTCAAAGCTTGGATGCCCGCCGAAAGATGCAAATACGCCGCCAGTTTTTGGATTCATTAAGGTGATGCACATTACAGGAAACATTCCCCCCAAAGACGCATCCTTAATCAAAACGGGGAACCCTTTGTTTTCTAGCTCCTCTATACCTGCTAAAATACTTGGGTATTTTGCTAGAACTTCTTTTGGCACATCAGGAAGAATAATCTCTTCCTCTATAATTTTTCGTTTGACCGCTCGTTCAAATATTTCCGATAGGCATTGTACCTTTGCTTCGTACAAATTATTACCCGCACTCATGCCATTGCTTACAAATATATTTTCAAGCAAATTAGATGGGAAATAGACGGTCTTCAGATCTGAGTTGCGCGTAAAAGGCAAGGCACAAATTCCGCGTTCGGTATGTCCCGAATTTGTATCAATTAGATGAGACGCCCTTAATTCATTGTCTGAATTGTAGAGTTGTAAGCATCTTTCATCCATTAACCCCTCTGGCAAAGCGTCATCTGAGCCGGCTTTAAACCATTTTTCATCGGGGTAATGCACAAATTTGCTGTTCGCTATTTCTTCGCCAAAATAATAATCATTATAGAAGAAATTGCAGCTCATCCGTTCGATGTATTCGCCTAGGGCCGAACAAAGTGCACTTTCCTTTGTCGTCCCTTTTCCGTTGGTGAAACACATAGGGGAGGCTGCCTCACGGATATGAAGAGACCATACATTTGGTACAATATTACGCCAAGACGCTATTTCAATCTTGATACCAATATCCGATAAGATAGACGTCATATTAGCAATGGTTTGTTCCAAAGGAAGGTCTTTACCCAAAATCATTGTATTGCCATCATGCTCATATGCTTTTAGCAACGGTGTATCATCCAAACTTTCCACAGGAATAATTTTGAATACTGGAGTATGCTGAATAACTTTTTTTACGGTGCAACGTTCAACCGATCGCAAAATACCTGCCCGATCACGTTCTGAAATGCTGGATGGTAATTTGACTTGAATTTGAAAAGTTTGATTGTATCTGTTTTCTGGATCCAGAATATTGTTTTGCGAAACCTGAATATCATCAGTTGGAATATCACGCGAGAGGCAATAAACCCTTACAAAATATGCGGCGCAAAGGGCTGAAGACGCTAGGAAATAATCAAAGGGACTTGGTGCTGTGCCGTCGCCCTTATACCGAATAGGCTGATCTGTGGTAATCGTAAAATCATCGAACCTAGCCTCAAGCCGAAGGTTGTTTAAAAAATTTACTCTGATTTCCATTTAACCATTCTTTCTTGAAAATTCACCGTGAATAACACTTCTTTATTTATACCTAATATCTTTTAACGATGAACATGGTTTCGCTGCAAACGCTAACTTGAATCGAACTTAATCGATATATTGAGTGTTTTATCTTAATACCCTAGTAGCAGACTTCGCGCTCCCCTTTTTATTGTCGATGCCTCTATCGAAAAGAATACCTTTCACATTATGCAGCAAAAGCGTAAATCGAAACTAACACATTGCAACAAGCCGCATTAAACATCTCTATCTTAGCTATTCAGGGGCAAATTATGGCGCAGCATGCCACCATATATAAAGTTAAACTTTCTGTTTCCAATATGGATCGCCACTATTATGAGGCCCATAATCTGACCATTGCCAAACATCCTTCGGAGACGGATGAACGGTTAATGTTACGCGTTGTCGCTTTTGCGCTGAATGCACACGAGACATTGGAATTTACTAGGGGCATTTCGACAGGTGATGAGCCTGACATGTGGCAAAAAAACTTGCGTGGTGAAATTGAGTTATGGGTGGAGTTGGGGCTTCCAAGTGAGAAGATCATTCGTCAATCTTGTCGCAAGGCTGACGAGATGATTATCTATTGTTATGGTGGTAGTACAGCTGAGATTTGGTGGACAAAAATCAAAGATAGTACCGCTAGATTTGATAACCTTCAGGTTATAAATTTTTCAAAGAAGGACACGACCGAATTGGGGAAACATGCAAACCGCTCGATGAATCTTCAGGTTAACATTCAGGACGGCGATGTGATGGTCAGTGTCAATGATAACGTCGTTCACGTTACGCCAGTTAAATGGAAAAACTCGGATCATTTTGGAGCTTTGTCAGACTAAAATTTTACTTCTACATTTTATTATCTGAAAATTGAAAAGTTATTAGTTTTTGCAAGTTTCCTGATATGTTGTGAAGCGCTGGTCAAACCAAATTGTTGGTAATCTGACAACACCCTCTGGTCTCAAATTCATTAAGCTTGAAGTTTCCTTTGACAGGACCTTGACGATGCAGAAGGCTATTGTCACAAAATGCCTTAATTAAGAGTTTTAGACGATGTTCTCAGGAGAGGATTTGAAATAGCGAATTTATTTGCTCAATTTGGAACTTTAAGCGCAAAATCATCCAATACGAAGTGTTGTCTGACACTAACCGTTTTTTGCTTCTAAATAGGTTTTTATCCATGTCCTTCATTCTTGATGCACTTCCAACAACAAAAGAATTTTTCCGTGATTTTTGGAACAAACGACCATTTGTTGTACGCGGCATGATATCAAAGGAGATCATGGGAGGACTGATTGATAAGGATCATCTTGCTGGACTCTCTATGGAAGAGGAAGTCGAATCCCGCCTTGTTAGAAAAGGTAGAAAACCGAACGATTGGAAATGTGATTATGGTCCTTTTCAAGAAAAGGATTTTGCAGAATTAGGCGAAGAAGACTGGAGCTTGCTTGTCCAAAACACAGATAAACACCACGATGAAACGGCGGAGCTTTTAAAATGCTTTAACTTTACACCCCGTTGGTTGCTTGATGATATTATGGTCAGCTTTTCTTCAAAAGGTGGCACAGTGGGCGCTCATATAGACAGCTATCACGTTTTTTTAGTACAGGGAAAAGGCCAAAGACGATGGAAAGTCGCAAATGAGCCTGTCAAAAATGAAGACTATATCAACGATATTTCCCTCAAAATACTAAAAGACTCCTTTGAAGGCGAAGATATCACCGTCACGGAAGGAGATGTCATTTACATTCCTCCCCAATTTGCTCACCAAGGGGTCAGTTTAAAGCCATCTCTCACTTATTCCGTAGGGTTTTTAGGGCCATCGTTGTCCGATATGCTTACCCAATTTGGCCAATATATAGAAGAAAACCACCCCAAAATTCCAAGATATTTGGGTCAGAATCTTACTGAAAGCGCGGTCCCTTTTCATGTTACACAAAACCATATTGATGACTTAAAGTTTTTTATGACTGAAATTTTTGATCAAGATTACTTCAACAAATGGCTAACCCATTATTTTTGCTGCCCCATACAAATTTATGAGGACGATTATGAGGACGATACCTCTGTTAATGTGGTGAATATTATTGCTGAGAGCACCATGGTGATTAAGCGCCCCGCAATAAAAATGTTTTTCACGCCTCTTAAAGCCTCGCAAACATATTGTGTCTCGGCAGGTAAGTTATCCTTTAATTTGGATTTTTCTGATTTGTTTATTGTCAATATGATGGCAAAAGAGACACCTTTTTCAGCAAAAATATTTATCAATCATGCTGAAATATTAGAAAATTTACTTGAACAAAATATTCTTTCAAGATGCGAAACGTGAATGCCGAAGTTGTGCGTACCTGATCCTGTTTTAGCAAAAGTAAAGCGTTATACCGTTTGGTTCTTTATCGGTTGCTTTGATCATGGGCCTTGCCTCCGTTTCTGAAGTTTTGGTGTTATCTTAAAAGTTGGCAATAGTAGCTTTAGGGATGTCTGGCTCTTTAGTTGGCGCAGGCCACTAAAAGGTCGCAATGTATCAGGGCTATCCCTGCATCTTATGCAAACAAATTGTGGGACGGAATTGTCGGACGTAAATCAGCGGGAATTGATTGAGAAATGTGTTTCAATGGCTTATGCATGGAAATGGAAGATTGTTACTCCCCCATTTTGCGTCGCAGTAAAAATAAATTTTTTATCCTAAAGCTAGTTTATTAGAATTTAGTGTGTACGCAGCAATTTTTTTTTGTAATGGTAAATCGTGGAAATTCAATCTCAACACATCTTTTCATAGCCGAATTATGAGCCAAGTTTTTGGAAAGTCATTGGTTGGGGTTTTATAAAAAATAATTTGAGGATGCTGATACAATGAACCACGGATTAGTTCTGCTGAGTGGTATAGGCTTTATCTTTATTTCAGGTTTGATTTTTTTTGTACTTCGCTTTGTAGAAAAGTGTTCTTTTTCAGAAAGAACGAAACAGATAGCGCATTTATGTGCTTTCTCAACTCTGGCTATCGTATGTATTCTAATTTTTGATTGGTATAGTTCAGAATATATCAAAAATGCAGTTGTAAGTTAGAGGCTAAGCAAATGGGCAATGATAAAGACACAGAGTACAGTGGATGGCGGGAACCTAAAATAGCTATGTCTTTTCATCGTAACCGTCTTAGATATTACGGCATAGTGTGGCTACTGATAATAATCTTTATTTTTTTAAGAAATGGTTAATAAAAAGTCACTGCTTAGGCTCTGAATCAGTTCTACGAATGAGGTACGCTTATGCTTGGAATACCATTATTATTTTCTGCACTATTCGCATTTATTCTTTTTTATTTTTTTAGATGGGTGTTTATCGAACGCTATTCTGCTGAAATCTCTCATATCTATGCCGCGCTTGCAGGCTCTCTATGTGGGGTAATTACATATATAACCCTGGTGAGGTTTTTTTAAACAACAGTTTTTTTGTCATAATTTCATCTTCTTTAATCTTGTGTATGAAATAGTTGTTAACAAAGAGAAACTGGTCCACTAATCAAAATAAAAATAGTTATTAGGTATTAAATCACTAATTGCATCGCCCACTTCGAGAGTGCTTGATCAGCCTCTAATTGAAATCACATAAAACTAGAGAGAACATGCCCATTATTGGAATATTTCAGTCTATTTTAGATGCTTTCCCATGTAGATAGACCTGCACTAAAAAAACCTGCCCATACCAATTTCCTAACCCCTTGATTTAACAAAAACGTTAACAGATTGAACAGCATTATTACCAAATCCAGCTAAGTCCCAAGGTGGTTTGATAGGTTGGATTTCTCCTGTTTCGTCTGTAGCCCGGCACTGCAAAATGTGCTGTCCAGGTTCTGCTTTCCATTCATGTTTCCATCCAGTCCAAGCATATTTGCCATTACGGCCAGTTAGTTGAGCTTCTTCCCAAGCTCCATTAATGCCAAATTCAATCTTTGCTATTTTGTGACCCATCCCGGTCCAGGCGCGGCCCTTGATAATCACAGTCCCTTCATCAACGCAACGGTCTCTACTTAACCAATCTGGGGCTCCAGGTGGCACCATTAGCGATTTTACTCTTATTTGAGTTACTGGAAGGCCCTCGTCTTCGACGCTTTTTCTAAAACGATAGGTCTGAATTTGTTGAAAGCCTGTGAATTGCTCAGTGAGCGCCTCTATTTTATTTAGCCATTTGACAGAAGCCATTCCATACCACCCTGGGACAAGTAACCGGAGTGGCGCGCCATGTTGAGGTAACAGTGGCTGACCATTCATTTCGTATATTAGTAGCACCTCAAGATTCAAAATCTGCTCAAGAGTTAGACTGCGGCCAAAGTGATGCCCAACGCCAGCGTCATATCCATAATCAGCGCCAGTAAAAGAAATTTCAACAGTGTCTTTATTTGGGTTTGCTTGTGCCATCAATGGGGCCAGCAAAGTGCCTGTCCATTCTGATGTGCCTACTGCTTCATATTCCCAAGGCATAGAATATCTCCTAGGGGACAGCCCAGTACGACCGTTGCCTGAACACTCCAACGTCACGGGCATGGTTGTCTTTGGTAGGTTGCAAATCTCACTTAGTGTTACTTCAAAAGGATCTTTAAAAGCGCCATCAAACTTTAGAAGATGTTTATTGGAGTCGAGAATTGGAGTATCAAAATGAGTTAGCAGATAATGTGCACCAGACGGGGTTATATCCAGAGCTAAGGTCTCTAATAATGTGCCCGAATTGCGATTGGCAAGGCCACGCTCTGCGTTATCATAAACACCATCCTCCGTAATAGGTTTCTTTGTAGGGTTTGTGAATGGATTGCTCATGATCTATCCAATAAAATGGTTGTCAATTCTTGCTATTATAGAAGGTTCACTTTCTTCCAAAAAATCAATAAACCTTTAACAGAATATTAACATCTTTTAAATAGAAGCCGCTAAGATAAATAATCAAACAATACTTAAATTGTCTCTTTTACATTTTATTATTGTGCTAATAATATCTGATGATCATGAGTACATTTTTATTATGCAATCTCAGTTGTCAAGCGCCATAGTATCCACATATATCTTTAGTACCTCAGCTAAGTTATCAGTAGTAGGAGCATTTTCTTGCGTGCCGGCTGCAAGAGGGGTGCAGTTGGCGAGTTCCATTATATCACCTGCACCTTTATGAAAATGCGGCGTTACTCCATAGGACTCATATGTCTTTACAATGTCTGCCATTTCAAAAATCCAACGTTTAGCATCTAGTGGAATGTGAGGGACTATTCTTTCTATACTCGCTAGAGTGTTTGGCTGGCTTTCGGCTAATTCCCTGAACAGATCTTCACGAGGTCCAGTTAACTCAGCCATTAATGCTACCGCAGCGTATAATGAAAAAGCACCTTTGGTACTGCTGACATAGACCATTTTCATAGCCGACGCACGTCCAACATCTGTTCCCAAATCAGGAACCACCATGCCGCGGCGATCAAGCTGTCATAAAAGTGCTGTGTCTCCATCACTGACATATAGTCGAGTATGGCCGGTTTCTTTTAACGGGTTCAGCCCAATGATTCCAGCATCAACAAAATTTGTTAGCAACCCATCAAAATCTATGACGATTTTCTTACTTGTGTCCGGTGATATGGTGTTGCAATCAACGTAATCTGGATAAGCATCTGCCGCATTCATAGTGTTGGCAAGAGTTTACGCCTGCGCTACAACATGTTCTGGTGGGAGGATGGAGAGTATTAGATCTGCGTTTTTACTAGTTCTGTCAAAGAGTGCAAATCCTCATGCCCTGATTTTTTTGCCAGTGCCTTAGTGCGCTGCCTTCTTCTTGCAAGACAGGTTATCACCCGCAATCCATTTTGCCGAAATACGGTTGCACAGCCATGCCCCATATCGCCGGGCATTAAAATGGCGATTGAATTCAATGTCTTTATTTTTGCCATGGGTGCCGCCTTACGGTTGTTAAAGACGTCTAGGAGCACCTATTTAGCAAGGCTTTTGGGTGAAGATAAAAGTACATTTTTATTTTTTTGATTAAAGTGGTGTGTTGTCAATCAATGCTGCTTTTTCACGAAAAACACAAAGATTTTGTGCTCCTGTGAGAAAAAGGGTGAGATTCATCTGCTTTTTTAGTTGGTCAACAAATGCGCCTAGTCTTTTTACTGAAGGCTTTTTATCACTAATCAGAAGTTGTTTTAACATTGGCCCCGCAAGAGATATTATATCCGCCCCAAGCCTGTAGGCGCGCATCGCGTCTAGCCCGTGGCGAACACCGCCTGAAGCAATGATAAGATTATTTGGACAAGCATTACATGCATTGATCAAACACTCAACTGTAGGCATGCCCCAATCTAAAAAGGGCTCAAAGGTAGCAATATCACCAACTCGTCGGTTAGACTCTATCCTTGCCCAGTTTGTCCCGCCAAATCCAGCTATATCCACCGCAGCAACCCCACAATCAAATAAATCTTTGGCAATACCGGCTGATATGCCCGCCCCTACTTCTTTAACTATTACTGGTGCTAAATCCGCTCGCACAAGGGCAGCAATTGCTTTTCGTACGCCACGCCAGTCACACTCGCCTTCAGGCTGAATTGCCTCTTGCAAAGGGTTTAAATGAATAGCAATCGCATCAGCTTGTAAATCTTCAATCGCTTCCTTCGCAAAATCTAGACCATTAGAACGCGCTAACTGAATACCCCCAAGGTTGCTAATAATAGGGATGTTAGGTGCTAGATTACGTAAATTAGCTGCTGTTTGTTTATTTTCTATCGCTGCGCGTTGAGATCCAACGGCGAAGGCAACTTTTTTGTCTTGTGCTACCATTGCCAGGGCTTGATTGATGGCTTCTGCACGAGGTGTGCCGCCAGTCATCGCGCCAATTATCATAGGTGCACTTAAATGTCTGCCCAAGAACTCAGTTGAAAGGTCGATTGAAGCCAAATTCACCTCTGGCAACGCAGAATGGACAAAGTCCATCCTATCAAATGAATTGGAGCTGTCTGTGTTGGTCATCAGGTCAAGTGCTAAGTCAATATGCGCGTCTTTACGATTTGCAGCAGGGTCAGATTTCAATGTCATAATTTGTGGCCCTTCTCTTTAGCCCTAAAAAACCCATCCACCAGTACCATATGTGGAACCGTAAGTGCGGCAAGCCCAATGAAAATAATTTGTACTAACTCGGCATGGATATTACCATTATCTATACAAAAAAATGCTACTGCACCAAAACACCAACTCCCTATTGTGTATACAGTTGCCTGTTTAATCAGAGCTTTTGATGATGTGGCTGATGATAATACAAGCCAAATTTTGCGCATATGACGGTTTGTGTGAATGAAGCAAAAATAAAAAGCAAAGCCAACTAGTGGTGGCAAAAGTGCTATCAATGCCGTGATAGCAAGTAATTCAGCAAATCGCCAGCGAAGCAGTCTGTTCTGTAATGCAAGCCCAGCGTATATGATAACGAGAGCCATTATAATTGGCGCTGCAAACTCGCTTAGCTGTAGCGCAATATCTGGCGCGCCAAAGGTCAAAATACTAAAAAGTGGAGCTACTTCCGCCTTGTGAAAATAAACAATACCAAAAATAGGCATCCCGCCGTGTACAATGACTTGTACAAAAAATGTGATGCCTGATCGATTAATGGTGTCGCCCCAACCAAAGTGAATCATTGAAATTATTAAAAATAAACCAAGCATCACACCGGGTAAAGCAATCCACAGAGCAATCACAAAAAAGGTCGTAAAGCAGTAATAGGCAAAAAATTTTATCGAGGTAAAGCCCGATTTTTTGGCTGAAAGATGAGTTGCAATTGCTCCGTCAAAGGCACCGTGTGGTAGTCCAATCAGCACGACAAACATAAGCGCATAAAGGCTGGTCATCTCGAGTGTTAAGAATTCTGCTGTCATATTTTCTTACTTTCTTTTGCTGGAAGTAATGCCCGTAAGAAGAGTAATTTTGGCATGGCAAGGATCACTTTAAACCATATGCTCACACTTGCTTCACCGCTTAAAAACTTGGCAAATTCATCGCCGGTTAAGCTGCTTGCTAAGCTCATAAAGATTTTTGGAGCTAAGGCTGGGTGGCAACGAATGACGTTAAGGAAGACACCATCCATGAAAATTTCAAAATGGCTATGGGGTCTATTGACAAGAAGTGGTTGACCAGGGCGCGCCGTTGATACAATTTGATTAATTTGTTTATGAATGAAGGTAAACGCATAACCACTAGATGGCCTTATGGCTCCACCATTGGCACCAATGCCGGTGAGTGTTGGGTCGAGCTGTTGTAATTCTGCCAAGGGTATTACACCCTGTTCAATCCGTTTTACAGCGTAATCTTTGCACCCAAGGTTTTTTTCTAGGTATTGAGTTATGGCGTTTTCATAAAATATTTGCGGCACCAATTTGGTAGAGAAAAGAGTTGATTCGACGAGGGCGTGCCTTGAGGTAAAAGGCAAAAAGTAAATAAAGTGCATCCCTTGGCTCTGGTCGCATCTAAAGTCCATCAAAATAGCGGTGCTAGGTTCAAATACATCTTTATCACTTTTAACCTCGTGGCCTAAAAAATGCTGAAGCATCGTGTTTTCTGGAGTAGCTGGAGTGCGACTGTCGAGAACTTGCTGAGTGCCATATGTGTTTGAATTAGAGCTAAACACCGCTCCAAAATCGATGGCTTGAGCGCGGCAATGGTTTAACCACTCGTGGCGGCTAATTGCACAATAGGGGTGCTGTTGAGATGATAATTCAACTGTTTTATTGGTGCTGATAATACGCCAATGGTTCCAGCTTTTATGTGTCTTAGGCACAACATGAGAGAGCCATGGCATTGCCCAAAATCCCCATGTATGATCGTCTGCTATTCGGTCTTTCTGTTCAATTAAAGTAAATTGATGCGAATTAAATTCGTTTGAACGCGCGGCGAGTGATAAGCTCGCACAACCGCCTCCAAGCAATGTAACGGGCATTTTTTTTTGTTGTTCATCTGACATGAGGAAGGCCCTTCAACACATGATGCAGGTCAGTATTGTGTCGAGCAATGGGGCGCCAGCGCTGTGATAGACTTCTAAGCGCCTTGATACTGCAAATCAGTTTTGTAAAACGGCTAGTCACCTCTCGGCCTTGATGCCAAGCGTAATCTTTTTTGGATAGCTGAATACCAATTTCGCGGTACACAAGAGCAGCAACTGCGATTGATATATGTGCCCGAATTGGAAGATAGGTAAGGCCTGCCATCCCACTTTTGTAATATGTGTCTGCAAGTAATAAAAGTTTCTCAAGAGCGGCATAAATTGGGAGTGCTGCTTTATCTGATGGGGTTTTAGCAAATATCAAAATTTGAGATGGCTCTAACTTGCCAACCCAGCTTTCTGGTAGATAACGGCGATCCATTGTTGCGTCTTCTAAAATATCGCGAGCAATGTTAGTTAGTTGCATAGCGATACCTAGGTCAATTGCATGGTCTAGTGCTCTGTCATCACTACAGTCCAAGACATCACACATAAGAATCCCAACAGTGCCTGCAACATGGTAAGCATATCGCAATAGCTGGCTTTCAGAAGTGAACCTAACAAGCCTTTGGTCACTTAGTAGACCATCGATCAATGCAACAATTACATCTCGTGAGAACTGGCGTTCAGCAAGAAAAGTCTGGTGGGTTAACATTAGGGGATCAAGAGCCTTGCCGATGGTTGATAGATCTTTACGGATTCCTGAGAGACGCTGAGGGCCATCATCAATATCACCATCAGCCATATCATCAAGAACACGGCAAAATTGATAAAGCTGTGCAGCGCTCGTTCCCATGCGGTTGCCAAGAAAACGCCTTGCCCAATGAAAGCTCTTCCCATAGGTGGCCAGAGCTGTTTTAGGTGCTAATGTTTCACTAGAGTCTGAAGTGACCATTGTCCGCCAATTTTACAAGATACATCGATACATCATATTAGCTCACCAAACTATGCCGCGGTGATGGCCAGCTTTTCTTCATCTTCAATAATTAGGTTTTCAACCACTTTTGCAGAGCACAGAACACCTGGAATGCCGGCGCCTGGGTGCGCTCCTGCAGCCGCAAAATAAAGATTGGAAATATGCGGATCCCGATTATGAAAGCGAAACCAAGCTGATTGTAAAAATATAGGTGCGATTGAAAACCCTGCTCCATGCATTGATCTATAATCTTTCTTGAAATCCTCAGGCGTCATGTAGAAGGGGTCTACAATTACTTCATTTAAATTTGGAAGTATTGTGTCCGAAAGTGCATCAATAATCCGCTGCTGCAACAAGGGGCCAGTCTCTGTCCAGTCAATATCTGCTCGCAGATTGGGCACTGGGCATAATACGTAAAAACTATCACAACCATCCGGGGCAAAACTTTTGTCAGTTGCCGTTGGACGATGCAGATAAAGAGAAAAATCGTCAGCCAGAATCTTTCGATTAAAGATATCGGCTAATAACTCTTTATAACGTGGTCCCATCCAAATCGTGTGATGCGCAATATCGTCATAAGTTTTTTTTGTTCCAAAAAACAGCACATACAGCCCCATTGAATATTGGGTTAACGACTCCGGCATTAAGCGTTTTCTGGTTGCATGTGCCGCTGGCATCATTTGCTTGTAAACTGTTGGTGGGTCACCGTTACAGATTACCCGATCGGCAGGAAAATAGGTTCCATCAGTTGTAGTTACGCCAACGGCTTGATCGTTTTTTATGTCAATAGAGGCTATATCTGTTTTCAAAATTATATTGACGCCAGAACGTCTTAACAATGCATCTAATTCAGCAACTAAGTGTCCTGTGCCTCCCATAGCAAAAAAGACTCCCCATCGTCGTTCAAGGTAATGAATAAGGGCATAGATAGAGGTGGTGCTAAAAGGATTCCCCCCAACCAAAAGTGGATGAATAGAAAAGGCTTGGCGTAAAAGTGGATGTTTGATGTAACGATTCACAATTCCTGCGACGGACAAGTAGCTTTGTAATTTTAACAAGCTTGGAATCTGAGCAAGCATTGCTGTGAATTTTGAAAAAGGTTTATCCGCTAGTTTTTCAAATCCAATTTCAAAAATAGCTTTTGATGTTCTCAGGAGCCTAGCATAGCCAGCAACATCATCTGCAGAAAAGCGTCGGATTTCGGCATTAGTGTCTTCAACAGAAGGGCGGTAGTCAAATTGTTCACCGGTATGAAAATAAAAACGGTACCAAGGATCAAGTGACCGAAACTCGACATAATCCTCGCGCTTTTCACCAAAAAGACTAAATAACTCATCAAATAAAAAGGGAGCGGTTATAACAGTTGGGCCAGCATCGTGTTTAAACCCGCCACGCTTAAAAACTTGAGCTCGGCCACCAATCTTTGCTAGCCGGTCAAGTAACGTGACATCATATCCACGGGCTCGCATGCGGAGGGCAGCAGCAATTCCACCAAATCCTGCACCTATTACAACAACTCTACCCTTAGAAGTTAGCAAGTTGTTCAGTCCCGTTCATTGCGGAGTTCGTTGAAAAGCACCATTGGCTGCAGCTCACGCATTTTTATTGTTGCTGGCAGCAGTGCATGTTTGTAAAATCAGCCCATGGACAGGCGTGGCTACTTTGGAGATCTCAACTGGTAAGTGGCTTGCCTTTCGAGCGGCGCGATTCAGTGTTGAAAACATTCGGTTTGATGCGGTCTTGATGGCAGGGGAATCTATGATTCTTCGGCACCATTTTGACAAATCGTTTGTGTCACCACTTCGATACCAGTTTTTAAAGGACGTTTTATCCTCATCATTAAGATCATCCACATAAGAAAGGGTAACTGCATTCGGGGCCCTACGAGCTAGGTCTCCAGCAATTAATTTTGCGCCGTCACTGCCATAGAAATTAGATATGTCATTACTGATTTGATAAGCTTCACCAAGATCGCGAAAATAAGCCGAAATTGGTTGTTCGGTTTTATGATCTCCAGCCATGACAGCAATGCCCTGCAATGGCGCTGTTAAAAGTGGCGCAGTTTTGTCAGCAGCAATCGTTAAGTAGGTGTTCCAGTTGAGGCCACCGTCCCATTCAAATTCCATTGCTTCACCAGCAGTTGTGCGTGACATGTGTTGTGCTAAAATTTTTAACAATCTCGGTGTATTAGAGATTTCCGCGGCTTCAGAGGCAAATTCGAAGGCTAACGCAATCAACCAGTCACCTAGTGTTAAAGCTACATTGCGGCCAAATTTTGTCCACACTGCCTGTTGCCCTCGTCGCTGTGTGTCCCCGTCGCAAATATCATCATGAATCAGTGAAGCGTTGTGTAAAACTTCAACAGCTGCAGCCCAACGCAAAGCTGCAGCATGGTTGACATTTAAAATCTCCGCTCCTTGCATTGCCATCTTAGAGCGGAGTAATTTTCCTGGTTTGTTGAAATGGTGCACTGCTGCTTTTGCCAAAGGCTTGTTATGTTCAGGCAGTCGACTAATTATCAAGCTATGGACTGTAGTAGTTTTGGATGAGCAGAGTGCTGTAGATGATAAGGATTTTTCAAAATTAGTTTTTTGCAATGTCCGCAATTCATTCATTGGTTGCTTCCATCTACTGCTTTAAAGAGAATAAAAAATAAGGGGTGACTAGATAACCAGTCACCCCCTTCATTATTTATTTGCTTTCTGAGGTCGCAGCATTGGCTGCAGCCCAGATGATGCCTACGAAGGCTATTTTATTTACAACATCAGCGACGTTGTAAATTACGTTCAATGTTACAGCGTCGGCAGAACCATTTAGGTAGCCTAAGAAGTAACCTAGCGGATAGATTGCCCAACCCACTGTAACAATTAGACGCATTGTGCCAAAGGCTGACTGAACCCCTGCTGGTGCTGACTCTGAAGAAACCTTGCCAGCTTCACCAAGAAAGATTTCATACAAGATGTAACCCCATCCGAGCATACCAACGATAAATGCTGGCCACGCTGGTGCAAGGCCTGCTTCACCCATATAGCCAGCTATCAACATAACAAGTGAGCCGACCATCAAGCGCCAGAAGACGCCGGAACTTACAACTGTTACTGCAGCTAAGATAAAGTAGAATTCCACCATTTGGAGAGGAACAGTAATTAACCAATCTACATAACGATAAACGGTTGGTGTCGCACCGGACGAAACCCATACGTCTCTCATGTAGAAATAGTGAACTGCTGCAACCAAAGTGACAAGAGCGCCAACTGTTAGTGACGTCCTCCACTTACCACCCATACGCGCAGCTTCCATGAGGAAGAAAACGGTAGCGGCAACCATGGCCATTGAAATAGTCCAGAAAGATATGCCCACATAGTCGTTAGACTCGAGCATAGTTGTGGCAGCATTAGCGCTTACTGGTAGAAGTGTTAACGCCGCTGTTGCCAAAGAGGCTTTGATGCCCCTTATAGATAGAAAACTCATTTGGATCCCTCCGTTAAGTATTACTCATCCCCCGTGCAACCGGCAAGAACTTGCGCTTAAATTTCGGCCACACGGTATGATTACGAATTTTTTCTGCCTTTAAATCAAGATCAAAAAAACAGGCTTGACCAAGAATACAAATTTATTGATAAATTTCAATTAATTAATAGATATCAAAATCCTTTTGCGATTTTAGCAAAAATCAATATTTATCATATATTGTTTTTGATTTGAACTACATATTGATTTAAACCGCATCAGTTTAATACTGACGCAAAGATTTTGAGACGAGGTAATTGTCAGCGTTGCATTTCTTTATTAGTGTTTTGTGCCTTTCAGTAAATTTGACTTTCATTGAATTTAATCGATATTTGTCGTTTTTTAGGATTAATAAATTGAATAGCTTTGTTCTACTTTTGCCGTCTACAGTAACGTTACCTGATGCAGGGCTTCTAATTGTTGCTAGTCTTTTTACTTCATTTATAACCGCAGCTTTCGGTATTGGTGGGGGTGTGACTTTGATTGCGCTTTTGGCCCTGCTATTGCCACCAATTGCGCTTATTCCTGTTCATGGAGTTGTTCAATTAGGTTCGAACGGTGGTCGCGTAGCCATAATGGCAAAAGACGTTTCATGGCGACCAATTCTGCCTTTTATGATTGGTGCTGTGATCGGTGCTAGCATTGGGGGGGCAGTGGTGGTCCAGCTACCATCTTGGTTAGTGCAATTGGCCCTTGGGATCTTTATCATCTGGGTGGTTCTGGTTAAAATGCCTCCAATTCAGAAGCGGTATGTCTTTTTAGGGGGTGTCATTTCTAGTTTTTTGACTATGTTTTTTGGTGCCACTGGAAATTTCATAGCGGCTATAGTCAAAAGCATGAATCTTGAGCCGGTTCCGCATGTTGCAACTCATTCTATGATGATGACAATTCAGCACTTTATCAAAGTGCTAATTTTTGGAATTGTAGGTTTTCAGTTTGGACCCTATTTGCCTTTGATTGGTGCCATGCTGATTAGTGGTTTTGTTGGTACTATAATTGGCCGCCAATTTTTAACCAAAGTAGGTGGCCGGTATTTCAAGCAGGTATTAAATGCTATTTTGTTTCTTGCCGCGGCGCGATTAATTTGGGCTGGGTTAGCTGGGCTGCTTGAAATTTAATGTTTCATAATTTTTTAACCATTAAAAAAGATATCTATTGTATTCATAAAACTGAAAAAGAGAACTAGTAATATTTATGATATTTAGTGCATGGGTTGGAATATACTTAGTACAGAGATTCATCTATTTAGAATTTAATAAAGAAAATATTACATTGCTAATTGAAATTAAAAAGACATCAAATTGGACTAACTCGTTCCTCTGATTTATCAGGTAAAAGCCTACCTACAGGCTTTTACTGCCCGGCGTGTCATCTCACAGATTAGATGAGCACGATATTCAGCTGACGCATGGATATCGCTCATTAGGCCATCTGAGGAAATTACGCCATCAGCAATTGCAGCGGAGTCGAAGTCAGCATTTAACGCTGCTTCAAGGTTGCCCGCACGGAATACGCCATCTTCGCCAGCGCCGGTAACGGCCACTTTGACGCCATCACTAAACTTAGCAACAAATACTCCCACCATTGCGTAGCGTGACGCTGGGTTTGGAAATTTCATATATGCCGCTTTCTCTGGTTTAGGCAAGCTGACAGCAATAACAATCTCATCTTCTTCCAGATCTGTATCGAACATGCCAGTAAGGTAATCTTCTGATGCAATCGATCGACGTTGTGTATGCACTGTTCCATCAAGCGCCAATAAGGCTGAAGGGTAGCAGGCACTTGGGTCGTTGTTGGCCAGTGAACCGCCAATAGTGCCACGGTTGCGTACTTGCCGATCTCCAATGTGAGAGGCCAAATCTGCAACTGCTGGGATAGACTTCTGGACAATTGCAGATTCAGCAACATCAACATGTCGCGACATGGCTCCAATGCGTATGGATTGCCCTTCATCTTCAATACCAGTTAGCGCACAACCAGATAGGTCAATTAGGCGATCTGGGTTTGCAAGCCTTTGTTTCAAGGTGGGTATTAAAGTCATCCCCCCTGCCAAAAATTTTCCATCTTCAGCTAATGTTATCATTTCATTAGCCTCATTAATGTTCTCGGCTTTGATATATCTTGTTGAGTACATCTTACCCACCCATTTTTTCGGCTGCAGCTTGTACAGACTTGACTATATTATGATAGCCAGTACACCGACATATATTTCCCTCTAATCCTTCACGTATGTCACGTTCAGACAAGTTTTTGTTTTTTTCAACCAGCTCAATTGCGCTCATCACCATGCCCGGTGTGCAAAAGCCACATTGGAGGCCGTGATTTTCATGAAAGGCTTGCTGCATTGGGTGTAATGTGTCCCCGTTTGCAATACCTTCGATAGTAGTAACTTCTGCTCCTTCAGCCTGAGCTGCTAGAATGCTGCATGCTTTAACTGATTCACCATTGAGATGTATATTGCATGCTCCACACTGGCTGGTATCACAACCAACATGAGTACCCGTCAGCCCCATAGTTTCACGCAGAAATGATACCAGAAGAGTGTTATCTGGTACATCATGGCGTGAATTAATTCCATTCACTTTCATTGTTACGGTTAACACTTGTCTCTCCTTTAAAACTTTATTGATATAATCTTCACAAGAATTCTTTGTCTTTATCGAACTGCGTTTTAACTTACATCAGTTCCTGTCCAACGTTTGACTAATGGCAGTTGAATGTCCAAAAGGTCAAGTGCCCGACCGACAGACTGATTAACTATATCATCTATTGTTTTTGGGCGTGTGTACAAACCTGGCACAGGTGGCATAATGATTGCACCACTTTTTGTGGCTTGATCCATCAAATTAATATGTCCGGCATGGTAAGGCGTTTCACGAAGCATTAGTACAACGCGGCGGCGTTCCTTTAAACAAACATCGGCTGCTCGCGCAGTTAATTCTTCGTTAAAACAATTAGCAATGGCACTTAATGTTTTAATTGAACAGGGCGCAACGAGCATTCCATTGGTGTGAAACGATCCCGATGAAATGGCTGCTCCAATGTCCTTATGATTATAGAGATGATCTGGGAGCGCACGGATCTGATCAGGTTCATAATCAACCTCTGCAAGCGCAGTCCGGAATGCAGATGGAGTAATAATGGCATGAGTTTCGACATCGTCAACCTCGCGCAACAACTCTAAAGCTCGAATACCGTAAATCACCCCAGATGCTCCGGTAATGGCTATTATTACACGCCGCATTTTTTGCACTCCCGTATTTCCTGTTACCGTTTAGTATTTATAACATCGACAATATTACGTTTTTTTCTGATATTTAAATTGGTCTAACATAACCGCGTTTACAAGAGCTACTGCTCAAAAGGGCTGAGCTGGCTCAGCCTGATCTATGTTAATTATTTTCTTAAACAGATAATGATTTTGATGTATTTGGAATACACCACCCTTCTTTTCCGACTATTTACAGCATTTAAATCAATTTGATAGATCGGCCCTAGCTGTCACCAGTCATTATTTTTTCAAAGTTAGTAAAGAAAGTTTTGGATAATTTCTTAGCAGTGCTTTCGATTAGTCTTGCGCCTAATTGTGCAATTTTTCCACCAGTCTCCGCTTTAGCAGAGTAGCGCAAAAGGGTGTCATCACCTTGTTCAATTAACTCAACATCCGCGCCGCCCTTTGCAAAGCCAGCAAGACCTCCGTCACCAGCTCCAGATAGTGAAAGGTGGGCTGGAGCAGACTGGATATCTAATGTAACATTTCCAGAAAATTTAGCCTTGACTGGGCCAATTTTCAAAACAACTTTTGCTGTGAAATCTGTCTCGCTAGTTTTGATTAGCTCTTCGCATCCAGGGATACACTGTTTGAGAATTTCTGGATTGATCAGGTTTGAGAATACGATGTCACGCTGGCCTGGGATGGTGATTTCGTCAGTTAAATTCATGTTCATTCCTATTTTGAATTTTAATCAATAGTGGCTAGATTTGGAATTTTATGCATTGTCCAGTAATAAAATAATGTCGGCTATAGTCTCTGGCACTTCAAGTGGAGTAAGGTGCCTTGCATTAGGAATGACTGTTAAGTTTGACCCCGCTATTGCACTGTGCATTCTCTTAGCCATCGCCACTGGTGCTGCGTAATCTTCCTCACCGACAATGATCTCGCAAGGAACTGAGATTGCGCTTAGAGTATCAGTTTGATTGCACTGGCCCAGCATTCGGCATGTTTTGAGGTAGGCGTTTGGATCATTTGCCACAAAAACTTTGATTGATTGGTCAACAACGACGGCGTTTTTGGCACAAAAATCATCTGAAAACCATCGTGTTTTTTGAAATTCGGTCATAGCCATCATGCCGCCTGCCAAGGCTTTTTGTCCACGCTCTTCCCAATCATCAGAAGCTGTCTTGCCATACCAAGCGGTTGTGTCAATTAGGGCTAGGCCAGTTACCTTTGCTGAGTGACGTGATGCGAACGCCAGTGTTACGCAGCCGCCCATTGACGCACCACCCACGACCGCTTTATCCCATTTAGCATGGTTAAAAACAGATGCAAGGTCATCTGCAAACAATTCAACGGTGTAGGGACCTCTCGGCTTATCTGATGCTCCATGCCCCCTGCAATCAAGAGCGAGTACGTCCCAGTCAGGGCCAAGAGCGAGAGCTGTGCTTTCCCAAAATTCGGCAGTCATTGCTAAAGAGTGAACTAGTGCAGCTTTTTTTGTAGCAGTGCCGTTTGACCATATGACATAACGAATACTTGTTCCATCTTGTGCCTTGGCGACATATTCAGTTTTCATTCTATTACTCATAAAAGCTCCACCATTGATTCCCCGATATATTCTTGACGAACCTTCACATCAAGAACAATTGCTGCCCCATCTTTTAAGCGACCTAAGGCATTTTCTAATGCCGCTTGAAGGTTTCTTAAATTAGTCACTGGTTCTGGTGATTCCAGACCAAGATTGCGAGCAAGTCCTGCAAGATCAGGCTCAGGCCCCTCCATTCGTTGTCCAATGGACGCATTTCTCTCAGGCCGCCCTCGGCGGCGAGCTACTTTAATTTGGTGATCCTCATCATTATAGTAGGATCGATTATTGGCGATTATAAAAAGGATTGGCAGATTTAATGTTGCCGCGTTCCAGATTGCGGTTAGCCCCATGGTATAATCGCCATCTCCAAGGATTGCGACTGCACGGCGGCTGGACCCAATTTCACGTAGGCCAAGCGCTGCGCCGACAGCGATTGAAGTTCCTGCGCCAAGGCCTCCACCACCAGTATGTCCTAAGAAACCAAGGGGGTGGGTGATCTCATTAGCATTTGTTGGCCAGCCAAGCGGCCTGCCAGTTATACAAATTTTGCAATTCTTACTTGCATGATGAAAAGCACGCGCCAGATCCATTAATCCAATTTCACCATCAGTATTTGAATTAGCCACGTTCCAACTTTTTAAGTCCTGTGCTGGTGGAGGACTGCCTAACTCATCAAGAAGAGCTGAAACGGTGGTGCTGGAAACTGTTGGGATTGAGACATCCACCGCGGGCAAGCCGCCATAATCCATGTTCCAACCGCGATGAATATGAAAATCATTTGAAACATTTATGATAGGGGGACGGGGTGTACCCGCTGGAAAAGCCAATTTAAGGGAGTTTCCTGCGTCAAGCCAGTCAAGCATTAGAATAGCATCAGCAGACTGGATAGCATCAAGAACAGGGCCTTTAAGTCGCCAGCCAGTTTCACCAATAAAGAGAGGATGGGTGGTAGGAAACCCTGCAGGCAATTTCATGTGTGTTGTCGTACGGGCATTTAAACGCTCTGCAAGTTTGATCCGGTCATTCCATTCAGTTTCACTACGACTTCCACGGCCACAAAAAATGAATGGTCTTTTGGCTTTTGACAAAATATTAAGAGCCCTAGAAAGCGCGGCCTTTGGTGGCTCAGCATTCTCTGGTGTTGGAAAATGTGAAAACCCATCAAGCTTCGGCCTCACATTGATCTCTTGTTCTTGAATAGTAACATCTAGATTAACGTAAACTGGTCCAGAAGGGCTTGTGTTAGCCAACATAACTCCTCGGCGAATAGACTCTATAGCGGCCTCTGGTGAACCTGGTTGGTCGTCCCATTTTGTGTAGCCGCGAACCATGCTTCCTTGGTCTACAGTTGTGTGGATCCATTCAATCCAAGGACGACGTTGCGCAGCATCCAATGGCCCTGTTGCACCCAAAATCAGCATAGGCACGCGGTCACACCATGCATTGAATATTCCCATTGACGCGTGCATCAATCCGACGTTGGAATGAACTGCAACAGCAAGCGCATGATCTGTGATCTTAGCGAAGCCATGAGCTATCCCGACAGCATGTTCTTCATGCATGCAAGTGATAATCTCAGGCTGATGGTTTCCAAGGTGGTTCACCAGACTATCATGAAGCCCACGGTAACTGGCTCCTGGATTCAAACAAATATAGGAAAAACCCTGCTCTCGAAGTGCCTCGGAAATGAGATCACTCCCGTATAACTTATGATCAGGAAAGTCTGCCGATTTATCCATAATAAATCTCCATACTTATTTAAATCAGGCGTCCGCTAATGCGGCGCAATTCAGAAAATAAATCACCGAGTACTGCTTGTGGCCATGGAACGTTTAAGAGCTCGTGAAATAAGAACCAGACGCCTGCCAAAAAGGGTATGAGAATGAGTGTTGCGGAAAGAGGTTTAGTCTTGCCCTCAATAATCATATAAAGAAAAATAAACAGCCCAATAGCAGGCAGCATACCGATTAGTTTGACGCCAATCACAAGCGCTATTAGCCATATTATTTGCCGGAAAACAGCGCGAATAGGTTCGCTGCTCTCACTAACAAGTGGGGGAATTTTACCAAGATAACTGAATACCACGAAGCCAGCGGCAGTAATTAATCCAGCAATAGCTATTGCTTGAGGCAATATACGTGCTGGTCCCGGCCAAGCTGACGAGGATATATACACGTAGATCATCAGACCAATAACGCCAGCCCAAAACACAGTATCGGCGGCCAGTTCGCCGCCAGTTGCGTGGCTAACACGACCGGACTTAGCCATAGTATCACCTGTACCACTCTCAGCCTGCTGTTTTTTCCAGTTAGGAAGAAAACGTATTACAAGGGGGCGGGCAAGCAGAAAGGTAATTATTAAAATCGTTATTAATGGCAGCGGCATAAGCATCCATTCATAGCTGTAACGAAGCTGGGATATGAAGAGATAGTTCTCAACAAGGCCACCGAGAACAAAAGCAAGAATGAGGGGTGGACGAGGCCAATTTAGTCTTTTCATACCCCAGCCAAGAATGCCAAAGGACAAAAGCACAATAAGGTCAGCATAATCTTTTGCACCTTGATAGGCTCCAATAATCATTATGCCAAATACTAAGGGAACAAGAAGCCCCGCGCGCACCTTAGCGAGTTTGGCGAAATGTCCGGCAAGCAAAAAGCAAAGGCCAGCTCCTAGAATATTTGCAATAGCCACAGTCCAAATCAGTGTAAAAGTCACATCAAGCTGCTCATCAAGCATTTTTGGTCCTGGCGCGATCCCATGAATAAGGAATGCGCCGAGAAGAATAGCCATAGACGCGGAGCCTGGCACTCCAAAGGCAAGGGTTGGCACTAAAGCACCACCTTCTTTGGCGTTATTAGCACTTTCTGACGCAATTACGCCGCGGACATCGCCTTTGCCAAAGGTGTCTTTAGCACCGGGGAGCACGCGAGCAGCATAGCCATAGGAAATCCAATCAATCACATTAGCCCCCAAACCGGGTATTGCTCCTAAAAGGGTTCCGATGCTTGAGCAACGCAGCACAAGCCACCAGTTATCAGCGACGTCACGCATGCCTTTGAGTTGATCCCAAGGCGACACTTTTTCTGACTTGCGGGCGATACTGCGCTTTGACGCGCCCAGGTCAATCATTTCGGGCACTGCGAAAAGTCCAAGTGCCACTGGGACGAGGCTTAATCCGTCCCAAAGATAAAAATTATCAAAAGTCCAACGCATTTCGCCAGTTTGAGGTTCGTCTCCAATTGTTGCGAAAAGTAAACCAAGGCAGGCTGCTATGAGGCCTTTGAACAATGCCTTGTGGCTGAGTGAAACTACCAAGGTTAGACCAAGTAAGCAAATTGCCAAAAGCTCGGGAGTGCCGACTGCCATGATGAAGGGTCGAATAACTGGGATCGAAATTGCCAATACAAAAGCGCCAAAAAGACCGCCGCAAACTGAGGCTGTGAAGGCAGCGCCATAAGCACGACCAGCCTCACCTTTTTTTGCCATCGGGTAGCCGTCTAAAACAGTGGCTGCAGACCCAGTTGTTCCTGGTACACCAAACATAACAGCGGGTATCGTATCCGAGGTTGTGGTAACAGCTTGAACGCCAACGAGAAATGCTAACGCGGTATAAGGATCCATCGCAAAAGTGAATGGCAGCAGCAGGGCGAGGCCAACAAGTCCACCGATTCCCGGAATGACGCCAATTATTAACCCTAGTACGGTTCCAAGTCCTACAAACATCAGACGCTCAAGGTCTGAAATGATTAGGAGCGCTGAAATAGCTGCCTCAATCATGTGAAAACTCCAATACTTTGATCGTCTACGTTCTTAAAGTGAACTAGTTTAGATAAAAAATGAACTTTTAATATGTTGAATATATTGTATGACAATAATACCTTTTATTTACAAACTATTTTTTTCTGCTACAGTATTTTAAATTAGTTATAAAAAATAAGAGTATTAGTTTTTGTGCAAACTGTTAATTTTTTAGCACTAAGTTGTGAAAACAATTTGAATGGGAGAAAAGAATGAAATTTACAAAAAAGATTCGCACCATTGTCACCGCAGGAGCTGTGATAGCAGGAGCCACTATGGTGTCTCATGGCGTTTATGCAAAATCCTTGGAAGATGTTTATAAGGGTAAAACTGTCACTATAATGTTGGGGCACCCTCCAGGTGGCTCTTATGATTTGTACTCACAACTCGCAGCGGAGTTTATGGGGAAGCATATCCCAGGCAACCCGGATATTATTGTGCAGCACCGACCAGGTGGCGGTGGCCGCAAAGGGGCTTCATTTTTTATAAACAAGACTGAGCCTGATGGTATGACGTTTGGTGTGTTCCCTGATAGTCTTGGTCAGATACAATTTTTGAGGCCAAAAGCAGCAAAGTGGGATGCAAAAAAATTCCGCTATGTTGGACGGTTCTCGACTGCAAATGTGGGTTTTGCGGTGCGAACTGACAAGGCTACATCTGCCGAAGAAATGCGGGGTCAAGAGCTTGTTGTTGCGTGTACTAGCAAAAGCGCGCGTGCCGCTCAGCAGGCAGCCGCTTTAAAAAATGTGGCAGGTTTTAATTTTAAGCTTGTCTGTGGCTACAAAGGATCTCAGGCGACAGTTATGGCATCGCTTCGCGGTGAAGCAGATATATATTCACAGAACTATGCTTCTTTTGTCTCTGATCCAGCTGACCTTGGTGATGGCTTAATGAAGATAGTTATCCAGACAGGTTTAGAACGTGATGCTGGCATGCCAAATATTCCGCTAATGCAGGAATTGACAGATGATCCAAAGGCTAAAGCAGTCTTAACTTTTCTCGGATCCTCTGCTCCCATTGGTCGCGCAATGATGATTCACCCAGACACGCCTGAGTACATTGTAAAAGGTATCCGTGTAGCTTTTCAGAAAATGTTAAAAGACAAATCTTTTCTAGCAGCGGCTAAAAAGCGCAGTGCCATTATTACTCCAGGAACTGGTGAGGAGTTGGAAGCAATTTTAACTGAACAGATGAATGCAAGTGACGAATTAATTGCAGATGTCAGAGCTGCAGTTGATCCCAAAGGTGCAGAATCTGTTAAAAAATAATTTTTAGGGAGCATGCCGAATATTGGTATGCTCCTTCTATACCCTTTAGCGAAAAACCAGCTTTTAAAAGATTTATGAGAAACAATTTTCATTCGAGAAATGATCATGTCTGACAGAATCAAAACTCACGCGCCTATTAATCTTCAAGACCATCTTCAGCGTCTTGAGGAAAAAGGGCTTTTGCAGCGGATTGAGCGTGATATTAATAAGGATAGCGAGTTACATCCATTAGTTAGATGGCAGTTCCAGGGTGGAATTCCCGCTGAAGACCGTAAGGCCTTTCTTTTTAACAGCGTTACTGACTCTAAAGGAGCAAGGTATGAAATGCCTGTCGTTGTTGGAGCCCTTGCCGCAAATCCTGAAATTTATGCTGCGGGCCTTGGTGTAAAAGTTGAAGACATTGGAGATGTCTGGGTGCGCGCAATGGAGCGTCCAATAGCACCAGAGAGCGTTTCAGATGCACCGTGCCAGGAAATTGTGATGACAGGCCTCGAACTTACAAAACCTGGTGGAGGATTGGCGTCGTTACCTGTGCCAATTTCAACACCGGGGTTTGATGCTTCACCATATCTGACGGCAACATTAGTTGTTACAAAAGATCCAGAATCAGGTGTCAGAAACATGGGCACTTATCGCGGCCAATTAAAAGCCCGCGATCGCTTGGGCGTGCGTATGGCTAGCCGCCTTGGTGGAGCTGGGGGATACCAACATTGGCTAAAATATAAAGAACGTGGTGAAAAAATGCCAGTTGCTATCGTGATTGGATGTGCGCCAGCAATTTTATTCACTGGTCCACAAAAACTGCGTATTGACGATGATGAGATGGCGGTGGCTGGTGGTTTGATTGGTGCTCCAGTTAGAACAACCCGCTGCAAGACAGTCGACTTGGAAGTGCCGGCCGATTCAGAGATAGTTATAGAGGGAGAGATATCGACCGATTATCTGGAACCTGAGGGTCCTTTTGGAGAGAGTCATGGCCACGTTGCTATGGAAGATTTTAATATGTCTATGCAGGTGACTGCAATAACAATGCGCAAGAGTGCTGTTTTTATTTCCATCGTGAGTCAGGTAACTCCTAGTGAAAGTTCAACGCTAAAAAAGGTCGCGTATGAGCCGCTTTATTTTGAGCACCTGAAAAAAGCACTCAATATTAAGGGCGTTAAGCGTGTTGTTATGCACGAGCCTCTTACAAATATTCGGAAAGTCATATTTGTGCAATTTGACAGGAGTGCGCCGCAAACTGAAATTTGGAGGGGTTTGCAAGGAGCTGCATCTTTGCAGGCACAGTGTGGAAAGATAGTGATTGCTGTTTCTGACGATATTGACCCCAATAATGCAGATGCGATTTTTTGGTCAATTGCTTATCGCTCCAATATTTCTACTGATGTTCATGTTGTTCCCTACCGGTCAGGTGGTCATGGCCCAAAATCAGGACGTGGTGGAACCGATGCAACTATGATGATAGACGCGACCCTAAAGGCTGCAATGCCGCCCCTAGCTCTTCCACGCGAGGAATTTATGAGCCATGCAAAGGGTATCTGGGAAGAGCTTCAGCTCCCAAGGCTGTCGCCGCAACCGCCCTGGTATGGGTACGAGCTTGGAGATTGGTCAGATTTGTATACGCAATATGCCAATCGGGCAGTGGCTGGAGATTGGGAACAAAATGGTGCTCTTACCGAGGGGCAGCAAAAAGGTGGAATGAAACCGGAGACTCCCGTCCGTGACATTGAATAACAAGCAAAATGTTGACGGAAAAAAAAAGCTGTCTCAGACCCAATCAACAAAAATTATAATGAAGGTCGGGTTGGCGCTCGGTATAGGTGTCATATCAGGGTTCATTTTTAATTGGGCCACTATGCCGCTGCCATGGATGCTTGGTCCAATGTTCGCTAACATAATTGCAGCTCTTATTAAGCTTCCTGTTTTTGGGCCAACACGTATCCGTCCCTTTGTGTCGGTTGTTATCGGGCTGATGCTAGGCTCAAGTTTTACGCCAGCTTTTTTTAACCAGATTGAACTGTGGGCATTGTCAATGGCATTTCTGCTGTTGTACCTGGTTGTTGCTGGAATTGTGGTTGTCCCATTTTACCGTCTTGTCGCAGGCTTTGATATGCCAACCGCCTATTTTTCTGGCATGCCCGGTGGCTTGATGGAAATGATGATTGTTGGCAAGGATATGGGTGGCGACGAGAAATCTATTATCCTTGCGCACACTAGCCGTATTGTAGTTGTCGTCGCTTTGGTTGCTATCTGGTTCAGATGGGTGCAAGGCGTTGACCTTTCTGATCGATCACAATTTGGGACTCCTTTTTCACAAATACCCTTTTATGAGCTCATTGTTCTTACATTTGCTGGAGTTGCTGGTTTCTTTGTTGGTCGTTTCTTACGCCTGCCAGCTTCAATGTTGCTCGGGCCAATGTTGATCAGTGCTGCTTTGCATTCTTTCAGTGTTGTCCATAATCCGCCGCCACAAGAACTTGTTATTATTGCGCAAATTTTTCTTGGCACGATTATAGGCTGCCGTTTTGTGGGTACGGACCCAAAAACAATTATTCGTGCCATTAGGCTTGGTGCAGGTGCCACGCTTCTGCTGCTTGGAATTACGTTCAGCTTTGCTTTTTTGTTATATAGCTTATTTAGACAATCGCTCGAGCAAGTAGTGTTGGCTTATTCACCTGGAGGCCTAGCAGAAATGAGTCTGGTAGCAATGGCGATGAATGCTGATATAGCTTATGTAGCAAGTCATCATTTGATTCGTATCACTTTTGTGATGATGATGGCGCCATTGGTTTTTAGATTTTTTTCAGTTGTTAAAGGTAAGTTGTGATAATAAAAAGATACTATTAAAAAAAACAGACAATTTTAAAAGTTGCTTGGTATACTATACATCACTTGATGCAGTGTTGGAAGTTCACAGTAAAAATAACTGGAATGTTGGTAATGGTAAATAAAGCTTCAGTTAACGGTTTAGCAGCCATAAAGGTCGAGGCAGCTCCGCTTCGATCTAAAATAATTGAATCTATCCGGCACGCTGTGGAGCAAGGGATTTTAAAGCCTGGAGACCGATTGATTGAGAAAGACTTATGCGAACAATTGGGCGTTAGTCGGACCTCATTACGGGAGGCTTTGCGTGAACTTGAGTCCGAAGGCATTATTGCCAATGTCTCTGCCCGTGGTCTAACCGTAGTTAAGATCTCATATCACGACGCTTTAAATATTTATCGAATTCGCGCGCAAATTGAAGCTCTTATTTTTGAACAGTTTACTGAAAATGTGTCAGATATACAGTTAGCCAATTTGCAGCCAGTTTTTGAAGAATTGATAGCAGCTTATCAAAAAGGTCAGTTTTTACTGATTTCCCAGGCGAAGGCAAGGTGGGACAGTTATATCTGTGATGTTGCTGAAAATTTGGTCGCGGGTAAAATTTTATCCCGTTTAACGTTGCGCACCTCACAGTTACGAAGTAGATCAATTGTAAGGGCTGAGCGTCAGACGCAAAGTATAAAAGAATTGCAGGCGTTAATGAAGGCAATACAAAATCGAAATGTTAAACTGGCGGCAGATAACGCGCGGCGGCATGTTATGAGTGCTGCAGCCTCAGCTCTCATCTTTGTTGAAGATGATGACGATAAAAAAAGTGAAGCTTAATATTAAAAATTAACTTGCTTGTTGTTCAACTTTTTTAATTGCAGACCAAACCTTTAGTGGTGTTGCTGGCATGTCTATTGGGCCTGCTCCAATGGTTAATAGGGCGTCACAAACTGCATTCATTACCGCGGACAAAGCACCGACTGTTCCGGCTTCTCCTGCGCCTTTAGCGCCTAGGAGATTAGACTCTGTTGGAACCTCATGGCTTTTGACTGAAATCTGTGAAAGATCGCTGGCCCGTGGCATTGCATAGTCCATAAAGCTTGCTGAAAGCAATTGTCCTGTATCTGGCTCATAAACAATCTGCTCCATTAATGCTTGGCCGAGCCCTTGTGCAACCCCACCGGCAATTTGGCCTTTCAGTAGTAATGGGTTAATGACTTTACCAATGTCATCAATAACTAGATAGGACAAAACTGCAACTGCCCCTGTAGAGGGGTCGATTTCAACTTCACAAATATGGCAGCCGTTTGGAAAGGTAGCATTTTTGGCACTTCCAAAAAATTCAGCAGCTACCGGGGAGTTGTTTTTAGTAATCAATTCACTAAAGCTTATCGCCTTATTACTGCCTATGGGTCGGTAATGCTGATCATCGAAGATCAGTGTTTCAGGATCAGCGTCAAGGGCAGTTGCGGCCGCAGGGCGCATTTTCTGGATTAAAGTATTGGCACAGTGGGCAATAGAGTTGCCGGCTGCAGCAATTGTTCGCGATCCAAAAGTGCCGGTTCCTTTTGGCACTCTTTGGGTGTCCCCAGCAACAATTGTAATTGAAGATGGATCCACCCCAAGACGACTATGTAAAATTTGTCGAAATGCTGTGCCGTGCCCTTGACCAGTGTCTGAAGATCCAGCAAGAAGTTCAATGCTGCCATCAGGATCGATGCTGATGCTAGCGAACTCTGCGTGAGGGGTAAGTTCTGGCCCACCAGCAATTTCAATGGGATTGGCTATACCAAACCCACGTAATTTGCCATCCTTCAGTGATGCTGCTTTGCGAGCATCAAAACCTGCACTGTCAGCCGCGCTCAGCGCTGCATCAAGAACTGCAGGAAAATTACCACTATCGTATGTAAAGACAAGACCAGTTTTGAATGGCATCTGATCTGGGCGGATCATATTTCGGCGGCGAAGATCAATTTTGTCAATCCCAAGTTTACTTGCCGCAATGTCAATAATTCGTTCTATGACATAAGTTGCTTCAGGTCTCCCTGCCCCCCGATAGGGAGCAACATTTTGCGTATTGGTAAAAACGCCTTCAACACGTACGTGGCAAGCTGGGATATTGTAAACACCAACAACACCGCCAATGTTGCCTACCACTGGGTGCGTTGTGGCTGGTCCTAGATATGCGCCAAGGTTTGCGATTAAGTGTACATCGAGGGCTAAAAAAAAACCATCCTTGTCGAGCGCTAGGGTCACATCAGCAAGCTGTTCTCGGGCATGCGTATCGCCTAGAAATGATTCTAGGCGTGATGCCCGCCATCGGATGGTCTTTCCATATTTTTTTGCGGCCCACATCCCAACAGCGTACTCAGGAAATGCATTGTTTTTCATTCCAAATGAACCGCCACAATCGGTTGTTACTACTTCAATTTGTTCGGTGTCTACGTTCAGTACTTTTGCAAGATCAGGACGAATACGGTTGGGTGTTTGGGTGCCCAGTTCTAGCTGGTATTTGTTGGTTGTACTATCAAACGATGCTCGCATTGCACGCGGTTCGATAGCAGCAGCTGTAACTCTCGAAATTTTTAGCTGTTGCTTGACTACGTGATCAGCGCCTAGTTGCACTTGGCGAACTTTATTCTGGTCACCCTTCTCAAGATGAAAACATCGATTATCAGGAAAATTATCCCAAACGCATGGCGCATTATCATGTAAAGCATCTGTAACAGTAACTACTGCTTGGTCCGCATCGTAAGTGATTTCAATGGCTTCACTAGCCAATTCTCCCGCAGCTCTACTGCTGGCGATAACTGCTAGAATTGGTTCACCGCTATACCGAATTCTTCTGTCTGCAAGCGGCGGAAAGGGTGGGCGCCGCATGGCGCCGTCATCAGGGCCCTCATGATTAAGCCGAGGCTGAAATCCTTTTACTCCATTCGCCTTCATTTCTTTCCAGCCAAAAATACCAACAACCCCGGGCATTGAGCGGGCTATGTTTGTGTCTATATCAGTAATTGCCGCGGAGGCGTGCGATGAGCGGACAAAGACCATTGTAAGATCATCAGTGTTGTTAGTGTCATCAAGGTAGTGTCCTTGACCCCGCAAAAGGCGATTATCTTCAAATCGAAGTTGTGATTTGCCGATCCTGCTCATTTGCTAAGCTCCTTAAAATAATTTTATGACAATACGAAGCCAATTTTTATGACAATTACGAAGCCAATATAGACAAGACAAATATATTGTCATACATTAATACATAATTTGACTAGGTATGTAACCTGCAAATAATGGATGATGGATATAGGTCTTGAAAAGATTTAACAGTCCGACACTTTATCACAGGTAGTTGTTGAGACAAGTGAGAACGAGGAAATGTTTATGAATGAATGAGTTCATCGCACCAGATCAAGAAGCGGTTGCTGAGGTTGGCAGTTTCACAGAGGGTATAGTTTCAAGTATTGGCCAACCTTTGCGGCGAAAGGAAGATCAGAGACTCTTGACCGGCAAAGGACGCTTCAGTGATGACTTTGCACTTGAGGGTCAAACTTTCGCAGCGATGGTTCGATCTCCCTATCCTCATGCTACTATCAGTGGCATTGACACTGAGGAAGCAATGTTGATGCCCGGGGTTCATACGGTCATTACTGGTGCTGATTTGATGGCAAAAGGTCTTAATGGGATTCCCCACAACCCTGTTCCAAGTACAAAATATGATATGAAGCTGAGAGCTCGTGATGGCAGCACACCGTTTCTTGGGCCTCATTACTTATTGCCAACAGATCGTGTAAGGCATGTTGGTGAGGCTGTTGCTATGGTAGTGGCAGACACTCTGGTTGAAGCCCTTGATGCGGTTGAAGCTGTATCTGTGGATTATATCCCCCTCCCTCATGTAACCGATTCAAAGGATGCAATTTTGGAGGGTGCTCCAATCCTGTTTGATGAAATCAAAAGTAACGCCTTCATCGATACAACCTTTGGTAATCAAGACGAGACCGATGCGGCATTCTCGCAGGCAGCCCATATTGTTGAGCATGAGTTCCATATTCAGCGTGTGACGGGTGTTACTATGGAGCCAAGAAGTGCACTTGGTAGTTATGATTCAAACAATAAAAAATACACACTTATCGCTGGTAGTGGTGGCGCTGTTCGCCAAAGAAGTGAGTTGGCTGCTGTACTGGGCATTGAAAAAGATAGAATAAGGGTTATTTCACCGGATGTCGGTGGAAATTTTGGCACCCGAAACAGAGTCTATGTTGAATTTGGTTTGGTTTTGTTTGCGGCGCAGTTGATTGCACGGCCTGTCAAATTTACTGCGACAAGATCAGAGTCTTTTCTGACGGACTATCAGGGACGTGATTTATTTACCAAAATACAATTGGCTCTTGATATTCGTGGAAGATTTCTAGGCCTGCGATGCGATAACATATCAAATGTTGGGGCACGATGTGTTTCTTTATCCCCACTCAGTAAGGGTTCGGGATTAATCACTGGATCATATGACATTCCTGTTGCGACTCTCCGCGCTCGTGCGGTTTTTACTAATACTATGTGCACTCAAGCCTATCGCAGTTCGGGTCGTCCTGAAGTTACCTATGCGATTGAACGAATTATTGATATTGCTGCGAGGAGGCTTGGTTTTGATGCGGTGGAGTTGCGGCGCAAAAACCTGATTTCGCCAATAGAGATGCCTTATGTGAATGCGGTTGGTTCACGCTATGATAGTGGTGAATATGAGATTAATATGGATTGGGCCATGCAGCTTGCTGACTGGAATGGGTTTGCTGAGCGCAAGAAATTAGCCGCAGCACGCGGACGGTTGCTTGGTCGAGGTCTCGCCAACTATGTGGAATCATCTATTGGCTCACCGCGTGAACGAGCTGAGATGACTGTGAACTTGAATGGTACTCTGGACCTTGTTATTGGAACCCAGCCAAGTGGTCAGGGGCATGAGACCAGCTTTGCGCAAGTTGCGGCTGACCTTACGGGTATTGCAGTTGAAAAAGTTAATATTATTCTCGGTGATACAGACATTGTGAGTGTTGGTGGTGGATCGCATTCGGGTCGGTCTATGCGGCATGCGGCAACGGTAATCGGTCTTGCTAATGACGACTTAATTGCCGAATGCATTAAGCGGTTAGCAAATGTGCTGGCGTGCAAGCCAGAAGAGATTGATTTTCTTGATGGTGTTTTTAGCCCACGTACAACCAATCACCAATTCAGCTTTGTTGATGTTGCTATCAAAACTGAACATATAGATGGTCCACTAAAAATCGCCCGTAATAATGAAATGCATACGCCAGTTTATCCAAATGGAACTGCTATTTGTGAGCTTGAGATTGATCCTGAAACAGGGGTGCTTGAGGTAATCAGATATTGCTCCATCGATGATGTTGGCCGCTGCATCAATCCATTAATTGTGCACGGTCAAACCCATGGCGGTATTGTTCAAGGGGCAGGCCAGGCATTGTTTGAACATTGCGCTGTCGACACTTCTTCAGGGCAGCCAATCGCTGGATCCTTAATGGATTATGGCATCGCGCGCGCTGATGATTTCCCAAGCTTTAAAACTAAGATTGCTGAAGTATTGTCTCCAACAAATCCCTTGGGAATCAAGGCGGGCGGTGAGGGTGGAACGACACCCGCACTGGCAGTTATTGTCAATGGGGTTGTTGATGCGCTCAGTGAATTGGGCGTGAGTGATATTAGTATGCCGGTTACGCCGCAAACAATTTGGACTGCGATTCAAAAAGCCAAAGCAAAAAATTTACATTATAAAGTTTAATAAAACTGCTCAGAAAGGTAGTCCTTCTATGTCAAATTCTCTTCGCGTTATCGCCTTTCCAGGGGCACCAAACTTGCCAACTTTTGCTGCCATTGAGCATGAAAAATTTACTGAAATTGGATATAATGTTGAACTGGAATTAACTCCTAGTTCAATCTATCAAGCTGAAAAAACTGCAGCTGGCGAATTTGATATCATTTGCACCGCATTTGACAATGTTGTTGCATATGGATCAGGCCAAGGCGCGGCTAAGGTGGGTGTTGATCCGGACTATGTCGTGGTCATGGGCGCAACTCAGTTAGAATTAAGTCTGGTCGCGAATAAAGATATAAAAAGTGTTGCTGATTTGGCTGGCAAGACTATTGCCCTTGATGCGTTAACAACGGGATTTGCCTTTGTCTTATTCGATATGTTGGAAGCAGCTGGGCTGACGAGGAACGATGTCGAATTTGTTGCGGTTGGTGCAACGCCTTTGCGTTGGCAGTCAGTTCAAGATGGAGTGCACGCTGCTACTTTGACTATTGAGCCCTTTACAAGTATTGCTCGATTAAACGGGTTCAATATTTTATCAAAATCAACTGACATTTATGATGAGTATCAAGGTGGTGTTGTTGCTACTACAAAGTCTACACTTGCCAATCATCCGGGAAAAGTCTCTGGTTTTATAGAGTGTTATCTTAAGGGGCTTGAATGGGTTCTTGATACGACTAATGCTGATGCTGCGAAGGCTATCCTTGGGGCGCGCATGCCTCAAATCAAACCGAAGGCTATGGATGCAGTCATGGCCAGCCTGTCTTCAGAGAAGTCTGGCCTAACGCCAAAATCAGCCTTGCTTGAAAAGGGTATGGAAACGGTTATTTCGCTTCGTTCAAAATATGGTGGTGGTACAGCTGTAAGTTCTGCAGAGACCTTCATTGATCTTCATCTTTACAACGAAAAAATAAAGGCATTGAGCTAGCCACAGGAGGCCAGTTAATGCCTTTTTTAACAGAAATGAACCGCCTTAATAGCGAAGTGTTTGATTACATTATCGTTGGGGGCGGATCTGCGGGCTGTGTGCTTGCTTCACGGCTGACCGAAAACAGTTCTTGTTCAGTGCTGCTGATTGAAAGTGGCGATGAAAGCCGGCACCCACTGATACGCGTTCCGACTGGTGTAGGTGTTGTTTGGAAAAAGAAACTCTTTGACTGGAAGTTAAAAAGCACCAAGGCACCCAGCCTCAATAATCGTGAAATAGAGTTGATGCGCGGTAAACTGCTGGGTGGATCTTCTGCAATCAATGCTATGTCGCATGTAAGAGGAGCGCCAGCAGATTATGATGGCTGGCAAAATGCTGGTTGTGATGGATGGTCATATGGTGATGTCGCACCGTATTTCAAAAAAACTGAGTCTTGGAATGGAAAAAAAAATACACTCCGCGGCGTTGATGGGCCTCTGGCTGTATCGCCAGCAGCATCCAGTGACTTGCTTTTTGATGCATGGATGGCTGCTGCAAAATCTTCTGGCCACGCGACTATTGATGACTACAATGCACTGGCTGAAGGCAGGCTGCTCGAAGGGTTTGCTCCTAGTCAGCAAACGATAGATACTGGGTTCCGTGCGACGTCATGGAGCGCTTATCTGGCTAAAAACATTCATCGTCCTAATCTTCACGTACTTAAAAATACGCATGTGACCAAGATAAGATTTGATGAAAACCGTGCGCGAGGGCTTGAAATAGCTTTAGGAGCTAACCGACGTAAACTACTCATTAATATTGATGGAGCCATAATTCTTTCTGCTGGTGCATTTCATACACCACATCTTTTGATGCATTCTGGAGTAGGACCCGAGGGTGTGCTAAAAAGTGCTGGGGTGCCATTAGTCTTGAAGGCTGAAAACATTGGTCGCAACTATAGAGATCATTTAGCTGTCCAAATTAATTTTGGACGGCGTAACAAAGGCCCATTTCATGAGGAAATGCGACTTGACCGTGTTGCTCTTAATTTTCCGTTGGCAGCCCTTTTTGGAAAAGGGCCTATGACACAGTTGCCTGGAGGTATGCATGGTTTTGTTAGGCTTGATAAAAGCAAAGATGCGCCTGATCTCCAATTCTTATTTCGTGGTGCGCCAAAGTATGCTGCTCCTTGGTGGCCAATATTTTCAAAAGGTTATGAAGATGGCTTTGGCATTCGGCCAGTTTTGCTTCACCCCAAAAGTCATGGGCATATTGAGGTGATAAACGCGGACCCCTTCGAAGCACCTAAGATAGATGGCCAGTATTTAAGTAAGAACGAAGATATTGAAAAACTTCTTGATGGAATAAACATCGCCATGGAAATGGCTGACGATCCGGCTATGAGGAATTTTAAAGATAACAAAGTTAACTCTGTGCCGCTTGATCGCATTGGAAGAATTAATTGGATCAGACAAACTGCAGTTACAGCACACCATCCCTGTGGTACCTGCCAAATGGGAAGTGATGAAGCTGCGCCAGTTACTTCTGAATTACGGCTTAAGGGTTTTGACAATGTCTTTGTGGTTGATGCTTCTGTATTTCCGCGTACAATTTCGGGAAACATTAATGCGTGTGTTTACATGGTGGCTGAAAAAGCCTCAGATTTTCTTAAAGGGTTACATAACTCTGACCAAAAAAATTGATATTTTAGGTGATGATGAGCCACATAGCTATTGTATTGAACATGACCCAATTTTTTGAATCATTTTTAAGCCTTGTATCTGAATGACTAGACCCAGGGATTTAACTGATGCCACCTATTCATTAGGAAAAGGACGCCCAACTCCATGACTGACCAGTCCACTGACTTCCTTGCTAGCACTTGGATGCTTGCTGACGATGCTCTATTGAAACAAGGTGCTGATTGGCAAAAAGCAGGCCATGGACTTGCAGTGGCATTCGTTGTTCGCACGTGGGGATCATCACCACGACAAGTTGGCAGCATTATGTTGGTTCGTGACGATGTCCAGGTTGCTGGATCAGTATCAGGTGGCTGTATTGAAGGCGCAGTGATTGATGCCGCATTGGAATTAATTAAAGCTGGCGGTAGCCAGCTCCTAGACTTTGGTGTGGCTGATGAAACAGCTTGGGGTATTGGTTTGTCTTGCGGTGGACAGATTTCAATTTTGATTATGGCAGTTTCTGATGATGGTTTTCCACCACAGCTTCTGTCTGATGCTGGAAAGTCATTAGAGTTACGTCAACCAGTTAGTCTTCAGATTCCAGTAAAAGGTGGAGCCGCACGTAAGAGTGACCGTTCACTTGCCGCCAGTGTATTGGAGGGTGATGAATTTTGGTTCAGTCAATTGCCCCGCCCGCAGGTGATTATCATTGGTGCAGTTCACATAAGCCAGCACCTTTCATCAATGGCTGCTCAAAGTGGTTTTGATGTCACCGTCATTGATCCAAGGAGCACCTTTGCTACTGCAGCCAGGTTTCCGGGTATCAAGCTGGTATTTGAATGGCCAGATATTGCTTTAGCTGATATTGCTCTTGATAATGAAACGGCCCTTATAGCATTGACGCATGATCCAAAGATTGATGATGTCGCTCTAAAAATGGTTCTTAATAAGCCACTGTTTCATATTGCCTGCCTTGGTAGCCGGAGGACTCAAGCGTCGCGGCTTGATAGGTTAGCTGAAGCTGGATTTTCTTCCCAAGAAACAGAAAAGATCAAAGGCCCTGCTGGACTAGATATTGGAGCCAAAACTCCGGCGGAAATTGCGGTTTCTGTTTTAGCAGAGTTGGTTTCTGTTTACCGTGGTAAAATATTAAAATGAAACTAGAAACTTTCGCACTCGAAGATTGCAAAAGTTTGATATTGGCGCATCGTCAAGCTTGTTCAAGTGGAAATTTGGCAAAAGGTACAGCTCTAACTTCGGAAATTTTAAGGCAACTAAAGGATGACGGTATTTCAGAGCTTGTTTGCGCAAAGCCTGATCTGAATGACCTCCATGAGGATTTTGCTGCTGACCGACTGGCTCGAATCTTGTCTCCAGAAATAGTAAAGTTTTCAAATGCGGCAACGGGAAGAGTTAATATTCGGACTGAACAGCGCGGTATTGTCCGTTATGAACGGAGTCTTATTCGAAGATTAAATGAGGTTGATGAAGCCATTACTTTCGCTCTGGTTCAGCATAATCAACTTCTTGAGGCTGGCCAGATGGCAGCTACTTTAAAAATCATTCCTTTTTTTGTGGCTGAAGCGGCAGTTAGGGCCATTGAAGATATCCTTTCTGGCTCACCGGCATTTTCCTTCCATGCATTACGCCCTTGCAATGTGGCGTTGGTTCAGACCCGAATTACTGGTCAAAGTGAACGCTTATTTACTGCAACTCAGAGTGTTACTGAGGCCCGCCTGGCTCAACTTGGCTGTCGGCTTGTTGATAGTAGAATTTGTCCCCACGATCGTGAATTTGTTGCAGTTGAGATAAAGCTATGTGCTGGTGCTGGTGCTGATTTAATTCTGGTTTGTGGGGGGTCTGCAATAATGGATCGGCAGGATGAAGTGCCACAGGCGGTTCTTTTAGCTGGAGGCCAGGTTGATCAGCTTGGCCTTGCCGTTGATCCGGGAAATCTATTAATGCTTGCTCGTCTTGGCCAGGAGCTGCGTGGTTGTTACGTGATTGGCATGCCAGGTTGCGCAAGATCGCCAAAATTGAACGGTCTTGATTGGGTTTTGCAACTAGTGCTGGCCGATGTACCACTCAATCGATCAGAGCTTGCAGATATGGCGTCAGGTGGGCTGCTGATGGAAATTGCCTCGCGCCCAATGCCACGCGCGTTGGTTGCAGAACAAAAAAATGAAAACAAGGTTGCTGCTATTCTTCTCGCTGCTGGAAAATCCCACCGCATGGGGCGGATAAATAAATTGTTGGCCAATGTTGGAGGTAAGCCGCTTGTGCGGCATGCGGCAGAAGCTTTGGTTGCCACATCATTATTGCCAGTCATTGTTGTGATTGGATATGAAGCAGACAAGGTTGCATCGGCGCTTGACGGGCTTCCGGTACAATTAGTTTTTAACCCCGATCATGCTAGCGGACAGGGGTCATCGGTAGGGGCAGGTATTGCATCGCTTGATCCTGATGTAACCGATGTACTAATTGGTCTTGGTGATATGCCGTTAGTGTCAGTCGCCTTAATGGATATGCTTATCCAAAATCACGTCGATCATGATGGACATATTCGGAGCGTCACCCTTCCTATCATTAACGGTAAGCGCGGTAACCCGGTGCTATGGGGCAAAGCTTTCTTTCCGGAATTGTCGACCCTAAAGGGTGATAGTGGGGGTCGGCAGATGCTTGATGATCACAAGGCAGCGCAAAATCTTGTTTCTTGCAGTCACCGAGAACTTTTGCTTGATGTTGATACGGAAGAGGCACTTGCTGCAATCAAGACTGAAATGGAGGGGTTTGTGATTGGTTGAGATAATTGGAACTCTCAATTCAAACATAAAGTTTTCTTGAACATACTGTTTGCGAAAAACCTATCTGTGACATGTGAGATTAACAGGTCTGTTTAGACCTTTAATCGGCTGAATACCCTTCGGGCATTGCCCTCAAAAATAGCTGATTTCTCATCATTTCCCAACTTTACGTTGTTGTCTATGTATCGTCTTGTGTCGTCGTAATGGTGGCCTGATTCGGGATCTATTCCCCTCACCGCACCAATCATTTCGGATGCGAATAGAATATTTCTTGTCGGTATAACATCTAGCAGCAAATCAATGCCGCGTTGATGATAAACGCAGGTATCAAAATAGATGTTGCCAAGAACTCGCTCATTCAAACTGCCAAGGCCCCGATCCTGAGCAATTCCTCGGAAACGACCCCAATGATATGGGGCAGCTCCGCCACCGTGAGGAATAATAAGCTTTAGCTCGGGGAAATCTGTAAACACATCAGAAAATAGAAGTTGGGTAAATGCCGTAGTATCAGCGCCAAGATAGTAGCTAGATGTGGTGTCTAAGGCATGTTGACAAGCGCCCGAAACATGGATCATTGCAGGCACGTCTAATTCTATCATTTTCTCATAAAAAGGGTACCAGTAACGGTCTGACAGCCTCGGATCCTTCCAAAACCCCCCTGAAGGGTCGGGATTCAGATTGCAGCCTATAAACCCCATCTCTTCGACACAGCGTGTAAGCTCAGCGATGCTATTTTCAAGACCAGTTTTGGGGCTTTGTGGTAACTGACAGACTGGTGCAAAATTATCTGGGAACAGGCTGCAAACCCGGTAGATTAAATCATTGCAATGCTCAGTCCAGGTGCGAGATGTAGTTGTGTTGCCTAGATCATGTCCCATCCAACTGGCACGCGGTGAAAAAATTGTAATGTCTGTGCCACGTTCTTGCTGTAATTTAAGTTGATTGGCGGAAACTGACTCACGTATTTCTTCATCAGAGATACTGATATTTCCCTTTTCAAAAATATGGTTTGGGTCTTTCTCCAGTAGATTGCGCTGATTGTTGCGATACGCCTCCACCTGTGGTGGGGTTGTGGTATAATGACCGTGACAATCAATAATCATCTAAAAACCTTTCTTTTAAATATTCCACCAATAAGAGGGATGGCAACACGATTGGCAATAAACAATGACAGGATGAGGCCAGATAATACGCTAATGGCAATCCCGTACCACACGCCGCTTACCCCAAATTCCCATATGTGGACAAAGATATAACTGAAAAAAGCGACGCCAAATGCCTGTCGATAGATGCCAATAAGTAGGGTCCAGATGGGTTTTTTTAAGGCCTGCAGAAAGGAATTGATGGCAAACATCATCATATAAATGGGCAGAATAAATCCATCGACATGAAGATAGCTTACTCCGATTTCAATTACCACTGGGTCAGATGTAAAGATTCTCATCAAAAGTGGGGCCGCGAAATATAAGATTGGGCATGCTAAAACCATAAATATCCAACCAAATTTCCAGCATGTAAGCAATGCCATCCGAACACGTTCGGGCTGATTGCCACCAAAATTTTGAGCTGCGATTGGGAGTAATGCGCCTGTCAATCCAAAGACCGGCAGCAAAAACAGTTGTTCTACCCGCAAAGCCACACCGTAAGCTGCTACAGCTGAAGCGCCAAATTTTTTAAGATAGAACTGTACAACAAAACCAGCAGTAAACATTACAAGCATAGTGAATGTTGTTGGCAACAGCTGTGTCAGAATTTGTCGATATAGTGCCAGATCTGGTACTATATCATTAAGATTTTTCTTACCAAAGAGCCCTGATTTTAGCAATCTAAAGCCAATAAAAATCATTACACCTGTCTGGCTGATCACTGTTGCTGCGGCGATGCCATCAAAACCCATTCCACCCCAAATTCCTGGAATCCCAAACATCAGTAATGGGTTAAGTCCGATATTGGCAAAGAAGGCTCCTATTAGCGCATATTGCATTGAAACAGTATCGCCCTGGGCTTGTAATAGCCCATTCAAGCCATAGCCCATGATAAATCCTGGCAAGCTGAATAGTAGGATCGAGAGATAGGCCTCTCCAGCCGCACGATACGGTCCTTCGACAGAAATGAATGCCAGCAGATAGGGGCTGATAAATAGTGCAGCACCAATTAGCAGGATTGAGGCAATAATAGCAAAGCCTAAGCCTTGGACTGCAATCGTGCTTGCATTAGCAGTCTTTTTTGCGCCAATGGCATTGCCAACAAGGGCTGTCAACGCTGCGCTCAGTCCAAAGCCAATTGAAATAAAGACCATAAAAGCCTGAAAAGAAATTGCAAGACCAGCCTGCGCATCAGTGCCGATCATGCCGGCAAAAAATACGTCGACGACATTATATAAAGTAGAAAAGACCATGCCAATGGCAGCGGGAACGGCTAGCCGCAGGAAATGCTGTGTAAGCGAGCCTGTCGTAAGATCATGTGTTTTTGTCATTGAGTTTCATTACGCCTCAATTGACATGGTTTCAATCTTCTTTTTTCAACCTGCGAGTTGATCAGCGCAACGTGAAAACGGAAAACAAACTGGTTATCAACAAGTGGTAAATTTCGACTGTTGGTAGAGCATGTTTACTGTCCGGCTTCTGCAATGCGGTAAAGTCCGCCATCTACTTCGTCACTTAGCAAAAGAACACTGCCGTCAAAGGCAACGGCTACATCACGAATACGGCCAATAGCGGCTTCTAGCATTACAGATTCCTTCACTGGCAGGCCATTTTCCAGAACTACTAAATAAAGCCGTTTAAATTTAAGTGAACCAACAAGAATGTGACCATTCAGAAACGGGAACATATCACCCTTATAAAATGCCATTCCAGAGGGCGCAATTGAGGGTGTCCAAACCCACACTGGATCCACAAGGCCTGGTGCACTTGTACCGCTGCCTATACTACCACCAATATACTCTTTGCCATGACTGACTTTGGGCCACCCATAATTTTTGCCAGGCGTGATAATGTTGATTTCATCGCCACCGCGTGGCCCATGTTCATGGGCCCAGATTTTGCCAGTTTCAGGATGAATGGCTAGTCCTTGAGGGTTGCGATGCCCTTTTGTGAGAAGTTCAGGTGCCCAATTTCGTATTCTTGGATTGTTCGCTGGGATGCTGCCATCATGAAACAAACGGATAACTGCACCCGAGTGAAGTGATGGATTTTGTGCGTCATGTCTTTGGCCACGTTCACCAAGACTGGCATAAAGATAAGTCTTATCAAGAGCCAGCCGACAGCCATAGTGAATAGCGCTTACTGTTGGATTGTTGGATTTGAAAATTGTTTGCCGGTTGGTCAAATCAGTACCGTCAAATCCTGACTTATCAATTGCTGTAACCGTTTTATCTCCGATCAACAGGCTGTAGCAAAGATAAATTGTTACGTCGTCAGCTCCCTGGCTGCGATATACCGCAACATCTAGCATACCGCCCTGGCGTGTGGCCTGAACAAGAGGCAAATTACCTATGGTGACCCGCTTGCCTGTCAAAAGATCAACAAGATATAGATTGCCACTGCGTTCGGTGACAAATAAGTGCTGGTCATCAAAAAAATCCATACCCCAAGGATGCGATAATGCGGGCCCAATTTTTTGGATTAGGGGGGCAGCTGCAGCTGGTGCCGATAATCCAGCCAGTAATGCCCAAGTGACAAACAGGGCACAACCAAACGCAGATTTCTTGGCATGGCGGATTAATATCGTTAATGCAGAGTAAGTCATGATGTTTAGAGCCTCTGGTAGATTTGATATTAAATATTGTGCAGAGATTATTAATGCCAGTATAATGCGCACATTCTTTTTAACAAGAGTTGCACTGGGCGGTAAAGTGAAGCGCTAGAAATTTTTACCTGTTACAAATCTGAGATGCTGGTTAATGTGAATGGCCGCATACAAAGATAAGCGAGTAATGAAGGCAATCGATCCAAATTATTTTGTAGATATAATCCGCGCTGAGGTTGATCAATTAAAGATACTGAGTGAAACGGCAAAGGATAGCCGCGCACCTGTCACTCTTGATCAGCAGTCAGTTGGTCGGTTGTCGCGTATGGATGCCATGCAGCAGCAATCTATGGAAATTGCTACCGAAGAGCGTCGCCAGCGGCGACTGATAGCCCTTGGCACGGCTCTTGAACAAATTGCTGCTGGGGATTATGGCTACTGTCTCAAATGTGATGATGAGATTGCAACTGGCCGACTTGTGGTTGATCCAGCTGTCACCTTATGCATTGAGTGCGCTTGATGGTTTGCAAATTACCGACTGTTAGTGGGCTTTGTTCTGTTTGGAATTCTAACTAGTATTGCGTCATCATGTGCTGGCAAGGTAAATGCTTTGCAAAAAATCACGGTCTTGCAGTGGGTTGTAAAATGGCACTTCAACCGCGCTTGCATTGCGAAACACTGAACTAAGCCGGGCAACAAAAGCGTCGTCGGGTGGGTTGTTCGACCATAAAGCAAAGACACCACCTGGAGCTAAGTGCTGCTTTAGTTGCGTTAGGCCAGCCGGCTGGTAAAATCCGGCATGCTTAGGGGCAAGATGGAAATCAGGTGTATGGTCTATATCAAGCAGAATCGCGTCAATTTTTTTTTCTGGATGCGTTGGATCAAAGCCATTTTTATTGGCTGCCATCTGAAAAAAATCATCTTCGATAAAACGACATTTTGGATTGTCGACAAGTGGCTTGCCAAATGGGATCATCCCATTTTCATGCCATCCAATAACTGATGCCAACTTTTCCACTACAATAAGATTGTTAACGCGTGGATCGGCAAGAGTAGCATTGGCGGTAAATCCCATGCCAAGACCACCAACTACCACAGATAAGCTAGCATTGCTGATAATTGCATCAAGCCCGATTGTGGCAAGGGCAATTTCGGATGTGGTGAATAAATCAGACATAAGATGCTCATCGCCAAGCATGATTTCCAGCACATCAACATCAAGTCGGAACTCGCGCCGTCGCCTTAATGAAATAGAGCCAATTGGTGTCAGCTGATAATCTAGTTCTTCAAAAAAGCGGCTCATATCAAAGGTCCTTGGCAGATGGCTTGCTTGCCGTCATGAAACAACGTGTTGTGTTAGATTTTTTGTAATAATTTTAAGTGCTCGTTTTAACTGATCTTATTCTAATAAGGCCTATTTATAATAGCTTCCTGGGGATTTGTCATAAGACTTCTTGAGGCTTGAGTGCTGTTAATGCTGGGTGCGTGCGTCTGCTTCATTTGAATTCCACATTTTAAATGTTACATATTAAGCATGAAACTGACAAAAATATCAGACTCCAGCATTGCTATTACGCGCAAAGGACTAGCTACTTTAGACCATGAGCCCGTTGCTCGTCGTGAATTTTCGTTTTCGATTTTATGGCGTGGTATCCAAAAACGGTGCCCTCAATGTGGGGTTGGAGATGTTTTAACTGGTTATTTGAAGCCCAAGGCCTCGTGTGAGCACTGCGGCGAAGATTTCAGCCACATTAGCGCTGATGATGGTCCCGCCTGGTTGAGCTTACTTGTTGTAGGTCATGCTGTTGTACCGCTAATGCTAATTCTAGGTCGCGATCCAGCTATACCAGCTTTGCTAGCGGTTGTTATTCTTGCAATAATTACACTTGTTGGGGTTTATTTTATTCTACCAAGGGCAAAAGGTGCTTTTATTGCACTGATCTGGGTGACGGGTGCAACTGGAGAAGATATGTTGTCGGCTGATCAGGACGTACAGGAATAGCGGGTTGATCGCCAGTTTGTTAAAACTCAAAATTATATGGCATCAAAAGATTTTTTAGCGCTGTTTGGTCATGTTTAGCTGGCGTTGCGCTGACTGTTGATGATCTTATTTTGACATGATTTTTGATGAAAAATAAATTTGATATTATTTTTTGATGAAAAAAATATTGAAAATTTCATTTTTTGTGTCCACGATAATTAGCGCTATTTAGAAGAAAAAATGCTGGTAAAAATCAAACATGATAAGAAAGTAAAATTGCTGCAAAAACCGCCATTACGTTCAAGTGGCAAGATTGGCAGTGATATTCGTGCTTTGCGCCGGTCCCGTAACTGGACACTGAGTGATCTTGCCAAAACGCTTGGCCGGTCAGTTGGATGGCTATCACAAGTTGAACGCAATGTATCAGAACTTGGCCTTGATGATATTCGGAATATAGCCAGATTATTCTCATTGCCGGTCACCTTCTTCTTTACAGATGCTGCCGACAGTAACGAGGCTGCCTATATTGTGCGAAGCGGAACACGCCGTATCATGACTGATACACCAAAGGGGCTAGCTGAAAGTCTGTTGTCGCCTGACCTTGGTGGTGCATTTGAGATTGTGCATTCCGTATTTGCACCAGGAGCGGCATGTCCCGAACCCTTTGTTCGGCCCACCGAAGAGGCAGGATACGTGCTTGAGGGTAGCCTTGTGCTATTTATTAATGCAGCTCGTTTTGAATTAAACCCGGGAGATAGCTTTCGGTTTTCTGGTGAAAAAATTAGCTGGATCAATGAGGGCGCGGTTAATGCTGTATTGATTTGGGTGATTGCACCACCGGTTTATTAGGTAAGTTTAAAAAATCAGGGATTAAACTCCTTGGAAAGAGAGTTTAAAATGTTAGATCAGGCAAGTGTAACAAGTGAGACTGAAGAGCACCCATCAACCAAGCTTCCCGCGTCGGCAAGAGTGGTTGTTATTGGCGGTGGTTCAGTAGGCTGCTCGGTTTTGTATCATCTCGCTGAAATGGGCTGGAGTGATTGTGTTTTACTAGAAAAAAATGAGCTTACATCTGGGTCAACTTGGCATGCGGCGGGTAATTGTCCGAATTTTGTTGGGTCATGGACAATGATGAAAATCCAGTCCTATTCCACTGAACTCTATCGCAAGCTTGGTGATTTGGTTGATTACCCAATGAATTATCATGTCACTGGCGCCATTCGTTTGGCACATAGCCGACAGAGAATGGAAGAGTTTCGGCATGTGCAGGCTATGGGTCGGCAGATGGGTGTTGAATTGGAAGAGATGTCGAATAGTGATATGCAGGCAATATATCCATTTCTTGAAACGCATGATCTTTATGGTGGCCAATGGGATCCACTGGATGGCGATATCGATCCAGCCCAATTGACTCAAGCACTGGCCAAAGGCGCACGCAATATGGGTGCAACGATTGTTCGCTTCTGCCCTGTTACAGCTGTAATCCGTGTTGGTGATGAATGGAAAATCACTACACCAAATGGTGAAATCTGTGCCGAATATGTGGTCAATGCGGCTGGCTATCGCGCTGGCGAGCTTGGTGCAATGTTTGGCCGTAATGTGCCATGTGTGTCATTAGCGCATCAGTATCTAATTACCGAACCCATTCCCGAATTAACCGCGCGTGATGAAAAGCTGCCCCTTATCCGGGACCCAGATAGCTCGTATTATCTGCGGCAGGAAAAAGATGGGCTATTGCTTGGCCCATATGAAAAGAACTGCCGAGCACACTGGTTGGGTGCCGATGATCCAATGCCTGATGATTTTTCTTTTCAACTGTATAATGATGATCTCGAGCGGCTGGAGTGGTACATTGAAGATGCGTGTTCGCGGGTGCCACTTCTCGGCACCGCGGGGGTTACTCGGGTTGTAAACGGACCGATTCCCTACACGCCAGATGGCTTGCCGTTACTTGGCCCGATGCCCGGCGTGCCAAACGCGTTTGAAGCTTGTGTTTTTACCTTTGGCATTGTTCAAGCTGGAGGTGCTGGGAAGCTGCTTGCTGAAATGATCATTGAAGGTGAAACTGAAAGTGATAGTTGGGCGGTTGATCCGCGTCGTTTTACTGACCATGTCGATGTTCACTATACTGTTGCCAAGGGTATCGAAACATACAGCCATGAATACGCTATGCATTTCCCGCAGATTCAATGGCCAGCTGGGCGGAAGGCAAAATTCTCACCACTTTATGGCAGGCTGGCAGATGTGGGTGCTGAGTTTGGGAGCTATGGTGGGTGGGAGCGGGCTGATTGGTTTCCTTCAAACGATGCCGACCGAAAACCCGCTGATAGTTATGATCGTCAACATTGGTTTGACGCGGTTGGTGATGAATGCCGACATGTTGCTGCGCATGCGGGCATTTTAGAACTGACTGGATTTTCGCGGTTTCATGTCACTGGCTTTGGCGCAGACGATTGGCTGGCAGGACAGATTACTGGGGATCTACCGAAAGTTGGTCGTATCGGTTTGGTTTATTTCGCTTCGCCAAAAGGTAAAGTTTTAAGTGAAATGACGATAACTCGGCTGGCTGATAATGAGTTTTTGTTAATGACTGGAGCAGGGGCTTACTGGCATGATCGCGACTTGCTGAATTCAACAATGCCAAAAAATGCTAGATTTGATATTATTGATGTAACGCGTGATTTGGCTACCTTGCTTATAACTGGGCCGAAATCGCCAGCTATCGTGGGCATGGTGACAGGCCAGTCAACCACGCAAGATGATTTTCCATGGTTAAGCCACCGGGTGGTGAAGGTCGCTGACTGCGATGTAACTGCCATTCGGGTTTCTTTTGCAGGGGAAGCTGGATTTGAACTGCACTGCAATATGGATGATGTGGTTTCAGTTTATGATGCGGTTATTGCTGAAGGGGAGAGAAAACAGTTACGCCACTTTGGAATGCTTGCGCTTGACTCTATGCGTTTAGAAAAAGGTTATCGTTCGTGGAAAGCTGATTTAACATCAGATTACACGATAGTAGAATCCGGGCTTAAACGCTGGATTAGTTTTAAAAAGAATAAATTTGTTGGGCGTGCCGCGCTGCAAGACGAATGCAAGGTTGGAAGCAAGCGTGAATTTATAACCCTAATCTTGGATGACCCTGAAGACAACAAGCCTTTCGGTGAGGCTGTTTATTTAAGTAGTGTATTAATTGATGGAGTTGATATGGGTTTAGTTGTTTCCAGTGGCTATGGGCATCGTGTGAAGGCATCTATCGCAATGGCTGTTGTTGATTGTGAAGCTCTGAAAAATGGATCAGAGATATCTGTTCTGGTGCTTGGCCGCCCACGCCGGGCAAGGCTGGTTCAGGATCATGCTTCCTACGATCCTACAAATTTGAAGATGAAGGTGTAGATAGATGTCAGTTCCTTCAAAAGCGCGTGCGGTCATTATTGGTGGCGGTGTCATTGGGTGTTCGATTGCTTATCACCTTGGCAAATTAGGGTGGAAAGATGTTGTGTTGTTGGAGCGCAAAAAATTAACTTGTGGCACTACCTGGCACGCGGCGGGACTGATTGCACAATTGCGTGCAACCCAAAACATGACGCGGTTGGCTAAATATTCACAAGAACTTTATTTTGGTTTGGAAGCTGAAACAGGGGTTGCCACTGGTTTTAAGCGCAATGGTTCAATTACTGTTGCGCTCACTGATGAGCGTATGGAGGAGCTACGTCGTTCAGTGGCTATGGCACGCGCCTTTGGAGTTGAAATCGATGAAATTTCACCTTCAGATATTGCTGGTCGCTATCCCGGATTGTTAACAGGCGATGTGGTCGGTGGAGTTTGGTTGCCAAAGGATGGGCAGGCAGATCCGGTTAACATCACTCAGGCACTGGCAAAAGGGGCTCGTAATTTTGGTGTATCAATTCTACAAGATGTAAAGGTTACTGATGTAAATCAAGCCAATGGCCGAGTCACAGGAGTTGAAACTGATCAAGGGCCAGTTGAAGCTGATTATATTGTAAACGCAGGCGGTATGTGGGGGCGCGAAATTGGCGCGATGGCTGGTGTTGTGGTTCCACTCCATGCATGTGAGCATTTCTACATTGTCACTGAACCGATGGCTGATTTAACGCCAAATTTACCGGTCTTAAGGGTGCCAGACGAATGCGCCTATTATAAAGAAGATGCAGGCAAAATTTTGCTTGGCGCGTTTGAACCAAATTCAAAGCCTTGGGGCATGAATGGTATTCCTGACAATTTTGAATTTGATTCTCTACCAGAAGATTTTGATCATTTTGAACCAATTCTTGAGCGTGCTGTTGAACGGTTTCCAATGCTCGCCACGACAGGTATCAAGACTTTTTTCAATGGGCCGGAAAGCTTTACGCCAGATGATAGGTATATCCTTGGCGAAGCCCCAGAGCTTGACAACTTCTTTGTTGCAGCAGGATTCAATTCGGTGGGCATTCAATCTGCCGGTGGGGCAGGCATGGTGCTTGCCGATTGGATGGATCGGGGGGAGGCACCCATTGATCTATGGGATGTTGATATTCGGCGGATGCAGCCTTTTCAGGCTAATCGAAGTTATTTAAAAAGTCGCGTTTCAGAAACTCTTGGCCTTCTGTACGCCGATCACTTTCCTTACCGCCAATTTGCGTCAGCGCGTGGTGTAAGGCGTTCGCCAATTCATAATTATCTTGAGGCTGAAGGAGCATGTTTTGGGGAGGTTGCGGGCTGGGAGCGCGCCAATTGGTTTTTACCAAAAGTAGAGCAGGAATTGGGTAAGAAAGCTCAATATGAGTATAGCTGGCGTCGTCAGAACTGGTTTGAATATAGTGCGGCTGAACATATGTCTGTTAGGCAAAAAGTGGGTATGTTTGACATGTCTAGCTTTGGGAAAATAAAATTAATAGGACGTGATGCTGAAGCAGTTTTACAGCGTATTGCAGCCAATGATGTGGCTGTTCCCGTTGGCAAAATTGTATACACTCAGTTTCTGAACTCAGATGGTCATATAGAGGCGGATGTTACAATTAGCCGCCTTAGTTTGGATGAGTTTCTAATAGTAACGCCGGCGGCAACCATCCGGCGTGACTTGCATTGGATCAATGGTCATATTCCTGATGGAGCACTTGCTATGGCAGTTGATGTTAGTGCTTCTGAGTCAGTTTTTGTGGTGATGGGACCAGAGGCGCGGTCGTTTTTGCAGCCTCTAATTCCCCAGAGTCTTGCAAATGAGGATTTTGCATTTGGTACTTTGCAGTCTATTGAAATCGGCTATGCGGTTGCTCGGGCGCACCGGGTAACTTACGTCGGTGAGCTTGGTTGGGAACTTTATGTGTCGGCTGATATGTCAGCTCATGTGTTTGAGGCGATTATGGCGCAGCGGCAATCTCATCCTCTTGCCATGTGTGGCCTTCATGCGCTTGATAGCTGTCGAATTGAAAAGGGGTTTCGCCATTTTGGTCATGATATTTCGAATGAAAATCATGTACTGGAAGCCGGCCTTGGATTTGCTGTAAAAGAAGAAAAACTCGCTGGAAAATTTGGGGTTATGATTGGCGCTGATGCCGTAAAGGCCAAACGCAATGATGGTTTGTCGCAGAGGTTGTTGCAGTTCCGCTTGCGCGACCCTAACCCATTATTATATCACAATGAAGGGATTTACCGTGATGGCGAGTTAATTGGCTATTTAACAAGTGGCAACTATGGTCATCATCTCGGTAGTGCGGTTGGCCTAGGGTATGTCAAATGTAGCAGTGTTGGTGAGACAGCTGATGCGCAATTGAATGCCAATTATCAGATTGATATTGCTGGAAAATTAATTAATGCTGATGTTAGTTTGCGCCCTTTTTATGACCCAAAAGGTATACAACCAAAACTTTAAATCATTTTTGACCTACACCTTTTCAGCTCTGCTTGGTGTGGCGCTATAAGAACACTCAATCTGTTTAAATAGCTGCCAACTATACTTTAGTTGCGAACTGGACTTCCATCATCAAGCATAGATGATATGCGTTCGTATGTTTTGGTTGTTTTAGCTAGTTTTATAAAGGCTTTGCGTTCCCGAGCATAGAGCATGCCTTCATCTGCATCATTGCCTTGATCAAGGTCATTTAGCATTACGTTTGCAATGGTCATTGCCACAGTTTTATCGTGTGGCATAAAGTCACCGCGATCAACACCAGCTTGCATAAAGTTAGACATCTTTTCAAATAGGCTTTTATCAGCAAGCTTCAAAATAGGTTTTTTGGGAGCCATGTAACTGTCTTGCATTTGCCCAACCAATGATATTGCCCGCGTAAGAAGGCGATCACGGTTCATTACTGTTTCATCTCGGTTTGGAAGAAAATACTTTAATTTTGCAGATAACTCAGGTGATGACCCTGTGGCTCCATAACCAATATTCATCCAGGTGTTCCAAGCAGCATCTTCCCAAGACTGTTTAGCATCAAACCATCTCAGATATGTCTCTTTAATTCCGCCACCACCTGGCACAACTCCTACGCCAGATTCAACAAGCCCCATCACTGAATTTGTGTGGACTACTAATTTATCGCAGTGAGCAAGAACTTCAAAGCCGCCACCAGCAGCAAGGCCTGAGGGTGCTCCAATCACAGGTACAGGTGTATACTTGAGCTTGCAGACGGCTTCTTGAAAACGCTGCAAAAAAACATCGATTCCGGTCCAGTCACTTTTTTCTATATAATTTCTAAACGCATTTAGGTCGACACCCGCAGAAAAATGTTGGGCATCATTGTGGATGATAATTCCACTGCCATGGTCTTCTGCTGCTGCTGCAACAATTTCCATCGAAGCGTCAGTAAGTGCATTTGCCTTTGAATGAAATTCTATAAGCCTAAGGTCATTTACTCCTTCGGCAAAACCATTCAAAACGAATAAACTAGCCGCGTCATTTTCTAAAATTGGGGTCATGGTTTTACGTTTCATCTGGAAACGTATTACGCCAGGGGGCAAACTAAATGGTTTGTATTCGGCATCAGCATGTCGAACTGTTAACGCACTCCCGTCCACTTGGTAAAATGGCTTGGCGACCTCAAGAATGGCTGGGACTTTAACGCCAGCTTCAAGCATCAGTTCCCGCATTTTACTGCTTCCGATAGCATCAATCAATTCAAATGGCCCGCGTTGCCAATTAAATCCGAGTTTCATTGCGTCATCAATGTCCTGAGGGTTTTCTGTTACAGTAGGTATGAGGCTCGCAGCATAAGCCAAAACTCGTCCTAGTACACGTCGACAAAATTGGGCATGAGCATCATTTTTTGCAAGAATTGGTACTAAGGGCTCCTGTTGTCGAGCTGATGCTTCTGCAGCTAACACTGCGGAAGCTGGAATTTTTTTGTCTGCAATAGCGTAGTCTGGTAGAGTGATCCCATCATGACCGGAAAACTGAAGTGTCATTCGAATACCATCAGGGCTTTTCATATAAAACCCACCTTTGCCTTTATCGCCAGTAAAGCCATCGTTGATCATTGCAGTGATCATTTTTTTTTCGTTGCCTACGGCATGAAAAGCATCATCATTTGGTAAAATGTTACCCAGAGATTTGACAACATCTGACATCAAGTCGATGCCAATGAGGTCATATAGACCAAATACACCTGTTTTTGGGATGCCCATGGGGCGGCCCATTAGTGCATCAGCATCCTCAATAGTAAGACCACACCTAACTGCCTCATCAATGCCAACTTGTAGTGCAAACACACCAACTCTGTTCCCTAAAAAACCTGGTGTGTCTCCGCAGCGCACAACACCCTTTCCAAGGGAACGGTCGTTAAAGTCAGCAAGTTTATTTATTACTTTGCTGGTTGTCTTTGCGCCCCGTACCAGTTCTAATAACCGCATGTACCGCACTGGATTAAAATAATGTGTTATTGCAAATCGTTGTTGAAATGAGGCAGGCAAATCCTCGACTAACAGTTTAATGGGAATGGTTGAGGTGTTGGAGCTAACGATGCAATCTTCGCGAATTATCTCATTTAAACGCTTATACAAGTCTTTTTTGACATCAATACGCTCAACAACTGCCTCTATGATCCAGTCACAATCAGCTAACTTGGCAAAATCGTGGTTTATTGTGCCAGGAGAAATTCGTTCAACATAACTCTTGTGCATGAGTTGTGGTGGGTCAGAGGCGATCAATCTGTCAAGAGCCGCCGCCGAAGGTATTTTGCTTACCCCATCCCGGGCATCAAGATCAAGAAGCAATACATTATGTCCTGCATTTGCGATTTGTGCAGCGATTCCGCTACCCATGGTGCCTGCGCCAATAACTGCAATATTTTTAAAAAGGGGATTGTTCATAGGGTTAACTCTTATCAGTATCATTTAAAAAATTGCGTAAAATAGCATTAACTTTGTTAGGGAATTCAGCTGGCAGCATGTGCCCAGCAGATTCGATCACATTGATTTGTCCGTGCACAA
>JAOEUK010000005.1 GCA_028382965.1 Candidatus Puniceispirillum sp.
CGCTTAACTTTTCAGTCTTAAAAAAATACTGTGAAAAGGCAGTGGGTAATTTGCAAATCTATATTAGCTGAGAAACCATCAAAACCCTTATGGGTTTCCAGATATTATCTTTGCCTTGGAAATAATGTTGTGTGGCGACAAGATCTCAGCACCTAAACTAATTGATTTTGATATGGTGTCTAAACCAGCTTGTCTGCTGAGGTCAACATTCATCAAAGTAGTAGTAATTTTTTTTGCCTCGTGGTCTGAATTCATTTCCTTGATACGAAATGTGATGTTTTCGGTTTCATCAGGCATCTCAAATATTTTATTAGTATCAGCGAAGCGGCTGCTTAAAATAGTATCCATAAAGATAGTGGTGTCTGCAGCGATCATTGCCCTAAAACGCTTTGTTGGACAAACAAAGTCCAGAACAATAAAATCTTCTGACGCATTTTTAGCTAGATTATTCATGCGCTCAGCTTGTCTTAAACGGCCTTCATTTGAAAAATCCCAATCGTTAAACCTCTTCCGGATTTCGTCTGCGTTTAAGTGAAGAGCCTTTAGCCTTTCTGATACCTTTTTAGAAAGGGTGGTTTTGCCAGAACCGGGCAAACCAAAGATAAGGATTTTTTTCTTTTTCATTTCTAAGCTCTTCATAAACTTTTGACGAATACGCCAAACAATTCAAGCAACTGTTATGCCAAAAAAGAGGCTTCAGATTTTTAGCTAAAAAAATGTAAAACTCCTTAGACTGTGGATCTTTGACATCACTTCACCCTCCCCACAGTTGTTTAGGATCATTATCAATCGGCCTTAAAGATATAAAACATTTATCATTGCACTAAATGAAGAGCACGAGTTCTGGAGTTAAGCTAAAATATCACTGTTAAACTTGTGGGGACCGTAATTTATCAAATCCTTTCCTGAGGCCCGTGGTACCAGCCCCTAATAAAGTGAATCTGTAAAAGAAAACTGCTTTAGAAACCCTGAATATTAAGCAGAGTGAAATGCGAGGTAAATTTAGAAGCGACTTCTACGATTTGCCACCGTCAATAGCTCAAATCGATTTGAAACAGATTGTCTTTCAGCCGTCTCAGCAGTACAGTTTCTTAGTAACTACTTTATGTTGATTACGCTTAGTTTTTCCAACCCCTATTGATTTTCTGATGAGAAACCAAAACGCAAAAAAGACTCTGGAGGTGCATCCATTTTTTTCATATTATCAACAATATAACGCTTCATTCTTGATCCTATTTCATAATCAGATATAGGTGTTGATTGTGAAGGGTCAGATATTAAATCATATATGGCTGACTGAGCATCCATAAACGTCATTCCTTGCACTTCCAAAGGATCACCGTCTACGCTAGTTTTAGGGTTCAGACGAAGTAATGGAGCTCCTTTGGTAAAGGAAAATGATGGATAAAGAGTAGCTCCAAGTAGCTCTTTAATAGAAAACCGTGAGGTCATACGCGTAGGCATTAAAGTATACTCATAAAGACTTTCATCGGCTTCTTTGACTGGATAATGAAAATAACTATGTTTTCCATCAGTAACATTCACAGCCGCACCGAAATAGCCAAAAATTAAGCTATCACGTAAGACTTGATCTCCAGCCAGAATTGGCAACAGAGATTTTCCTGTTACATCATAAGGCACTGGAATATTAGACATCTCCAAAAGTGTTGGCATCAGGTCAGCGGTCTGAGTAAGAGCTGTACGCCTTGTACCCCCATGAGCGCTGAAATCTGGGTGATATATCATCAAAGGAATATGTGCAATTTCATCATAAACAGGCATTCTATTTTTTGCCCACCAGTCATGTTCTCCAAGTAAGAATCCATGATCAGTAGTCAAAACCAATGCAGTATCTGACCAGATTTCATTCTCATCAAAAAAATCTAACAAGCTACCAAAATATTCATCTGTCATAGTTACGAGTGCAGAATAATTCGCACGCAACTCTGCAATCTCTTCCGGTGTTTCTGTCACTCTGTCATAAATTGGCCAATCAAGAATAGGCCCATCATAAGACGTTTTATAGAGATCCCTAAATCGTGCTGGCGCGTGAAATGGTTCATGAGGATCAAAACACTCAAGCTGTAAAAACCAATTATCAACTCCATGGTTTTTAGTTAAAAATTCATTAGCAAGTTTAAACAACTTTGGTGAACAGTAGTCTTCTTCATTTTTGATATGCTGCCTGTTAATCATATAATTCATGCGGTGATGCTGCAGCGGATGATAATCTGCTTTCAATGCTTCTAAATCAGGAGCCACATCAGCTTTCCATCTATCAATAGCCTGACCTCTGACCAAGTCCCAGGATGAGTAGCGCTGATGATAAGTTGCTCCCCCGTCGGCAAAATAATGATGATGATCAGTAATTAAATGAGAGTAAGTGCCATTTTGCTTCATTAATTCAGGAAATGAATCATCAAATGGTTCAAGCGGCCCCCAACTCCGATGCAAAAAATGACTTCGCCCTGTGTGCAAGTCCCGACGTGCCGGCATACACGGCAGGCTACCCACATAATGATTATCAAAAGTTATTGCACGCTGTTGAAACCTTGTAAAATTAGGAGTGTGGACTGCTTTTGAGCCGTAAGGCGCTATCGCATTACGGTTTAGGGAGTCTAAAAGTACAAAAACGATTTTCACTCGACATCAACCTTTGATCAAAATTATTCAGAATTACATAATATACAGTTTTACCTGATCAAACAAAAAAATGGATCCAGAATTTAATAATTTCCATTATTTCAATAGCAGAATTCCTAAAAATTGTTACAATTTTTTAGCAAATAATTAGGACGAATGGAGATGGTTATTGTCAATATAAATATACTTTAAAAACAAAGAGCATGGTTATTATTTTGATAGAGTCTTTCATTTGTGATTTATGAAAATTTTAGTATTAGTTTGCTTCATCAGTGTTCAATAAGGCACGCTATTGGTTAAACTTAATAAATTAATTTTTGAGAACCTTAATCATGAGGTTCTAATTTTGATTTTTCATATTGAGCGTCTGTGTAATTTCAGTGACTGCCAGATGCCTCAGGGAAAGTGCTAATCCAACAAAGGCCCACAATATGATTGAAAAAAAAATACTTTTCCGTTTTGCAGTATTTAGTGACGCACATGTCACACCAGTGGACAACGTTTCTAACTCTCCATTTCCCGTCAATCGATTGTCAAACCAAAGGTATGAGCATGCTGTTAAATGTATAAACCAATTAGACCCTGAGCTTATTTTGAATCTTGGGGACATGGTGCACCCACTTCCAGGATCTAAAGAATACCATTTGGCTGCAGAGCGATACCATCAGATTTCTAGTGAATTTATTCAAACACCCATATGCATTCCCGGGAATCATGATGTTGGAGACAAACCATCAGAGTGGATGCCAGCAGAAGCTATTTCAGAACGTTCAATCAAAAAATATCATGATAATTTTGGTGAAGATTATAGATCATTCACATACAAAGGATGGACCTTTATACTCCTTAATGGAGAGCTATTGAACGCTCCTCTCAGTAAAGCAAATCAGCAAAAGATCTGGTTTGAAAATGAACTCTTAAAAGCAGATAATAAAAAAATATTTATTGCAATTCACTACCCACCTTTTCTCTATGATCCAGAAGAATTTGATCATTACGATAACATTTCAGAACCAGATAGGTCTTGGTTTCTTGAGCTGATAGAAAAATATCAAGTTGCAGCAGTGTTTTCAGGACATGTTCACAATTTTTGGTTGAACACATATAAAACAACAGATCTTTTTATTATTCCATCCGTTTCTTTTGTGCGCCAGGACTACTCAGAAATGTATTCTTCTAAACCCCCATTTGAAGGTGGTCGAGAAGACGTCAATAAGCTTGGATTTTTAACATTTGATGTTTTTGAAGATGACTATATCTGGAGGTTTCACAGAACGTTTGGGCGCAGTGTGTCTGATGCAGGGCAAAACCACTTATTAAAATCTTTTCACCCTCAAGAAAGAAAAAACCCTGCTTTTGGAGTGGATTTAAGGCTGCCATGGCAAGAGCATCGGCAGATACCGCCAAGTGGAGCTCTGGACGAATTTTACAGGAAGGATGTGAGAAATGATTACCCCCTGCTGGCACTTTGTGAACTAGGTATCAATGAATTACGTATGCCACTTAATGATATTTATGACTCGAAAGTCTTAAACCGATTAATTGCCCTGAAAAAAGTTGGGTTTACATATACGTTCTACTCATTCGGCATTCCTCATGCAAAGATAATAGACTTAATAAAACAATATCCTGAATTATTTGATAAAATTGAGATTATATGGCCAGGGAATGACAGTAAAAAAATTGTCAATGAATACATCGAATTCCGTCAACAAACTAAGGTCAAAATACTCGTTTCACCTCTTTGGAAAAACTTTGGGGAAACAGATAAAAATGGTAGGCACTTTCATGTAATTAAGCACGGCTTTAATCCATCAAAACTTGAAACATTTGAAGATTTTTTTCCAAAAAATTGGGTAAGTGCTGGTTTAACAAATTTTATTGATGGTATCGTTTTAAAACAAAATCTTATTTTTGAAAATGAAGTTAGCATTGCTACCATCGAAACCTGGAGGGAACGACACAGTTTTTTATTGCACGTTCTCTCAAGTAGTTCGCCCCATAACCCTTCAGAGAACATAGATAATCAAACAGTGATTGCAGAATCTATTGAAAACCTTTGGTTAAAAGCCAAAGCTGTTTCAGAAGGTGTTGTTTTTTTTACAGATGCATTTGTAGAAATTGATCGTGGCTATTTTCGAAAAGCTGGCTTGATTGATAGACTTGGAAATCCAATGCTTGCTTGGCACAAAATCATGACCAGTAAATAGTTAAGACAAACATCTTAGGAAATCAAATATGAGCACAGTAAACGAGAAGCCAAACATTATTTTAATACTAGCTGATGATATGGGCTTTTCAGATTTAGGAATCACGGGATCCGAAATTCAAACTCCCTGTTTGGACATGATGGCACGTAGCGGCCTTCTTCTTACATCGATGTATAATTGTGCAAGGTGTTGTCCGACACGGGCATCACTTCTAACAGGACTTTACCCTCACAAAGCAGGTATTGGCCATATGACTCCTGACCTTGGACTTGAGGCCTATCAAGGCTACCTGAAGAGCCATGCTCTAACCATTGCTGAGATTTTAAAGATTTCCGGCTACCAAACCTTAATGTCTGGAAAATGGCATGTAGGCGGAAATTATGTTGCCCGTGACGCTGACGACTGGACTCCAGGAGATAGTAGCCACCCAACTCCCAGGCAAAGGGGTTTTGAAAGGTTTTTTGGAATTGTTGATGGGTCCGCTAATCATTTCTCACCCCATCACCTTATGGAAGATGACAAACGGATAGAGGTGGAACCAGGTTTTTATTTCACTGACACAATAACAAACAAAGCAATTCAGATGATAAAGGAAACTGATGAGAACAAGCCCTTTTTTCTCTACCTGGGGCACACAGCTCCCCATTGGCCACTTCAAGCACCTGAAGAAACCATATCTAAATATGAGAACTCATATTCCCGCGGCTGGGACTATATTCGTGGAGCAAGACACGAACAAATGAACTCACATGGTATATTAAGACAAAACTGGAAACTATCACCTAGGGACGAATCTGCTCCAGCTTGGACAGATATCAAGCATACTGAATGGGAAGCCATGAAAATGGCTGTTTATGCTGCACAAATTGATCGTATGGATCAATCTATTGGTCGCTTGATCAGCTCTCTTAAGCAGCAGGAAAAGTTTGACAACACCTTGATTCTTTTTCTATCTGACAATGGTGGTTGTGCAGAATTTCTTGCTGAAGACGGTTTTTTACAGAGGTTTCCAGAGACAACGGCAGATGGTAAAAAAGTCACCTTAGGGAATATAGTTGGGGTAAGGCCCGGACCGTCCAACACGTTCATGAGCTATGACCTACCATGGTCTAATGTTTCAAATTCTCCGTTTCGGCTCCATAAACATTGGGTTCATGAAGGAGGCATATCAACACCTATGATTGTCCACTGGCCAGCAAAAATTAGGAAATCAAACATTGTACACGAACCGGTTCACGTTGTTGATATTTTACCAACAATTCTAGAGGTCTCGGGCGTCTCGTATCCGAATGAAAATAAGGAACGCAGTACTATGAAATTGGACGGCGAGTCTATTCTCCCACTAATTTATGGGAAAGATTGGCAACGACAACAGCCAATTTTTTGGGAACACGAGGGTAACAGTGCCATTCGTCTTGATAATATGAAGTTGGTACGCCAACATGGCCAACCTTGGGAGCTCTATGATATGGATGATGATCGAACGGAGCAAAAAGATTTGATTGGAACCAACAGTCCAGTTGAAGACATGCTCAAACATGAATATACGGGCTGGGAGGAAGCATGCGGCGTCGAAGACTGGTCTATCATCGAAGAGCGGTTTTTAAAGGCATACAAGCTAAAGTCTCTACACGGTTGAGTGCAAAGATTTAATTGATAAAAGCCAGTGATAAGGCCGGAATATAAGCTAAGGCTATAGCAACGCAGAGCATAGAAAAAACAAAAGGGAACGCGTGTTTGGCAACGTCCATAATTGACTCACCAGTGACACCGGATATCACAAACAAATTAAGGCCTATAGGCGGAGTGATAAACCCTATTCCAAGCGCGGTCACCATAACGATACAAAAATGTATATCATGCATTCCAATTTCTTGAGCTAAAGGAAACAATACGGGACCCATTAATACAATATTAGGTACTGCTTCCATTACGCATCCAGCAATTATAAAGAATAAAAGCATTATTAAAATAATAAGACTGTAGTTATCCGTCATAGCAAGAACGTTTTCGATTATCCATTGTGGAATGTTTAGAGCGCCCAAAGCCTCTGCTAACGGAAGTGACAAAGCTACCGTTGGCAGAATAACACCATTAACCTTTGCAGAGCTTATCAACATTTTGGGCAAATCTGACAGATTAATTGTTTTGAGAGCAAAACCAAAAGTAAGCGTTGTCACAACGGCAACAGAAGCTGCTTCAGTGGGCGTGAATATTCCAGAATAAATTCCACCAAGAATTATAAACGGAATGGTTAAAGCATATTTACCGTCCCAAATTGCATCCAACCAATTAGATATGGAAAACGATTGCCCTGCATTCTCATAGTTTCGTCGCCGATTTATAAAAGCATTTGTTAACATAATAGAAATTAAGATAAGCGTGCCAGGAACAACCGCAGCAACAAAGAGTGTAGAAGTGGAAACCCCGAGCACAAGGCCTATTACAATGTAAGCTATGGAGGGTGGTATAAGTATTCCCGTGCAAGCTCCAGAAGCCACTAAAGCGGCAGCATAAGCCCTTGGATATCCAGACTGAACAAGTCGATCAATAGTCATCCTTCCAACCGACGCACAACCGGCGGCATCAGAACCTGATATACAGGAAAAAAAACCACACCCAAGAACTGTAGAAGTTCCAAACCCTGACCGGAAGCCACCCGCTGTTGCCTCTGCGACTGAAAGAAGTTTGGCAGAAAGTCCTGTTCTAACGAGCGCATCTCCCGTTAAAATAAATAAAGGAACCGCAAGTAACGCAAACGCATCCATCCCTTCGAATAACGTTTCACCGAGTAACCCAAGAGGTAAAGTCCCAGTGAAAAAGAGGAGCGCTGAAACACCAATCCCCATGGACACCCACATCGGGATACCAAGCCCCATCAAGACAATAATACCAATTAATGGCAGTGCTATTCCCCAAGTCCAGTCTACAGAAGCCTCTATGGTTTGGTACATCATTATGCAGAAACCTCTATGAAAACATTTTTTGGCCAGTAAATACTGGCCTTCCATTACGAATATCAGAAATATCTAAGAATATTCTCTGAACAACTCTAACCATTAAGCACGTCAGACCAAATGGAACGGCAAAAGTAAACCAAGCTTGACTTACACGAAGTCCGCTAGTCAAAGTATCAAATTTAATAGTTTCCCAAACCCCAATACTTGAATAATAAAGAGCAACACATGCAAAAATAAGGGTTGTTAGTTCTGTAAAAATGTACAGACGCGCTTTGTTTTTCTCAGACAAAAATTTGAAAATAATGTCAATGCGGATGTGCGAACGATCTTTGATCGCAGCTGACGCCCCGATCCAAACTAAGTAAATAAATGCATACCTAGCAGTTTCCTCACCCCAAATTGAGGAATAACTGAAAACAAATCTCCGAATAACCTCGATAAAAACTATTGCCACAACATGCGAATAAAACGCAAATAACAGCCAGCGTTCAAAATTATCATCTAATAATTTAATTAATCGAAACAACATTATAAACGTGCCAGTATGATTTTAAAGCGCCACCATTCTTAAAATTTTTTTGAGAATGGTGGCTGACTTATTTTACTAAAATACAGATTTCTATATGGAGTCTATTAAGTACCGAGGATTTATTGTGTTTGCAGCCTCTCTAAGTTTCTCAAACACATCTAAAGAGCCAGCAAACTTTTTCTTAAATTCATCATACTCAGGTCGCTGATGTCCAGCTTTTTCAATGACTTCAGCAAGTGCATCCGCACTCATTTTATGGAATTTCACTCCACTTTTCATCATATCAGCCTTGGCGTAAGATTCTGCTGCCGGCATTTTGGCATAAGCTTGCCTGGCTGTGACATCTGAAGCATAATCAAGCCCTTCCCTGACGTCTGAAGGCAAGCTATTATACCATTCTAGATTACAGCTATAAACCTGCCCTCCGTGAACGCTATTTGCTAATGTAATATGACCTAATACGTCATGAAACTTTGCATTCCACAAAGCTGTGATAGTTACGTCACAAGCGTCAGCTACTCCTTGTTTCATTGCTGAAGCAGTCTCACCCCATGCAACAGGAGTTGGGCTAGCCCCTAGTAGCCTGACAAATTGCTGCAACATTGGAGATCCAGGAACCCGGAACTTGACCCCCTGCAAATCAGCAGCTTTTAAAATTGGCTCGCCGCCCCGACGAACTGAAAACGTTCTTGCTCCATTAGAAGGATACCAAAGAACTTTGAATCCAGCCTTTGCCATTTTAGGGTCAACGGTTTTTTTCCATGTGTCTGAGGTTACTAAGCTAACATAACTTTGATTATCCGCACTCCAATAAGGAATATTAATTAAATCAACTGGAGGACAAAATGGCGCTAAATTCGAAATGGAGTGCTGACCACACTGTATAATACCTTTTTGAACCTTGTTAGCCAGTTTTTTGCCTACCCCAAACTTTCGGCTATGGCCTAAGTTTACATATATTGCACCATTAGTCATGTTTTGGATATTTTCCTTAAAATCCAATTGCATTGCTGCCATTCCTCGACTTGATCCTAATGTTGATTGCGTACCAATTATCATTTCAAATTTTGCAGCAGATTTTCTTTCTTTTTCTTCTTGCGCTGTAACTGCCATTGCTTCTTCAGATAATAGTGTTCCTGCACCTGCAGCCACTATTGCGGTGGTAAAACCATATTTTGTTGTAGCGGTTAAAAAATTTCTTCTACCAACCGACTCTATATTGTCATCATTATCCATTTTGTAATTTCCCATGAGTTTTCTCCCTATATATTTTATTCTTAATCTTTAACTTTTATATTTTCTTTGGTAAGCACACAAATCGTAAATAAAATTATCACTAGAGAAAATAGCAAAAATTCTGCTCCACCATTAATTGGCGCAACAATGCTTATACCATTTAGATGTAAATATTTTCCGATTGCTATATTACTAAAAAAGACCAGTAAAACTAGCAGTGCCAATTGGCCAGAGACTTTTGAAAGTAAAGAAAAGAATTTGACGTTTTCGATTACAACCACCCAAAAAAAAAGCTTTGATAAGTGTTTTCTGGAATACCCAGAAGAACATACGAAAATCTAAGCTAATTTTTATACAGACAGTCAACAAAAAATTGTTAAAATATTTTTATATGGTACCTAAAGTCCCAAAAATTAACTAAGCCCAACAATCTGGAGAGGTTTTACAACATGAAAATGGTTTTTGTTTTATTTGACTCCTTAGTAAGGAATGCCCTGGGTTGTTATGGTGGCCATCACATTGATACTCCAAGTTTTGACCGCTTTGCTGAACGCTCGATTACTTTTGAAAACCATTATGTAGGGAGCCTGCCTTGTATGCCTGCTAGACGAGATCTTCACACGGGCCGACTAAATTTTCTTCATCGCAGCTGGGGCCCACTAGAGCCTTTTGACAATTCATTTTCAGAGCTTCTAAGATCTGCTGGGACTTATACTCACTTAATTACAGATCATTACCATTACTTTGAAGACGGAGGCGCGACATTTCACAATCGTTACTCATCTTGGGACTTTGTTAGAGGGCAAGAGTGGGATAAATGGAAAGCGATGGTACAACCGCCTCTGGAACGATTTAGAAAAGAATATCATTCGATACAGCATCCCTTGAAGGGCGACCAGGATTATTCTGATGGTCGCATTCAATCGATGATAAACAGAGATTATATGAAGGAAGAGCAAGATTACTGTTGTCCAAGAGCCTTTCAATCAGCTTTTAATTTTCTTGATACAAACCGCGAAGTTGATAACTGGTTTTTGCATTTAGAGTGCTTTGACCCTCACGAGCCCTTTTCTGCACCACCAAGGTTCAAAGAGCGTTACAAAACAAGCTATGAAGGACCAATCTTTGATTGGCCACGTTACAAAAAAACAGAAGAGTCACTGCTTTTAACCAAGGAAATGAAAGCTAATTATGCTGCATTAGTAAGTATGTGTGACGAGTACTTTGGAAAACTTTTAGACTATTTTGACAAACATGACCTTTGGAAGGATACCGCACTTATTCTCTCAACTGACCATGGATTCATGCTTGAAGAGCATGATTGGTGGGGAAAAAACAGAATGCCATTTTTTAACGAAATAGCAAATATTCCACTTATTTTACACCATCCAGATATTGATGAAAATGCAAAAAAAAGGATAACAGAATTAACTCAAACAACTGATATAATGCCCACTATTTTAGATTCTTTTAACATAACAACACCAAATTTTGTGGAAGGGAAATCTTTATTAGACCTGGTTAACAACAATCAAAAAATTCGAGACGCAGCGATGTATGGAATGTTTGGAGCAGGCACCAATATTACTGATGGAAGATACACCTATTTTAGGTATCCTGAAGATATGACAAAGGAAGATTTATTTGACTACACCCTGATGCCAATGCGCCAAAAATCATTTTATGAGAAGGATGTTTTGTCAGAGGCAACATTAATTAATGATTTTAAATTTACACAAGGTATCCCGTTACTGAAAATTCCAGCTCGACGAAACCAGAAAGGACAACCTGTTGGCCATTTTGGTCAAGGTGGGGGATATGAGGACACAACCACCGTTTTATATGACTTAAAAACAGATCCTAATCAGGATAAACCTTTCAACGATATTGCAATAGAAAAAGATTTAATGAAGCTATTGAAAAGATTAATGATTATTAATGAAGCGCCTCCTGAGGCATTTCTTCGACTGGGTCTAAATAACTCATAGAACAACATTGATTAAGGCTAAAAAATGCGTCCAAATTTTCTTTTTATTATGGCAGACCAATTAGCTGCACCTGCTCTTTCTATTTACGGTGATAAAATAGTCAAAGCTCCTGCAATTGATGCGCTGGGTGCAGAGGGCGTTGTTTTTGAAAACACATATTGCAACCTCCCAATGTGTGGCCCATCGCGAGCCTCACTGCACGCAGGGCGAATGCCATTCTCGATTGGAATGCATGACAACGCCTCAGAATTTATGGCTTCAATACCTACATTTGCGCATTATTTGCGGGGACTTGACTACAATGTTGAACTTTCGGGAAAAATGCATTTTGTAGGTGCTGACCAACTACACGGCTATAACAAACGCCACACAACAGAAATCTACCCTGCAAATTTTGCTTGGACTGTCGATTGGAGCAAAGGCTGTAAATACAGGCCAACTGGCTTAACAATGGCGCCAGTGATTGAAAGTGGCCCCTGCATTCGCACTTTGCAAATGGATTATGATGATGAGGTAGCCTATCACGGTTTACAAGCGATATATGATTTAGCCCGCCGACAAAATAAGGATCCTTGGATGCTTACAGTGTCATTTACTCACCCTCATTCACCATTCGTGATTTCCGATGAGTTTTGGGATATCTATGATCACTCAAAGATTCCCTTACCTACGGTTCCCCCAATGGAGCTAAAGCAAATGGACCACCTCAGTAGAAACCTACATTACTGTCAAGGTCGAGATGAATGCTCCCTCACAAATGAGCATCGCCGCAATGCCAAGCACGCTTATTACGGAATGATATCCTATATTGATAGCAAGATCGCCGGTTTACGCCATGCTCTTGAGCGTTCAGGTATGGCGGATGACACCATCATCATTTTAACTGCTGACCACGGTGAAATGATGGGGGAACGGGGGATGTGGTACAAACAACACTTTTTTGAATGGGCATCGAAAGTCCCATTAGTGATGCATGCTCCCAAACGCTGGAGTGCCCGAAGAGTTCAAAAAAACGCCTCATTGCTAGACATAATGCCAACTCTTTTAGACTTAGCAAATGGCGCCCAATTTACTGATTATGCAAGTCCAATAGATGGGCAGTCACTTGTACCCGCATTATATGGCAAACAAGATGAACTGAACGATATTGTCTTTGCGGAGTTTGCTGCTGATGGTTCAACTGGCCCTAGTCGCATGGTAAAGCGTGGTAGCTTCAAATTTATGGATATAGAGGGCGTTGATTATCTTTTATTTGATCTGTCAACGGATCCAAATGAGCTTAATAATCTCATTGATAACCCGGAATATGCTGCTGAAGCCTCTTCGCTGCGTGCTATTTGTGAAAGTGTTTGGGATAGGCAAACCATGTATAACACGATCACCAGTGAACAAAAAAAGAGACTTAAGATACATAAAATAACCGGTGGTGAGCCATCATACGTAAACGTTGTTCGCACTGATGATGCCTCACGTTACATTCGAAATGCAGGAGCCGCAGAAACGAAAGCGCGTGCGAGGTTGCCATATGTGCCTCCTCACAATAAAGAATAATAGAAAACACAATAATTAGTCATCTATTTCCTAGAAATGATCATATCTGCTGCTTTTTCTGCAATCATATAAGTCGGTGCATTGGTGTTTGCTGATGTTATTGTTGGCATAATCGAGGCGTCTACGATACGTAGCCGTTCAACACCACGAACGCACAATTGGGGATCAACCACTGCATCTTTATCAATCCCCATACGACAGGTACCGACACAGTGGTAAACAGTGCCACCACCTTTACACGCCGCGTTCAAAATTCCTTCATCAGTCTGGACATTTGATCCAGGCACCATTTCTTCATCCCAAAGTTTATTGAAACTTTTTTCTTGATAAATTTTTCTGAGCATTTTCACACCCGCAACCAAAGTTTTTTGATCCAACTCATGTGAAAGATAATTAGGCACAATCATAGGATCAGCTAATGGGTCAGACGATGTTATGTCAATACGGCCTCGTGATTCAGGGTGACATTGCCACACTGCGGCGGTGAACCCAGAATATCCATGGAGAGGTTCGCCTGGTTTGTCTACTGATAAAGGCATCACATTAAATTGGATGTCAGGGTAATTTGTAGGCGCGTGCTCTGTGTGTGCTGCCCCGCCAACTTGCCCAGCGCCAACCGTAAGCGATCCACGGCCTCTAAAAAGCCAATCCATACCCATTTTTGTTAATTCAATCGGGTTACGAATGGCATTGTTAAGGGAGCCTTTGTCGCGCATACGGACAATCGTTCGCATCTGATAATGGTCCTGCAGATTTCCACCAACAGATGGTCTATCAATGATAACGTCAAGTCCCAATTTACTTAATAACTTGCCAGGACCAATGCCCGACAATTGAAGTAATTGTGGCGATTGTATCGCTCCAGCACACACAATAGTCTCAACACTGGCTTTTATATCATCTTTTTTACCTTCACGGAGAATTCGCACACCGACAGCAACTCTATTTTTAATCAGGATTTTTTCCACCACTGTATTAGTTAAAACAGTCACGTTTTTTCGCGCCAAAGCTGGCTTGAGAAATGCACTTGATGCGCTGCTACGCCATCGTTTTCCTATTGAAAGTTGATAACCACCAACTCCAGAAGTTGTTTCACCATTAAAATCATTGTTTCTGGCCAGGCCAAGCTCAGATGCTGCGCTAAGCCATGCAGCGCAATATGGATGGCTATTACGAAGCTCAGAGACTTGCAATTCTCCAAAACTGCCATGATATTGCGACTTCGGCCCCGAAAAATTTTCTAATTTTCTAAAATAGGGCAATACATCATCATAAGACCATCCGTTATTTCCAAGTTTTTCCCAGTTATCAAAGTTTTCTCTTTGGCCCCTAATAAAAATCAGTCCATTTATACTGCTGGAACCGCCAATAACACGCCCTCTGGGCCAATCAATTGATCGTCCAGCAGTGCCTGCACCTGGTTCCGTTGCAAAATGACGAGACACCCTTGGATTATTGATTGACCTGAAATATCCAACTGGGAGCTTCAACCAAAAATTGTCGTCCCAATCCCCTGCTTCTAAAATGAGAATTTCATTTTTAGAGCTTGCGGACAAACGATTGGCGAGCAAGCATCCGGCAGAGCCTGCACCAATTATAATATGTGTAAAAGAGGCTAGAGAAAGGTCCATATCACAAAGAATTTTATATCCATCAATACCAAGAACAAGATTCTTTTATGCGTTACATATTTTTTTTGCAAGAATTGGTTATAAGTACATCTGAGTAGGCCTCATAAACTTAACAATAATTATACATTAATAAAACCACACGTGATTTCAGATTGTTCACCGACTAACTTTAAATTCAAGCGGAGTTATAAATTGATTAACATTTCCACTATTGACGTTTTTGTTTACCGGTACCCACTAGAAACTCCAGTTCAAACATCCTTCGGAACAATGTTAAGCAGGCCAATGGTGATCGTCAAAATCACTGATGTTGATGGGATTATAGGATGGGGTGAAATTTGGTGTAATTTTCCAAATGTAGGTGCAGAACACCGCGCAAGATTAATAGATCAGTTATTTGCACCACTTATACTATCGAAAAACTTTAAAAATGCTGAACACGCTTTTGATTATATGACAGAAAAAACATGGATTCTTGGTTTGCAAACTGGTGAAAAAGGTCCTTTAGCACAGTGCATAGCTGGCCTAGAGATTGCACTGTGCGATATAGAGGGCAAACAAAAAAACCTGCCCATTTGGAAGCTGTTTGGGGGAACCAATGATTCGGTTTCAACCTACGCGAGTGGCATTAATCCAAATAATCCAGAAGTTTTAGTTAGCGAATCAATTGCGCTAGGATACGATTCTTTTAAGTTAAAAATTGGTTTTAACAATGATCTTGATCTCAGAAATCTCTTAGCAGTGCGTCAAATAATCGGTCTTAACGGCACCCTCCTTGCTGATGCCAATCAAGCTTGGAGTATAAACGAAATTAGTAAAAAATTGAATATGCTAGAACCTTTTAATCTCAAATGGCTTGAAGAGCCAATTGCTGCTGACCGGCCACTGTCAGAGTGGAAAATAGTGAAAAAAAATGCCACTATGGCTATAGCAGCAGGCGAAAACATTCAAGGACAAAGCAGTTTTGATGAAATCATAAAAAATAATGTTTTGGATGTAATCCAACCCGATCTAGCAAAATGGGGCGGTTTGAGCAAAACTATACCATTAGCGCGACAGATAATTGGATCAGGAAAACTTTACTGTCCACATTATCTTGGCGGTGGTATTGGGCTGGTCGCATCCGCACATGCACTAGCTGCTGTTGGTGGCAACGGCATGTTGGAAGTTGACATCAACCCTAATCCTTTGCGGTCAGAAATGGTTGGGGATATGTTTGCGAGCACGCCTGCGAAAGCAACACTGGGCATGAACGCTGGGCTAGGGTACGAGCCTAACTTAGCTGCTATAAAAAATTATCAGGTGATATATCACTAAACATTAACAAAAACAGCATCAGTAACCCAATAGATCATGTGGGTTAAAATGAAGGCAAAGTCTAGATTTTTTATGAAAATAGCTCACGATCAATGACTTTGATTTATGTAAGACAGACCATCTCTACACCGCACTCGCCACCAAAATATTTTGAATAGAAAATATATAATTATCAATACTAAAAAATATATTTTTGTAAATTTTTTTTCTAGAATGCACCCTTCCCTTGCATTCCATATAATCATCCTTCACGCTTAATAGGTAGTTTTCTAATACGCTTACTAAACATGTTCTTTTAGGTTTACGTATAACTGCTGATGCTACTGATTCTTCTCGGATGTTAGAGTTTATTAAGTTGATTAAAAGACAAACGTTTAATGGAGAAATAAATGAGAGTGGATTTAATCATTAAATTTTTATTAGCGGCAATAGTCATTTTCTGTATCTCAAAAATTATGATTGAGACAATGCCATTTTGGTCATAAGACTCCGGCCTTTAAAACAATTAGAAGAATATCTAAAAATGACAGTTTTTTCAATGAATAAGCCTCTTAAGTATTGCTGACACTATGAAAACGTTCATTGCTGTATGCTCATTTGCAATAGTGCTGTCTTTTGGATTTAGTTCGGATACTGTTTTTGCGTCGGATTTTTCGCTGTGTCCTTCAACAGGCAATAAAAATGATTGTTTTGCCGTTTTTACTTATACAAACGGCGACATCTATATTGGTGAGTTCAAAAATAACAAGAGGCACGGCCAGGGCACGTTTACATCTGATGATGGGACACAATATGTTGGTAAATGGGGTAACAATAAATTTAATGGGCAAGGAATGGAGACCTACCCTAATGGTGACAAATATATTGGTGAGTTCAAAAACAATAATAGGCATGGCCAAGGCACGCTCACATTTTCCAATGGCAATGAACCACTTGTAGGCTTTTGGAACGATAACGAATTACAAGCTGTAAAACACCAAAAACAAAACCCAATCAAAACAACAAAAACTAAAGACAAGCTCGATAGCACCTCAAATATAGAACACGGATTTTCTATCTTGTACTTTCTTTTTGTTTTAGGGGGTCTTTTCTTGCTTTGGTTAGGCTATGAGTGGAGTTCACAAGGCATAAAAGAATATAAGAAAACAAACCATAAAAAAAATAGAAACAGGAAGTCCACGCAAAGGAAAAAAAATGCGAAAGTTGCACTAAACTTGGAAATTTTTTTAACTGATTTAGCCTTCTTTAAAATCAACAAGAATTATTCATTTGAAGAGCTAAAGATTGTTAGAAATTCAAAACTCAAAGAAAACCATCCCGATAAAGTTGCCCAAATGAGCAGCGAGATAAAGAATGTAGCTGAACAACAAACCGAGAAAATAAATGATGTTTTTGAAAGACTCCGGGAGCGCCTCTCATCAAGGCAAAATTAGATTAATAATTAGACAAAGCCATTAAAAATATTCTGGATGTGTATAAACTAGTGATACATTCATGCCGTATTGTAAATTTCGTTTTCATAAAATTTTATGACAAAACGTATAATATTTTTTAACTTCACTTCAGAACTTAATTTTTACTTGAACAACAGCAAAACTTTACTTCATGAACTTTTATCTTCGTTTCTAAATCAAATGTTATTCATGGCTTGGCTAAACTAATTTTTAGCGAGGTCCACTTGACTCTGACTTGATCAATAAGGTGCCATGTGCATATATCAACCCGTCAAAAAGGACTTTTAATTACCGCATTTGGTGTATTGTGCATCGTACCAGATTCATTGTTTGTGAGAGTTATATCCGCTGACCCACTTGTTAACGCATTTTGGCGAAGTCTTGTGTCAGGGCTGTTAATTGCTTTTTGGTTAATAATTTATGACCGGAAAAAAAGTTTTGAAACCATAGATAAAATGGGTGTCAAAGGTTGGATCTATTGCGCAATTATTGCGTCGACGTCGCCAGCATTCGTTTTGGCAGTAAACAATACCAGCGTGGCAAATGTTGTGTTTATCTTTGCTGCAATGCCTATTTTTACTGCAGCATTTAGCTGGTTCTACCTAAATGAAAGAATATCTTTTCGAACAGGGCTTACAATGATCGCAGTGATGGGCGGATTATCAATAATTGCTTATGGGTCGAAAACCCATCAACAGGCTCACTGGATTGGAGACACTTTTGCGCTTTATATTGCCCTAAGTTATGGCTTGGCATTTACCATTCTCAGAAAAATGAAAAATATGTCGATGGTTCCAGTTGTTCCTATTGCATTCATTGGATCAGCTATTTTGCTTGGTTTTTTTATCAATCCACTTGAAGCATTTGTAGAAAATAGATGGTTTTACCTATGTCATGGTATATTTATCGCTCTTGGAACTTCTTTAATGACCTTGGGTCCCCGTTATATAAGTGCGCCAGAGGTTTCTTTGCTAATCCTACTAGAATCTGTTCTTGCACCTGTTCTTGTGTGGTTTGCATTGGACGAAAATCCTGGAAATTGGGCTTTAATTGGCGGCGCTGTCGTTATTGGAGCTCTTACAATTTCTAATATAGTTGCATTCAAAAAAGATAAGTGAAAACATTTGACGAGTATTTATTTACTCCAAAAATGAAAAACGATATTGTTCTGAATATGTCAAAATGTCGATGTAAATAAAATAATTTAAAGAAGAATGATTATAAAAGATGGCCTCAAAAAAAACTTACTCCAACTGGAAAAAAATAGATTTTGAAAGTGAAAACCTTGGTCCACTGAAAGGCGTGCGTGTTTTAGACCTGTCGCGCCTTGTAGCTGGCAACATGACTTCACTTCAACTTGCTGACTTCGGCGCAGAAGTTATAAAAGTCGAACCACTGCCAGATGGAGACCCACTCAGAGCCTGGAAACAGGGTGAAGAGTCAACGTTCTGGAAAGTATACGCACGGAATAAAAAAAGTGTGGGCCTTGATTTCAGATCTCCAGAATTTTTAGAGATTATTACGCGTTTGATCAAGATTAGTGACGTGATGATTGAAAGTTTTCGACCAGGAACATTAGAAAAAATGGAACTTAGCTTAAATCAATTATTAGAAATAAATCCGGGCTTAATTGTGTTGCGAATATCAGGGTTTGGCCAAACTGGCCCCTACAGTTCTCGGCCTGGGTTTGGAACATTGGTTGAATCGATGTCAGGTTTTGCACACCGAAATGGTGAAGCTGGTGGTGGGCCTCTACTCCCACCATTGGCACTGGCAGATATGATATCCGGCCTTTATGGCTCAAATGCCATATTGATGGCACTGCGGTCTAGAGACACGACTGGTGCCGGTCAAATGATAGATCTATCCTTACTTGATTCAATCATTTCAGTCCTTGGACCAGAAGCACTCGACTATAAACTCACCGGCAAACCAAAAAGTAGGATTGGCAACCAATCCAATTTATCAATTCCACGAAACGTTTACCAAACATGTGATCACCATTTCCTCTCAATTTCAGCTTCAATTCCACAAATGGCTGCACGCTTATTTGAAACAATTGGTCGATCGGATATGAATAGAGATGAGAGGTATAACACTAATGAAGCGAGGCTTAATAACCGTAATGCTGTAGATAGTGTTGTGGCGGATTGGATTTCAAAACGCAACAGAGACGAGGTCATGAGCACCTTTATCGAAGCTGGAGTTACTATTGCACCACTTTATTCAATTGCTGATATCGCTCAAGACCAGCACTTTATTGATCGTGAAATTTATTCTGAAATACCTGATTCTGATTTGGGCACTATACCTGTCCACAAGGCAGTACCAACCTTGTCCGATACTCCGGCAAGTTTTCGTTCAGAAGCCCCTTTTTTAGGAGAACATAGCCACGAATTACTATCTTTGGTAGGCTTCGATAAAGCACAGATAAAAAAGCTAAAAGATCAAAAGAAGATCAAGTAATAAGGTATTGAAAAGAAGTCATTTTATGAAAAAAGAAACACAGAGTCAAGTTTGGCGATCCTTATTATATATGCCTGCTGATAACAGTGGCTTCCTAAAAAAAGCGCAAAGCCGCGGTGCAGACGCTATTATTCTTGACCTTGAGGATAGTGTTGCACCCCTTAATAAGGAAAACGCACGAAAACTTTGTAGTAATGCCATAACTGATCTTGCAAGCGGACCAGCTGACATTCTTGTTAGAATAAATGCTCCCCTACGACATGCAATTAGAGACCTAGAGGCCGTAATAAAACAGGGTTTAAAAGCACTATTTATCCCTAAAGTTGAGAGCGCGGGGCTGCTTCGCGCAATTGATGACGTGGTTACAACGCTTGAGTTAGAAAATCAGCTTATAGTTGGCTCAATCAAGTTTGTACCAATGATTGAAACTCCAAATGCACTCTTTTCAGCTAAGGATATTGCCAAAGCAACGAAACGCAATGTTGGATTAATTCTAGGAGGTGAAGATTTTGCTTTTGCAGCCAATTTGAAACCAAGTGCAGAGACGCTTACCCCCCCAAAATTACAAGTAGCTCTCGCCGCAAAGGCTGCAGGTTTGATGCCTATTGGGATACTAGATACCGTGGCAGACTTTTCAGATCCAAACACTATGCGTGATACTGCGATACGCTCTGCAGAGTTCGGTTTTGAGGGAGCAACATGTATTCACCCTTCGATGGTTAACGCTCTTAATTATGGCTTCAGCCCCAAGGAAGAAGATCTTAGAGACGCTCACAACGTCGTAGAACTTATGGAATCTACATGGAAAGACAACAAAGGTGCAGCTCAAATTAATGGTAAGATGATCGATATGCCTGTCTATGAACGAGCAAAAGCACTTTTAGCCCGTGCCAAGTTGATTTCACAAAAATTGAAAAATAATAATGCCTAAAATTTGTATCTAAACTTGAAATTCATTTTTAATGATTATGATTTTTAAACCAGGAAGGTGGTCAGCAACTAAAACTCATAAGTAGACAACTACCTTAACCCATCTTCACCAACCACATCAGTCTCTTTCAAGCCACCAAGGCGTGCATTTAAACGTCCCCTTGATGCCCCTGCAAAAATTACACAGATTTCATCTGGCCTTGGCGCATCATTTAACGACACTGTGACCGTATCGTAGTGAGACCTAACATATAGAGCATCTTTATTGGCTAACGGCACATCAATATTCACTCCTGGCCCTCCCAACTTTCCTGTTGAAGGTATCCAGGCCTTACCTCCACCAATAGCTTTTCGAACTGGATCTGCGAATGCTGTCGTTAAACACGCGTTGCCATGTTCGTATTCTCCACTTACCCCAATTATACAAGATTTTCCATAACTTGTTATAGGGTATCCGTTAGACGCCCTCACTAAACGTGCGCCAAAGGCTTCACCTAACTCATTTGACGGATTGGTCAAAAGTGACAAATCCTCGGAAAATTTATTTGCATAAGGATTTTTGATCACAACCCCAACAATAAACTTCGCAAGGGGTGCACCATCAGTTATCTCACCTATTTCGTTCGTGACTGTCTCTTCAAAAAACTCAAACCACTTTCGAATTTTGTAACCACTTACGCCCGTTTTCATGACTACTCCCTACCCGTAAAAAAATTTTTCACTTCTGACCTTGTCACACTTATATTTCGTATGGTCGGCGGAGTGTTGTTACTTCGACCAACAAATCTAGGAATACCAGCTGTTATTACAGCACCAATTGCACATGGATCACCATTTTTTAACGCACCAAGTGCATCAGATTTAGTTCCCCCTAAAGGGGCATCAATAAGTACTAAATCTGCATCACATCCAGAGCGTAGAAAACCACTATTTAGACCGTAAGAGGTTGCAACATTGCCCGTTGCAGCCGCAATTAGTGATGCGACATCAAAGTCTGCTAAAGAGGCAATTTGACTGATGGTATAAATAAGACCTAAAGGCATTATGCCACTGCCTGTTGGAGTGTCAGTAGCAATCAAAAATCGATGAAATGCGTCATGTTTTTTTGCCATCTCAGCACAAAGAATGGTTGTCCTTAAATTACCCGCGGTACATACCTGCATCGCTATTTTAGTATCACGGGCTACCAGCTCAAAATATTCATCAGCCATTGAGACAGGTCCACCATTGATATGAAATGACACATCTGGATCTATCCTAATTAGGTCTTCGCCAGTAATTGGGAAAGATCCAGGTATTGAGGCGCCACCCGTATGAAGTGTTGTTAACAAACCGGCTTTCTTGGCCATTGCAACCATGGGAATATACTCTTGAGCTGATAACACAGCACCAAAACCAGCTTTAGCTAGCCAAACGCCTTTATCACGAACTTCTTGATAATCCTCCTCAGAAAGGCCTGGCTCCATGATTACAGAACCAGCGTGCACCCTCATTCCACCAGGACGATATTTTTCAAAGCATTTATTCGCCGCAATCGCTAGTGCCTTCACACCATCAGGGTCTGAAGGCCGTCCAGGAACATGCACTTCTGAGGCTGATATGCTTGTTGTCACCCCTCCATGTAAATAACTTTGAAGGTAGCCGACAGTGTTTTGGCGAGGGGTAAAATCACCAAATGTTATATGTACGTGTGAGTCAATAAGTCCGGGTATGGCAATCGTACCACAAGCGTCAATTACGAGATCACTTGTTCTAATATCTGCATCTGATATTTTTCCAACCTTTGTAAGAGTTTCGCCTTCAATAAGAATAGCGTCTCCATCAATCATTGGTTTCTGCCAGTCACCGGATACAATCTTGTCTAAATTAATAATTGAAGTTTTCAATCTCTACTCCATAACGTTTTGGTACCTTAGGGATAAGATTTTTGGCCGTATTACTTTTGAAATTTAGGGACATTTTAATTATCCTTCAGATAGTATCCCTCTTATAGCTTATCAAACATTTGCAAACACCCTTCTGCCAAGAAATAGAAATGTTTAAATTCCAAACTTCAATAAATATCCATTTAAACCGTTTAACTTAGCCTGCCAAAAAATGTCATACGAGCGGCCTCAGACAAGATCACGTTAGGTTTATTATTATAAGCAAGAACAACAAGAATACGTGTGACAGCACCAGCTGTGGGTGTAACTCGGTGAATTGAGTTTTTTCCCCGAAACAACACTAACGTACCTGGTTCAATTTTAACCTCTTCAACTTTTGTTTTTCCATCAAGTACACCTTTTACACCATCAAAGTTCATTTCGCCTGCGTCTGCATCACGAAGGTCACGAACATACTCAAAAGCACCTCCCTCTAGTGGCTTTTGCAATAGAAGTGTAATTGCAAAGCTTGAATTATCAAAATGCCAACCAAGTTCCTGATTATTTGCGGCATAATGTACGTTGATTCCAGACAATTTATCACCACACTCAAATAAAGCGGACTCACCTACAACCATAGAAATAAATGATTTAAACTTATTCGAGCGGTAGAGTACGTGAAGTTTAGAATTCGGAGGCAACTGGTCTGTTGTTATGCAGCCTTTTGAAGAGGAAACCTGCCGATTAAAAACATGTTCTTTTCCAAAGCTCTTATTATTAGGTGTCAAGTAAACATTATGCGTTGACGAAGTAAAATAAGCTTTAGCTCTTTGCTTTTCAGCTTCTGACACAAGATCTTGAACTACTGTGGGTGAAAAAAAATTCTTCAAGGCAACAACACCATCTTTTTCTAAATCAGCCACACACTGCTGAATGTACCTCACATCCATAATTGGACAGCTCTCAAAATCAACAATACCTTTCAGGCACTCCGACATTTCACCTCCATCAACTAATTAATATTTTAAAAAGAGCTCACAAATTAAAAAATAAAATATTCTTTATGTCCCTGCTTTACCTTAATTTTTTTTTGACTCACCCCGCCATAAAATAAAAAGTCCAGACAGCACAATCATTGCAGATCCCAGTGCTATTGGAAAAGTCAGTTCCTCCTCAAACAAAAGAACTCCAAGAGTAATGCCAAAAAGCAAACGGGTATATCTAAAAGGTGTGACAGCAGAAACTTCTCCTGTTCGCATCGCCATCATCAAAGCTGCATAGGCAGAAACTCCAATTAACATAGCTGCTATTAGGTTCGCAAAAGTTTTAATATCTGGCCAGATAAAAACTGAATTATTCCAGAGTGATAAAATTATTCCTGCAATCGCAACTGATAGAAAGCCGTGCATACCAAGTGTCATTAAATTAAGAGATTTTGGCGCTGCTCTGCTTGCCAAATCTCGCCCTGCAAAACCAAACATTCCCAAAACTGCTAAAAGTGACAATATTGAAAAATCATTTGAACCTGGTCTAATGATTATAACAACACCAAGAAAGCCAAATAGAATAGCCGTCCACCTAAGTATCCCAACCTTCTCTTTAAATACCAGCACTGCTCCAGCAACAACCACTATTGGGGTTGCTTGAAGAATCACAGTGGCAGAGGAAAGGGGTGTTAGCACAATAGCAAGAGTGTAGAAAATTCGACCAGCTATCTCTAAAAAAACTCTCAGATGCATAGGAATCGAGTAAATTTCTGACGGGAACAATGGCAATTTTTTATATTTAATAAGGCAAATAAATACGGTTGATCCAAAAAGTCCAAAAAATAGTAAAATTTGGCTTACAGGGAGCATTGCAGCAATTGTTTTTAAAAATGCGTCTTCAAGAGCAAAAGCCGCCATTGCAAAAACCATTGCAATGCTGCCAAGTAAGTTTTGGTGTCCCATATCTCCTAATTGTTTTCCTCTACATAATTTTTTAAATATAGGAAAAAAATTATTGAACAATAAATTTGATTGCTTCTATAATTTTTTAATTTTTAACACGTTTTGGTTTGACGAATATTAATAAATTAAATTAATTATTTAAATGCTTATAAAAACACACGCGCAAAGCAGACACTCCTTTTAAACACTATGTAATAACAACTTATGCCCAATAGCTTATGGGATATTGTGAAACTTGGATCGGATAATTGATGAATATCGCTCAAACACGTGTTCTTGGCGTGACAACTGCGCTATCCGCTATATTGATATGGGCTATTTTTTTGTTAAACACGCGGTTTGCGGTGAACGGCAACTTCTCCGTTGAAGAAGTTATGGTGCTTCGTTTAGTAACAGCTAGCATAATAACTTTGCCTATCATGATTAAATTAGGTGTCATGCTTCGGGGGCAAAGTGTAGCAGGAACAATAATGATAGCTCTTGGCCCCAGCGCTATCTCTCCCTATTTCATTTCATCAGGACTTTTTTATGCCTCGGCATCGGATTCAGGGGCGCTTGCCCCAGGTACACTTCCTTTTTGGGCTGCTTTGTTTTCCTATTTAATGATTGGTGAAAAACCAAGTCGGTCGCGAGCGTTAGGGTTGTTAATAATTTTTACAGGAGCACTTTTAGTTGGGTTATGGCAAATTCTAGACGGCTCTGAATCAGGTTCGTGGAAGGGGCACTTACTTTTTCTTTTAGGATCATGTCTTTGGGCTATCTACTCAATCTATTTTAAGCAGAGTGGCCTTGGTCCAGCTCAAGGACTTGTAATCGGCTTATTTTGGGGCACATTATGCTTGGTTCCGATGCTGTTTTTAACAGGAAAAGTCAACTTTAATAATGTTAGCGCACAAGAAATAATATTAGTAGGACTTCTGCAAGGTGTACTAATAGCAGTCCTTGCAATGTTATTATATTCGGTTTCGATTCGCTGTTTAGGTGCAGCCCAAACGGCATCTTTTGGCGCTTTAACACCAATTCTAGCTATGGTTGGCGGCATGCTTTTCCTTGGTGAAACAATTACAATCGGCAGCGCCTCAGGTGTTTTTTTGGTTGCGCTGGGGGTTTTGCTTGCATCGGGCAGCTTTGAAAAGAAAAAAGAGATCGTTTAATTCTAATTACCAGAATTATTATAATTTTTGAAAACCATATCCAACAAATTTGGTAAAATTTTAGGTATAAGTTTCTCTAACTTTTGCTAGGGGATGTTTTTTATGGCACAAAATCTTTATATGATTATTTTTGGAAAAAAACAGTAGAGGCTAGTTTTGATTTTACTGAGCTATATTGATATTCTTTCGGCATGGAAAAGTAATGATTTTGCAGTGAAGCAAAACCTGTGGCATCATAAGTTTTCTGATAACAAGATCAGTGGATCAAGGACTTCTGCTGAACAATTTATTCCATCTGACGTTTAATTGAGCAAAATTTCTCCATCTAATTAGATTTTGCAAACATTTGCTGAAAGACCGCTTGAATTAGATAATTAGGTTTGTGAAAGCTCCACTTGATATTTAAGGGCAAGATAAAAGGTTATTTACTGAAATGAACACATCAGAATCTTTATTAATTGTTGGCGCTGGTCCGGGGCTGAGCGCTTCTCTGGGCCGTCTTTTTAAAAGTGAAGGTATGAAAATTGCTCTTGCGGCAAGAAATATAAAAAAATTGGAACCTTTGGCGAGTGACATAGACGCACTTTGTATTGAATGTGACGCCGCTAACCCTGATCATGTTAGAAAAATGTTTGAGCAAATAGACAATAAAATTGGTTCTCCTTCTATTGTAATATACAACCCCTCAGCTCGAATTAGAGGCAGCATTGAAACCCTCGACCCCACTGACATTAAAACTGCATTAGACACTACATGTTACGGGGCTTTTTTGGTCGCTCAGCAAGCTGCTATTAGAATGCTAGAGCTTGGATCAGGAAGCATATTTTTTACAGGAGCATCAGCAGGACTTAAAGGTTTTGCTAATTCTTCAGTTTTTGCTATGGGCAAATTTGGTCTGAGGGGTTTGGCACAATCTCTTGCCCGAGAGTTACACCCAAAAAATATACATATCGGTCATTTTGTAATTGATGGGGGAATTAAGTCAGCACAAAGGCCGGATAGTGGAAACCAATCCCTTCTGTGCCCAGATGAGATTGCTAAAGCATATCTAAATTTTCATAAACAAGAGAGAAGCTCCTGGGCTTGGGAAATAGAATTAAGGCCTTGGATTGAGAGTTTCTAGTTTACTATTGATATTATAGTATATTTTTTAAATAAATTTTCACTATGGCTAATTTTAACAGTATAATAAAATTTTAATCACTAATTTCAATTTAATGGCACCACATTGATTCCTTCACTAATAGAAACGCTTAAAACGACACCACGCCACATAATCGTGACTGAACCGACACCATTAGTTCGCTTGAACCGATTATCTGATCACTTAAAAGTTGATTTGTGGATTAAACGTGATGACGTCGCAGGACCAAGTTTTGGCGGCAATAAATCACGTCAACTTGAATATTATTTTGGCGCTGCATTAGCAGCAAAAGCTGACACAGTGCTTATAACCGGCGCCGTGCAATCAAATTTTGTTCGTTTAGCTGCAGCTATAGCTGCCCAGTTAGGGATCGAGGCTGTTCTTCAACTGGAACACCGGGTAGATACCGTAAGTGAGTTTTACAAGACCTCTGGAAATGTCCTCTTAAGCCAAATGCTTGGCGCGAAGATCATCTATTATCCGTTAGGAGAAGATGAAAGTGGCGCTGATGAAGCACTTTATGATGAGGCCCGTAAACTTAAAAAACAGGGAAAACGTCCATACGTTATTCCGCTTGGTATGAATAAGCCCCCACTAGGAGCTTTGGGATATGTTAACTGTGCGATTGAAATCACTGAGCAAGTTGGTAAAAATAAATTTGATGAAGTTGTTATAGGCTCTGGCAGTGGCGCCAGTCATATTGGAATGACTGCAGGGATTAAACACTTTAGCCCAAATACTAAAGTTATTGGGTCATGTGTAAGACGAGAAAAGACTCTGCAAAAAAAACGCTTGGAGGCTTTAACGCCTCTTTTCAACACGATGATTGGTACAAATGTTCTTGAACCAAGCGACCTTTATCTATGGGATGGTGCCCTTGCACCTGGTTATGGCGAGATGGGGCAGCATGCTGCGCAAGCAATGAAAACGTTAGCTCGTTTTGAAGGACAAATTGTTGATCCTGTATACACTGCCAAGGTTTTTGCATGTATCACAGAACGATGCAGAGCAGGTATAATAGTGCAAGGCCAAAAAGTGTTATTCATTCACTCAGGTGGACTGGGCGCACTATTCGCGTATCAAAACGAGATAGCTAAAATAATTTAAAAACCTTACAATGAGAGACTTTTTTAATGACCAAGAAACTAATCATTTTATCCCTTATTACTCTATTTTCTAAAACTGCATGGGCGGGACAATGCACTGAACGAAAAGGGCGTGAGGATTATCCCCGCAACGAGGAAGCTGGCTTAATTTGCAAAAATTTGAAATCAGATAAAATATTCTACATATTTTCAAAAAACAGAGACTGTGCCTTTGAACTCTATTATCGTAATGGGCGTGTCCTAGCTCAGTCATATGTTGTCACGCGGTATATCGAGAAACTAAATTTCTCTGGTTTACGCCTTGACCGTAAATCACTGAGCTTAACAAACGGGTCTAAAAATTATGCAACTTGCCAAGTATCAAAAGCTAAAATGATTATTAATGAATACAATGATAATGTATTTTCATTTCTTGAAAAGAACATGTTTTGACATATTTATTTATCTAACTGTTTAATTTTAATCACTCTAGCTGGAAGTTACATCTATGATCTTAATCACAACCGCATTTCATATTGCAATCATCGGATTTATGATATTCTTCTCAGCCGTGGTTGCACCATCAGTTTTTAAAACTCTATCACAGAATGCTGCAGGAACTTTTCTACGCGTTCTATTCCCTCGAATGTTTGTTTATGGATTGGCATTATCACTCGCCGCTTCAGCTGTTGCAGCCTTTGACGGAGATAAAATCAACGCTTTGTTATCAATTGCCATTTCAACTGGCTTTGCTCTAAATGCATTTATTGTGACACCAATCATTAATAAGCAACGTGATTCCATGTTAGATGGGGATCAAGTCGCTAGCAGAAAATTCAAACAGTTTCATTTTGTTTCAGTTGCTATCTTCATTACACAACTAATCACGAGTATTTATATTATATCGATAAACCTAATGATGATATCCTAAAACTGCGTTCGTTTATCAACTGTTAGTCTAACCCTTAAGATAATCGTGATTATGCTACCAACAGCCTGTTCTTTGCAGCCCTATGCAATAAACCACAAGCAGAAAATGTAAAACAGGATCTACTTAACGGTGGTAAAAGACTATTTGGCATCACGAATAAAGACCAATTCACTAGAACTTGATTTGTTAGCTTCGTAGCCATACCCACCACTAGTAAAACTTTTTAAATCTTCACTTTTTAAAAGTCTATTCTGCATGATGAATCTTGCCATGGCCCCACGTGCTTTTTTTGCGTAGAAACTGACAATTTTTGCTGTTCCATTTTTATTTTCCATAAAAACTGGGGTTACAACTGGCACACTCAAAATACCCAGATCAACTGCACCAAAATATTCCTTGGACGCGCAATTAATTAAAACTTTTGATTTTGTTGCCTCCGCTTGATCATTCAAAGCTTCAGATAGCTTTGAACCCCAATATTGATAAAGAGATTTACCACGCGCAGTTTCTAATCTAGTGCCCATTTCTAAACGATACGGCTCAATCTCATCAAGAGGGCGTAATAAACCGTACAAGCCTGATAAAATGCGCAGGTGATTTTGCGCCCAAGCCATTTCTTCTGGCTCAAATGTTGCTGCTTCCAACCCTTGATAGGTATCTCCCGCAAAAGCAAGAGCTGCCGGCTTTTTATCCTGCAACCCGAACTGGGCGAAACGATCGGCATTCAACTGTGCTAAATTAATGCTAAGCCCCATAATTGACTTGATTTCATCAAGGTTGAAGCGCTGCATAACACCAGCTAGTTCATCTGCATCTTGCTCAAACAACGGACGCGTTGGCACAACATTATCCACTGGATGCATATCTAATTTTTTGGCAGGCGAAACAACTACCAACATACTCTATCTCCTGTGATCAATGGATCAGTTAAGGCCTCAAGCCCAGAGCTCCTATTTATTTATCTATCAATTAACAACATTGAAAAATTAAAAAGGAATTTCTAGCGATCGTTCTAATATATATACATCAATCAGTCAGTGTTTTGAAGGATTGTCGGTGTTCTTATGTAACCCTTTTAGGCTGTTTTGAGATAACGCAAGCGTTTTGATGATATCTGGAATGTTTTTTTTAAAATTAAAATAGCCCTTTGTTGCAAACTGCCAACAAAACAAATCTTCATGCTGCCATAAAAAATGCATTTGAATATCAATGGTATGGCTAAGCCTATTCAAAAAATCAGCATTCTCGCCAATGAATGGATAGTAAACATCACAGCCAGATAATGGTCTTAATTTTTTTTCAGCTTGACTGGATTCTAAAATTTCACAATGTGAATTTTTTTGAACCGCCGCCTTCAAAAGATTTTGCTTAAACTGATAAACAGAATGGCTAACATTTGTCTGACGGCACTCAACACCAAGATCAATTATATAGACTTTTCTATACTGTTTTATTTCATTTCTATTGAGAACGTCAAGGTTTGAGTCCATAACAAGTAATATGTCAAATTTTTTCTTTGATACTAATTCATAATCAATGGGCCTGACTTGATGAATACTGTCGTCTAGCAATGGCAAAGCGCTCTCATTGAATTTGTCTTTGCCAAATTTTCCATTTGTAAATTCATGGATATTTTCAGACCTAGCAAAGTAACATTTGCCTTTTGTATGAATGCCTGCAACCCAGCGCCAACCAAGCGTATTTGACGCCGCATCACCATCAAAAAGATGTTCAAGAAAAAACAAAGCACCAGCTTGCCACGGAAGACCGAGGGTAAAAATCCAAATACTTGCAAACCACATTCTTGTATGGTTATGCAGATAATTGGTTTCGCGAAGCTCACTGACCCAAAAGTCAAAACACTCTATGCCAGTTTTGCCTCCAATCGCAGTGAGGTATTTTTCGTCTTTCTTATAGCTTTTATCAAACTTAATAAATTCATCCCAAACAGTTGGCCGATGTTCAAGCCAACCCTTCCAATAAATGCGCCAAAACACCTCCTGTATAAACTTTTCCGCTTTTTCATAAGAAGTGATTTTAAGTGTTGCTCTAACAACATGGTATTCATTAAAAACACGATGTGAGATATATTTAGAAAGGCCTGATGTGTTGTAGCGTCTATCTGGTCCAAAGTCGAAATTTCTTAACCGTGAGTATTGATTAAGATTTTGGGACAAAAATACTTCCAAATCTCTGTTTGCAATAGAAAAAATATCAGTTTTATTTTCACCAATCATTCTTAATACTCACATGTTCCATAACACAAACCCTGTTAATGATGTTCTTTCAATCTTCGATGTCGCCAGATCTAGTCAGAATACTCTCAACGAGTTGCTGGACCCGAAATGCCTCATCAATTGTTGCGAGCAGGTTTGCTTCTCCTTTCATATGAAGTGACAGATTATCGAGCTGAGTTTTAAGGCTCACAGCACGTGGATCTTTCGGCGCTTCTCTTAATGAAACGAAGTTTTCACCTTCGCTAATTGCATCCTTGTGAAAATCTGACACGCGGCGGCTACTTCTAGTACCTTTTATAGTGAACTCTTGTCTCTCAGGCTGAACGCCTCCAACAGTAGCCAAAATGGTAACAGGCTGCCCTTCCCCTGACTTCAATCGCGCTAGTACTGCCGTCTCGCACAAAGAAGGGTCTGTGGGAAAAGTAGCATTTGCGAAAACAAGCTTCAAAGGTCCAAGAACGCGCTCAGTAAAAAACAAAAAGTGTGAAATAACCTCTCTTGTCATTCCACCTTCAGCACGAAACCTGAGCCAATCAGCATCTTTTTGCCATTGCCGCGGCCAATTGGGATAAGTCACGATAATATCAACCCCAATTAATGTACCCATTTCTCCAGATTTTTTTGCATTTATAAGATCAGCTAAGGCTGCACCAGATGCTTGGGTAAAGTTCACAGCGATAGGCACATTATATCTTTTTAAACGATTAAGCAGTATTTCACTATCTTTTATACAAATGCCAAACGGCTTTTCTAAGAACAAAGCTTTGCCGGATGAAACTGCCTCAATAGCATAGGTTTCACGGACAGCTGGCGGGCAAGCGAGATAAACTAGATCTGCTAGTTCTATAGCCTCGGTAGCAGTGCTCATTATTTTTGACTTTAGATCAAGCTTGCCAGCTTCTTGACAGGCTAATGGATCAGGATCCCATAAATAATCAGGTTCAAAATTATCATGCAACCGCATATGCATTAGCATCCGACGTCCCATAATACCCAGTCCAATAATTGCTACCTTGGCCACAATAATTATCCCTTTATTTTTAACGATCAAAATTTACTAGTGATTTCAGTCTTATGATACGCTCAACGGCTTTTCCGTAACTCTTTTTTATAACAAAATTCACAGGATCATAGAGAGATGAAATCTTATGGAAAACTTATAGGCTTTGGACCTTTTAAACAGAAATGCCTTGCTAAAATTTCTCTAAGAATCTCATTTTTCTTTGTTGCGCTTTTTGTTGTACTTTTATTTTTAAATTGGATAGAAGACGCTACACTGTCGCAGGCTATCCTCGTGATTTGGTTTCAGAGTTATCTTGTATCTCTTAAATAAATTCTAAAATTTACAAACAGCAACACATTTAAATAAGGTTAAAAATTGTCTAAAAATGAGTTCGATATTCATGAAGTTATTGAGATGGCGCTTAGTGATCATGCCAGTTTTCGTGACATAGAAAAGCTTCACGGACTAAATGCCGACGATGTAAAGCTGCTTATGCGAAAAAACCTTAAGCGTGGGAGTTACGAGGCTTGGCGACGCCGCGTCCGAAAATTCTCAGACCGGCGCGAACACTATAAATAAGGAATAATTAGGCGCATCAAATCCAATTGAAGAGCTTTGAAGTGCAACACTAGATTTGAGCATTTGTTCATAAGAATTTACTAACGGCACAACCACTCCCAATTTAATCTAAGCGACCCTCTTTATAAGCAGACCACAACTCGTGCAACATTTCTTCAGCTTCTTCGTTTGAAAGAAATTGGGGTTTCTCTTCGAAATTACTAAACACCTGCCCAACAAATTCATCAGCAGATTTTGATGTTGGCAAATAAAGCTCCGCCTTATGCAGAAAAATATGTAGATCGGTTGCCCATTTCTTCACCTCTTGATTTATAATCATTAATCACTCCCAAAAAAGCATTAAACTACTCTGATTATTGCAGCTAACAGATTCAAAAATCAATGGGTAGTATCAAAAATGCCAACTTTGACGCGATAGTCTACAGCAATTCCATAATCAGGATCATCATCGCTGTCTATTATCAATTGACCAGATTTTGACAGCAACCTGTGACAATCCCGACTAATGTGGCGCAAGATTACAGTCTTACCGGCCACATTATATTTTGCTGCAATATCCTCTATTGCCTGAAGAGCCGACTGATCAACAATGCGCGACTCTGAAAAATCAATAATAATTTTCTCTGGGTCATTTTTTATATCAAAGAGTTCAAGAAAATTGGCGATTGAGCCAAAGAAAAGTGGACCCTTAATATCATATACCAATGCTCCCGACTCTCGAACTGAAGGGCGGATCGACGCATTAATTCCCTTAGCCGCATTCCAAGCATACACCAAAGCAGACATTATTACCCCAACAATGACAGCAATGGCTAGATCTTCAATTACTGTCACAAATGTAACTACGATGGTTACCAATGCATCAGCCCTCGGCACAATCAGAAGGCTCTTGAGCGAACTCCAGGCAAATGTTCCAATCACGACCATGAACATCACGCCGGTTAGAGCAGCAATTGGAATCGATTCAATAATTGGGCCAGTAAATAAGATAAAACATAATAGGAATAGCGCGGCGGTAATACCTGAAACCCGGCTTCGCCCTCCAGATTTAATGTTAATCATCGATTGCCCAATCATTGCACAACCGCCCATTCCGCCAAAAAATCCAGTTACAAGATTTGCCGCACCCTGAGCAACACATTCCTGAGACGCGCCACCACGTTGATTGGTCATTTCACCAACAAGGTTTAGAGTTAATAAGCTCTCAATCAATCCAATTGACGCTAGAATAAAAGCATAAGGAAAAATAATTATTAAGGTATCAAACGTAATGGGGACCATCGGAACTGCAAAGCTTGGCAAACCACCTGACAAACTAGCTAAATCGCCTACCCTCTGAACATCCAATCCAAACCCTAAAACAACGCTTGTAACAACACCAATAGCTACTAACGGCGCAGGCACAAGGCGTGTGAGCCGCGGGGTCAGCCAGATAAGAACCATAGTCGCCACAACCAGTCCAAGAGTTAGGATTAGAGCATTTCCAGACAACCAGACTTTATCACCAGTGGCGTCAACGATCTTAAATTGTTCTATTTGCGCAAGACCAATAACTATTGCCAAACCGTTCACAAAACCTAACATCACTGGATGCGGAACCATTCTAATAAATTTTCCCCATCTCATAGCACCGGCAAAAAGTTGCAAAATGCCCATCAACACTACGGTTGCAAAAAGATACTGCACGCCATGTTGAGCAACAAGAGCGACCATCACCACTGCCAAAGCACCAGTAGCGCCAGAAATCATTCCTGGGCGGCCACCAAAAAAAGCAGTGATCAATCCAACTATGAAAGCAGCATATAATCCTACTAGAGGTGCTACCCCTGCTACAAAGGCGAACGCTATAGCCTCTGGAACCAGAGCCAATGAAACAGTTAGTCCCGACAAAACATCAAGATTTAATTGACGAAAATTCAAAAGTTTAGATGGTTCACTATTATCCGTCGTGCCCAAAAGGAAATGAATTACGCGTGAATAAAAACTAAGGCGCAAAAGAGTCTCACTTTGTTGTCGTGGTATGAGGTTTGTTTTATACAGAGTTTAAATCAGAAAGCTACTGGAGATATCTAACAAAAAAGAGATCATTTTTTGATTACTGGAAACTACAGATTCACTGGCTCGCCATGTGGCGTCTGAACATAGGCCTCTGCCCATTGTTCTTTAAGAGAATTAAGACTTTCAGTGTCACAAATCCCTTTATCCAGCATAAGCTCAATCAAGGTTTGCAGCCAAACCTGATAATAATCACCACTTCCATTCAATCCATGCTTTATACTATTGTCTAAGAATGCTTCATTAGAATTTGAAATAATTTGATTTTCTTTAAATTCTTAAACCTCATTTTTTTTTGTATATTTTAGATTTTTACTCAAGCGTCTTGTCCATTCAGTCCAGCCAAAATGGCCTTTTTCGCTGAGGTGAACAGTCAATGCAAATACTTCGGCATGCCATGGAACTTCAAAGACATAACTTGGCTCTGGCTTTTTAACCATCATAATTTTGGTTCAAGGTAACTCTCCCAGCAATCAACGATGACGCTGTCACCCGGTTCTGCACTAATCCACAGATCTTCACTTGAAAATTCAACCGAGTAAAGCGGTTCGGGATTTTCTCCCAAAAAATGCGCATTGCTATTAGGGAGAACATGATGACCATGATAAAATAATATTACTCCAGTTTTACCAGCAGCATAATGCGGTAGCATTGTATGACCGGGACTTTGCAATAGAGTATCAGATGGCCTTTTGGTTTGCACTTTCTCCCCAATAAAGAGAGTGGGAGTGCCAGATGAAGGCCGAGAAGCTTTGGCGCCAGTTGCCAGCATACTAGGAACTGCATTTGCTCGGAGTGTTTTAGGATTTAATGGCTGGCGGATTTTATCATAAACACCGTTTTCAATTTCCTCAAGATCAACAAAACCTCGAGAAACAAATAGGTTATTGAGAGCCACCAGCCATTTTTCATAATAAGTATAAGACTGGTAATCCTCTTTGGGTAGAGTTTCACGTCTAAAACGCAATGTGTCGATACTCCATGCACCCATAGCGCCACTAGCAACCGTTAGGCCAAGAACACGTTTATGCCATGAATATTCAAAAATAGGATCTTTTGGCTTGTCAGGTTTAACAGGGCCTGCCCGGCTTCCTCCTATATCGTGATACGGCCTCATAGCTGAAACAAATTCATGGCGTTGCAGGCGCTTGCGGCAAGCCAGTACCAATCATACTGTTGCGACTGACCCATTTAGCCAGTGCTGTCTCAAAGAGCCCAAAACTGGCTGCAGGGCGCATGGGTAGAACCAGACAACGAATTTCAGCAGTCGAGTCCCAGACACGAATTTTTTGTTTTCTTGGAATGTTAACACCAAATTCCATTAATACGGATCGTGGTTCGCTAACAGCACGACTGCGATAAGCATCCGATTTTTACCATGCTGGAGGCACGCCAAGTAATGGCCACGGATAACAACTGCATAAAGTACAAACGACCAGATTGTGACATTCGAGCGTGTTCTCCACTATTACAATATGTTCACCTTGTCGTCCCCCAAAACCAAGCTCTGATAGTATACCGTTAGTGTTATTTACAAGCTGCACATTAAAAGCTGGATCTTCCCAAGCTCACGCAACCAACCCCGCTCCGATGTGTGGGCCAATTTTATGCTCGTAATGATCAATGATAGCATCGACTGCGGCAGGATCAATCAACCCTTTTCTAACAAGTATCGTCTCAAGCGCTTTTACCCTTAATGCAGGTTCAGGGGGCAGTAGTGTGTGAGCATTTTCGTCGCTGTAATCATGTGGCATAAAGAATTTTAGCACCAACAATCATCATAAGTCTAGAAACCAAGGGATAAGTTGAATTTGAATAGCGGTTTGTCCTTGCAAAAACCTGAACAGTTGGATTATCGCCAAAAACTATATTAGTATAAAATATAATCAACGGGCGCTCCTGCCAAAACTAAACAATATATGGATAAAACAAATGGAAGCACGGCTCGATGGACGAAATGCCATCATCACAGGAGGAAGCGCAGGCATAGGCAAAGCTATAGCCAAAAACTTTTTAAGTTCTGGCGCCAACGTTGCCATCATCGCGCGCCGAAGCGACGTACTAGAAGCAGCGAAAGTTGAAATTGAGAGCTTAAAATCAATTGAAGGAAGCACTGGCAAAGTTTTTGCCCTATCTGCTGATATACGTCTTGCTGAGGAATGCAAAAATGTGGTCACCAAAGTTGAAGCAGAATTAGGCCATATTGATGTTCTAGTTAACAATGCCGGCACGTCCCAGCGTGGTGATTTTCTTGAGGTGACCGATGAGATATGGCAAGATGATCTTGATCTAAAACTGTTTGCAGCTGTGCGATTGAGCCGTCTGATTATCCCTGGCATGCGATCACGCAAATGGGGCCGGATCATTAATGTTTTGAACCTCGGGGCAAAAGCTCCAAATGGTGGTGGTGCGCCTACTGCTGTTAGCAGAGCTGCGGGCATGGCTTTGACCAAGGTTCTTGCAAATGAAAATGCTGGCTTCAACATTCTTGTAAATGGACTGTTGGTCGGTCGTATAAAAAGCGATCAATGGGAAAGAAGGCACGCAGCTGACACAAGAGGCCTTACACTTGAAGAGTGGTATGAAGATGAGGCAAACAAGCTCAATATCGAGCGTTTTGGTACCGCAGAAGAATTTGCTAACATGGCAACTTTTCTGGCTTCGGATTCTGGGTCTTATATTAATGGCACAGCAATCAATGTTGACGGAGGCAGTTGCCCCGTCGTTTAATCCGACCAAGGCAGCCCCCCCCCTACAATAATTAGGACTTTTGGCGCACACGTTCACGATGAAACGCGTAAATGCCCATTCCAATCACAATCACAGTGCCAAGAGTCGTTGCATGGTCAGGCAAATCGCCAAAAAGTAGAAAGCCAAATAAAATAGCCCACACCATGCCTGTATAACGAAACGACGAAACAAAACTAATTTCCCCACTACGCATTGCCATAACCGCAAATAAGTGACCACTTGTGATTGCAATAGCCGCCAATACGACGATACCAAACAGCAATCCAGATAACGTGTTCCATCCTGTAGCAGCCGTCATTCCAACCCCAAAAAAAAGAGTAGGAATTGATGAAATAAGCGCAACAAATAATGATGGCACAGCAGGATCAAGCTTTCGTGTGATTGCATCACGAAGGGTCACAAACCCAACGGCAACGATAGCCAAAAATGCATATTGATTAAAACCCTCACCGCCTGGCCTAATGATTATCAATACTCCAACAAACCCAATAAGAATTGCACCCCACCGACGCCAACCGACTTGCTCACCAAAGAAAATTGCGGCAAACATAGTTACTGTAAGTGGAAGAGATTGTAATATAGCGGTAACATTTGCCAATGGCATCTTAGATAGCGCAGTTAAAAAAGCCATTGTTGCACCCAATTCTGCAAAAGCGCGAATGAGAACAATTTTCCAATTTCGTCGATCAATTCTAACAAAAAGACTTTTGCGAAAGTAGGCTATAATTACAAGAAGAGGCACTGATATCAATGCACGTACTAAGATACCTTGCTCAACAGAAATAGTCTGAAATAAGTATTTCATTAGTGCATCATTACTAACAAACGATAACATGCTTACTACCATAAAAATGGCACCAAATAAATTGTTAGATAATTTCATGAGAAATTTTACCCGAGTTCTCTAGTCGTGCAGAAGTCAATCAAAATGCCAAGCCAATATATAGAGACAACAGGATTGCTCGTCTGCTTATGCGCCTGAATACCAAAGAAAACAATGATAAAGCTAACACTGAATCAGTCCTACCTTTACAAAGACAAGTGAGCATTATTGCATTGACTGCAAATATTCTTTTCCTGAATCTATATGCAAAACAGATTTAATAGCTGTTAAAAGATATGTTTAGGATGGAACGTTACACGATCACCTGTTCATAATTAAAAAACTTTATAATTTAAGGAAATAAAATGTCAGTTCGCCCAGTCAAGCTGTCTAGTCAAGCTCAACCCACAATGGAAGGTGCAGGAGTTCATCTGCACCGAATTTTTGGATTTGGAGACACTTCCGCCTTTGATCCTTTTTTGATGATGGATGATTTTCGAAATGATGACCCACAACTATACCAAAAGGGATTTCCATGGCACCCACATCGTGGAATTGAGACAATAACTTATGTTTTAAAAGGCACCGTTGATCATGGTGATAGTCTAGGAAACTCAGGTGAATTAGGAGATGGAGATGTACAATGGATGACAGCTGGTTCGGGAATCATTCATCAGGAAATGCCGAAAGGTGACAAGAACGGCGCAATGCACGGATTTCAACTTTGGGCTAACCTACCTTCATCACAAAAAATGACAGCACCGCGCTATCAAGATATCAAAGCACAAGAAATCACAGATTTACTTGATGATGACGGTAGCAGAGTTCGTGTTATTGCTGGAAATTACCGAGGATATACGGGACCGGTTGACGGCATCGAAGCTGAACCACAATATCTAGACATCACACTTCCACCCCACTGTTTTAAGCGCTTTCCATTTGATACTAGGCGGCAAGGGTTCGCTTATATTTTCGAGGGAGGTGCCAGGTTCAAAGATGCTTCAAATCCTTTTGGCGTAAAAGTTGAAAAGGAGTTCCAAGGTGAAGAGCTTGAAATTCGTGATTTGTCTGGCAATCGTACCTTGGTTGTTTTCGATCATGGTGATGAAGTTACTGTTACCTCCGGTAAAGAAGGTGTTAGATTTCTCCTTATATCAGGCACACCGCTCCGAGAGCCCATTGCCTGGCATGGGCCGATAGTGATGAATACACAGGCCGAATTACAAACCGCAATGCGTGATTTAAATAATGGTACATTTATCAAGACCAGCGTCTCAGTTTAGTGAGCCAAGAACGACTAATGTTATGTTTGCATGTTAAGTGTGGTTTCTGAGCCTTGTTAAATTCGTGATCGGACAATAAAATGCGTAAAATTCAATCTCAAGGGTTACACCATATCACATTAATTGGAGCAGACAGGCAAACTTCAATCGATTTTTGGGAGGGGGTGCTCGGCATGCCCTTTACTTTTGAGCAACCAAATCTCGATAAACAAAATGAGTCTCATCTTTATTTTGACCCGGGAGATGGAAGACTTATTACAGTCTTTTGTGATGAAAGCCGAACAGCAAAAGTAAGGCGATTAGAACAAGATTCTGGAAATGTCCATCATCTTGCATTTTCTTTGTCTCAAGCAAGCTTTTGGCAAGCTACAAAAAGACTTGAAGAGCGTCAAATAAAGCATTCTGGGCCAAAAAATCGCGGTTTTATGGACTCAATTTATTTTCGGGACCCGCTTGGCCTTTTGGTTGAATTAGCGTCTTATCGATTTGAGCCTCCAACTGGTGCCACGCATACCGATGTCTTGAGAATAGCACACATATTACGAATCAAGTCCGGCGCAAGCGCAATAGCGTCATGTCATATTGCAGATGCAATAGAGCAGTTTGTCCACGACAAAACCCAATCGTTATCAAGCGATCGCGGTCCCAAAAACCCTTACTAGTTAAACCCCGAAGACACAGCAATGAAAACTCTAATCAAGCAGTCAGGCTTTGGTTGAAGATTTAACCTCAGAATTCTGTTTTTTTTGAAGGTTTTTTGAGAACTGGCGCCCAGTGTACAACACCTCTTTACCCATTTTTGAATGGAGTTCATCAACTGCCGACTCAAGTCGGTTTCGTTTGTCATCTTCACCACCAGAAAGATCAAACAATCGTACCTCAGAAACTTTACCAATATTATCAACACCTATTCCTAGAAGCCTGTAAAAATTTGTATTTTTCACTTCTTTCTTTAGAAGGTCTCTCCCAATATCAAATAAATGGTAAGCCCTATCAATACGGCTTGGAACAGTTCGGCTTCGGGTTATTGTTCGGTGGTTTGCTCGTTTTAATTTTAAAGTAACTGTGCCACCTGCAATTCCTTTCGCCTTCAAGCGTGCCGACAATTTCAGACATAGCGCCTCCAATTCAACTTCAAGAGCATTAAGGTCAGACAAATCTCTGGAAAAGGTTGTTTCATTGGAAACAGACTTTGCTCCTCCCTCAATGACAACAGGTCGACGATCAACGCCCTTTGCCAAATTCATCACAGCTTCAGTTTGAGAGCCAAGAACAGTTGACAGCGCTTTAACATCCCCTGTTGCCAAATCATTACAGCTGAAAACACCAATAGCACTAAGCCTAGAAATAGCAGATTTTCCAATACCATACAAAACTGAAACAGGTTGAGGAGCAAGCCAAGACTCTGCTTCGTCCATGCCAACTACAAAAAATCCATCTGGCTTGTCGCGATCTGACGCCATTTTAGCCAACGATTTATTACCACTTAAACCAATTGAAACTGATATGCCAATATTCTGCTTGATGTTTAGCTGAAGGCGATGCAAAGCCTCAGCTGGGCTGGCCCGGTGTAATTTCTGCGTTCCAGCAAGATCAAGAAAGGCTTCATCAATCGAAAGTGGTTGTACAAGTGGTGTTAATGAAAACATCATATTCCGAATTTGCTCCCCAATCGCCACGTAATGTGACATACGCGGCTTAATCACAACTGCCTCAGGACATTTTTTTAGAGCCTGCCATGCTGGCATTGCTGAACGCACACCAAATTTGCGGGCGATATAACAAGCGGCAGCAACAACGCCACGATCACCGCCCCCGACAATTACTGGTTTATTTGCAATTTCCGGATTATCACGCTTTTCGATTGAAGCATAAAACGCATCACAATCAATATGCGCAATGTTCAGAGAGAATAGCTCAGGATGCACGCGTATATTAGAAGAACTGCAAGCTAAACAAAATTCAGGAGGTTGTTCACCTCCAAAATGCCCGGCTTTGCCACAGTTACGACATAGAATTGGATAAGCTGCCGTCTTCATAAATTCAGCCATATTTTAGCAGTCTCCGTTTAATATGCTACTTCTAATATATGTTTTGCGGAACCTAACCTTTCTATCCGTGCTAGCTAAAGGTTACTGCCCTTCCATATTGATTTGGCACTGATGATGAGCTTCGCAACGCTTTTGCAGCACGCCATGTCCAGTGCGGATCTCGAAGAAACTCGCGTGCCAGTGCTACCATATCTGCCTGACCCGTCCGAAGAATTGTTTCAGCCTGAAAAGGATCGGTAATCATACCAACCGCAATCACTGGCATTGTAACTTGATCGCGAACTCTCTTAGCCAGATCTGTCTGATAGCCATAACCGATATCAATCTTCTGAGCCAATGAGTTGCCACCGCTGGACACATGAATAGATGCACACCCTGCCGCATCAAGGGCCTTGGCGAATTCAATAGTTTGATCAATGTCCCAACCACCATCAACCCAATCAGTCGCAGACACTCGTACAAGGATTGGCATGTCAGATGGAACCACTGCCTTAACTGCATCAAAGATTTCCAATGGATACCGCAATCGGTTTTCAAGGGCACCACCATATTGGTCTGTTCGCTTATTACTGATTGGTGACAAAAATTGATGTAACAAATAACCATGAGCGCCATGAAGCTCGATAGCGTCAATCCCCATTCTGACAGCACGCTTTGCCGCCTGAATAAAATTCTGTTTGACACGATCCAGTCCAGCTGAATCAAGTGCTTCAGGTGTGTGCCATCCTTCGGTAAAAGGGATTGAAGAAGGTCCATAAGTTTGCCAAGCATTTTTTGAGAGAGCGTTACCCCCTTCCCATGGCCTTTCAGTTGAAGCTTTACGACCTGCATGACCTAACTGAATACCGATTTTGCTATCACCAACAGACTTACAAAAATCAATGACGCGTTTCATTGCAGACTCGTTTTCGTCTGAATATAGCCCGCAACATCCGTGTGTAATTCGCCCCAATGCCTCGACCCCAGTTGCTTCAATGATAATTAGACCAGCACCAGTCATGGCAAACTGGCCTAGGTGCGCCAAATGCCAGTCATTCATTGTTCCTTCATTAGCTGAATATTGGCACATAGGCGCCACAACGACACGATTAGTGAGGGCTAGCCCAGATAGTTCAATTGGAGAAAATAACCTACTCGACATTAATTCTGCTCCTTAAAACAAAAAACTTTTAAAAGATTACAACTCAACAAGCGAGACCTAATTACTTGGGAAGCTTTTACTTTATAAACCTATTTTTAACGCTTTTTAACACCTTATATTACTAAGATCACAGTGTTTTAATATTAAAACTTCCGATATCAAATAATTGAGAAAATTTTAATTGCTTTGGATATGAAAATTTAGATATCGACGCGGCGTAATTGCTCTCGATAGACAGCGTAAAGCCCTGTTAAAACAACGATTAGAGTTCCAATTGCAGTAAATGTATCGGGCCATTCACCAAATATCAACAAGCCAAGAATAATTGCCCAAACCATACCAACATATCGATAGGGTGCAACAAAGCTAAGATCACCATAGCGCATTGTCATAACCTGGAAAAAATAGCCTGCTGCAATTGTCAAGCCACAGAATGAGAGTATTAGCCAGTTAAAAGGTGTCACGGCCTGCCATGGCAAGTCCAATATCATTGCACCACTAAACATAGAAACTGCCGTGGCAGAGAATAAAGCAGCAAGTAAAGCTGGAACACGATTTGGTAAATAGCGTGTCACCAAGTCATTTATGGTTGCAAATGCCACCGCGCCAACAGCCAAGGTAGTGTGGATGTCAAAACCATCTGTTCCAGGGCGAATAATCAACAAGACTCCACAAAACCCAATGACAACAGCGCTCCAACGTCGCCATCCAACGCTCTCGCCTAGAAAGAGCGCAGCAAAAACAATAAGGGATAACGGAACCGCTTGCATTATTGCTGAGACATTCGCTATAGGCATATGCGAGAGCGCTGTTAGAAAACAAGTCGCCATCCCAATTTGTGCAGCAGCACGGACGCAAAGTAATACAAAATCTATAATGGTGAAGCGAACCAAGAGGCATTTACGGTACCAAGCCAGAAAGGCAATTATTGGTAAAGCAATGGAACCACGTAAAAACATAGCTTGAAAGACTTCCATATCCGCGAACAAAATTTTCATAAGGGCATCATTGGTGACAAAAGCTACCCGCGCAATTGACATCATAAATGCACCTTTGGCATTAGCAGAAAGCATAAAAATCCTCAATGACAGGGCACGCTAACATTTTAAGTCATCCTTACCATACAGAAACGGCAAAGAATTTAGGGCAAAAGCTTTTCAATATATCGCGGTAGGCTGAAAGCAGCTTTGTGTATAGAAGGCGTGTAATAACGAAGGTCTATACCAGTGGCAGCAAGGCGATCTGCTAACACCTCAATTGAAACATCACGAGCAGAAGATGAGAGACTGCCCCAGCCAAATGCCATTGGCCCACCGGCATAGGTTGGAATAGTGGCGATGTAGCAACCCCAGTCAGTAAATAGCTGCTGAAATGCCCGCATCGTACCCTTTAATTCATCCGGTTGCATGAAGGGAACGCCATTTTGAGTCACAAGAACCCCGTCAGGATTAAGAAGGCTCTTTGCAGAACCATAAAAACTTTTACTAAACAGCACTTCGCCAGGCCCCACAGGATCCGTTGAGTCTATGATGATAACATCATATTTACTGTCAGCTTTTCCTACAAAGTCGGCTCCATCAGCAATCACTAAATTGAGGCGCGGATCATCGAACGCACCATTAGACAAACTTGGTAAATAGGTTTTAGAAAAGGAAATAACCCTTTCATCAATTTCAACCATTGTGACGCTCTCAACCAGCTTATGTCGCAAAACCTCGCGTGCCATGCCGCCATCACCACCACCAATGATCAAGACATGGCGAGCACAACTATGCGCTAATATGGGCACATGCGTCAGCATTTCATGGTAAATATATTCATCACCCTCAGTAGTTTGCACCACACCATCAAGGGTTAGGACACGCCCAAAGCGCCTGTTTTCAAACACCTGAATATGTTGCAATTTGCTTTTGTTATCATAAAGAATATTGTCAATGCTCAGCGACTGCGCATAATCTTCATGCAACACTTCGATAAAGCGTTCCCTCATAGCATACCTGCTACAACACCATCACCACGAAGGATCTCACGAACACGGACATCTTTTGTTTCAAAAACATCTTCAAGAACTTTAACAGCGTTCCACGGTTGACCATCACCACACATAAACACGTCAAAAGCACCATAACCAATTTCTGGCCAAGTATGCACAGAGATATGACTTTCTGCCAGAACTGCAACACCAGAAACACCCTGCGGGCTAAACTTATGAGTATGAATATGTAATAGTGTTGCATTGCAAACATCTACACAACGCCGAAAGGCTGTTTGGATAAGCTGTTCATCATCAAGCCCGCTGCCATTGAGAACTTCAATAATCAAATGAGTTCCTGCAAAGATTTTACCATCTCGACGAACAAAATGATCATCGCGCGCATTATCGCTGACTAATGCAAGCCCCCCTTGCAGTTGTTGGGATTCTTGATGAACGACTAGGTTGTCGCTGTTGAAATCTTCCACTTGGGTGCCCGTTGCCAGACCTATCCCCAGTTGGAAAAGGCTGGCGTTATCCATGACGCACCCCTTTTTAAACCAGTAGATGAACCAGCAATGCCTTAGCACCCCCCATGAAAAAGATCACAAGATGGGATCGGTCATCGCAACGAACGCTGGATAACTGTCTTGTGCAGTAATGACAAGCAATAAATTGGATATTTCAAATATTAATCCAAAAGCTACCTTTTATAGCATCTTTTTACGTTCCAGAACTATTAACCAAAATAGGCTTGACCGCGATGGTTGGTTTTGGCTAACCCTATGGCAGAGGTTAAGCGGGCGCAGTTTCCTTGCACTAAAATCTGAAAACATGACGACAAGACAATTAAGAGGATAAAATGGAAAACCTGAAAGCGCTTGGCAAAGAATACAAACAACCTAACAGTCCGGAAGAAGCCGAACTGGAACGCGTACCAAACCCCCATCCTGACTGTAATTTTGTTGCACGTTTAACCCAGCCTGAATTTACCTCACTTTGCCCAGTAACCGCTCAACCCGATTTTGCTCACTTAATGATCGATTACATCCCTGATAAGTGGCTTGTCGAGTCAAAGTCGCTAAAACTCTATCTTGGTAGCTATCGAAATCATCAAGCTTTTCATGAATCTTGCACTGTAGATATAGCAAAAGAGCTGATAAATCTTTTGTCGCCAAGATGGCTACGTATAGGTGGATATTGGTATCCACGCGGTGGCATTCCAATTGACATCTTCTGGCAGCACGGCAGCATTCCAGAAGGCACATGGGTGCCAGATCAGGGTGTTGCTAGCTATCGCGGTCGCGGTTAGGTTTGTTGCCTTTTGACCACATAACTACATAAGCGATCAACTGATCCATGCAGGAGAAGCGTTAAGAGCGCCAAAACTATCAGTGCGGCAAACATAAGGTCAATTTTTGCCCGCCCGTTGGCTAGCAGCATCAGATAGCCAAGACCCTGAGAGGCGCCGACCCATTCTCCAATAATAGCCCCAATGGGGGCGTAGACCGCGGCCAGCCGCAATCCTGATGCTAGCGCTGGAATTGCAGATGGAATTCGAATATACCGCATGATTTGCCACGACTTTCCCTGCATCACATTTGCCATATCAAGCATGCCTCTTGGTGTCTGCATCAAGCCATCAAAAAAGGCTGATGTGACTGGAAAATAAATAATTAGCAATGCCATAATTATTTTTGGCCACAACCCATAGCCAAGCCATAATGTTAGAACAGGCGCTAAAGCAAAAACAGGTAAAGCTTGGCTTATTACCATCATCGGTCGCACAACGAGGCGTGAGACCGGTGACAGGGCAAGTGAAATGGCTGTTACCACGCCAAGGACTGCTCCAAGGCAAAGCCCAATCAACACTTCAGCTATTGTCACTGTAGCATGATGACCTATTAATTCCAGATTGCTAAAAAGAGCCGTTGCAACCCGCATTGGTGAAGGCAGTATAAAGGCTGGCAGGCCAGTCATTACAACAAGCATATGCCACAGCAGCAAGATGACGCCAGTCACTGCGGCGATGCGCAAAACCCGAATCATGGCATTTCACGCAACAACCTTAACAGCTGTCCCTGACATGCCAGAACATCTGGCGCGTCATATGGCCTAATTACAGAAGATGATGGTGGGTTGATCTGTCTTAATCCAGACGTGCTCATCACATAAATAACTTCCCCTAGCCGAGCCGCCTCACCCGGATCATGCGTGATAAGACATACTGTTTTTCCAGCAAACAGCCGTGCCGCTAATTCCTGCATTTCAGCACGAATTCGCGCATCCAATGCAGAAAATGGCTCATCAAGCAAAACAATTGGGCGACTTTCCATTAAGGTGCGTGCTAAGGCTACACGCTGGCGTTGACCACCTGATAGGGCATTTGGTTTTTTGTGTGAATGGGAAGACAAGCCGACCTGTTCAATCAGGTCTTTGGCCAATGTCGAATCGACAGCGTCACCTCGCAACCTACTACCAATAACAATGTTATCAAAGACATCAAGCCAAGGCATCAAATTATCACTTTGTGCCATCAAACTGATCCGCCCAGCAAGTTGCTGACCATCACTAGCGATGATTTCACCATTATGATCCACATAACTACCAAGCCCAGCCAGAAGACGCAGAATTGTTGTTTTCCCAACCCCTGACTGCCCTAAGAGACAGGTCCATTGTCCTGCTCCAACAGTCATTTCTACTTGTTGGAAAACAGACATCCCACTGATAGACGCATCGCCAACAAACTGTATTTCAGGGCTTGGTGGTACTTGCATCATCGGGACATTCACGCTTCTAGGCCCATTTGCCAGAACCCTACCTCAAGCCGCGTTGCGATATTAAACCGGCGGCATAAGCTAGGCCAACGAGAGCTTGTTGTTGGCTGATCACCCAACCTCCTTTGCACAGCATTATCAATAAGGCTGCCTACATCAGAACAAACATTCTGATATTCATCACAACTATAGGTTTTGATCCATGCATCATAAGGCGACGTCTGATTTGATTGTAGCAGCCGAGCGCCAATTTCACCATAACCAAAAACACATGGTGCCAGCGTAGCCATCAAGTCAAGGAAGTCTCCCGAATGACCTGCATCTAGTACATAGCGCGTATATGCAAGGTTGGCGGTGTTTTCTTCAGCGGAAAACAGCTTTGATTCATCAATACCGGCATCAGCACAAATGCGGATATGAAGACTTATTTCATCATTTACCAGCGCATTGACCGTTGCGGCGCATGCACGCATTTCATCAACAGTATCAGCCTTAGTAACAGCAAGAGCCCAAGCACGTGAAAAATGGATCAAAAACAGGTAATCTTGAACCAGATAATCCAGAAAGGCTTTTTTCGGCAGGTTGCCATTTCCCAATTGCGCGACAAAATCATGACAAACATAATCTTGCCAAAGAGGCCCAGCAGCTAACCGCCAGGCCTCAAAACTCTTTCCGTAATCGTTCATCGAGCCCCCAGATCGATAGCAAGCTCAGAAACAGGCCGGACCTCTTTCAGCAAACCAGAATCGTTCAAGAATTGTTCAAACCGGCTGTAGCGGCCTTCATCAAGCGCTTCAGGACGCAATGCAAAACGCGGCAATGTATCACGCCATGCCCGTTTGTTTAACTCGTCATCCAGTTCCTTAGCAGTTCCTTTGAATATCTCCCAGCTTTCCTGCGGGTGATTAATGATAAATTGCGTTGCCTGTTCAGTTGCTTGCATGAAGCGCCGAATAACATCCTTGTCCATCCGGTCAGGATTTGCGACATAAATCAGTTCGTCATATGCCGGCAAGCCTTCCTCTTCCAAATAAAAACAGCGGCCAGGCACACCCTCAATATCCATCTGATTTAACTCAAAATTACGAAAAGCACCGATCACCGCATCAACCTGTCCCGACATAAGTGCTGGCGATAGCGACCAATTAACATTAACGAGCTCAATATCAGCCATTGAAAGGCCGTGCCGCGCTAAAATGGTAGTTAATAAAGCCTCTTCAACGCCAGCAACAGAAAACCCAATCTTTTTACCTTTGAGGTCGGCAATTGATTGAATATTTCCATCTTTCAGAGTTAAGAGACAATTCAGTGGTGTTGCAACAAGAGTCCCGACACGAATAAGTGGCAAGCCTTCAGCAACTTGAAGATGCAATTGTGGCTGATATGAAACCGCCAAATCCGCCTTTCCAGCCGCCACAAGTTTTGGTGGGTCTGCCGGGTCTGCCGGGGCAATCACCTCAACATCAAGGCCTGCTTTTGTAAAATAGCCTTTCTCTTGCGCCACGATAATTGGCCCGTGATCCGGGTTAACAAACCAGTCAAGCAACAATATAATTTTGTCTTGCGCTTGTAGTGGTGTGCTTGCAAATAAAAACAATAATACAACAATATAACGATTCATGTTAATCCTCTTTCATAATAAAAAATGGGTCCCCCACTGCAATAAGCAAGATAGGACCCAACCAAAAATCAGATAGCTTTTCCGCCGCCGCCCAGGCCCGCTGGCCTGATTGACAGCAAAAGATAATTCGTTCTGCCGACGCCAAAGGAAAATCAGCTGTAATTTCATCAAACCCAGCCCGAACGGCGCTTGGCGTCACCAACGGCCCCTCGGAGGATTCGCGCAGATCAATCACAAAATCACCCTGCTGGATTTGTGACACGCTGATAAATTGTAGATAACTTTTAGGGTCGATAGCACCGTCAAAGCGGAACCCACCAAAGCGGCTTACAGCAGCATCATATGTCAACAGCTGCCCAAGAGGTGATGGCTCTGTCCCTGTAATAACAGCGATTGAAAATTGCGCCTGCAGGGCGCCAATTACACCAACAATTGGCCCTAAAACTCCATCCTGTTCACAACTACCAAAGCGTTTTGGTAAATCCGGAAATACTGCGCGCAGCCCAGGTGAATCGGCACAAAACCCTCCAACATAACCGGCCATACCAACAACAGATGCGTGGACAAATGGCAAACGACGCTGACAGTTATCTGAAAGGGTGTAGCTGACGGCAAAACTGTCAGCACAATCAATAACCAGATCAACATCCGCTATATGTGCTTCAACATTGTCTGGGGTAAGTTGCTGAGTGATTGGTTTGATTTTGCAATCAGGATTTAATCCAGCCATATGATTGGCAGCCGCCTCAGCCTTCTGAGAGCCAAGATCATCAACACGAAACAGTGTTTGGCGATGCAGATTGCTTGCAACAACAATATCAGGATCAATGAGCCTAATATGTCCAACCCCAGCTCCAACAAGATACTGAAGTACGGGGCTTGCCAATCCACCAGCACCAACAACAAGGACGCGAGCAGCGGAAATCTTTTTTTGACCAGCCACACCAAATTCAGTAACCGCTATTTGCCTTTCATACTTGTTCATCTTGTTGCTGCCAGCCATGCCAAAAGCCGGTCTTCAGGATGCTGCCTTAGGGTTATATCAGTAACAACTGACAAAATGTCAGCGCCTGCAGCAAAAACTCCTGATGCACGCTCGACGCTCATGCCACCAATACCAACGAGTGGCAAATCGCCAATCCGGTCTTTCCATTGCCGCACCCGGTCAAGCCCTTGCTCAGTCCATCTCATTTTTTTCAGGATTGTTGGATAAACTGGCCCAAGCGCTACATAATCAGGCTGTTTTGCCAATGCACGCTCCAATTCCTCTTCATCATGAGTGCTGATACCAACTTTAAGACCAGCTCGACGAATAGCAACCACATCGGCCTCAGCCAGGTCTTCCTGGCCAAGGTGAACCCAGTCACATTGAAGATTAATAGCCATTTCCCAATAATCATTCACCACCATGACGACACCAGCAGCATCACATAATTGTTTAGACACTTTTAAGGCTGCTTGAGTTTCCTTTGCAGGCATACCTTTTAGTCGCATTTGCACCAGCTTTACACCAAGTGGGAGCATACGGACTAGCCAGTCAGGGTGATCAAAAATTGGATAAAAACGGTCAAGGGTCATTGTAAAAATGCCTTCCCAATCACAGGTGTTGATGGCATTGCCATATCGCGCGGCTCCATCGGATCAGCATCGCGGGCTAGTTTGCCAGCCTCAATAGCTCTTGAAAAAGCAGTTGCCATAAGAACTGGGTCTCCAGCCTTAGCAACCGCCGTGTTCAACAAGATTGCATCAAACCCCATTTCCATAGCCTGCGTCGCCTGTGACGGCAGCCCAATCCCAGCGTCAATAACCATTGGGACATCCGGATAGTGTGCTCTTAGGCTGCGCAACCCATAAGGATTCAAAAGTCCAAGCCCAGTTCCAATCGGAGAGCCCCATGGCATCAGAACTTCACATCCGACATCAAGCAAACGGTCAGCAAGAACAAGGTCTTCTGTTGTATAGGGAAAAACCTTAAACCCATCACGGCACAGTTTTGCAGCAGCGTCAACCAGCCCGAATGGATCAGGCTGCAAACTATCACTGTGACCAATTACTTCCAATTTTATCCAGTCTGTTTCAAATAATTCACGTGCCATTTTTGCAGTTGTGATGGCCTCACTGGCGGAGTAGCAACCGGCTGTGTTTGGGAGAACCAAGACACCAAGATCACGGACAAGACTCCAGAATCCCTCACCGGCATGCGCCCCAGCAGCCTCTCGACGCACCGAAACGGTAGCAACGGATGCAGCAGATTTACGAAAAGCTTCAGCAAGGATGGCAGGCGACGGGTACTGCGAAGTACCAAGCATGAAGGCCGAAGGCAAACAAACTCCGTAAAAAGAAGTCATACTATCCTCCCTGCCTCGGGGCGACAATTTCCACTTGATCACCCGCTTCAATTTCAAATTCCTTGCGCTGCTCAACGGCAACAAAACCCCCATTTACAGCTGTTGCCACGCGCATATCGCCATACCCAGCCTCGAGCAGAATGGCCCCAAGCTTTTGGGCTGTTACATCTTTGTGTAAACCGTTAATTAAGATTTTCATCCATCACCTCAGGAATTTTTTTTGAGAATATGTAATCCGCAGACATCCGTGCTAATGATGGAGCCAGCAAGAACCCATGCCGGAAAAGGCCATTGACGTAAAGTGTGTCTCCGCAACGTCTAATACGTGGCAAATTATCTGGAAAAGCGGGCCGTGCATCGACCCCTATTTCAAGAATTTCAGCTTCGCCAAAGGCTGGATGAAGCGCATAGGCGGCACTTAACAACTCAAGAACTGAACGGACGGAAGCAAAATGTCCGTTTTTTGACTCAATTTGCGTGGCTCCAAGCATAAACACACCATCCCCACGAGGCACTAAATAAATTGGAATGCGCGGATGCAACAGTCGCACTGGCCTTGAAAGATTTATATCAGTGGAGCGGATAACCAGCATCTCTCCCTTTACACCGCGCAAATCCTTCAAAGCATCGGCAGCTGACAAACCACGGCAGTCAATCCGGTTAATAGATTTTTCTGATGAAACATTCCTAGCATTATAAGAAAAATCTAAACCATCACCAATTCCAATAGTAATATTGCGGCTTTTCAATTCGTCAACAAGACAACCCAAAGCATCACGTGGCGATAAATGCGCTTCAGATGAAAAAAACAATCCACGCTGTGAGCGTCCAGCCAAATCAGGTTCAAGGACTGCCAGTTTATCTGCATCAATCCATTCATGCTGACGGGTACGGCGAGCAAATTTGTCTAGTTCGCGTCCATCCCGACTAAGCGCCAAAACCAAGGAGCCATTCTGTTTTATGTCGACATTATGACGCTGCCACCAGTTTGCTGCCTCTTGGCCAAGACGCACAACTGGCTCTTCTGCGACTTCGCCCTCGCAGAACGGCGCCAACATTCCTCCAGCCCACCAAGAACATCCATGCTCTGCTGGGCGGCCATGACGATCAATGATGTTCAAGTTTGCTCCGCGTTCGGCTAATTCAGTAGCCAAACAAAGGCCAGCAACACCACTCCCAACAATTGTTATTTGTGGAATGGTCACTTGTTAACTCCACAACTTATAGAAGTGATGAACCGGTCCGTGCCCCTGGCCTATCTCTAAATGGTCAGCAGCCTTAATCGCTTCATGGAGCCAAAGATGCGCCTCACCTGTCGCTTCATCAAGCGCCAAACCTTTTGCAATTCCAGCAGTAATTGCAGATGAAAACGAGCATCCCGTACCATGAGTATTACCAGTACCAAGCCGCGGAGATTCAAATTTAACTATTTTATTGTCAGTTATCAAATAATCACAACATATGGGTCCATCAGCATGTCCACCCTTCAATAACACCGCTTTGGGACCAAGAGCCAACAAAGCCTTCCCCTGCTCAACTAACGCAAGACCATGATCTAATGACAGTAAACGTGTTGCCTCAGGAATGTTGGGAGTTAAAAGAGATGCCAGCGGTAAAAGCTTATCAATAAGACTGGCCACTGCATCATCATGCAATAAAGCATCTCCTGATTTTGCTACCATAACTGGATCAAGAACAATTGGCCCCTCATAATTGGCAAGTGCGCTCGCTACCACCTCAATCACTTCTGGCGTGCCAAGCATCCCAATTTTGATAGCGTCAATCCGAATGTCATCTAAAACAGCTTTGATTTGCGCATCAATCATTTCTGGAGATACAGTCTCAACCAAAGTCACCGCAAGTGTATTCTGCGCAGTAATTGCTGTTAAAACACTGGCTCCATAAACCCCGTGGGCAGAAAAACTTTTTAAATCTGCCTGAATACCCGCTCCACCGCCACTGTCTGAACCAGCAATAGTTAAAGCTGTTGTAACCGGTTTTTTAAAATTATTTTTACGCAAAATAACATCCCAAATATTCTGTTTTGGGACAAGAGAATAGCCATTTAGATTTTGGTTAATCTCCGTTCCCTACGCCAGTTTTAACTGGATCAGGTTCTATGGGTTAGCTTTTGCCTCTCAGCCTTAAAATTATCTTTCGAACAAATTAAGGCACCCCAACAGATAAAAATGTTTTAACTGGCCAACGATGTATTTTCAAGACAAAAATAATGGAAAATTGTCTCTAGCCAATGTATTTTATATCTATCATTTTAAAGGTAACTCCTCTTAGCCTCTTGAAACTAATCAAGTGATAAGGATAAATCATGATTAAGGCGGTTCTTTTCGATACATTTGGCACAATTGTTGATTGGCGAACATCAATTGCAAACGAAAGTGAAGCACTAGCAAATGCTCAAGGAGTTTTAAACTTTGATGGAGACAGATTTGCACGTGTCTGGCGTGCAGGTTACCAGCCTGGAATGGCAAAAGTTTCATCGGGTGAGCGACCTTGGGTTTCGATTGATATCATACACCGCGAACGTCTAGATGATATTTTACCTGAATTCGGCCTGTCTATGTTGGATGAAAGCACGCGGGACCATTTAAACAGTGCTTGGCATCGCTTATCTCCATGGCCAGATAGTATACCCGGCTTAAAACGTCTCAAGTCAAACTATCTGATTTCGCCCCTCTCAAACGGATCCATTGTGCTCCTGTCTACCATGGCAAAAAATGCCGGGATTCCATGGGACTTTATTTTTTCTAGTGATATGCATAAGGCTTACAAACGCAATCCAGCTGTATATCAGAATGCTATTCGACTTTTGGACATGGTTCCCAGTGAAATTATGATGGTGGCCGCTCATAATGATGACCTCGAAGCTGCGCGAAACGAGGGTATGCGTACAGCCTACATTAATAGGCCAACTGAATATGGGGTTGATCAAAAAGTTGACTTTGCTGCGACCAGCGATTGGGATATTATTACTGAGACTGTTGAAGGCGTTGCTGATGCATTAGATTGTTCAAAAAAACTATGATTCTGAGGAAAAAATTATATGAGCTTACCAAAAATAGCATACCTTCTTGTTAACACAAAACCAGTGGCCCATTAGCATATGAGACTTATAAAGTTGCTGCAAAGCCACTCATAGAAAAATTTGTTGGCACCTATTTAACCCGTGGCGGGAAAACGGATATTGTTCAAAACGAGCTTTGGGGCCCAACACGAATTGTTCTAATTCAGTTTCCACCAAAAGACTCAATCTACAATTTTCTGGATAGCCCCGAATACGCGCCAGTTAAAGATGTAAGGTTGGTAAATTCAAAGGCTACCACGTTGGTCCTAGAAGGTATTTAAAGTGTCTTAGATTGCTTCATATTATTTTGAGCAATTTGGCAATGATCAAGTCTCGTAAAACGATAATCAGCAAATCGGTTATAAACCGCGATAGCAATATGGCGAACAAATGGCAAACCGACAATTACCGCCAATATTTTCCAATAGCGGAGTTGTTCCCAAATAACCAGAAATGCCACTGCGCCTTTATGAAACTGACCTTTACAGTCGCGCACGTGAAGATGACGCAATGCATCAGCTTGTGTGATATCATACGCTGCTAATGGATGTGGGTCAGTTGCAATGTCCATCCAAGAAAAAATGCCAGTGGGCGCAATTCTTTGATAATATGATATTTCTTTGCTACAGAGCCCACATTTTCCATCAAAAAATACTTCAATCATAACGTTATTATCCTTGGATAATCGACAATGGTATTCCTCTATCAAATGGGAATGATTGCACCGTCTCACAAGCCCTTGATGGGCACCGCTGCCAAAAAAAATAAGATCAACAAAATCCATTAAAATGATCAATTCCTAACATACTATGCACTTTTAATTTGCGCTGAACCATCAATATTATTAACTTTTAATTACAACAAAATTATATATTTAAGGTCTACATAATGCGACTCAGTGACGAAGAAAAAGCCATGCTTGCCGGTGAATATGGAAAGGCTAAGCAATGGGCCATTGATCACCAATTAAAAGTGGGTGGTTTTTTTGACGCGAACGATATGGTCACTGTTAGCCAAGCCCACATGATGGCTGACCCAGAATCAGTTGGTGACGCTGGCGTTGATTTCATGGAGTCGATTGTAAATGACGGTGGTCGTGTTGCCATTCCAACGATTACTGACCCACGCGGTGTCGACTTGAACCATTATCGTCCACTTGGGCAAACCGAAGCTATGGCAAACATTGAACGTCGGTTCATTGCAGCGTGCGAAGAGCTTGGCATTATGATGACTAATACTTGTGTAAATTATCAAACCATAATGCCACCGTTGCTTGGTGACCACGTTGCTTATGGCGACACAGGAGTCGTTATTTATTGCAATAGTGTTTGTGGTGCCCGTTCAAATTTTGAAGGAGGTCCATCTGCATTAGCAGCTGGGCTAACTGGAAGAACTCCACGGTATGGCCTTCACCTTGACAAGAACCGCAATGCTACAAAGCGGTTTCAAGTCTTCTCACAACCGTCCGAACTAACGGATTGGGGAGTTCTTGGTGCAGCGATTGGTAAGATGTCTGGATCCTATTGGGAAGTTCCAGTCATTGAAGGCATTGCAAAAGTTCCAACATCGGATGAAATCAAGCATTTTGGTGCAGCAATGGCAAGCTATGGCTCAACACCACTTTTTCATATAATTGGCATCACCCCTGAAGCACCAAACCTCGCCGCAGTTGGCGGTACAGGTCTGCCTATCACCAAGGTCACAGATGAAGACCTTAGAGCATTACGGAGTAATTTTGGTGATAAGGGTGAAATTCCTGACGTAGTTGTGTTTGCTGCACCACAATTGTCGATTGTAGAAATTGAACAATTAGTTAGGCTTATTGATGGGCAAACCCTGAAAGTGCCTATGATTGTCTGCACGGCTCCACAAACATTTGGTGATGCAAGACGTATGGGTTTCATAAATAAGATTGAAAGTGCGGGGGGCACTGTCCTTGAGGGAACTTGTTTTTACAATCAATATGCACGCGAAATTGGTGAGGCTAATGGATGGGTGCGCTTGCTGAGCAACTCTACCAAAATAGTTAACATACTTGGAGGCTACGGTTACAAACCTGCGCTCGCAAGTATGCAAGATTGTGTGACAGCCGCTATTCATGGAAAAATCGTCTGATGAAAATATTTAAATGTCACAAGGGTATTGGCCCAAAAGTGCAAGGTGAGGCATTAGTAGCAGATGATAATTTTTCAGCTCGCTATGATCTTGATCGAATAAAAGGTGTTTTTTCGCGCCCCCAGCATAAGCTGTCTGGTAAGTCATATGATCAAAAAATTCTTGTTTTAAATACTGCTAAAGGTGGGGTGGCAACAGCTTGGATGCTGCATGAAATGTCGGTGCGTGGCATCTCACCCAAAGGCATTTTATTTAATGAAGCAAATACAATTCTCGTGCAAGGAGCTGCGCTAGCAAATCTAACAATGTGTGACCGATTTGAGGACGGTGATGTTACCCAGCTGATTAAATCTGGTGAGATTATTGAAATTGACCCCGATTTAGGTGAGGTCAGAATTTTGGATTAAACCTTGAGATAAAATCTCAAATAAAGATCTTATAAGGGGCCCAATGCAAACTCAGCAGACGTTACAGGCTCGTCAGACTTTTGTTCCCCCATATCCCACATAGCCTTGTCAAAATCATGACAATAATTTTCATTCAGCTGTGTCGCAATTTTCATTACCTCTGGTGATACCTGCGCAGCAATTTGGCTCAGCATTACCTGCAAAGCCTCATCACGATTTAGCCCTGTTCCAACAAGAACGCGGATAGTTGCCTCAATTACATCAACTATAATATCTGAACTTAACTTTTCTTCCATGTCGCGCTCCCTTTCGATTCATAACTAGAATCAAGTAGAAGCAAAATTCATGCCAAAGTTTTATTGCAGCTCAATAAGTTAACTTTTTCTTAAGCACTAACCCGCTATTGATCTTTGATATAGCGCGCGCGCTTTTTTGGCTTTAGGTGCTTGATATCAACCATGACCAAGCCATCAACACAGTAATTGAACCTCGAATCAATGCTAAAACCACAAAACCTTAGCCCGTCACTATTACATACTTCAGAATATTGTTTGAATAAGGTTGGAATTTTTAACCCTAAAAAACCTAGCTGTTTGCGCAGCCATTCATACTCCACTGCCCGGTCAAGACCAGGAATATTTTCTTGCAAATCAGCCTTGGCAATAGGGTCGGTAACATAAGGGACGACTGGAATAGCTAGGCACTCCAGATCAGGAAAATGGGTTGAATAGAAATGAATTATCATATCGTGAGCAGATTTTGGCAAGCCTCCAGATAACGTCACCGGACCAAACAAATACCGAACAGACTGATGCGATGCTAAATAGGCACCAATTCCTTGCCAAAGATAATCAAGACTGCGCATACCCCAATATTGTGGTTGAATAAAACTTCGTCCAAGTTCCAGCCCTTGCTGGAAATAAGGTTGCATAGCTGGTTGATAATGGAACAGTGAACTTGAATAAAGCGTCTCTTTGCTTTTGTCCTGCCATCGCCAAATTTCACCAATTCGATAAGCGCCAGCGATTTCCAAAGTATCATCATCCCATAATATTAAATGACGATAATAAAAATCATATCGATCAATATCTTTGCTAAGCCCAGTTCCCTCGCCGATTGACCGAAAAGTAAATTCACGTAAACGACCAATTTCATCCATTACAGATGAGTTTTTACCATAGCCAAGAAGAAGAATATGTTTGTTGTCGGCCGTTGTGCCTAATCTTTTAGCAGCTTTAAGCTCTCTGAGAATAGCCTTCCTGTTTACAGGGTGAATAATACTCTTTGGGGCAGTAAAAATAGGAGATTTACCAAGGCCAATCCGTCTCAAATGACGGCTAATCATTTGTGCCTTTTCACGCCGTCCCATTTTTAAGGCCTCTATGTCTTTGCTCGCAATAGGCTGACCGATTGTCAAATTTATCTGTCCGCTAAATCTGATCATTTCACGTGGTAGCATTAACATTGATAATGTTCGATTGAGCCGCGCTATAAAATAAAAAAGTACGGAATTTCGCGCATTGATATAAATTGGTAGAATTGGCGATGCAGTTTTTTCGGCAATCCGCAAAAATCCAGACAGCCATTTACCATCACGGATTCCTTTTAGTCCAGCTCGTGATACCTCACCAGAAGGAAAAATGATAATCAGTTTTTCATCATACAATGCATCAAAAATCTTCTCAAAATCAGATTTCTTTGTATCATTTCCAAACACATCAACTGGTAAAAGAATGCCATTTAATGAATTGATACTAAACAATAATTTGTTAACAACAATAAGAACATCACGGCGCACCTTACCGACAAGGCGAAGTAACGCCAGTCCATCCAGCCCCCCAAGGGGATGATTGGCCACAAGCATAACTCTGCCAGAAACAGGAATATTTGTAATATCATCATGGCAAACACTGTAATTAATGTTTAATTCATCAAAAACCTGATCAATAAAATCGAATTCATTCAGGTATTCATTATCCTGTAGGAACCGGTTCAAACGATCTTCATTTACCAGTGCTCGCAAACCCCAGATCAACAAACGGCCAACCAGAGCAGGACAGCGCTGGAATGACGGCACTTGCTGATGTAAGACAGCCTCTACATCAATTATCTTTTTGTTGATAAACGCCATGCTAATATAAAGGCCTCACGGAGTTTTTTTCTTGGTGCCGCAAGTATATAAAATCTTATAAAAACAAATAGTCTATTTAAACTCTAAAACATATGGATCTTGTATTACAACATCACATCACATAAATCCAACCAATTAAATCAAGGGTACTGAATCTCTAAGGCACCTCAGGAAAGCATATTTCCTTCGCCCCTTCATACCATGGCAAGTATTTTTGCATAACCTTATTAAACCGTGTTGAGTGAAGAAAAGAATTAAGCCAAAACTTAAGATGCAGCCATGACTGAGCATCAAACCAATCAGGGTCAGCAATACGGAACTGGCGGACAAACGGAAGGCAAGCATAATCCATGATTCCCAGATTTGAGCCGGACAAAGCCCCGGTTTGCTTTAACATCTCATTCAATGTTATTAGAAATTTTTTACCATCGTTGCGGTGAAATCTTGCCAAAGACGCATCATAACGGCTCGCATATTTATAGCGATCTAAATTATTCTTGAACGATCCATCAAGTTTGTTCAAAAACAATTCAACCCTATCTGGCTGTCTTCGCCAGGTATCCAGCCAGCCCTCAGGATCATTCTTGTCAAGCGCCCAAAACATGATATCCCGGCTTTCATCAATTATTCTGCCATCACGAAGATCTAACATGGGCACCTTTCCTTTTGGCGACATTGCAAGAAAAGTAGTCGGCTTTTTCTGCAACAATATTTCACGTAATTGCACTATTTGTCCACTCGCAGCGATTGCAAGACGAGCTCGAATCGCAAAAGGACACCGTCGAAAACTCCACAATATAGGTGCCTTTGTTATGCCAGACATTTAATCAAGCTTTACTGATGTGAGCAGTAATATCAAAATTTGAACCAGAAACAGTAAAGGCCTTAGCAAAACCCAAAACCAGAACTCCATTAAGTGGCTTTAGCTGGAGCATATGAAAATCTGTAAAGCCTCGTATCAAATCCATTGTTGGACCGTGTGCCAATGCGAATTCGTCACAAAGACCATGAAACGTTGTTTCATTTCGGGCAACCTCAACAACTTCAGCGTTAAACTTTAAACGATTTCGAGCCCAAATATTCTGACTTTTACTCTCATCAGCGCACAACATACATGTTGCCACACCTTGCTTTATAAGATCGCGCACATGCTGTGAGAGATGACTCGTAAAAACGTAAAGGCCATCATTACGGCGAATAAATGGAGATACCCCCATTTCAGGCATTGCGTTTTCGCTATTGACCGCCAAATGAAGAGTACGCTGTTGGAAAAGTTTATCTCGCTCAGCTTCAACTCTGTGCTGTTGCATACCAGATGATTGCTCAAAATCAGTATTTTTTTTCATCCCCCTAGACTCCAAAAATTTAGTGAAAACTAATAATCGTATAAACCCAAGCGTAATCAAAATGATTTACAATGTTAGCAAAATATTTAGATCAAGGAAGAATCTTACTGTGCAAATTCTCTTATTTATATCACAATGTATTATTCACAAAGGCTAACAGCCAACAGGAAATGTTCCAATGACACAAGTTGTTGATGTTGAAATCTATGCTGATATCATTTGCCCTTGGTGTTATATTGGTAAAAAAAGGCTTGATGCAGCTTTTGCTGAGCGGCCACAAATTGTTCCTCGCTATATTTGGCGATGTTTTTTACTAAATCCGTCAATGCCTCCTGAAGGAATGAACCGACGAGACTACATAACGGGCAAATTTGGAAACACCGCAAATGAGGTCTATAGCAGAATTGCAGCAGCTGGCCAAGAAAGCGGCATCAAGTTCAACTTTGATCAAATCAAACGAACCCCGGACAGTCGCAAAACGCATCGTTATTTACTTGCAGCCGCTGACATTGGCAAAGATTTAAGTGACGCATTTTTCAAAGCCTATTTTATAGATGGCCGCGATCTTGGCGATGAGCAAGAATTGGAAAAAATTGCACGTGAGCACGATGTGGACGTTTCCACTACCATCCTTGGGAGTTTAGAGCTAGACCGTCAAATCAAAAATGACATAGAAATGTCACGCCAAATGCGTGTTGACGGTGTTCCGTACATAATCTTTGCTGGCAAATATGCAATTGCTGGAGCGCATATGCCAGAACACATTATTCCAGTAATCGATGGTAGTGTTTCCAAATCAGTGGGCTAAACAAAGTTTTCATAGCAAGGCAACAAGCTCTTGTAAAACTGATTTGCAGGCATCTGGTTGCATTTCTGGCTTAGGTATCGGCTTTGCAACAACAAGGCGATGATCAGTACGCAAGTGAACCCGACCAGCCTGGCCTGAGATCCAGCCAATTAACTGTTCAGGGCGTGCAAAGTACTGGTCGCGGAATGAAAGTGACAGACCTTTGGGCCCTGCATCAATTTTTTCAACATTGGCAAGGCGACATAGCTGTTTTAATTCGATGACCGATAACAGGTTTCGAACCGGATCAGGCATTGTTCCAAACCTGTCAACAAGCTCCGCAATCAGTACATCTGTGGCTTGTGTATCAACTAGATCAGCAATCCGACGATAAAGCGATAGCCGCACAGTCAAATCAGGCACGTAGGATTCTGGAAGGCGAATTTCCAGTCCTAGATTAATTTGTGGCGTCCATGCAGGCCGCCTATTAACATCAGGGTCATCACCCCGCCCGGATTTTGCATCACCAACTGCTTGGCGCAGCATTTCTTGATAAAGTTCAACCCCAACCTCACGCACATGGCCCGATTGCTCGTCTCCCAAGAGATTGCCGGCCCCTCGAATGTCCATGTCATAAGATGCAAGAGTAAAGCCAGCCCCCAACGTATCGAGGGTCTGCATCACTTCTAAACGCTTGCGTGCCTGCGGACTCAGCAGGCGCTGTGGATCTGAGGTAAGATAGGCATAGGCGCGCTGGCGCCCACGGCCAACGCGTCCCCGCAGCTGATAAAGCTGTGACAAGCCAAACATGTCAGCACGGTGAATGATCAATGTATTGGCAGATGGAATATCAATACCCGATTCAATAATATTTGTTGATAATAAAATATCTGCTTCGCCATCAGCAAACCGCGTCATAACTTGATCCAACGCATTTGGAGCCATGCGACCGTGCGCCGAGAGGACTCTTGCTTCCGGCGCTAGCTTGGTCAACCGGTCAAAAACGCGTTGCATATCATCGATACGCGGACATACAACAAAGACCTGCCCACCTCGGAACATTTCCCGTTGTATTGCCTCACGAAGCACAACCCCATCCCATGGCCCAACAAAGGTGCGCACTGCCAACCGGTCGACAGGCGGAGTTGCAATAAGTGACATTTCCCGAACTCCAGATAATGCCATTTGCAAAGTTCGTGGTATCGGGGTCGCCGATAAAGTAAGGACATGAATATCACCGCGAAGCTCTTTTAATCGCTCTTTCTGACCAACACCAAAATGCTGTTCTTCATCGATAATTAATAAACCAAGATGGTTGAACTGAATTGACTTTGCTAGAAGAGCATGGGTGCCAATGACAATTTGAATTTCACCAGTGGTGATATCTTCACGGATTTTCTTGGCATCAGAGGTTGGCGTCATTCGCGACAAGACGCCAATCTTGATCGGGAAGCCAGTAAACCGTTCAGTGAAGACCTTTCCATGCTGGCGTGCAAGTAAGGTGGTCGGTGCGACCAGAGCCACTTGAAAGCCAGCCATCGCGGTAATAAAGGCTCCCCGCAGTGCAACCTCAGTCTTACCAAACCCCACATCACCGCAAATCAATCGATCGCTGGCTTTACCAGATGCAAGATCTGTTACCATATCATTGATGGCATTCAATTGATCTTCCGTTTCAGTAAACATAAATCGCGCACAAAATTCTTCAAAGCTGCCATCTTCTGCAAGAAGCGGTTCAGCCCTTGTCTGATAACGCGTAGCAGCAATTTTAATCAATTGTTCAGCCATAATGCGAATACGGCCCTTGATTCGAGCAACACGCGCCTGCCATGCCACACCTCCAAGCCGGTCAAGCTGGGCTTCGCCGCCAGTGCTGCCAAAGCGTGAAAGCAATTCAATATTTTCAACGGGCAAATACAGTTTGTCTCCACCAGCGTAGACAAGATGCAGGCAGTCATGGTCTCCACCGGCACTGTTTATAATGTTTAGCCCTTCATAGCGGCCAATTCCATGTTCTGCATGAACCACCAAATCACCGGTTTCAAGCGCGCTTACTTCGCGCAGAAAATCATCACCTTTAGCCCGTTTGGATTGTGGGCGTGCCAAACGTTGGCCAAAAATATCTGGTTCGGACACCACCACCAGATAATTGGTCTGAAATCCAGTTTCAAGCGGCCATTGCATTACATAAAAGCCGCCAGCTTTCAGCGCATCAAGGCTGTTTACTGTCTTTAAGGTCACTGCCCCAAGATATGGCTTTAGCAGATCAACCAGCCGGCTCTCGGCACCCGGCGAACTACACGCCACCAAAATGGGTCGCTTCGCAGCTTTTGCTTCTTCAATAACAAAAGCCGCTAACTCAGGAACAGCACTACGGGCTTTGGCTTCGGTTTTAACAAACCGGATTGCGACACGCCCACCTGCATCCTGTATTAACGGATCGCTTAGTAGCGCAGTTTTTGTATCGTTACCTTTCATTGGGGCAAACGCAAAAAGCCGACAAGTCGTTTCTTTGCGGAGTGTGTGGCCAATTTCATCTTTGGACAAATACAATGAATCGGGAGCTAGTGGCCGATAAGGGCTTGACGCGTCATCCGTGCCATGTGCTAAACGTGCTTCGTAAAAATCCAGAATTTGCGCATAGCGTGCAGTCACTGCGGCATCACCTTCATGGTCAAGAATAATTGGCCATCCAGCACAGTAATCAGTTATGGCTGCCATATTTGGATGAAACAGCGGCAACCAATGTTCTATGCCCGGATGGCTGCGGCCTGCTGAAACCGACTCGTATAGTGCATCCTTGCTGGCTTTCGCACCGAATAATGACAAATAACTTGTACGAAATTGTGCAATCGTTTCATCGTTAAACATAAATTCGGCAACCGGCCGCAAAATTAATTGATTAACCTTGCCTGTACTGCGCTGGGTAGCCGGATCAAAGCTACGAATGGTCTCAACCTCATCACCAAAAAAATCAAGACGAACCGGCTCTGTTTGCCCCGGAGGAAACACGTCTAGGATACCACCACGAACAGCAAATTCACCAGTTTCCCGGACAGTATCGGTGCGCAGATAGGCCTGACTTGCCAGATAATCGGCAAGAGCTTTTGGCCCAAGAGATTTAAGTGTTTCTAAATTTGTTGTTGTCACCCCCGCCCCAATCACAAGGCTGCTATTGGTAAAATAAGGTTTGGCTGGTACACGCTGCAAAAAAGCATTAATTGTTGTGAGTAGAATAACCGGCCCTGGCTGATTGCCAGCAGACAATTGAGCCAGTGTTTCGATACGCCGGCCAACAAGCCGACCTTGCGGCGACAAACGATCAAAAGGCAAACAGTCCCAAGCCGGAAACTCCAGCAGATGCCCTCCGGAACCAAGCTGGCGCAATGCATCGCCCATTGCTGCCATGCGCGCGTCATCACGAGCGATATAGACTAAGGATTGGTCGCGTGATGTCATTTGTGCCAGCGCCAAAGCCGCCACCCCATCTGGCGCGCCCCATATATCTTTATAAAAACCAATTTTATTTATAAATTTCATTTAATTATTGTTCTTTATTAAACTTTTTTATTAAATGAAAAACAGGTGTATCATACTCATCAGGTAGTTGTGAGCTTCCCATAACCCAAGCGTAAATTTGTTGATCACCGGCCTCAAGCAAATTTTCAAAATTTGTTAAGTCAGCATCGCCTAAATGCGGCAAATGTACCTTTGCAAAATACCCAAGCAACAAATCAGTTTCCTTCATGCCAGTGTAGCTTGCTTGATAAATCAGGCGGCGCACACGGTATGATAATTCAGGTATAGACGACGAAGTTTGCGGCGACATCAAAGTTCCCTTTTTGTTTTCAGAACTGAACTTTTAAAGAATTGATCTGCTCTGGAGAGCAAATGTTAATTAAAGACCCTAACAAATGGCTGGCATGAAGTAACAGATATGGGTGATAATGCCTAGACACAAGCGCAGCATCAGCCAATCATTTGAACATTGTCATGCTTTTTTATAGGTTGTGGTTAGCCTCAAAGGCATGGTTTTGATTACTGGCGTTTTATTATCGATGTCGAATATTAGAGGAGAATCGCGGTTTGCACCCTAAACGCCCTGCAGAAATTTTTCAGCTTTTTGCTGCTACAACAAGCCTTTCAGGCGTTGGAACAAAACTAGCATCATTGCTGGAAAAGCGAGTTGGCCATTACGTTATTGATGTTCTCCGGCATCTTCCTATTGGTCTTATTGACCGCAGCCAGCGCCCGCTATTGGCCGATGTAAGCGATGGCAGCATCGCTACATTTAATGTACTAGTTGTCAAGCATGACCGTCCGCCCCGCGGAATCAGGCGGCCTTATCGGGTGTTTTGCGAAAATGAAACGGGCGCACTGGAACTAATTTTTTTTCACGCGCATGATGATTTTGTATCGAAGCAGTTGCCAATTGGTGAGAGGCGACTTGTCAGCGGACGCGTAGAACTGTTTCAGGGCCGCATCCAAATGGCCCATCCCGACCACATATTGCCACCATCTCAGGCTGACAAAATGCCAATCTTTGAGCCTGTCTACCCGCTTACTGCAGGCCTCACAACAAAAACCATTCGCCGTACAATCGCTGATGCACTTACTCGTATTCCAGATTTACCAGAGTGGATTGCTCCCAGCGTCATTCAGCAACATGGTTGGCCCAGTTTTGCTACCGCCATGCGCGCTGTTCATTTTCCACAAACCGCAGCAGATTTATTACATACCAGCCCAGCACGCGCACGTCTTGCCTTCGATGAATTGCTGGCTAATCAACTAGCTTTGAAAATGGTTCGTCAAAGCGCGGTCGAGACCACACCTGGACGATCTTATCTGGGGGATGGCAAAATTACCCGTAAGCTGAAGGCCAGTCTACCCTTTGAGTTGACCAACTCACAGGCCCGCGTAATTGAGGAAATCAGCAAAGATCAGTCTTTACCCAAACGTATGTTGCGGATGCTGCAAGGTGACGTGGGGTCTGGAAAAACACTGGTAGCGCTATGGGCAATGCTGACAACGTTAGAGGCCGGCGCACAGGCCGCATTGTTGGCCCCAACCGAAGTGCTGGCCCGTCAGCATCATGCAACCATTCAAGCGCTCTTGGCACCGCTAGAAATAGAGGTCGGTTTACTGCTTGGACAGGGGCGTAGCACTGTTACCAGCAAAGGCCAGAATGATTTCAAGCCCTCTACTAGTCGTAAAGGGACTTTGAATGCGCTTGCAAATGGCACATTATCGATAGTTGTTGGCACGCACGCGCTTCTTTCAGAAATGGTGGAATTCAAAAACCTTGGCCTTGCCGTTGTTGATGAACAGCATAGATTTGGGGTTCGTCAACGTATTTTATTTGGCCAAAAAGGGACGCATGTTGATGTTATGGTTATGACAGCAACCCCTATTCCACGTAGCCTAGCCATGACTGCTTATGGCGATCTTGACCATTCGCGCCTTGATGAAAAACCGATCGGCCGTCTTCCAATTGATACACGCGTCCTGCCAAGTGACCGGTTGAATGACGTTATAGCCGGGCTCGCCCGTGCCTTTAGAGAAGGTAAGCGTGCCTATTGGATTTGTCCCCTTGTGGAAGAATCTGACAAGCTGGATATCGCCGCTGCCAAAGACCGCTACGCGGCACTGGAACACACGCTTCCCAATGTTTGCGTTGCCCTTGCTCATGGCAAAATGAAAGCTGGTGAACGCGATAATGCAATGCGGGCCTTTCGTGATGGGGCTGCCCAATTGCTTGTGGCCACAACCGTTGTCGAAGTAGGGGTTGATGTTCCCGAAGCCAGTATCATTGTTATCGAACATGCTGAACGTTTTGGTCTTGCTCAATTGCACCAGTTGCGAGGGCGTGTTGGCCGAAGTGCTCAGCAAAGCAGTTGTTTGCTGATCTATCAGGGACCGCTGAGTGACACCTCATTAAAACGCCTTAACGTTATGCGCGATACGAATGATGGGTTTGTAATTGCTGAACAAGATCTTGAACTGCGCGGACCAGGTGAGTTTTTAGGGCAACGGCAATCAGGCATTCCAGAATTTGTGCTAGCCGACCTTTCTGCACACCGCAACCTGCTTATGCTTGCGCGAACTGAAGCTGAATATTTTTTTGACAACAGTGACACATCGCAGTTGAATATGCTGTTAAGCCTTTTTGAGCGTGATAGTGCGGTAAAATTTTTAGCCTCAGGATAAATTAAGCTTTAATTGGTTCGTTCTACATTTTTTTAGAAGCTTATTTTTTTAACGCGGCCTTGTTTACTGGATTTTTTTTTGCCAAAGCCTTTTTAGCAGGTGCTTTTTTAGTTACCACTTTTTTAGCTACAGACTTTTTATCTACAGCCTTACTGTTAACAGAGCTATCTGGTGGTGAAACAATACCACCAGAGACAACAAGCTTTACCGCCTCCTCAACGCTCATATTAAGATAAACAATATCTTTGACAGGACAAAAAAGCAGAAAGCCAGATGTTGGATTTGGAGTAGTTGGAATAAAAACGTTAACATTTGTTCCCGGCACCAACCTCGCCACCTCACCCTTCGTTGCACCAGTAACAAAACCGATAACCCATAGATTACGGCGTGGATACTCAACAAGAACTACCTCACGAAAAGCATCAGATTGAGTAGAAATAACAGTTTCAAGTATTTGCTTTGTTGCGCCATAAATACTTCGCACTACTGGCATTCGGTTCAATATTGACTCACCAAGCCTGATGATCCAGCGCCCCATAAAACCAGCAGCAACTGCACCTATCAAGGTAATAAGAGCAGCACCAACAACAAGGCCTGCCCCAGGTATATCTCCCAAGTTCCAACTGGCAAAATCAGGGATCAGTCTATTAACTTGACCATCAATCAACTTGATCGTTGCCCATGTTATGTAAACTGTTAACAAAACAGGTGCAGTTACTAAAAGACCCGTAAAAAACCATCCACGCAAACGGGCGAGGATCCCAGGCTTTTCAGTACCTGAAACATGCTTGTTGATTGCCATCTTTAAATCCTGCTCTTAAATGTTGGCTGTCTGCTGCTGCCGCAAAATAAATCCGGACCGGCCCAGATTATTTACTTGCTCTTCTTAAAATACATTAGCAACTTTTTTCAATCAGACAATGGTTTTGAAAAAGACATTTTTTCAAAAAAAGAGGGTTCTTTTTACACAGTCTGACAGCTTTTACTTGTTCAAGTCTTTATCATTTTGCTACACTTTAGAATATGAAAAATTATCTTAAAGAACTAAATCGGTTGCATCAGATCATGATCCAACTGCGTAATCCAAAAACAGGCTGTCCGTGGGATATTGCTCAAAATTTTGCCAGCATTGCTCCTTACACGATTGAGGAAGCCTATGAAGTAGCAGATGCCATTCAACTTGGGGACAGAACAGAAATTTGTAAAGAACTTGGAGATCTATTGCTGCAAGTTATGTTTCATTCCAGAATAGCAGAAGAAGAGGGAAGTTTTACGCTAGAGGACGTGGCAAAAAGCATTTCTGATAAAATGATTGCGCGCCACCCACACGTTTTTGGCAGTGAAGACCGTCCAACAATAACTGCACAAAGTGGTCTGTGGGAGGATATTAAAGCTCAAGAACGCGCAAAGAAGGGTGAAAAGAGAACATTTGATGGGCTAGCACGAGGGTTACCTCCAATGCTGCGCGCGCTCAAACTTCAAAAACGTGCTGCCCGTATAGGATTTGATTGGCCTGATATTTCTCAAATTCTTGATAAACTGCAAGAAGAAGCTAACGAACTTGTGGCCGAACTCGAAAAAACTAGCAGGAACCAGGACCTCATTAAAGATGAAGTTGGTGACCTCCTCTTCGTTGCCATTAACCTCGCAAGAAAAGCAGGGGTTGACCCAGAAACAGCTCTTCAAAACTGTAATATAAAATTTGAACGTAGATTTAACTATATAGAAGAAGCTATTGACTTGAATGGTAAAAAGCTAGAAGAGTCAAGTCTTCGAGAGATGGAATCTTATTGGCAAGACGCCAAAGCCTTTGACCCTAAACCAGTATTTGATTAACTACACCAAACGGCATGTCGCAAAGCTTCCCATCCTTCTTGGCTTGACGCAGCCATGAACGGTGTGGCCGTGGAAGCGTGAAAACGCTCCCCATTTTTCAACCCTGCGGCATAGCCGCCAGCCTCACGGCACAACAAATCAACTGGAGCATGGTCCCAAGGGGTAGAGTTACCATGAATAAGAAAATCTTCCTCACCATTAGCAATTAGACAACCTTGTATGCCGGCACTACCAGTGAACTGGCGCCCTACAAGATTTTGTAAACAAGCTTGAAATATACTTTTTTTTGGCTCTGATAAACCTAAGCTATTGCCCGATCCTCGCATAAAATCAATGTCTATTGGACGACCCTTCAGTGACAGAGGTGTTTGACTACCTTCACTAATTCTAAATGCCCCTTTTTGATCTGCAGCATAAAATAAAATTTTAGTCAAAGGTTGCCAAATCCAACTCTCTACCGGTCTCCCATTCCATAATAAAGCGACCATGCTACAAAAAGCGGTTTTTCCTCTGACAAAATTTTTTGTACCGTCCAATGGATCCAGCGTCCAACTGTAGCCAGATGGAATTTGATAACGGACAAGAGAAGAGACAGATACCGCCTCCTCACCAATAACAGGCCCAGATTGAGCCTCAATCAACCGAGGTGTAAGCCATAATTCAGTTTGTTGATCAGCGATGGTAACAAAGTCAGTTTCAGAGGTCTTAGTATTAATTTCTTGTGGTTGCAGATTTCGAAAGCGCGGCAAAATAAATTTTTCTGCTCCCTCACGCAATAGATCTGCCACGATACCCTTAAGTGCTGGATTAGCTGGTGGCCTTTCCAACAAGTGAATGGACGTGCTGTCATTCACTGTCGATATCCATATCAATATCGTTATCCGTATTCAAAAACTCTTGGAGTTGGACAGGCCCAACAGGCATTATTGTGGAAATCGCATGCTTGTAAACCAACTGAACATGTTGATCACGCTTCAAAAGAATTGAAAAATTGTCAAACCATGTAATAACACCCTGCAACTTGACACCATTCACCAAGAAAACAGTGACGGCGGAACGAGACTTACGAACGTTATTAAGAAAAATTTCTTGCACATTGCGGCTCTTTTCAACAGCCATTTAATAGTCTCCTTTTAGAAAACTTTAGCCCCAAAAACAGAATTAAACAATGCCTCGATTATCGCTTTTTCTCCACGACAGCGTTTGACAAAACAAAAATCAAAAAAATGGGGGCAGGTTATGGACCTTGATTAAAAAATATCCAATCGAACCGAGAGCAGCTTTTCTACTTTTGCTATTTTACCACGCGCAACAAAAATAATAACTGTATCTCCAGCTTCAATAATTGTGTCTCCACGTACAGGAATCACATTGCCATCCCGGTAAATACCGCCGATTGCCAACCCCTTTGGTATTTTTGCTGTTCGCAAGGGGGTTCCGACAAGCAGTGAAGAAGGTAAAGCTTCAGCCTCGAGAACTTCGCCAAGGTCTTCAACAATTGGGTGGACGTCCCGAATACGGCCGCGCCGTACATGTTCAAGTATTGAAGAAACAGTAATCTGAGACGGATTAACAACCGCATCGACTCCTAATGTCCCAACAAGTGATACAAAACCAGGAATATTAACAAGCGCAATTGCATGCTTGGCGCCGGTACGTTTGGCCAAAAGGGCAGAAAGGATATTAACTTCATCATCTTCGGTAACAGCAACAAAAGTTTCAGTTTTATGAACACCCGCTTCACGAAGTATAGCTCCGTCTAGCGTATCACCATTGATAATACTTGTCCCTTGTAACTCCTCAGCAAGAGACTTCGCTCTACTAGGATCAAGTTCAATAATCTGATTGTGCGTATTCTGAAAATTTGCTTCAATTTCTCTTGAAAGCATTAGTCCTATGCTTCCACCACCAGCAATCACTACTGAACGAGCCTCACCCTCCTCATGGCCAAAGCTAGCCATCGCACGATCCAAATGCGAGCTATCACAAACAAAGTAAACACGATCACCAGTTTCCATTGCCTCGGCACCTGACCGCGGTAAGATCACTTCACCATTACGAATAATGGCAAGAACTGTCATGCTAAGATCAGGGAATAAGGTGGTAAGATGGCGCAACGATGTTCCCAGAATGGGACAGTATTCAGTACAAAGAACCCCAACAAGATTCATTTTTCCACCACACAGGTTCTGCACATCAAACGCACCAGGTACGCGCAACTGATTACTAATTGACGCTGAAACTTCGGCTTCTGGCGAAATAATATGATCAATTGGAATGTTTTCAGCGCTGTAAAGCCCGGAAATACTTGGGTCAAGGTAAGCCTTGTTCCGGATTCGCGCTATTTTAACAGGTGTATTGAAAATTGTATGACTGACTTGACAACAAACCATATTGACCTCGTCAGATTCGGTTACCGCAATGAGTAATTCAGCATCATGAACCCCTGCTTCAGCCAAGCGGTCAGGATGAGATGCCACACCAACAACACCATGTACATCATACTGCTCAGTAATCCGCTGAATATTTTCAGCTGATTCATCAATGACCGTTACATCATTTTGTTCTTCGCAAAGGTGACTTGCAATGGCGCTTCCAACAAGACCGGCACCGCATATGACAATTTTCATGTCCCTTTACCCTCTTCTTGAAGATCAGTTCTGATATCAAGCAACTTCATTTTACGATGTAAAGCAGATCTTTCCATCCCAACAAATGTAGCCATTTGTGAAATACTCTGGTTAAACCTATGCAATTGCGTTTCCAAATACTCTTTTTCAAATTTTTCGCGAGCATCCCGCAACGGCAAGCCCATTAAATGTTCGTTATAATAATTGTTACCCCGACGCGATACATTCTTAATTTCAGCTGGCAACAGATCAAGACCTAGTGGCTGCTTGCGATCATTCGGTGCCATAATTAATAGTGTTTCAATAACATTATGAATCTGTCGTACATTTCCTGGCCAATCATAGTCTTGTAAAGCAGTCAAAATCTCATCACTCAGTTTTATTGGTTGCACCCCAATTCGCTTAGCAAGCTGGTTGTTAAAATATTTTGCCAGCAATGGAACATCTTCACGCCGGTCAGCAAGTGAGGGCATAGAGAGAGGCACCACCCCAAGTCTATAATACAGGTCTTCACGAAGACGGCCCTCACTAATTTCACTTGGTAGGTTTCGGCTTGATGCCGAAACAACCCGCACATCAACAAGCACCTCGGCATTACCGCCAACGCGACGAAACCTTTGCTCATTAACTGCACGAACAATTTTTCCTTGCGTTTCCAGTGGCAAGTCGCAGATTTCGTCAAAATACAATGTACCACGATGCGCTTGCTCAAAAAGTCCAACAACACGCCGATGACTTTGCAGGTTTTCAGCCCCAAATAGCTCAGAATCCACATGCTCATTTGCTAAACGAGCGCAATTAGCAACAACGAAGCGTTCACTACTCCGATTTGACTGATTATGAATTGCCCGGGCCAAAAGCTCTTTGCCACTGCCACTTGGTCCGTCAATAAGGACACGACTTAAAGTAGGCGCTACTTTTTCGACGGATTGGCGGATGAGTCGCATGGTTAAGGAATTACCAACCAATTCAGCATTCACATCATGTTCAACCCTTGCACGTAATTCTGTATTTTCTTGCGCAAGACGCGCATTATTCAGCGCTCGTTCAACCATCAACAAAAGTCGTGTTTCTTTGAAAGGCTTTTCAAGAAAATCATAAGCACCAAGTTGAATAGCTTGGACAGCGGTTTCAATGGTGCCATGCCCTGAAATCATCAACACTGGCAAATCTGGATAAATTGATTTCACCCATTCAAGCAGTTCTATGCCGTCCATATCTGAGTCACGCATCCAAATATCAAGTATTGCCAATTTAAGAGGTTGCTTTAAAAGTACATTGCGAGCCTCGTTGGCATTTGAAGCCAATAAAGTCGAATAGCCTTCATCCTCTAGTGTCATGCTAATAAGTGAACGAATGTCTCTCTCATCGTCAACAATCAGTATATCATCAGCCATTAAATCGACCTTTCTTATTACTAATCATGGCGTGGATGGGAAATTTCAAGCAAACTAAAGCACCGCCATTATCTGCACTGCCAAGATGCATACTACCATCATGGTCTTCCATGATTTTACTAACAATGGCAAGGCCAAGGCCGGTTCCCTTTTTTCGTGTTGTGACATAAGGCTCCAATAATTTTTCAAAATCCATTTCTGGAAACCCTGGACCATTATCGCTTAGGGTTATCGCAATTGAGTCGTTTTCAATTGCAATCACTATGAAAATACTTGGATTAGCAACATGATGTTCCATGAGGGTGTCTTTGCTGTTTTGCAAAAGGTTTGTAAGTGCTTGGCGTACTAAACCCGCATCACAAATTGTTACATAATCATTTGTGGCATCATCAATCTTAACGTCAAGCGCAAGATCCTTGCTAAAAAATAAAGAAATCTGTCCATTAACAATCGCAACTAAGGAATGTCGATCCATTTCTGGTTGTGGCATCCTTGCAAAGGCAGAAAACTCATCAACCATCCGGCCAATGTCATCTACCTGACGCATGATAATTTTTACATACTCCTCAAATTGTTCAGCCTCCCTCTGATCAACAGGTCGATATTTTTTCAACAACCGATCTGATGCGAGTTGAATTGGAGTCAGTGGATTTTTTATTTCATGTGCAATCCGCCGCGCAATATCGGACCAAGCTGCTTTACGCTGCGCACTCAACAAACCCGTAATGTCATCAAACGTTACAACATAACCAACCACACGCCCCTCAATAATCTCACTGACAATTCTGGCTCTCAAAATCAGACGCTTATGTCGTTGTTTAAGCACTATTTGCTCTTCAGCAAAACGTCTTTTCCTTTGGTTTGCAATCTTAAGCAAACTTTTAAACTCTGGAATAACAGTAACTAAATTTTTTCCAATCAATTCTGTGTCTTTTTTGCCGAGCAAATCACGTGCAGTTGCATTTGGAAGTGTCACGTTTCCCGCACGATTAAGCCCAACAACCCCCGACGAAACACCACCAAGAACAGCCTCAGTAAATTCACGACGTTGATCAATTTGAGTATTAGCTTGCACAAGTTGTTCACGGCTACGAACCAGTTCGTCCAGCATACGATTAAAAGCAGATCCAAGTCGTGAGATTTCTTCAAGCCGCAGATCGCTTGGCACACGCGGTGACAGATTCCCAGCACGCACTTGTTCTGCAACCTGAATAACAGCTCCTAGCGGCCCAACAATAGAAGTGGCCAAATTAAGACCAATCCACAAGGATGCAATAAGAATTAGCAACAAAACAATACCAAACAGGACTGCAAAACTAATTTGTAAATCAAGTTGCTGGAACCCTAATTGTTGGTAATCAGATGCTGCAAGGCGTGTTTGGTCCATGGCCTCAAGAACTTTTGCATCAATGAATCGTCCCACCAAAAGGTAAGCATCCACATAGCTATTCAGCTTAACAACTGCTCTCAACTTATTAGTCTCATCTGCACGCAAAATGACCACCTCACCATTACGCGCTTTTTCTACCCAGGTGCTTTCAAGGTTGGCAAAAGTAATTGCAAAGGCAAACCGCGACTTGGCTAACACTTGACCGCTACCATCAAAAATAATTGCATCCGACATATTACGAAGTGCCGCCTGATCAGTCAAATACTGTCCTGTAAGTTTGCCTTTCCCAACAAGCCTGTAGGCCTCACGATTAATATCATTGGCCATTATTAAAACTTCACCAGAGATAGAACTGGCGTGCTCTTCAAAATAAGACTCTGCAACACGAACAGACTCATTAACAGCAGTTGAAATGCGTTCCGCAAACCAACCTCTTAAAGAGTAATCAACAACAAATAGAGCAAACAACGTCACAATAACTGCAGGAAAAGTTGTCACTCCTCCAAACAAAACCGCCATCCGCCAATGAAGCTGATGACCAGCAAGCCGCTGTTGACGATCAGACCAAAGTCGCCAAATTTGGCGGCCAACCAATGTTCCAAGTACAAGTAATGCTAATGCATCAACGATCACAATAAAGACAAGAAAATCGGTGTCTTTTGACAAGTGATCAACGCGAGTAAGCGCATACGCAGTCAAAGCCCCCATCACAAGAGTGAATAGAATAGAGACATAGGCAAGACGATCTTCATTAAACCATATTTTTTTTGGAAATTTACTTTCAATTTCATAAATTGATTTCAACATATCATCGGCCTGCCTTAATGTTTAGATCTTTGATCTTTTTCCTTAACGTATTACGATTAAGCCCTAAAATATCAGCTGCCTTTAGCTGATTTCCACGAGTGATTTCCAGAGTAGCTATAATCAATGGATGCTCCACTTCTCGCATAACACGACCATAGAGGCCCGGCGCCGGCACCCCACCTTTTAAAGCTTCAAAATATCGTCGAATATGCAAATCAACCGATGCTGATAAACTTTCGGATTCGGCAATAACATCTATTTGACTTTTAGCAAACTCCCTTTCCACCGCGCCCGCACTGATAACATTTTTAGGATAAAGGACCAACATACGCTTAACTAAATTTTCTAATTCACGAACGTTGCCAGGCCAATGCCATGCTTTTAATGCACGCAAAGCATCTGGTGCAAAGGTTTTTGTCGGAAGGGCATCTTTTGTGGCATTAAGTTGAAAGTGATTGACGAGAAGTCCAATATCATCAATGCGCTCTCGAAGTGGTGGTAATTTCAAAGGCACAACATTTAATCTGTAAAATAAATCTTCACGAAAAAGCCCCTGATGCATCAGGTGGTGAAGATTTTGGTTAGTTGCTGCAACAATCCTGATGTCTGTTTTAACTAATTGCTGAGCGCCAAGAGGTAAATATTCTCCATCTTGCAAAACCCGCAATAGTCGCGTTTGCGCTTCATAAGACATGTCACCCACTTCATCGAGGAACAAAGTGCCACCTACTGCTTTTTCAAAACAGCCATAGTGCTGTTTTGACGCTATAAATTTCTCGTTTTTACCTGTGCCAAAAAGTTCCGCTGCTAAAAGTTCCTGGGGTATGGTGGCAAGATTGGTTGTAATAAAAGGACCTGAACGCCGACTGCCAAGATCATGCAGCGCCCGCGCAACTAATTCCTTTCCAGTCCCACTCTCACCAGTGACCAAAACAGTTAAATCCGTGCTGACAACTCGAGCCATTGCTTTGAAAATCTCCTGCATTGGACGCGAGCGTCCTACTAGTGGCCCACCTTCCTCAATAGAGGTTAATTCTGAAACAGGCATACTTGCGGCATCACTTGCGCCAATAGCACGCTTTGCCACTTCAATTAAATTTCGCAATTCAAAAGGTTTTGGAAGGTATTCATAGACACCAATCTGCTGAGCTTTAATCGCTGTTAGGAGAGTTGAACGGGCACTCATCACGATCACTGGTAAATCAGGCCGACGCTCTTGAATGCGCGGCAAAAGGTCTAATGCATCCCCATCTGGCAATGCAACATCCGTTATTAGAACATCTCCCCTACCTGACTCAATTAATTTCCAGAGACCGGAAGCAGTTCCAATAGACTGAACTGCATACCCTTGACGCGCTAGGGCTTGCTGAACAACCAACCGAACTGACTTGTCATCCTCAGCAACCAAAATCAAAGGAGGCTTCTCATTCATTTTTGAACCAACTTAGTTTTTTTTCTTTCATCATCTGAGTATTTTTCTTTTGGGTTTGATACATTAGTTTTCGCCACTGGAAAATTCATACGAAAGGCTGTCCGGCCTAACATCGAATCAACCTCAATCATACCACCGTGGTCTGCAACAACACTCGCAACCATAGTTAGCCCCAAACCGCTACCACCTATGCGTCCCGACACAAACGGATCAAATAAGTGATCACGAATATCATCAGGAATGCCCCGCCCATTATCGATCAAATCCACCTGCACCGGCACATGCGAACTACCATTACTTGCAGCAAAAGAAAGGCGTCGACCCTGTGAGTAAGATGTTTTTATTATCAATTCTCCTTTTTTATCAGTAGCTTCAGATGCATTTTTAATCATATTTATAAATGCTTGAATTAGTAAATCACGGTGGCCGTGCACAGGAGGTAAGGACGGGTCGTAGTGACGACAGACTGTTAAATGCGCACCATAGGATGCACTTGCAAGCGCAAGACAATGGTCAAGCACCTCATGAATATTCACTGGTCTTAAATTAAGGACAGCTCCACCAGCAAAGCCCTCCATTCGATCAAGAAGGGCCGTTACTCTATCACTCTCTTCAACAATCATGCGGGTTAATACGCGGTCTTCATCGTTAAGCCCAGATTCCAAAAGTTGAGCAGCACCTTTGATACCAGCAAGTGGGTTTTTAACTTCATGTGCCAAAAGAGCTGCCATAGCTGAAATTGACCTTGCCGCTCCTCTAAATAATGATTGACCACGCAAGCGTTCGGCAAACGCTCGCTCTTGAAGAGATATCAGTAAGCGAGGAGAAACTTCACCAAAAGGAGTGATTTGTAAGTTTACTGATTTCAACCTTAATTTTGGTCCAGCAAGCTCGAGCCCCTGATCTCCAACAGATATATTCTGCTCTTTTGCACGTTTTAACATAGAAAAAATGGGAGTGTCTTCTGGAATCAGACTTTTAAGTGAGACCCCAAACAAAATCGACTGACTTGATTGAAAAAACATTTCCGCAGCTTGATTCAGATAAACAAAGCAGTTCTTAGAATCAAGAATGAATAACGGATTTGGCAAGCTGGCAAGCACTTGAGAAGCAGTGACGTCATCAATCAGATCATTGTTTAAAAACTGATTATCCCCAATGCTCTCCCTCTGCACTAAAAATCGTTTAACTGGCAACTTCATCATGCTGCCACTTCATTTAGATTAAGCGCTTCAAAAAAAGCATCAACGGCTTCAAAAACCACTGTAGAATCAGCATTGTTATTTGCAATATCACGTAATTTAGCAGCACCCGGTAGCCCATGCGCATACCATGCGATATGTTTTCTGGCGAGGCGCATTCCCGCAGTTCCATAATGAGTTAGCATATCATCAAGGTGAGCACGCATCAGCTGGTGACGCACCTCAACCGACGGTGTTGAACGAACTGACTTACCATTAAGATAATCACCAGCCTGAGCAAGAAGCCATGGCCGCCCCTGCGCACCTCGGCCAATCATAACCCCGGCAGCCTTACTATCGCGCATTACTTGGCCTACCGTATTAAGACAGACAATATCACCATTGGCTACAACGGGAATATCAACTGCATCAACAACCTCGGCAATTTTATACCAATCAGCACTGCCCTTATACATTTGACAACGTGTACGACCATGAACCGCCACCATTTTAATGCCTATATCTTCGGCAATTTTTGCCAGTTGTGGTGCATTTAAAATCTTATCATCCCATCCCAGTCGCATTTTTAGAGTTACCGGTACATCAACAGCAGCCACGACTGATGCCATGATTGCACTTGCAAGACTTAAATCACGCATTAGAGCCGAGCCAGATAATTTTCCTGTCACCTTCTTCGCTGGACAGCCCATGTTGATATCGATAAATGTTGCTCCAAGATCAGCACAGATTTTTGCTGCCTCTGACATAACCTGCGGTTCCCAACCAGCTAACTGAATTGATAAAGGAGCTTCAGCCTTTGCTTCAGTTCGCAGTTTCCTCATTTCAGTTCGGACACCATGTAACACCGCTGCACTGGCAATCATTTCCGTAACAACAAGCCCACCACCACAACGCCGAACCGCCCTACGAAAAGGCCAGTCTGTTACACCGGACATCGGCGCTAAAATGGCGGCATGCGGCAAGGTGATTTTATCAATAACAAGAGGCATAAAAGATCCAAAAATAGCTTTTAAAATCAGTGAGATGTCATGATGGCAAAGATATACAGCTTATATAATAGGCAATTAATGCACAAAAATCCATCACTTAACCCAGACTATTATTGCGAACATCAAATCACTTAACGCCTCGCCCAGAAAAATCTATTAGACGCGACAAAAAGTTGTCTGCAATAATACATCACTTTTTACCGTGAAGAATATACAATGGACAAAGCCACACACATTGAGGATAAAGGTGATTGTAATGCAAAAGAAATCTCCACCCTCTGATGTAAACTTCGTCCCTTCATGCGCTGCAATCATTGTTGCTGCCGGTTCAGGCACCAGAGCCCTGGCTGGCGACACTTCAGCATCCATTACAGCATTAACAAAACAATTCTGGCAATTAGGAACAAAAACAGTCTTAGAGCATTCACTTGATTATTTTACGGCGCATCGTCTCATCGCAGCCGTTATTCTTGTGCTGCCTAAATGTCAGATTAGCCGTATAAACGATCTTATCATGCCTACACCGACACCTGTACACCTTGTTGTTGGTGGTGCCACAAGACAAGAGTCAGTCCGTGCCGGTCTAAATGCGCTAGAAGCTAGCGTAGATACTGATAGCATTGCCCATGTTGCCATTCATGATGCTGCTCGTCCTCTAATCCCCACAAATTTGCTCGACCGTCTGTTAACCGCGCTAGAGGTAGAAAAAGATGATAAAACGGTTGGAGCAATACCTGTTTTGTCATTTGCTGACAGCATAAAAACTTTTGATCAAAACCACACGAATAAAAGTAAAATAATAGACAGTAGTTTAAACCGCAGTAAAATAGCGATCGCGCAAACACCACAATTATTCAACCTAAGGGCCATTACATCACTGCATCGAGAATTTGCCGACCAACTGGGTTTCACCGATGATTGTAGCCTTGCCGAAAAAGCTGGATTCAACATTCTAGCAATTGATGGTGCCAAACAACTGATGAAGCTGACCGATAATGACGATTATATTATGCTTGAACAATGGGCAACTCGAACCAACACAACCTTCCTATCAGCAAATAAAGCAAAGACAGGTAATATGACTGAAACACGCCACGGCACTGGCTTTGATGTGCATAAATTTGACCATGAATCTGGCCCAATCTGGCTTGGCGGAATCAAGCTGGATAGTGATAGGCGTATACTTGCCCATTCGGACGGTGATGTTGGGCTTCATGCGTTATGTGATGCAATTTTTGGTGCGCTCGCGGATGGCGATATTGGATCACATTTTCCACCCTCGGAGCCGCAATGGAAAAATGCGAGTAGCGCAGTTTTTTTAACCTTTGCAATACGCCGCCTTGCTGAGAGAGGGGGGGCATTAATTCATCTTGACTTGACATTTATTTGCGAAAATCCAAAAATTGGACCTCACCGCAATGCGATGCGCGCACGAATTTCTAAAATTTGTGGTCTTTCTATCGATCGGGTCAGCGTAAAAGCTACTACCTCTGAAGGACTTGGCTTTACTGGACGGGGAGAAGGTATCGCCGCGCAAGCAAGTGTTAGCATCACCCTACCCGCACTACCAGGCATGTCAACTCAGCCTAATCAGGACGGCCAAGGATGACGGGCTCTCACTTTGACACATCACTTGCCTATATCGCAACCCTGGGCCCATTTGGAAAGTTTCGTCCCGCACCCGGAACATTTGGATCAGTTATTGCTGTGATAATAGGTTATGTGATTGCTAGTTTTGGTGCAGAAATTTTGGCTGCCGCAACAATCATCATAATAATTCTTGGTACCATGGCCGCTGACGCTTATGGCCGTATCACCCAACGTAAAGACGCACCAGAAGTGATCATTGACGAAGTTGCAGGGCAATGGATAACCCTTATTATCCTTCCACTTGATCCATGGTGGTTCGCTGCTGGCTTTTTTCTGTTTAGGCTTTTTGATATTACTAAAGTTGGCCCCGTGGGCATGGCCGAACGCCTCTCGGGTGGTGTTGGAGTGATGGCAGATGATATTGTCGCTGGCATTTTGTCCGCAATATGCTTATTTTGTGCGGCACTCATCATGGGCAAGACCACCTTGCTGAATTTTATGTGAGACAGATTATGTATTCAAGAACTGAAATGACCATTCATGACCTTGCAAAGATCATTATCGAGAAAGCCATCCAGAAAGGCGTTGTGATCGCTCTTGCCGAATCTTGCACCGGCGGTATGATCTGCACAGCTTTAACCAATATTTCCGGTTCATCTGCTGTGCTTGATCGCGGGCTGGTAACTTACAGCAATGCTGCCAAAAAGGAGCTTTTAGGCGTTCCAGACAACATTTTGGCAAAATATGGAGCTGTCTCCGCTGAAACTGCCAGCGCCATGACCAGGGGAGCATTGGTAAACACTTCCGCTGCATCACTTGCCGCATCAGTAACTGGGATTGCTGGTCCTGGCGGTGGTAGTGCAGAAAAACCAGTAGGGCTTGTTCATTTTTCCTGCCAAAAGCGTGGAAATATTCCCGTCCTTGAGAAACATGTTTTCACTGGAAATCGTGACGAAATTCGCTTAAAATCATCATACACTTCACTAGCTATGATTTTTGAGTCGATGGATAGTTAGTTTTAGCACCTACATTTTTTTATCATAAAGAGCGTTAGCACGCGTTTCAAATGCACGAACCATCCGCTTTACAGCTTCAGTAAATAGTGTCTCAATAACCGTCTGAAGAAGCCTCGAATTAAATTCAAAATCAACATAAAAATCAATTTCACAGCCATCAGGATGGTCAAGGAACTTCCAGCGGTTCGTCAAATGCCTAAATGGGCCTTCAGCATACTCTACTGTGATCTCCAAATTTTTTGCATCAAGTTCAACATAAGAGGTAAATCGCTCCCGAAACATATTAAAGCCAATAATTAGGTCAGCCTGCAGGTCTAGGGTATTTTCGTGGTGGATGCGCGCAGCCAAGCACCATGGCAAAAATTCAGGATATTTTTGCACATCAGCGACAAGCGTATAAAGATCCAATGGCCGGTGATTAATCACCCGTTTTTCAGCATGCACTGTCATTCAAACAGGCTCCGGAGACTATGCTTCACGCAGAGCGACATTGCGCGCAGTCTGTAACGCGGCAAAATCAGCGTCTGCATGATAGCTTGACCGAGTCAACGGTGTTGCCGACATCAGTAAAAACCCCTTACCAAAACCAATCTTAGCATATTGAGCGAAGCTGTCAGGGTCAACAAACCTATCTACCACAGCATGTTTTGGTGTCGGCTGGAGATACTGGCCAATGGTCATAAAATCCACGTCCGCACTACGAAGGTCATCCATCAATTGGCAAACCTCATCATCAGTTTCACCAAGGCCAACCATAATTCCAGATTTAGTAAACATAGTTGGATCAATCCCCTTAACCTTTTGCAATATTGATAGTGAGTGAAAATACCGCGCACCCGGACGAATCCGCGGGTAGAGGCGCGGCACAGTTTCCATATTGTGGTTAAAAACATCTGGGCGTGCTTTTACAACAATTTCAAGTGCTCCGTCTTTACGCAGAAAGTCGGGGGTAAGCACCTCAATTGTGGTGCTAGATGACAACTGCTGGATAGCCAAAATTGTTTTAGCAAAATGTTCAGCTCCGCCATCATCAAGATCATCCCGGTCAACCGAGGTAATGACGACGTGACGCAAGCCTAACTTTGCCACTGCTTTTCCCACATTTTCTGGCTCGTGAGGGTCCAAAAAGTCAGGGCGGCCAGTCGCAACATTGCAAAATGCACAAGCACGCGTGCAAACCGAACCCAAAATCATAATCGTTGCGTGTTTTTGTGCCCAGCATTCTCCAATATTTGGGCAAGCAGCCTCTTCACAAACAGTTACAAGATTTAGATCACGCATCAAGGATCTAGTCTCAATATAGGCCGCTGAAACAGGCGCCTTCACCCGCAACCATTCTGGGCGCGGTGGCTGAGGACGATCAGGGTTTTTTCGCTTTTCAGGGTGACGCGCAGCCCCCTTGCTTGTGTTTAATTGTGGCATAGCTTTTTCTTAGCAGACTAAATAGATAAAGAACAACAGATTAACCATCATAAAGAACAAGGCTTTCTAAACTAATAATGGTTTCTTATTCACAGTGCCAATTTATTAAAGTGAAACACTATTTTAAAAATGGATCGCCCGATCATAGGCATCTAAAACAGACTCGTGCATCGCTTCTGACAATGTTGGATGTGGAAAAATTGTAGCCATTAAATCAGCCTCAGTTGCTTCAAGTGTCCGTGCAATGGCATAGCCTTGAATTAATTCTGTGACTTCAGGGCCAACCATATGTGCACCAAGCAATTCACCTGTTTTTTCATCAAATATTGTTTTTACAAAACCACTATCATCACCAAGTGCGATTGCTTTACCATTTCCGTGGAATGGAAAACGACCAATTTTCAATGCATAACCAGCCTGTTTGGCGGTGGCTTCAGTCATACCAACAGAAGCGACTTGTGGTCGGCAATACGTACATCCCGGCACAGCACCTGCCCCTATTACATGAACATCTTTCAGGCCAGAAATCTTTTCAACACAGATAATTCCCTCATGGCTGGCCTTGTGAGCCAACCATGGCGGCCCCGTCACATCGCCAATAGCATAAATCCCCTTTTCGGCGGTGGCGCCCCAGTGATCGGTAACTATGTGACCACGATCAACTTTAACTTTGGTAACATCCAGTCCAAGATTTTCGGTGTTCCCCGTAATCCCGACCGCCAAAATCATCCGACTTGCTTTCAAGGGAGTATCATACCCTTCAACTATTACCGATACTTCACCTGCACTGCTTGTCACTGATTGTATTTTTACACCAGTCATCACAGTGATACCACGCTTTTCAAATGATTTTTGAACAAAGCTAGAAACATCGGCATCTTCAACCGGCAATATCCGGTCCTTTGCCTCAACCAACGTTACCTTGACGCCCATGTCATGATAAAATGACGCAAATTCGCTGCCAATCGCACCCGATCCAACAATGATTAGCGATTCTGGCATGCTGTCCGGTACCATCGCCTCACGGTATGTCAGGATGCTTTTGCCATTTTCCTCAATAGTGGGCAGCGCCCGCGCTCGCGCGCCGGTGGCAATAATCACATGTTTTGCCACGACCATATTGCCGTCAGATAGCGTAATTTGGCGCAGCCCCGCCTTTTCCATCCCTAACTTGGCTTCGGCCTCGATTACCCTGATCTTATTTTTTTTCAACAGATGTTTAACCCCCATTGATAGGCGCGATGCAACGTCGCGAGACCGTTTTACAACCATGCCAAGATCAACTATTACCTCGCCAACTGTAATGCCAAAATCAGCCATTTCATCAAGTGAATGCCGCAATTCAGCAGCACGCAACAATGCTTTGGTTGGTATACACCCCCAATTCAAGCAGACGCCACCAAGATGTTCGCGCTCAACAACTACCGTCTTCATCCCAAGCTGAGCTGCCCGAATGGCTGCAACATAGCCACCCGGACCACCACCAATAATGGCAATGTCAAATTGCGTTTCAGTCATACTTTATCTCCTAATCAACAGCAGCATTTTGGGATGGAACCAAAAAATCATTTTCTCTAAAGAAGCATCGTAACCGGGTTTTCAATAAACCCCCTGAACGCTTGCAGCCATTTTGCACCAACCGCACCGTCAACCGCTCGATGATCTGCTGATAATGTGACGGTCATCAACGTTGCAACCGCCAGGCCACCATCAATCACAACAGGGCGCTTTTCACCGACACCAACCGCCAGAATTGCCCCTTGTGGAGGGTTAATAACCGCAGCAAATTCACGGATGCCAAACATACCAAGATTGGAAATGGTAAAACTGCCACCAGTATACTCTTCTGCGGCCAATTGGCCATCACGCGCCCGCTGCGCCAGATCTTTGGTGATTCGCGATAGCGCAGCAAGACCCGTTTCCTCAGCCGCCCAAATAATAGGGGTTATAAGCCCGCCTTCCACCGCAACAGCCATCGAAATATTAGCATTGTGGAACCGGCGCGTATGATCGCCTTCCCATGACGCATTCGCTTCAGGGACGGCTATTAACGCCATTGCAGCAGCGCGAATAATCATGTCATTCAATGAAATTTTTACATCATCAGGTGCTTTTACATTCAAGACTTTGCGCGCATCCAGCAATGTATCGATCATACAATCGACTGTCAGATAGAAATGAGGGGCCTGCTGTTTTGATCGCTGCAAGCGATCCGCAATAACTTTGCGCATCTGGCCGTTTGGCACAAGATAGCTATCACCCTTTAAGCCCTGCTGACCGCCCACCAAGGCTTCTATGCCACCAAAAGAGGATGATAAAGCAGGTTTTACGGTTCGTAACGCTTTTGCGGTTTCAACATCGCGGCGCAAAATCCGCCCATGGGGACCACTACCGGTAATGCCATCAAGGGCCACCCCTTTATCGGCGGCAATCCGGCGGGCAAGTGGACTTGAGAAAATACGTGGCTCGCCAAGCGATGGTTTTGACCGCTCAGGAACGGATGTCATAGACCGCAGTGCTGCAGGTGGGCGGGCGGCTGGTTGCGGCGCATCACTCACATTATTTGCAACATCATCAGCGGTCTCACCATCTTCTGCCAGAACCGCAATCACCTCCCCAACAGAGACATTTTCGCGTCCCGCTTCGATCAAGATTTTAGCCATGATGCCATCATCAACTGATTCAACTTCCATAGTTGCCTTGTCGGTTTCGATCTCGGCAATTACATCACCTGAATTGATCTGATCACCCTCGCCAACAAGCCATTTTGCTAATATACCAGTGGTCATGGTAGGAGACAGAGCCGGCATTTTAATCTCAGTTGCCATGATCCTACCCCTTAAATCCGTCACAAGTGGCAAGCGCACTTGCAACAATATCATTAATTTGTGGAAGGGCTAGAACTTCCAGATTTGCTGCATATGGCATGGGAACATCCTTGCCCGTTACCCGCGCAATCGGGGCATCCAGCCAGTCAAAGGCCTGTTCCATAACCTGCATGGCAATTTCTGAACCAATGCCGGCAAAAGGAAGCCCTTCTTCGCATGTCACTAGACGTGAGGTCTTCTTCACTGAATTAATGATTGTTTTACTATCAAGGGGGCGGATTGTGCGCAGATCAATAACCTCTGCACTAATGCCCTGTTCTTCCAGCCTGTCAGCCGCTTCTAATGCGCGGCCAACCATAATTGAAAATGCCACAATTGTAACATTGCTGCCTTCACGCAAAATTTTTGACTTGCCAATTGGGACAACCCAATCATCATCGTTCGGTACATCAAAGCTTTGTCCGTAAAGAACTTCATTTTCCAAAAATATAACTGGATTTGGGTCGCGAATAGCGGCCTTTAACAAGCCTTTTGCATCAGCTGCCGAATAAGGGGCAACGACCTTAAGCCCCGGACAATGTGCGTACCAGCTGGCAAAACATTGCGAATGCTGAGCTGCAACGCGGCTTGCCGCCCCGTTTGGCCCCCGAAAGACGATTGGACAACCCATTTGTCCACCCGACATATAAAGCGTTTTTGCAGCAGAATTGATAATCTGGTCAATCGCCTGCATGGCAAAATTAAAAGTCATAAACTCAATAACAGGCCGCAATTCGCCAAAGGCTGCCCCGACGCCCAAACCGGCAAAGCCCTGTTCGGTAATCGGCGTGTCAATGACGCGTTTTGCGCCAAATTCATCCAGCAGTCCTTGCGTGACCTTATAAGCTCCCTGATATTCAGCAACTTCTTCGCCCATCACAAACACATTTTCATCGCGGCGCATTTCCTCAGCCATGGCATCTCGAAGGGATTCTCGGACGGTCAATGCTGTTGATGTCCCGTTCCATTCAGCATCAGCAACAATGGGGGCTTGAAGTGCTGCGGTTGCCATATCTTTTGAGACACTTGAACCTTCAAACTTTAAAGCCTCTTCAGCTGCAGTCGAGGCCAGCGCAGGCTGTGTTGGGAGCTGGGCAGCTATATCGCTGGCAGTTTCGCCATCTTCCAAGAGCAAAGCAATTGGCGCATTTACCTTTACATTCTGAGTTCCAGCAGCGATGAAAATCTGACCCATCTTGCCATCTTCAATGGCTTCGACTTCCATTGTTGCCTTATCAGTTTCAATCTCAGCAATTACGTCACCCGACCTTACATCATCACCTTCGGCAACAAGCCATTTGGCAAGCGTGCCCTCTTCCATGGTTGGCGATAATGCGGGCATTTTAATTTCAATGGCCATGACCTATCCTTTTGCAACAAGCCGCTCATCAGTCAGCGGCAGCAGAATATCAGTAAAGAGTTCGCGTGGGTCAGGGGCAGGGCTGGTCTGTGCAAATTCGGTTGCCGACGTGACAGTTGCTTTTATCTCTGAGTCGATTTCCTTGAGAAAGGTATCATCAACATTCTGGTTTCTTAGTAGATCACGAATCTGGTCGATTGGGTCATGCTGTTTGCGCATTGCATCCACCTCTTCGCGGGTCCGATATTTAGCTGGATCAGACATTGAATGGCCACGATAGCGGTAAGTTTTCATCTCAAGGATGTACGGGCCATTTCCATCGCGGCAATGCGCGAGTGCTTCAAGTGCTGCTGTGCGGACTGCCAGCACATTCATTCCATCAACTTGTTTTCCAGGAATGCCATAAGCCATACCCCTGTCTGATAAGTCATGTCCAGCCGCAGCGCGCGATACTTTTGTACCCATACCATATTGATTGTTTTCAATCACAAAAACCACTGGTAGTTTCCATAAGGCAGCCATATTAAAGCTCTCATAAACTTGGCCCTGATTTACCGCACCATCGCCAAGATAAGTCATACAAACGTTAGGTTCTTTTTTATATTTATGGGAAAAAGCCAAACCAACACCAATTGGCACCTGTGCGCCAACAATACCATGACCGCCAAAAAAGTTTTTCTCGCGGCTGAACATATGCATTGAACCACCTTTGCCGCGCGAATACCCATCCGCACGGCCAGTTAATTCAGCCATAACACCGTTTGATTCCATGCCACAAGCCAACATATGACCATGGTCGCGGTATGATGTAACCACCGTGTCGCCCGGTTTTGAGGCTGACTGTACCCCAACAACAACAGCTTCTTGGCCAATATAGAGGTGACAAAACCCACCAATTTGTCCCATGCCGTAAAGCTGTCCTGCCTTTTCTTCAAAACGTCGGATCAACAGCATATCCCTATATATTGTGACCAAATCTTTAGTTGGTGGCATATCATTCACACCAACAACAACAGCTTTTGGCGGTCGACCTGGCCCCCGCTTACGCTTGGCTTCTAACTTTATCTTCATGCTATTCACCTGTTTTGGCCTTAATGGCCTACTCAAAAACCATAACCGTAGTTATGACTATCAAAAATTTTATGAAATTTAAAAACAAACAACATTTACCCTTTGAGGATCCAAGGGTTTTTAGATTATTGCAAGACTTTTATTATTCTGTTTTTGTTGATTTTTTTTCGTATAAACTTAAATTAAGTTAACTTTAAATTTCAACATTTCGATACTAAAATTTCAAATCAGACAGATCAATTGAAATAATTACATCATTAGGCCCATAAAGCCCTAACTCAGATCGGGCTGTTTCGGCTAGGATATCAGCATCAACACCACCGTTGTGCATAAGTGAAATACGGTGGCTCAAAAAAGACTGATGCTTTTTAAGCAATACCAACTGTTCTTCAGCCTTAATGATTTTATGCTCTAACTGTGGACGGGCTAATATTCCTCGTTCGCCTGTAACAGTGTGAAAACCAAAAAATGCAATAATAGTCCCAAGTATAAAAAAGCTACCAGCAAACGCAAAAGATTTCCGCATTAAATACATGAGTAATTCCCTGATTAACAATTATGATTGCAGACGGCATAGCAAACTTCAATTATTAGACTAATGAATCAGAGCTTAATCAACTCGTCAAGAAAAATACGAATTGTTGGACTTCTAAGGTTTCTTGACGTTTTATGATTTAACCACGCAAAATAGATCGTCCCGCATAAAGCCCGGTCCGATCTAACTCTTCTTCAATACGCAGCAACTGGTTATATTTGGCCAATCGGTCAGACCTAGACAAAGACCCAGTCTTGATTTGCCCTGCATTGGTTGCCACTGCAAGATCAGCGATAAAACTATCCTCCGTTTCACCAGACCGATGCGAAATAATCACGCCAAACCCTGCTTTTTTTGCCATGTCGATAGCTTGCATGGTTTCTGTTAGTGTGCCTATCTGGTTAACCTTAATTAAGATAGCATTACCTGACTCCTCGGTGATGCCGCGGCTCAGCCGTTTAGGGTTGGTAACAAACAGATCATCGCCAACAATCTGAACCGCACCACCGATAGCACTAGTCAGCCCCCTAAACCCGTCCCAATCATCCTCATGCAACGGATCTTCCAGTGAAACAATTGGATAACGGCTGGTTAGATCTTGCCACATAGCATTCATTTCATGAGTTGTCAGAATGCGATTTTCACCGGCAAGATTATATTTATAATCCAAACAGAATTCACTAGCGGCCGCATCCAGCGCAATCATTACATCGTCACCCGGCTTATAACCTGCGGTTTCAATTGCCTTGGCTATATATCCAAGGGCCTCATCCGTTGAACTTATCGCTGGCGCAAACCCTCCTTCATCACCAACGGCGGTTGCCAATGATGCATCTGACAACAATTTTTTCAGAGCATGAAAGATTTCAGCACCCATCCGCAAACCATCAGAAAAATGGCTGGCCCCTACCGGCATTACCATGAACTCCTGAACATCCAACGCATTATCAGCATGCGCCCCACCATTAATGATATTCATCATCGGCACTGGCAAGAGGTGAGCATTTACACCACCAAGATAACGCCATAATGGCATTTCAGTTGAATCTGCTGCAGCCCGCGAAACCGCCATCGATACGCCTAAAATTGCGTTTGCACCCAAGCGTGCCTTATTTGGAGTACCGTCCAGTTCGATAAGATCCTGATCCAATCCCGCCTGATCAAAGGCATCAGCACCGGCTAGCAAATCAAAAATTTCAAAATTGACCGCATCTACAGCTTTCAAGACGCCTTTTCCACCATAGCGATCGGAGTCACCATCACGTATTTCAACAGCTTCATAAGCGCCAGTAGATGCCCCTGACGGTACCGCGGCACGGCCAACAGATCCATCTTCTAGAACAACATCAACTTCAACTGTTGGATTACCGCGCGAGTCAAGAATTTCACGCGCCTGTATATCTATGATAGCGGACATGGGTTTACTCTTTTCGATTATTACATGTTTCTGATGCGCGTTTTGTACCCAAAATTAACGTTAAGCGCAAGCATTCCCAAGACCTAGTCACGTCTGGCCCGATCAATCCGCATCAAGCTGTCCAGCAATGACGGCATTTCAGATAAAGGCACCATATTATGCCCATCTGATGGAGCTCGATCTGGAGCTTCATGCGATTCCATGAATATACCTTGAACGCCAACAGCAACCGCTGCCCTTGCCAGTACCGGCACGAATTCACGCTGCCCTCCTGAACTGCCGCCAAGCCCGCCAGGTTGCTGAACCGAATGGGTAGCATCAAAGACAACCGGATGGCCCAATGCCGCCATGGTAGGCAAGGAGCGCATGTCCGACACAAGCGTATTATAGCCAAACGATGTTCCACGCTCGGTTAGTAATAGCTTTTCATTACCAGCCGCAATAATTTTTGCCACAACATGGGTCATATCCCATGGTGCCAAAAACTGACCCTTTTTCACATTGATAACACATCCAGTTTTTGCTGCTTCAACAAGAAGATCCGTTTGCCGGCACAAAAAGGCAGGAATTTGGATAATGTCAAGTACTTCAGCCGCCGCAGCGCATTGATCAGGCAGGTGAACATCGCTTAAAACTGGTACGCCAACCTTAGCCTTGACCATAGCCAGAATGTCCAGCCCATCATCCATGCCAACCCCGCGCACAGCATCAGAAGATGTTCGGTTTGCCTTGTCATAGGATGATTTGTAAACAAACCCCATACCGGCTTTTGTCGCCAATTGGGCAAGAGCCTCGGCACAGTATAGAGCGTGATCGCCGCTTTCAATCTGGCAGGGACCCGCAATCAAAAGCAGTGGCGCATCGCCACCACAAGCAACGTTACCAATTCTTACAGCCTCCATAACATCTGCTCCCTAACACAAATAGTGGTCACTCACGGCCTAAAACCATAATTAAACGAGGCGCGATTTTTTCATCGATGCTGCAATAAAGCCCGTAAATAATGGGTGCGGATCAAATGGCTTTGATTTCAGTTCTGGGTGGAACTGAACAGCCACAAAAAATGCATGATCAGCTCGTTCAACAATTTCTGGCAAACTACCATCCGGCGACAAGCCTGATATCATCATCCCAGCATCAGCAAGTTGATCACGATAAGCAATATTAACCTCGTAACGGTGCCTGTGACGCTCAAAAATAGTCTTTTCACCATAAAGGCGTCTGGCGGTAGAGCCTTCGATCAGATGGCACTCATAGGCACCAAGCCTCATCGTTCCTCCAAGATCATCTTTAGCGCTGCGTTGCAGGGTTTGGTTGCCTGACGTCCATTCGGTCATCAAACCAACAAGTGGCAGCTTTGTATCGCCAAATTCACTAGATCCTGCATCCTCCATGTTGGCCAGATTACGTGCCGTTTCCAAAACTGCCATCTGCATTCCAAAACAAATCCCAAAATAGGGAATGTTCTTTTCGCGAGCAAAGCGCACCGCACGGATTTTACCCTCCGACCCCCGCTCACCAAATCCGCCGGGCACAAGAATACCACTAACATGCTGCAAATTCTGAATTGCAGTATCTTCCTTTTCAAAAAGCTCAGAATCAATCCAGTCAATATTAACCTTGACGCCATTCGCAATCCCACCATGGACAAGGGCTTCACCGAGCGACTTGTAAGAATCCTGCAAGCTAGTATATTTGCCAACAATGGCAATATTGACCTCACCTTCAGGATTAGCAACAACATTGCAAATCCTTTGCCATGCGGAAAGATCGGGTGTTTCATCCGGCAAATTAAAATGCCGTATCACTTCACGATCAAGACCTTCCTCATGGTAGGCTAATGGCACTTCATAGATATTACTCACATCACGCGCTAGAACTACAGCAGATTCACGAATATTACAGAACAGACCAATTTTGGCCCGTTGCTCTGCTGGCAATGGATGTTCAGTGCGGCATAATAAGACATCTGGTTGTATGCCAACCGATTGCAATTCTTTGACTGAATGCTGGGTAGGCTTGGTTTTCAACTCACCGGCAGCAGCAATATAAGGGATTAGCGTGACATGCAGAAAACAGGTAGCATCACGGCCTAGCTGGTTTCCAATCTGGCGTATAGCCTCAAGAAACGGTAATGATTCGATATCACCAACTGTGCCGCCAATCTCGCACAGGATAAAATCTTCATCGTCATGGTTCGATAAAACAAAATTCTTTATAGCATCGGTGACATGCGGAATGACCTGAATTGTGGCGCCAAGATAGTCGCCCCGTCGTTCTTTGGCCAGTACATCCGAATAAATGCGGCCCGTTGTTACATTGTCGGTGCGCTTGGCATGGACGCCGGTAAAGCGTTCATAATGGCCAAGGTCTAAATCAGTTTCCGCTCCATCGTCGGTAACAAACACCTCGCCATGCTGGGTAGGCGACATAGTACCAGGATCGACATTCAGATAGGGGTCAAGTTTTCGAAGACGGACCGAGTATCCACGGGCCTGAAGCAAAGATGCGAGCGCTGCGGCACCCAAACCTTTACCCAGCGAGGAAACCACGCCACCAGTGATGAAAATATAACGGGGCATGGACACATTTAATAGCTCATCACCTCGTCCTTGGTAAGGCACAAAATGCTTTTAATTGCAAAAATTTTAAAATTGTTTGGATTGACAAATCGTTATTTGTCAATCTTGTCCTTACTTGCCAGTTGGCACAGTAGGCCCAGATGGCTTAGCGGGTGTTTCTTTTATTACATCATTAACAATTGATACTGGCGCTTTTCCAGCACCCGCCATTATCGCAAGAACAATCGTTGTTGAAAAAAAACCGACAGCTAAAATAGTTGTTAGTCGCGTCAGAAGACTTGCGGTACCCCGCGCAGTCATAAACCCACCACCACCTCCGCCACCGCCAATACCAAGGCCTCCACCTTCGCTTCGCTGAAGTAGAACAGTAATGACCAGCCCAAGGGCGATCAAAATATGAATAGTCAGAACCAGCGTTTCCATAGTATTGGTTTCCTGCAGATGAAATCTATGTGCCGCTTATATTGCGTCTTTGATTAGTTTTCAACAAAAATGGCGCAAGTGATGTCCATTTTGGAATTCATTTGCTGTATTTATTTTACAAACTCGGATTTTAACATTTGCGAACGTGCCGATTCACAAATCAAATCAAACGCCTCAGCGTCAAGACTTGCGCCACCAATCAGCCCTCCACCAACGTTATCAAGAGAAAAAATAGATGCCGCATTCTCTGCATTTACCGAACCACCATAAAGAATCGGTACATTTGGTATTATATCGCCCCTTTGATTTTTTGGAAGCTCACTAGCAATTGCATCATGCATTGCGGCGATATCAGCAAGTGATGCCACTTCACCTGTTCCTATAGCCCAAACTGGCTCGTAAGCGATCATAAGCTGGCCTCGCGGTATTTCATCGGGGACAGAAGCACGCAACTGGTCAATAACCACCTGCTCTGCTTGTCCAGCATGCCGCTCACCAAGTGTTTCGCCAAGGCAAACAATTACATCCATGCCATGAACAATTGCCTGTTTTGCTTTTTCGGCAACCAACCGGCTTTTCTCACCGTGATTAATCCGCCGTTCAGAATGCCCCAGAAGCACAACTGATGCGCCGCAATCACGCAGCATCGCTGCCGAAACGTCACCCGTATGCGCTCCATCCGCAGCTTGATGACAATCCTGTCCACCAAGCCGAATATCACTGCCCTGAAGGCGAATGGACATTGGAATTAAATATGTGTGCGGCGCAAGTAATATCCTAGTCACTGGCTGAACAATTTTAGCGTTAAGGGCATTAGCGAGGCCCCCTGCATCCTTTAATGATGGGTTCATTTTCCAATTAGCGGCAATAATCATTTCAATATCAATCTTACAAAAGTCCACTTATTACAAAGAGTTTGTACCTAAAAAAACCATGTAATGTTGACAAATCTTGGCTAGATTTTACGTATCGTATACGTCCTTAAATTAATTTATTTGCTTTATAACACATATCGATCGACATAACCTAAACAACATTAACACAATCGCTAGTCCAAACTGGAACAAAAAACCTGATTATTTTTATGAAACATATTATATTATAATATTGAAGTTGCCCCACTTGCCGGCAATCTTTATTAAAGTAAATTAAAGCTTAGAATTCTGGCTAAAACAGCCCGACCTGAAAAAGAAATGGACGACTGAAAAATGCTACAGGCAATGCGCAGCGGTACTAAATCCCCAATTATGAAGTTTTTTCTTCTGTTCCTAGCGGGTGGGTTTGCCTTGTGGGGTGTTGGAGATGTCACTACAGGCCTGATTGGCGGAAGTGACAAAGCCATTTCAGCCCATGATGTATCGATGTCACCACGCGAGGTTGCTGTAGAATTTGAGCGTACACGGCGAAACTATCTGCCAAATAGTAGCGTTGGTGAGGCCCTCCAGAGCGGCTTACTCAATGACGTGATGGGGGCATTGTCGCGCGATGTTCTTTTCCGAGCTGAAAATCTTGGGCTTAACTTAACAGTCACGCGCGAGATGCAGCGAGATTCAATAGTTAATGAAAAATCATTTCAAGACAAACTTGGCTCTTTTTCTGAGGGGCGCTTTTTACAAGCCCTTAACCGCTCTGGCATGTCAGAATCAGACTATCTAAAACGTGTCGATGGAGTATTGATGCGTGATCAATTGATGGGATCACTAACGTCTGGGACCCGCTTTGACAAAGCTACTGCCCGAGTTATTGCTTCCTATGACCTTGAAAAGCGCGTTGTGCGGCTTACCAGTTTTCCAGTTACTACCAGTTCGATCCCCACGCCAGCGGCGAATGTCCTTGAGAAGTTTTTTGCAGAAAATAAATCAGTTTATGATGCTCCTAAACTTCGCAAAGTAACCATAGCCAGTATTTCAGCCCAAATGCTGGCAAATAAGCTTGATATACCCAATGCTGAAATCCAGTTAGCATTTGAGAATCGAATTGAAGAGTTCAGCAAACCAGAAATGCGCAAAATTCAGCAAATGGTTTTTGACGATATCGAAAAAGCTAAAACAGCCCAATTACGCATTATTTCGGGTGAAAAATTTGTTGCTGTTGCTGCCGATATGTTGAACTGGACAGATGCTGATACAATTCTTGGTACCGTTACCAAATCAGCGCTTGATCCAGCGCTAGCAGATATTGCTTTTGGAAGTGAAGTTGGAATTCCTGTTGGGCCAGTGGAAACAGCATTTGGTCAACATGTCATTGTTGTTGAAAAAATTATTATGGGTGAACAAGCTTTGTTGCCTGATGTTAAGCAAAAGATTATTGACACGCTGCGTGCCGAAAAATCCATTGATATGCTTTACGAAAAGGCAAATGAGTTTGAGGATGCAATCGGCTCAGGTGCCACTATTGAGGAAGCTGTTTTCAAGGTTGGTGGTAGCCTTATCACAATCGAAAATGTTAGTCGCAATGGCCTTGACGTTGATGGCCGTCCAATCACAGGAGATGGAGCCAAATTAATCAAAGACACCGCTGTTTTGGACCTGATTTGGGCGGGTGAAATAAATGAAACAAGTGTCATCCAAGAAGGTGGTGACGATATGTTCTTTGCAGTAAAGGTAAACTCTCAAAGCCCCCAAAAAGAAAGAAGCCTTGATGATGTTCGTCAGCGTGTTAATGCTGACTGGAAAAAGGCTGAGGCAATCAAAATAGCCAAGGCCAGCGCCGAAGTAGCAGCCAAGATAAATGATGATAATGGCACCATCACTGAAACATTCCGCCGGAATGGTCTAGGTCTTGATCATGAGGCGGCAGGACTTATTGCAAACCGCGCCTTTGATTTGAAAATTAATAGTAGCGGTGTGGTTGAAACTGGCAGTGAGGCTATTGCCATTAAAACTCTTCAGATTATTCCAGCCGGTGATACAGAAATTGAAGAAACTGGAGCAATTGTTATTGAGGTGTTAAATAATGCACTTCGAGAAGATATGCTGAACATGGTATTACTATCCTTTTCTGAAAGTCATGACCTTCAGCTTAATCCCACAGCTGTTCGCCAGCTACTTGTTGGAAACCAGTAGTGGCGCTAGGAACTAGTGATAATTTTGACAGCTTTGCAGCCACTTTTGACGCTGACAGTCTTCAGCTTGTTCACCGTGTTCTCGTAGCTGACACTCAAACTCCCGTTTCGGCCTATTTAAAGCTAGCAGGCGATAAGCCAAACTGCTTTTTATTGGAATCAGTTGAAGGTGGTGAAGTTAGAGGTCGCTTCTCGGTTATTGGATTAGCACCCGATCTGATCTGGCGGTGCCGCAATGGACAGGCTGAAATCAACAAAACACCTGAAAATGAGAGTTGCTTTGAGCCTGAAAAATTACCCCCACTAGATTCACTTCGAGCACTGATGCGGCAATCTCAAATGTCTAATACGGGTAATTTGCCGCCAATGGCCGCAGGTTTGTTTGGCTATTTCGGATATGACATGATTCGCCTGATAGAGGATATCCCTGACTCTAATGAGCCAATTATTGAAATGGATGATGCACTATTGCTAAGGCCTTCTTTGATTGCTATTTTTGATAGACTTCAGGACAGTATTACCCTTGTTACACAAATTCGACCGAATGATTGGGATAATGCGGCTACGGCTTGGAACGAAGCTCAATCCCGCCTTGTCAGCGCCATCAAAGATCTGGACAGCCCATTACCTCACACCGAAATTGGCAATGCCAAAACGCCACTTCCTGAACCAACAGCCAATATGAAAAAATCTTCTTTTTTGGATATGGTTGAAAAAGCTAAAGATTATATTCGCGCGGGCGACATATTCCAAATTGTTGTATCTCAGAGGTTTAGCATTCCCTTTAACCTGCCATCAATCAATTTGTATCGATCATTGCGTCGACTAAACCCATCTCCTTTTCTGTTTCATTTTAATTTTGGAAAAATGGCGCTGGTAGGTTCCAGTCCAGAAATTCTAGTACGACTACGCGGTATTGACGTCACAATTCGCCCTGTTGCTGGCACTAGAAAGCGTGGCGCAAATCCTAATGAAGATGCGGCAAATGCTGCCGACTTAATGGCTGATGTTAAAGAAAGGGCTGAACACCTGATGCTACTGGACCTCGGACGCAACGATGTTGGGCGAGTATCAAAGCCGGGCACAGTGCGTGTTAAATCAAATTATGAGGTTGAATATTACAGTCACGTCATGCACATAGCTTCCCAGGTTGAAGGAGAGATTCGTGACAACCTTGACGCAGTTGATGCTTTGGTTGCTGGATTTCCAGCCGGCACAGTATCTGGTGCCCCAAAAATTCGAGCTATGGAGCTGATTGACAAACTTGAACCAGACAAGCGTGGTGCCTACTCTGGTGCTGTCGGCTACATTTCAGTCGCAGGTGATCTTGATACGTGCATCGCGCTTCGGACAGCAGTTATCAAAGACAAAACCATGTACGTTCAAGCTGGCGCTGGAGTAGTTTATGACAGTGATCCAGAGTCAGAATATGAAGAGACACGGAGCAAGGCAAGAGCCCTAATCCGTGCCGCCGGTGAGGCACTGCGCTTCACACACTGACTTTTTGCTTCTTTCAAACCACCTGACCTTGCCAAGGCTTACAGTCTTTGTCTAAGGTTACGCCCTACTCTGATTTCTAAATCAGAGCCTCTTTTGTCTTGTCGTACTGATTGATTAAACGTTGCCCCATGGATTTGCCAACCATACTATCATTTACACTATTCGCATTTGTATCTGCCTTTACACCAGGCCCAAATAACATCATGCTAGCAGCCTCAGGAGCTAATTTTGGATTTTGGGCTAGCGTACCTCATATATCAGGCGTTTTGATCGGCTTTATCTCATTGGTTGTAGCAGCAGGACTGGGGCTTTCTGGATTGTTTTCCATATTCCCTAACTTTTATAATATATTAAAGATTATTAGTTTCTTTTTTTTAGTTTACCTTGCATTAAAAATTGGGACAGCTGGGCATGCACAAGCTCAGCACCGCGATCTACCACTACGATTCTGGCAAGCTGCGATGTTTCAATTAGTTAATCCAAAAGGTATATCAGTTATTATCAGTTCAGTTACAGCCTTTACAAGTAGCGCAAACGCATTGGCAACCGAGGTTTTTGTTTTGTTTGTGGTCTTTTCATTTGTCACAATTGGATCCACCTGCACTTGGACCCTATTTGGCATGGTCATTGGTAAGATTCTAAACTCAGAAAAAAGGCTGCGCTTATTCAACCGTTCAATGGCATCATTATTGTTTGTGAGTTTAGTGCCGGTGATTTTAAGCTAGCCGACCACTTACCAAACAGATACCTCTCCATGCCAAATCAGGACTTAAAATTATATTAAATTAATGATTTTATCTAAAAAGTCTAACCAAAGATATTAACTCATCAGCGTTCCTAAAAAAATTTCTAAGAAAAAGACAATTTTAACTGTACCAGCGCTACACTCATCGCAATCACATTTGCAATTACACTAATTTCCGATAGGCTAAAGACCCTATTAACAAATTAATCAAAGTCTAAAAAGCATGAATTTGACCCAGAAAACTGTCAACTCTCCGCATTATATCACACATGCAAACCTGGTTGAGACCTTTTTCAAAAATGCAGCTAAACACGGTGAAAAACCGCTTCTTTTTCATAAACAAAAAGGGAAATGGGCTGGAAAAAACTGGAATGAGGTTGCTAATGCAGTGCGACGCCTAGCTGGAGCGCTTGTTGCAGCTGGGATAAAACCCCGCGACCGCGTTATCATCAGTGCAGAAAATCGGCCTGAATGGGCTATCGCCGACCTTGCCATTATGTCGATTGGCGCAATTGTTGTTCCAGCTTATACAACTAACACGGAAGACGACCATATATATATCATGGAACATTCCGGTGCGGTAGCAGCCATCACATCTGGCGGCATTCTCGCCAGCCGTTTAGTTCTTGCGGCGTCGCGCGTTGAAAATATTCGTATGCTTGTAACAATGGATGAGGGGGAAAATCAGCCAAACCTTGGCACAAAAATAATCTGCAATTGGCAGTCATTGATGGAAACCAATCAACCTCTTGCTGATATTGATAGCCGTATTGCGGCTCAAGATACTGATGATATTTGCTGTCTTGTCTATACATCTGGTACAGGCGGCAGGCCAAAAGGTGTGATGCTTACACACCGTTCGATTCAAGCTTGCATCACAGCCGCAATTGAAATTCTAAAAGAAGGAGGAGTTGACAAAAACCAAAGATTTTTATCACTTCTTCCTCTATCACATTCATATGAACATACCGCTGGCATGCACTTGCCAATTCAAACAAAGTCAGAAGTTTGGTATTGTGAGTCTGTTGAACAGATTGGTGCAAATCTAAAAGAAGTATCGCCAAGCCTCATGACTGCAGTTCCGCGGCTCTATGACGTGCTGCATGAGAGAATTGTGAGAAGCGTTAGAACCAAGGGTGGCCTAACTGAAAAATTGTTTTTGGAAACTATCCGCCTTGGGCGTAAACGCTTGGCTGGCAAAGCGTTGTTACCCCATGAGTTTTTCATCGATCTCTTACTCGAACGTCTTGTTCGTCAAAAAATACAGGCACGACTTGGTGGGAGGCTGAAATACTTCATTTCTGGAGGAGCTGCTCTAAATCCTGAAATTGGAAGCTTCTTTATGGCACTTGGTGTCAAGCTATTGCAAGGTTACGGACAGACTGAAGCATCACCAGTAATCTCGGCAAACCGGCCAAATAAAATCAAAATCGAAACAGTTGGTCCCCCTGTTTCTGGAGTAGAAGTCCGCTTTGCTGATGATGGAGAAATTCTTGTACGTGGAGATCTATTAATGAAGGGCTATTGGCGCGATGATCACAGCACCGCTGCAGCAATTCGCGATGGCTGGCTACACACAGGCGATATAGGTAGTTTGGATGATGACGGCTACATAAGCATTACTGGACGAAAAAAAGAAATCATTGTTAACTCAGGTGGTGAAAATATTGTACCAACCAGAGTTGAGGCGTTATTAACAATAGAAGCTGAAATTGAGCAGGCAATGGTTGATGGTGACCAGCGACCTTGGCTAGCAGCAGTCATTGTTCCAAGCTTGGAAACTCGTAAAAACGCTAACACTCAAGAGGCACTAATACTGCTAATTACAGAAACAGTTGAACGTGCAAATAGTAGGCTTTCACAGATTGAGCGGGTTAGAAAGTTTATTATTGCTGATGATTTTTTTACAATTGAAAACAGTCAATTAACGGCCACCTTGAAAGTAAGGCGTCATATTGTAAAGGCCCAATACAAGGATCGGCTTGCTGCCCTGTACACCCGTTAATAGTCGATGCTTTGGCCTGCTACAAATTAAAGCGATTATTTTACCCAAGTGGAACTCCGTTTTGGCCCCAGATCATCACTCATTAACTGACTGAAGGCCTCTGCAAAATTACGATGCGCTTCTCGATTTTTTTTCAAAATAGCATCTAGCGGAATAACGATGTCTCCATCTTTACGAAGCCTAGGAGGGTCATAATTACCATAACCAATTATAAGTTGCTGCAAAGCAGCCATCAATTCTTTTTCCTGTTCATCCTCGGCCATTTTAAGCTCCCTTGACATCATCAGCAGCTAAATCATCACTGATATTTTTAGATTAACGGCGCAAAAGTCCAGCTACAAACATCAACTCTTACTAATGAGAGCGAACGGTTTGAGAACCTTTTTTAACAAACCATGCAATAGATTTGCCATAGCTTAAATATTCTGCGTTAAATTTAAAACTATAAACGAGGTTTTATAGGTTGTCATTACCTCCAGAGTGGCATCATTCAAGCCTCCCCAGCAAGTTGAAAGAGGCTTTATGAGTCACTTTAGCCGCAATTATCTTGGAAGCATAAATTGAATTGCCTAATGATGGCTACAATAGCAATCAACATTATCGAAGCCTAAAAAATAGGATAGTCCTTTATATTAATGCTAAAAAAAACTTAGTTAGTTTCGTGAATGAAGAAACAAATCCTAAAAATCTTTCAGTCGCCAGAAGGTGACCGCCCACTCAGCGCCATGGCGCTTCTGCTTGTCGGTGTATTCACGCTTGCCCTCCAAGATTCGACAGTGAAATTGATTGCCCCTGAAACATCTTTCTGGCAACTTCAAACCCTTCGTTCAATTGGAAATGGTCTATTTATTGCCGCGCTTGCCTCATTCAGCGGTAACTTTAGTATTCTTGTGCCAAGAAATTGGCGACCCGTTTACATCCGTGGAATGATGCTAAGCATTTGTATGTTCTGTTTTTTTTCTGCAGCACCTGTGTTATCAGTTGCCCAAATGGCTTCAGGCTTATACACGTATCCATTATTTGTGTCGTTGCTAGCTATCCCCATACTTGGTGAAAAAGTTGGTCCATGGCGTGTTACCGCTATCATTATTGGCACAATAGGCGCAGCCATTACACTCAACCCTTTTAATGAAAGCTTTTCATCCACACAACTCCTTCCCATTGCCGCAGGGTTCTTTTACGCCTGCAACCTTATTATTTTACGTCACTCCTGCAGATACGAATCTCCTCTCGCGCTTGCCATGGCTGTTGCGGTGCTGTTTTTCTGCAGTGGCCTTGCTGGTATCATTTTTCTGACATTATTTTCGGTATCAAACGATGTTGCGGTCACGCTTCCCTTCATAGCCGTTGGCTGGCCAAAATTAACGATGACAGTGCTTGTCTTTGCGATTTTTTGTTCAATACTGAACCTATTGGGAAATATTTGTCTTTCTAGGGCCTACCAAACTGCCGACAGCAGCTGGTTGGCGCCGATTGACTTTTCATATCTTCTATTTGCAGCCTTTTGGGGTTGGATAATTTTTAATGCTTGGCCGCCACAAAATGCCGTTATTGGCATGACTCTGATTGCCATAGCTGGCATGCTGACTGCATGGCGAGAACAACAAAAACAAAAGAGCTGAGCTCTATTTTTTCACTGCTAAATTATGCGCTTTGAAAAGTTTTCCATATAGGTCTAAACTAATATCTTCAAACAACGATATTCACCTTTAGTATTAAATATTTAAAAGGTTAGGGAGGAGATTGTTTTTATGAGTAAAGTTTTAATCAATTTAGTACAAAATTGTCGCCAAATAATCATTGATTGTCCAGGACCAGAGGGTCGAGAAAAGATTGCTAACTTGCTGACAAACTTGTTGTCTGATCCAACAAATGTTGACACACTTGTTCCCATATCAACCGGCGAGCGTGAATTGCTGTATGAGGACCCTGATATAGGATTTTGTATTCTTGCGCATAATTACGACGGAGCAAAAACAACACCACCGCATGACCATGGGCCATCATGGGCTATCTATGCTCAAGCACGCGGCGCGACCATCATGCACGATTATGACAAGATTGAAGATGCCAGTATAGAAAAAATAGGCAAAGTAAGAATTTCACGTACATATAGCCTTACCCCCGGCGTTGCCCATGTCTACAACGAAGGAGATCTTCATTCACCAACCAGGGATGGGCCAACAAGCCTTATACGCATCGAAGGCACTGATATGAGCAAGGTTAGTCGTTTCCGCTACGAACTTGCTTAGCTTGCGTTGCCCTGAAAAACATAGGAAGCAAGAATGAGTTATGGATTATTTACCAAACTTTATGAGGCTGGAGAACCCTTTACTCTGATTGACAGCCGTGAACGCCGCGATTACGTTTCCGGTCATTGGTTTGGCAGCATAAATATACCGCTATCCTTGTTTTCCACCCGCATCAGCTACCTTTTTAAATCCACAGATACTTTGATTAATATTCTTGATTGGGATGATTCTGCCAGTGCCGAGGCAATATATCAACTCAAACTGATCGGTTTTTATAACGTCACAATCCATAAGACTAAACGTCCGACAAAGATGGGATGCGGCTTTGTAAAAGGTGAATATGTCTGGTCAAAAGCCTTTGGCGAAGTGGTTGCAAATCAAATTGATCTTCCCGAGGTCACTCCGCAGCAATACCTGGCTAATTACCAAGATGCGATGCTATTTGATGTTCGCCCAACTGCCGAGTATCAAGACTTCACCATACCAACATCTCAAAGTCTCCCAAACAGTCTGCTTTTAGCAAATATTCATGCCCTTAAAGAAACTAAAAGGATGTCCCTATTACATTGTGCAGGACGAACACGGTCTATTATAGGCGCCTTTACCCTGATGGCATCCGGCTATGACGGTCAATTCGCTGTTTTTCGTGGTGGAACGCAGGCATGGCAGCTTGATGGACATGACCGCGAACATAACGCAAACCGTTTTTTTGCCACCGATCACGAATCATCCGATGTGGTTACTAGTTTTTTGCACCGTTGGCAAATCACGTCCGAAAGAGTGCCAGCCAATAAACTGGCCGCCTATACCTCTGCTCATAGCAATGAGCTTATGTTTGATGTATCTGATGATGCAGCAACCGGACAACTCGTAGCGCATGGCATAATAAAAATTTCCGGCACCAACTTGATCCAGCAAACAGATTGGTCGATTGCTCTTTTTCATGTGCCAATAACCTTATTTGATCATGGTTCAGGCAGCAGAGCTGCCTTTGCCGCTTTTTGGCTCCACAGCATGGGTTTTTCGGTCAATTTAGTTTATCTTGATAACCCTGTCGTTGCAATGGATACAAAAAAAAGAACCCACTTTGGCAACTTGGCACCACCCACCGTCTACCTCGACGCCACTGAACTTAGCAATTGGCAAAACGAGCATAAAAAAATTTATGATTTTCGTTCCTCCGGCTCCTTCAAAAATGGCTACATTGTCAATAGCCAATGGCATAACATCAGTGCCATCTTAGACGAAACCCCTCATCATATACCGATGGCCATCATCGCAAACGACATGACAGCAGGTAGGCTTATTGCACATTGCCTGACCCGCCATGGCTGGCAAATTGTAGGTATTTATATATGGAATAGTGGTGATTTTGATCAATCAAAATTGGCCACAGGCAGCCCAGAGATGACGCTTGACGAATCTGCTCTTTTTGCTGGACGCCATCGTGGGGTTTTAAAGGATGCCCAAGACTATCTTGCATGGGAAGAAGACCTACCCCACGAAATTGACAAACTAATTCATGATTTGTGGTGTCAACGGGTCGACAGGGAACCCAAATTGGATTAATGGGTGCTGTCTTTATTAAGTTTCATCTGGCGCCAAACAATCACAAGTCCCGCTGCAACAATGGCAAGGACACCGGGAAATAAACGTTCAATTGGTGCTTCAGCAAAAAACCACCAGCCAAAAAACAGCGCAAAGGGAATACCAAAATATTCAAATGGGGCCAAAAGGCTAGGCTGTGACATACGATAAGCAACCACAAGACCCAAAACCCCGATACCACCCAAAAAGCCAAGTAATAAAAACAGTCCGAGATCTAATGCAGATGCTATGGGTGTAGCCTCGCCAAAACATAGCCACAGCAATAAAGAACATCCAGTTGCAAAAATCTGCGATCTGAACTGGATCACACCAGATAGATGATTGGCCGAAAACAGCTTTACAAGCGTGCTTGAAGTTGCATAGCAAAGCGCGGCCAATACCGGCAAGACCGAAAATAACGAAAAAATACCAGTGCTAGGCTGCATGATCATGACAACTCCACCAAACCCCATCAGCACAGCCGACCACCGCCAAAACCCAACTCGCGCGCCTAGCAGTGGCACAGACAAGGCTGTCACAAAGAATGGACCAGAAAAAATTAAAGTTCCAACAGTGGCAAATTCTAGCCTACTATAAGCCACAAAAAGACACAGCTGCGCAACAGCGACACTGGTACCACGTATTATACAAAGCAGCCATTCTTGCCTCAAAAAAGGCATTTTTAGCGCATTCATTTTTTGGCTGTAGGCCAAAAGGAATAAGATTGGGAAAAAACCAAAAACATTGCGGGTAAAGGAAATTTGAAATACCGAATAATCTTCGGTCAAAACTCGAACGACAACTCCCATAAGGGAAAAAGAAAACATAGCTCCAATAATTGTCAAAACAGCCCGTGTCAAAAAATTTCCTTTAGTCGCACATTTCTGTTTGTTATGATCTGTTTCCTTGACACAGGAGACACCCTTTATCCAAATTAGTCTTGATCCAAACCTATCCCTAGATTTTGTCCGTATCCAATGGATTAACATTAAATGCTTTGATGGTCATAGAAATAAGTGCGTAGTACCCCAGCACACCAACCAAATCGACTGTGCCACCCTCCCCCAAAATCTTTACAGACCGGGCAAAAAGCTCATCAGACACCCTTCGGGTCGTGTTTAATTCAAGAGCAAATTCATAAACCAACGCCTCATCATCGGCCTTAAAAACTGGCGGCTTGTCTGCGGCCAGCGCATCAACAATCGCAGGTTCAAGGCCAGCAGCCAATGCAGCTGGCAGATGGGCATCCCATTCAAAAGAAGCGTCCCAAATGCGTGCGGTTGTGAGGATGGCTAGTTCAGACAGCCGTGGCGGTAAGGACGAATCATATCGGCAATACTGGCCCAAAGCTTGGGCCTTATCAGCAAAATTCGCCCGATAAAGCCATATGGAAAGTGGCCCACGCACATTTCCACGAGGGCCCGAAGCAATTGCCTGATAAACCTCTTTTTGACGTTGGTCCATCTGGCTTTGGTCAAGCGCAGGCAATCTGGTCATATTCATACCTTTCTGGAGCACTAGGAGGTCGCAAAAAAAGATTTTTTTACTAATCAGTATAATCACGCAAAATGTTTATTGCCAACGACTTGTTTTGCATCATGTTATAATCAGTAACACCAAGATTTTCGCAATTATAAGTCACTACTTTCAAAATACTCTCTATAAAATACAGTGTATAATATTTATTGAACTCAATTCTCAAACGGGATCATCATGTCAAATCAAACTGCAATTCCATTCATTCAAATGCGCGGTGGCAGCTCAAAAGGTATTTACTTCCACGATAGAGATTTACCCAGCAATTCCAGTCGTCGTAATAGTGTTTTAAAATGGGTTATGGGCGCCTATGGCGACCCACGACAGATTGATGGCATGGGTGGTGCTGACCCACTCGCCTCAAAAATTGCTATCGTATCCATCTCAAGCCGCGATGATAGCGATGTTGAATATACATTTGTTCAGGCACTCGTTGGAGAGGACCAATTAGATTGCACACCAAATTGTGGAAACATTCTATCTGGCATTGGTGCATTTGCTGTTGAAACGGGTCTTGTTGAGCCAAAAGGCGAAGAGGCCAGTATCCGTGTTTACATGACCAATAGCGGCAACCGTTGCATGCTACAATTTCCATTAGAAAATGGGTTACCTGTTTATCATGGTGATGCCCGCATTGATGGCGTTTTAGGCACATCAGCAGCTGTTATATGCCATTATCAAAATCTTGAGGGATCCGCCTGCGGTAGTCTGTTCCCTACTGGAAATCAGCTGGATGAATTTGACAATATTCAAGTAACCTGCATCGATAACGGGATGCCCGTTGTTTGCATGAAGGCTGAAAATTTTGGCCTCAATGGCAGCGAAACACCAGACCAGCTAAATCAAAATGAAGATTTAAAATCACGGCTAGAGTCAATTCGTTTACAAGCTGGAGTGTTAATGGGGCTTGGCAATGTTTCGAAAAAAGTGGTGCCAAAAATGAGCCTTGTTTCAAAATCGCGTTATGGAGGAGCTGTCAACACTCAAACCTTTGTTCCGAAGCATTGTCATAAGGCCATTGGCGTTCTTGGGGCAGTTTCAATTGCCACTGCCGCACTGTTTGAAGATAGCGCTATTCATGGCCTTGCAAGGCTACCTCATGGCCAAACAAAAGATATGAATATAGAACATCCATCAGGCAGTTTTGCGTTGCAGATTATGCTTGTCGATCACGCTGGACATCCCCAGATCGAACGTGTTGGTTTGCTCCGCACTACTCGAATGCTTTGCAGAGGCGAAGTTTACGTGCCGCAATCTGTATGGGATGGAAAAACTGATTAATGACTATATGCTAAAAATTATTATGAAAAAATCACTTCACTTTCTGAGGCAAAGTCTAAAAAATCTATACACTTTTTTTTGATGTGGGCAAAACAAGACGCCCCGACATAACAACAACAGCAAGACAAGCCGGAACAAGACATAAGATTCCAATGCTCCAACTTTGCGTGACATCAACAACACGGCTAACTAATGCTGGCCCAACAAGCATACCCAGTCCCTGAATTTGAAACGTCCATGCTACAAAAACTGGCAAATTTTGCGGGTCTTCATTCGACTTGCTGACAAGATAGAAAAAGATTGGTGCTGACCCCCCAATAACTAGCCCAGTCAAACTTAAAATTAAAAGCATTGCCCATGATGATTCTTTCAGTAAAACCAAACCAATCAACAGAACAGGCACAAGTAAAAAGACAAGTCTTACTATAAGCGCGGGTTTTTTACCACGCTGTAATGCGTGTCCAGCAATCAAGTTTCCAAAAAAATTTATTAAACAAAATAACCCTGTTATCAGTGCACCTACGGCAAGGCTGACTCCTAAAAATGACTGTGAAAAAAGTGGCATAAATTGAATCAGGGTTTGATAAACCAGGGAGTGGCAAGCAAAACTGAGGCCTATGAAAGCCAATAGTGGCAGTTTCACTGCAAGCTTTAGTGCAGTGGTATCAAAATGGCCGCGCATTTCAACTTTGTCACTGGGAATAAAGAGCCACCCGAGGATAAATACTACCACCGAAAACCAAAGTCCAACCTCCCATACCAAGTGCCACCCCCCTATATCAATCAGATAGGGCGCAGAAATAATTGCAACAGCATTCCCAAGCGGCATGAAACCACCCCATGTCCCCATAATCCACCCCCGGTGTATAGGTGCTGTATGCTGGGCTAAAATAGCTGGCGCAGTTAATGTAACGGCGATCAGACTTACCCCTTCAATTGCACGCCCAATAAAAAGGCTTGCTACTGACCCTCCAGAAAGACTGATGACATTGCCAAGACAGGCGATTAATAAAGCTGTTAACAAAATGCGCTTTGTTCCAGCACCACGAACAATACCTCCGATTAACGAGCCTGCAAGCACCATGATTAAGGTAAAAACTGAGGCCAACAGGCCTATTTCTGTCAGGCTGAGGCCAAAGCTTGCTGCAAGTGTGGTGGTGGTTGGTGCTAATTTTGCAATATTAATACCACTTAAAGCTCCGCAGAATAGAACAATGATGGTCAATCGTAGATCACGAATAAAGAGTGAAGACGTTACTACCATGATCTCTTAAATTCCCTTTTCTAGACATCTGCCCAAATTACAAACACACTTCGCAGAATAGCCAAGTCATAAAAATTGGCGCTTATCCCAGCTTATTCACATGCGGGCTATGCGATCGCCCGCCACCCTGGCGAAAAAACAAACATTGTTAAAGCTATGATAAAGGCCAATGCAATAAAAATATGCATCAGCTCAGGCGCGATAAAGACAAGGCATAACCCTGTTGCAAGGGGGCCAGCTGCTGCCCCAACATCGCGCCACGTCTGATTGCGCGCCAATGCTTTTATCTTGTCTTCTGGATAAATACGCGCAACTGCTGCAGGAAATAATGTACCCAATGCACCACGCGCCAACACCAAGGCAATAGATCCCAGCATCAACATTCCACCGCCAATCGAAGCGAACCCAACAATTGTCAGGAGAATTGCCAGCAATAGTGGCATGCGGATGCCAAGTCGATCAGCAATCACGCCTGCACAAGGAGCCACCAGCATTTCGCTTAAACGCCGGCCAGCAAGAACGCTTCCGCCGAATAAGATAGCCATTTCGGTTGATAAATATTGCGCCCACATCAATGAAATTGACACAGTAAACACGCCGTCAATACCTGCGCCCATCCAGAATATCAGTAAATCCAAACTATCTGGTCGTGGAAACATGCGGTAACGGGTGGCTTTCTGTTTCAACCGTTTTGGTTGAGCAGCTTCATTGAGCCCAAACGCTAGAAAAACGGAAAAAGCTGTTGCAAACGCCAGATACAAAAACACGTCTCGTGGTCCAACAATTGTTGCTAACCATGCACCAACAGTCATTGCCAGCAATGGTCCCACCTGTTCAACCGATCGACTGATTCCAATTCTAGTGCCAGTCTTGGCTGGATTTTCTGCTGCATACGTCAAGGTCACCAGAAGAAGTGCGGCAAAGGAAAGGCCCCAAATTATACGTGATATAGTTAAGAAAAATACACTTTCAAACAACCCATAACCAGCGGTTGATAGCGTGGCAGTAACAGCCGCAATAAGACAAAGTTTCTTAACTCCAATAAGTTCTGCCAAATGGACAATTAACCCATAGGCAAAGGTACGAATGAGTCGGTTAACAGACAGCAAGATTCCGACCATTAACATACTGATCCCAAATGCTTCAGCATGAACTGGCAAAATCACATAAATCAACGCATCACCAAAAAGTGATAACGATAACACCCAGGATGAAATCCAAACATTACGCATGACTAATCTATCAATCATTTGCAGACATTCCAGAGGGTACCTATAGTTTTATTGATCAATAATTTAGCAGCAGGTCTAAAATTTGAACATTGGATCTCTGTGCACTGAAACTTACGATTGGCGGCAACATGACATTTAGTACATTTTTTCAAGCAGGCCATCCTTGATCAATAATATTTGGACTTGAATAAAGCAGTTTTAGTAAAATATTAAAATATATAAAAAAATTCAAAATTAGGTTTTTAAAATGTTTGAAAAGTTTGATCACAAATTTAAAGGTAAAAAAGGTTATAATTTTCTAATTACTTTTATAGGCTTACTTTTTGCCTGTTTTTTAATTTTACCAGAAGATTGGTGGAGCGTGACCTCATTTCTTCTTACCACATTTTTCTCTTTATTGATTTCTCACCTTGCTTCAAAGAACATAGATCAACAAAAAAAGCAGCGATTTACAAAATAAAAAAATAACTTAAATTTGTTATTATTCTCGCCAAGGAATCTCTAAGGTTGGAATTCACTAGTTAGTGTAACAGAATTTAAATTAGCAATTCTTAAACCCCTCTGATATCTTCCCATTGGAAAAATAAATAATGCCAACTTATGAACCCTTAACTGAACTAATGCAGTTTCAACGTGACACTGAAGCCCTTATGTCAATTGCTGGTAGGCTTAGTTGGGATCAGGAAACTATGATGCCTCATGGCTCGTCGGACCAGAGAGCAACAGAACATGCGGCATTAGTTCGGATTGTACACACAAGGAACACAAACCCACGAATAGCAGACTGGCTAGATAAGATTACTCCCGGTAATGAGACAGAGGCAGCAAATATCAGGCTTATCAAAAAGGGTTATGAAAAAGATTGTAAAGTCCCTATAGAACTTAATGCCTCTATTGCGAGGGTTACCTCAAAAGCCCACGGTATTTGGGCTTCTGCACGGCAAAATGAAAACGTCGCAGAATACCTACCGATCCTGGCTGAGATTATTAAATTAAAGATCGAGAAGGCAGCAGCTCTTGCCCAAGGTGACGAACACTATGATGCTCTCATTGATGAGTATGAACCAAATGTTTCCGGAGATGAAATTTCAACAATGTTTCAGAATTTACGCCCTACCTTGGTCAATCTGCGTAAAGAAATCCTGAGCAAAGAAAAGCCCAAAGCGATAAGCGGTAATTTTGATGAAAAAATCCAGCTAAAGCTTGCAAATGAATTAGCAATTGCCTTTGGCTATGACCTAAACAAAGGTCGAATTGATCAAGCAATTCATCCATTTTCATCAGGCTCTGGCGATGATGTGCGCATAACCACGCGAACAGATCCATCTGATCCGTTTAACTGCATTTACTCAACCATTCATGAAGTTGGCCACGCGACATATGAGCAGAACATTCAAAAGGATTTTATTTTTAGTCCTTTAGGTCGAGGGGTATCACTTGGAGTTCATGAAAGCCAAAGTCGGATTTATGAAAACCAGCTTGGACGAAGTCGCCCTTTCACAAGTTGGCTTTTTCACCGTATGAGAGATCTGTTTGGTAACTTTGGCATTGATGACCCTGAGACGTTCTACAAATGCGTAAATCAGGTGGATTCAGGATTCATCCGCACGGAGGCAGACGAACTGCAATATAACCTTCATGTGATGTTACGCTTTGATCTTGAAAAGTTACTGATATCAGGTGATCTCGGCGTTAACGACATCGAAAATGCGTGGAACGAACGATTTGAGTCAGACTTTGGTTACAAAGTTGAAAAGCCATCACAAGGGGTCCTTCAAGACGTCCATTGGGCAACCGGAGCTTTTGGTTATTTTCCTACCTATACCCTAGGCAACGTTTATGCAGGTTGCTTGTATCAAAAAATGCAAGAATCTATCTTTAATTTGGATGATTCCCTATCAAATGGAGACCTCAGTGGCGCTACTGCATGGCTGAGTGAAAATATTCAAGTGCATGGAAGTTTGTTTGAGCCGAAGGCGACTATTGAAAAGGCTACAGGCACTAGTATTACTGTTGGTCCCCTGTTGAACTATCTCGAGAAAAAATATGCAGACCTTTACGGACTTTAATAAATTCAAACAGGCTTGGTGGACAGCAACGCGCGTGCATTGCTGTGCGACTGGATTAAAATAAGGGTGTTGCCTAGAAAAAGGTAACCCGCAGATTCACACTATTCCTTGTCTGCAGCTTTGAAGTCGCATTAATTCTGTTTGTGTAGCTTGATCATATACTAATTAGTCACAGAAAACTGATTGCACTGCTTTAAAGACGATACTATGAAGCTGTGCTACTTCCTCATTTGTTTCGCCATAACCACCACCTATGGTGGTAGCAATTGGAACCTGTCGGTTTTTGAAATGGGTCAAAACAACTCTGTCTCTTTGCTCAATGCCTTCTGACGTCATTTCTAAAAGGCCGAGCTTGTCACGACCATGCACGTCAACAGCCGCATCATAAATGACCAAATCAGGTGAGAAGTTTACTCGGTCTATCTCAGAGAGACATTGCCTCAATGCAGCAAGGTAATCCTCATCACCAGCACCTTTTGAGATTGGAAAATCTAGGTCACTTCTAGCCTTTTTTGCAGGATAATTTTCTGCGCAATGGATTGAACATGTGAAAATATTTTTGTCCTTAGAGAGTATACTTGCAGTCCCATCTCCCTGATGCACATCACAATCAAAAATCAGAACTCTTGTTACAAGTTTTAGCTCAATTAAAGCGCGCGCTGCATATACTAAGTCATTAAATACACAAAATCCGGCACCAAAACCCCAGTGGGCGTGATGAGTTCCACCTGCAACGTGACAGGCTATCCCGTTTTGAAGTGCGAGTTGTGCCGTGAGCAAGGTACCATTCGGTGCTAAGAAAGAACGTTGACGGAGTATTTCACTCCACGGCAAACCTAATTTTGTTTGCTGCTGTTTTGATAGATTACCTGTTTCAATGGCACGAATATAAACTGGATCATGTGCAATAGATAAATGTGCTGCAGTAGCTGGTTTGGGCACATATCTCAGATAATTTTCTATTTGCCCTGTGCTCTCAAGCTGTTTAATTAGCACACTATATTTTGTGCCAGGAAAGCGGTGGTTTTCAGGCAGAGGGATATCATACGATGGGTGGTAAATAATTGGATGCTTACCAGTTTTCATTTATCAAAATGTCTTCTTAATTAGTTTTTTTTTAATGTAATCAAGTAATTCCGTGACTTTTTTCCTTGTCAAATTCTTTACAACATTCTGCAAGGAGTGATGCTTTAGGAATGCAGAGTAATAATATCTATATAATATAATATAATATAATATAATATAATACATTAACTTCAATGCATTGCTTCGTAACATTGCATAGCAAGGTAAGCAATAAAGCAACATTTGATAAAAAGAAAACAAGCATAACAGCGTCAGTGCTTAACACTGCATGGCTTAGCAATGTATTATTATTAATATTACCAGCACAGCAAACGTTATGCCCCCTTTCCTTTCAAGATACAAAATTTTCTCAACAAAGCAGCTTTGTCACATTGCCGCGAGGCTGTAGGCAAAAGAGAAATTGCACCAGAATGACTGGATTGTACGCATTCACGATTTTTAGAATTTCGTTATGAGATTGATTTTATTATAATATTTGGTCGGAACGGCAGGATTTGAACCTGCGACCCCTACACCCCCAGTGTAGTGCGCTACCAGGCTGCGCTACGCTCCGGATCCAAAACTATAGCTAAACTCCTAGCTATAAACCAATTGTTCTTATAAAAAAATTATGCGTTAAGATTCTGTTTTAATTTCACAAGACGTATTTTAGCCTCATCAATTAATTTTATTACATTGTCTAGCGATTCCAATGTCTTGTCGGACCCTACTATAGTATTGATTGACTCACCAGCAGAACTTTTACTCCGCAAAAATTTTTGTGCACCTTTTATCGTAAACCCATCAACGTAAAGCAGCTGCTGGATCCGGCGCAAAGCAATCACATCATCAGGGCGATAATAACGTCTACCACCACTTCGTTTTAAAGGACGAGGACTGTTAAACTTACCTTCCCAAAACCTCAAGACATGAGCTGGAACTTCGAGAAGCGCTGACACTTCCGAGATTGTCTTAAAAGCATCGCTAGCTTTGCCATTCATTTTTCGCTATCAACACGGTCCTTGAGAATATGAGAAGGGCGAAAGGACAAAACACGCCTTGAAGTAATAACCGCTTCAATTCCTGTCTTAGGGTTTCGACCAACACGCTGGTTCTTTGCATGGACTGAAAAAGTACCAAATGATGAAATTTTAACTTCTTCACCAGATTCTAAGCATGAACAAATTTCTTCGATAACGGTCTCAACCAAATCGGCTGATTCGTTTCGTGAAAGCCCTATATTCCGATATACGGATTCTGTTAGATCTGCACGGGTTAAAGTTCTCATTATAATTTCAGTCTAACGCATTTTCAGCTATTGGTCAATTCAGAATATTAGTACAGTTGAGCTATTAAGATAAAAAATATGAAGACAATTTTATCCTTTTGCTGGAGAACGCATTCTACTCATTAAAGACTTGGCTTATTTAGGTTAGAGCTGGACGCCCAAACTTAACTAATGCTGCACCCCAAACAAGACCTCCACCAATTGCCTCCATCGCCACAACATTACCATTCTGGATCCGGCCATCATTAATAGCTGTAGCCAAAGCCAATGGAATAGATGCGGCTGATGTATTGGCATGTTTATCAACCGTACGAACAACACGATCTGATGCTAAACCCATTTTTTTTTGCATTGCATCAATTATACGAATGTTTGCTTGGTGTGGGACAAACCAGTCAATATCTTCAAAACTCATTTTTGCGGCAACCAGGGCCTCATCCATGACCTCCGCAAGCTTTTCGACTGCATGACGAAACACTTCTTTGCCCTCCATTCGAACGTGACCAACCTTCCCATTGATTGATGGACCACCGTCAACATAGAGAATATCACGATAAGCTCCATCAGAGTGCAACACTGATGAGCGAATCCCCCAATCCGCACTATCTTGAGAGGTTTCTAGAATTACTGCACCAGCACCATCACCAAATAACACACAGGTTGACCTATCTTTCCAATCCAACAATTTAGAAAAGCTCTCCGCTCCAACAACAAGAGCTCGGCATCCCCGACCTGATTGTAGCATCGCATCCGCAATATCAAGTGCATAAATAAATCCAGCACAAACAGCTTGCACATCAAAGGCTATAGCAGTCTTCGCACCAAGCTGATGCTGTAACTTGGAAGCTGTTGAAGGAAAAGTGTTGTCCGGTGTTGTTGTAGCTACAATTATGATATCAATGTCATCTCCAGTTAGCTTTGCATTAGCCAGTGCCTCAAGCGCCGCATGCTTAGCTAAATCAGCTGTTGTTTCACCCTCCGCAACAATATGGCGTTGTGAAATACCAGTGCGTCTGCGGATCCATGTATCGTCAGTATCCACAAACGTTGATAAATCATCATTAGAGACTACCTTTGCTGGGAGATAAGACCCAACTGCAGTCATCAAAACTTGTTGATTACTCATTTACAGTCTTTCTTTGTTCACGAATCAATCCGGCCTTTTCAATCGCAGCGCTAACATCTGGAATAAAACCATGATCAACAAGGTTGGCAGCAACATCAATAGCATTAGAAAACCCAAGAGCATCAGTACCACCATGCGATTTTACCGCAATGCCATTTAACCCAAGGAAAACCGCCCCATTGTATCGCCGAGGGTCCATTTTGGCACGAAAAAGCTTTAATGCATTACGGGCGAAAATATATCCTATTCTTGATAATAGAGATGCACGAAACGTTTGGCGCAGCGCTGACGCAAATAGTCCTGCCACGCCCTCCGCAGTTTTCAAAGCAACATTCCCAGAAAAACCATCAGTTACAACAATATCAACACTACCCTTAACCAAGTCAGAACCTTCAACAAAACCACAATAATTAACCCCAAGATCAGGGTTTGATAACTCTTGTGCGGCTAAACGAAGGTATTCATGACCCTTCTGCTCCTCTTCACCAACATTTAAAAGTCCAACAGACGGCTTGGTTTTTCCCATCAATGACAGATAAAAGGCTTGGCCCATTAAAGCGAACTGCACCAAATTTTCTTCATCACATTCAAGATTGGCGCCAAGATCGAGCATACACATTGGATTGAGCTCAGTTGGAAAAAAACCAGCAATAGCTGGACGCGTAATACCTGGCATAGTTCGTAACTGTAACTTAGCCATAGCCATAAGGGCACCTGTATTACCAGCAGAAACCACAGCGTCAGCTCGTTTGGCACTAACTTCGGCAATAGCAAGCCACATTGAACTCTCCCGACCTCTTCGGACAGCCTGTGACGCTGTATCACCAGACGATACGGCTTGATCAGTGTGAATCAGTTCTGCATCCTTAAAATGCTTTGATTTTTCAAGCAGTGGTTTTATTGCTTTTTCATCACCAACAAACACTATTTCGATATTTGGGGATTTTGCCTTTGCAATATCCGCTCCATCAACAACCGATACGGGGGCGTTGTCACCACCCATCGCATCAAGCGCAATCTTAATAACTTCAGACAGGGTAAACCCTCCCAACCTGTTTTGACTCTATTTGAGGGTCTGGCGTTTAAATGCAGCAAGCCCAGCAAACGGATGATCTGGTAATTTCTCACCACTCGTAAATGTTTCCGGTGCTTCAACAGCACGCGGCCAAGGTGTGACAGCAACCGCAAGCGATTGTGCCAGCATTTCGCCAATATTTATTGCCCCATTTTCAAGAGGTTCAGCCTCATCAATTAGAACTTCAACTTCATTAAGACTGCTTACGACGCGAACATAGCGCTCTTTGATCTTAAAATCTACAGTCTCGCGAAGCGGAACACCAGTTACGCCACAAGCTTGAACAACATGACCTCTTAATTGTCCATTAACATCCCAGCAATTGCGCGCTGATTTGTTTACACTAAACTCAGCTGAAAACGCTTTTACGTCAATAAAATGAAAGCGGGCTGCCAGTAATTGACATTCACAATCATTCGCAGAAAATTTAAAAAAATTTAGCGAATCAGAGCGTATATGGTCAACGTTTATAAGCGAATTCAGTCTAATTTTAGGCATTTTAAACCTACCAACAAATTATTATCAGACGTCTCAAACCCAGAATAACCAGATAGCGAGAGCTAATCACAACTTTTTTCTATTCTGTTACCTAGTCTAGGTAACAGTTATACGGCCAGCAAGCAAAGCCTGCGCTGAAAAATGGTCAAACTTCTCAACTAAATCAAACAAATAATCAACTAAGCCATTAGCCACAGGATCAATCGTTTCATTTCCTCGAAATAAATTACGTTTTAATGCAGATGAAAATTGTTTTTTATCATTTTTATCAATAGCTTGCACATATGAATTAAGACGCCCCAAAAAAGCTTCTGCCATCACTCTTATGCGTTTTGCAACACCAGTGTCACCTGCCCCCATTTCACGTAGTGACAAATCCATGTCAGCAAACATTGAGTCAAATAATTCCTGGCTTAAAACTTTGCCCTCTTCACCTAAAGGCTTCAATCGCCGCATCAACAATATAACAATGAGGCTCAGTGCATCAAACCGCCCATCAACACTATCAGCAACACCATATTTTTGATAAAAATGGGGTGCACGAGCCAGACGAATTGCTTCCACATAAAGCTTTTCAGCATTACTACTTTGCCGACTTTTCCCCCAGTCTAATAAATTACCAAGCCAAGCTTGTGCTTTCTCTTGCATTGTTGCAACATCCTGCATTAATGATAAATCTTTGAACGGGCTAAACCGGTCCAATAAACTTTCTATATCGCAGGAACCGCCTAATGACTAGTGTTTCATTGACTTGCAATTATATTGTACACCATTTCAGAAGAGTTCTGACGACCCTTTTTTTAGGTATTCTTTGCTTTGGGGGCCTAAGCGGTTGCGGTGAAAAGATCAGTGAGCATGGACACACACTCAACCTAACCGCACTATCTATGATAGAGATTGGTCGTTCAAAGAAAGCTGATATTTTGGATGCACTCGGTTCACCAAGCTTTGAAGGCGCGTTTGACAAACAAAAACTTTATTATCTTAGCCAAACCATGGTTGAGCCGGTAGCTGGAGCCAACACCACAAAAAATCGCAATATTTACATATTTTCTTTTAACGCAAAAAATGTTCTACAAACAATAGATTTAATTGATGAAAAAAGTGGGCTTAATGTTGTTCACATAACTGAGAAAACACGCACTACAGGTGTTAATCTTGGTGTTTTTGATCAAATTTTTTCTAACCTAAAGCGAAACCAATCAAGTGACTAAACCTCCGCTATACCGTACTAATATTATTTCGCCGTCATTTCAGTAATTCTGGCTTTTCTTGCTAAACTGTCAAGAACAGCGTTTACGAATTTAACATCACATCCGCAAGCATCACCAAGACCAGAGTATTCACTTATAGCTGCGCGCGCCGGAATGTGCGGCATTGAGCGCAACTCGTAGGTACCACAACGGATTACCGACAGCTCAATTCGCGCCAAACGAGCAATCGACCACCCATCAACAAGCTGAGCAGCTATAGCAGCATCGATAGCGTCAGCATCATTTTCAACACCCATAAAAAGCGTGTTTAAATGCTCATGATCCAAATCTTTAACCTTAAATGACTTGGCAGCATCCGTAGCATAATGCGCTAAGAATTGGGGTACAAAATTAATTACTGTTTGTCCAGTAATCAAAGATTGATAAGTAATTTGGACTGCTGCCAAGCGTGCAGCTGAACGCCGGCGCACAGGAATTGCCTTTAATGTTTGTTTTTCAGCACTCATTGAATCAACCACAAAATACCTGTTTTAACGCCGCCATGGCGAGGGCTGCCCGCGCAGCATCACCTCCTTTGTCTTGACCATCAGAATCAGCCCTAGCCCAAGCTTGGGCCTCATTCTCTACCGTCAAAATACCGTTACCTATAGCCAGCCCATTAGTGAGCGATAAATGCATTAAACCACTGGCAGACTCTTTGCAGACTGTCTCATAGTGAGACGTTTCACCACGAATCACACAGCCCAAGGCAATATAACCATCAAACTGACGCGTGCCACTGGAAGCCATTGCTATTGCTGTAGGGATTTCTAATGCTCCAGGTACAGAAACACGCTCAAAGCTTGCATCTGCAGCCATTAGGGCAGCTATCGCTCCTTCTGCCTGCGCATCCGCAATTTCACCGTAAAAACGAGCCTCAACAATCAGAAAACAACCAGCCACTATATTTTCTCCTGATGAATCCGCTGCCAATCAGTGATTTCGAGGTCATAACCATCCAAACTCACAACATTTGGACGCGTATCAGATAAAAGGGTCATTTTACGAATGCCAAGATCAGTCAGAATTTGTGCACCAACACCATAATCGCGTAAGTCGCGATTTGCTGCTGGATCATTCGCAATATTTAATTTTTGTCCAACCATTGAAGACAAACTAGCAGAACTTGACTCACGAAGAACAACGATGACCCCACAGCCAGCATCGGCGATCTTTGCCATCGCAGTAGCTAGCTCATCTCCAGCCCGCTTCTCTGAGATCTCACCTAAAAGGTCAGCCATCAGATCAAGCGCGTGCATACGAACTAAAACTGATTTTCCAGAGCTAATGTCACCTTTTACTAAAGCAATATGTTCAATGTTTGATATAGTATTTGCGTAAATTACGACTCGCCACTCACCACCGACACGGCACGTAATAGCAGTTTCTACAGTACGTTGGACTAGGGATTCATTCTGACGTCGCCAAGCAATTAGATCTGCTATTGAGGCTATTTTCAAAGAGTGTTCTTTTGCAAAATAAACCAAATCTGGCAGCCGCGCCATCTCACCATCATCTTTCATGATTTCACAAATCACTCCAGATGGGTTTTCCAATCCACAGGCACGTGCAATATCAACCACAGCTTCAGTATGGCCAGCCCTAACCAATGTCCCACCATCACGTGCAACAAGCGGAAAGATATGGCCCGGTGTAGTGATATCTCTTTCACCACACTCTGGGTTGATGGCAGTTTTGATAGTTAAAGCACGGTCAGCAGCAGAAATTCCAGTTGTTACGCCTTCACGGGCTTCAATTGAAACTGTGAATGCAGTTTCATGTCTAGACTCATTTCGACGCTCCATCATTGTTAAGCCAAGTTGTTCTGTACGAAAACGTGTTAAAGCGAGACAAATCAAACCACGCCCATGTTTGGCCATAAAATTAATAGCGTTTGCCGTTGCATACTCGCCAATAACGCAAAGGTCTCCCTCATTTTCACGATCCTCATCATCAACAAGGATAAAAAGCTTGCCAGCCTTAGCATCAGCAATCACATCATTAATTGTTGCTAAGTCATAATGGTTTGATGGCGTCATTGCATTATTCCTTATTAAACTCTGCCAGACGCGCAACATAGCGCGCAAGCATATCAACTTCCATATTCATTTTCTGACCACATTTTGTCAAAGCCCATCCAGTGAAATCCCATGTGTGCTTAATTACATTGACACTAAAGGAACTATTCGTAACTGAATTAACGGTAAGGGATACACCATCTAACGCAACCGACCCTTTGACTGCTACAAGTGGCACCAGCGAAAGGGGACTGGATAACCAAACAACATGGCTATCTCCAACCGGCGTAATTGAACTAATTTCAGCAACCCCATCAACATGCCCTGATACTATATGCCCGCCAATTTCGTCACCAATGCAAAGTGCGCGCTCAAGGTTAATTGACACTCCAATATGCCAATTAAAAAGATTCGTTAAAGCCAAAGTTTCTTTTGAAGCTGCCACCTCAAACCACCGATCACCTCTATCAACAACAGTCAAGCAAACTCCAGAACAAGCTATTGATGAGCCAAGATCAATTGCCATACAATCCCACTCACAAGAGACACGAAACAGCCTGTCACCTTTTTCAATGATCGCCTCGAGGTACCCAATAGTTGTAATAATGCCAGTAAACATAAAACTAAGCCTGTGCTTTACCGCTGTTAATGAGCACTTTTTTCAAGATAGTTAAGCGATCACTTCCAATAACCCGATGACAGGACTGGGTATACTTGTTTTCTAGCATAATTGCCACCTTGTTCATCTGCTTCGGATTAATAGCTCCAACTGCGGCAAGCGTATCAGCACCAAGGATGTGGTTAGATTGCGTCCAGTAGATCTGATCCACCAAATCTGCGTTTAAAAAGGCAGTAACAATTTCAGTTCCAGCCTCGATCAATACATGATTAAGTCCCTGTGATCCCAAGTACTGTAATGCAGCGCAAATATCAAGTTTACCTGTAGAATCATCTGGCAAGACCACAACAGTTGCTCCAAAATTAGAAAATCTAGCTTTGCGTTTGTCCGGAACAGAATTGCCACAAAAAAGTGTTACAGTTTGCAGGCTTTGGAATAGTTTTGCATTTGGAGGCGTTCGTAACAACCTATCAAGCACATAAATTGGTGGACTATCATACTGCAGACCGGCATTACGACAGTTAAACTCTGGATCATCAGCAAGAACTGTTCCAATACCAGTAACAATAGCGTCAACTTGGCTGCGCAAAAAATGCACATACCTACGCATCGGCAAGCCAGTTATCCATCTCTTTTTTCGATCAGAGAGCGCTATTTTACCATCGATAGAAGCTGCAATCTTAATTGAACATAACGGTTTTCCATGTTTTATTTTATTAATAAACCCAGATATAATCTCTGCATATTCCAACTGCAAGACCCCTGAGATGACTTCTATATTTGCTGCAGCTATCTGGTCAAGACCACCACCATTCATCCTAGGGTCTGGATCCTCCAAAGCAACAACAAGTCGCTTAATACCAGCGCCAATCAGCGCATTGCTACATGGTGGTGTTTTCCCATGATGTGTACAAGGCTCAAGAGTAACATAGGCTGTTCCTCCTTGAAGAGCAGAACGATCAGCATCACGAAGACTTTGGAGAGCAGCCCTTTCAGCATGCGGCACTCCACCCTTTCCTGTATGACCAACTGATAATAGTCGGCCATCTACGCTAATCAACACACAACCAACCGGCGGATTAACCCCACTTCGGCCCACAGCCTGCCGCGACGCGGCAATGGCAGCACGCATCCAACGGACGTCATCAGGAAAAAATGGATTTGACCGGAAATCCTGCGCTTTAAATTCTTTAGTCACCAAGCTCTTTTTCAACAAAGGCTTCAAAATCCCTGGCCTCACGAAAGTTTCGATAAACGGACGCGTAACGAACATAAGCGACTTGATCCAAGTTGGACAGTGCTTCCATTACTAACTCTCCGACACGCGCACTAGGCACATCACCATCTGTATGGCTTTCTAGTTGTCTCACGATTCTATTGATTTCCATGGCAACATATTCTGGATCAACGTCACGCTTGCGCAGCGCAATATCAATTGATCGCTCAAGTTTTTTCCTATCAAAAATTGATTTTTGTCCATCACGTTTAACAATTGTTAACTCGCGGATTTGCACCCGTTCAAAGGTAGTAAAGCGAGCGTCACACTTGCCACACAATCGCCGGCGCCTGATAGCAGCTCCATCTTCAGCAGGCCGAGAATCCTTTACTTGCGTTTCCTCATTACCACAAAACGGACAAATCATGGTGTAACACTACTCCAATCTAACAAACACTTAGCAATAGTCAGGCAGAAGAGATTCTTGCGACCTCTTACAGATAGTATTGGAAATAGTCTATACACTATTGGTAGATTGGGAAAGCCCGGCATAAAACTCTTACTTTTTCACGGACACGTGCCTCGATAAAACTGTTGTCATCAGGGTGATCTGCAAGACCGTCAAGGACATCACCGATCAAATGTCCAATCTTGACAAATTCTTCATTACCGAAGCCCCTGGTAGTGCCAGCAGGGGTACCGAGACGAACACCTGATGTAACTGTTGGCGGCTGTGGATCAAAAGGAATCCCATTCTTGTTGCAGGTAACCCCTGCATTTTCAAGCGACAGCTCAGTAACATTACCGGTCAAACCCTTTGGTCGCAAATCCACCAGCACCACATGCGTGTCTGTGCCGCCAGATACGGTAGCGACGCCACGCGAAATTAGTGTGTCAGCCAGGATACGAGCGTTGCTAACAACTAAACTCATATAGGCTTTAAATTCTGGGCGTAGAGCTTCACCAAATGCAACAGCTTTACCTGCAATTGCATGCATAAGAGGGCCACCCTGTAATCCTGGGAACACCGCAGAATTAAACTTTTTTGCCAGCGCTTCGTCATTTGTCAAAATTAACCCGCCACGCGACGCTCGAAGTGTCTTGTGAGTAGTAGAAGTAACCACATGCGCGTGCTCAATAGGGCTTGGATGAACTCCCGCAGCAACCAAGCCAGATATATGTGCCATATCCACCATAAAGAGTGCGCCAACAGAATCTGCAATTTCGCGGAATTTAGCAAAATCAAGGGTTCTTGGGTAGGCAGAACCACCAGCAAGAATGAGCTTTGGTTTGTTTTGTTCGGCCAATTTTTTAAGTTCATCAAAGTCAACTTGCGCGGTTGTTTCATCCACACCATACTGAATTGCATTAAACCATTTTCCAGATAAGTTCGGCGCCGCTCCATGAGTTAGGTGACCACCAGCAGCTAATGACATACCCAATATAGTGTCACCGGGTGTTAGAAGGCTTAAAAAGACCGCTTGGTTAGCCTGCGCGCCTGAATGAGGCTGTACGTTAACAAAATTGCACTTGAAGAGCTCCTTCGCACGATCTATGGCTAGAGTTTCTATAACATCCACATTCTCGCAACCACCATAGTAACGACGGCCAGGATAACCCTCCGCATATTTGTTAGTAAGAATTGAGCCCTGTGCTTCCATGACTGCATTAGAAACTATATTTTCAGAGGCAATCATTTCGATCTGGTCTTGCTGGCGCAAAAGTTCATCACCAATCGCAGCCGCAACTTCTGGGTCAGTTTGTGCCAAGGGGCCATCAAAAAAACCTTGCATTGTCATTGCTGCTTTTACATTCCCAAATTCATCCATAATCCATCTCCTTAAATAAAATGCGACGTCAATTAGTTTTTAACAAAAGTAATATTGTAATTTTATCATACCATAGAAGCAAAAACAAAGGATACATTCCAATCACAAAGTGCGGCGTTCTGCCCCAATCACCGCGAGTTTATCAACTCTAGGCTGATGCCGCCCCCCTTCAAATTTGGTAGCTAAAAATGTATCCACACATTTAAGCGCAAGATCACGGGCAATCAAACGTTCGCCAAAAGCAAGAACATTGGCATTGTTATGCCGACGCGATAGATTTGCAGCTTCCGATGAGCTAACAAGTGCAGCCCGTACCCAAGCAAATCGATTCAACGCAATTGAAATGCCAATGCCACTTCCACAAACAGCAATGCCTAGCCCTTCATCGTTGTTTTCTAATACCATAGCCAATTTGACAGCAGAATCAGGATAATCAGCAGCAGTATCAACTGCGGGCCCAAGGTCAACAATCCTATTATCTCTTGAAATAAGATGCTCATAGACAGCCTGCCTAAGCAAACAGCCTGCATGATCTGACACTAAATAAATCGCCCTTTTTTGCATAACGAGCATACCTTTTTCAATAAAATATCGTTTCTAGACTTCCCTTTATTAAAACAACATGTCTGAAAAATGTTTTTTAAACAGTCCGAAGAGCAATCAATCGTTAGCAAAATTTCAGCAACAGCCAAATCATTATGAACATGTTTTTTAATTCCAAGGCAAAGTATTTACATACTAGTAAATTTTATGTCTTTTTTTTTGAATTTTGTATCGACAAATCGTACATTCTTTTTATCGTTTCAAAAGTAGGTTGTAAAAACCAAGTTTAAGGAGAGCGTGCTCTGCCAAAAGAGCAGTGAGCAAAAACAACAAGGCGAAAGCCTTGGTTTTCTTCTTTTATGACTTGGATTAAAGCTGACTAAGTGAAATGAAACTTGAGTCAATGATCCAATAAACAATTGCAAACAGAACTGAACTAATAATGCTTGAAATCATAGCTTTACGCCAAAGCCTTGGTTTTTCTGGCGCTGATGTAGCATGTCCAATTTCAGCCACGTCAGGTGTTTTAATACCAAATGGTAAGCTCATAAAAAAAACCCACCACCAAAGCAATATAAACACTACTAATCCCGAGACAAAATCCATCTATTCAGTTCCACTATGTTTAGTTTGCTCTAGTTCAATCAAAGTCCCGTTGAAATCCTTTGGGTGTAAAAATATTACTGGATTACCATGCGCACCAATTTTGATTTTACCATCCCCCAGCAGCCGTGCACCTTTTTTAATAAGACTTTTGCAAGCAATATCAATGCTATCAACCTCGTAACAGATGTGATGCATACCTCCGTCAGGGCTGCGCTCCAAAAAACCCACTATTGGTGATTTTTCACCATAAGGCTCCATCAACTCAACTTGACCATTTGTTGAATGCACAAAGGCAATCCTCACACCATGGTCTATCAATATTTGTGGAGCGCTGATATCAGCTCCCAGCTGATTATGCCAGTGCGCTGCAGCGGCATCAAGATTAGCAACTGCGATTGCAACATGATTAATTCGTCCAATCATGTCCGTAGATCCTCAGCTCTAATCCGCATGATATGCACTTGTGCAATTGGTCGTAATCCAAATAAGGAACGGGCTACTCTTCGTACTGCTTGTGAGACAACCTCTTCAATTGAGGCATCATTAAGCCGTGCAGTTTTACCAAGAGCTTCGATTGCGTCTTCCACAGCAATTGAAGCTGCTGCAATGTAATCACTTGCTAAATCTCCATCACCAACGCCACTTTGTCCAATGCTTGGAACTGTACACAGCCGCCCAGATTGATTTAAAACTATCGAAACTGTTACAAAGCCGTTCCATAACATTCGTCGACGAGCGCGCATCATATCTGCCTGCAGCTCTATAATATTTCCTTTTTCAGACGTAAGAGCACCGGTATGCACATTATCAATAATTTGTGCCCTGCCCCCAGATAGCTTGATCATCGCACCATTATTAGAAAGAATTGTTTGCCCAACCTGACAGTTTTTTGCAAGCTCGGCATGGGCCAGAAGATGGCGCGCTGTGCCATGCACAGGAATGGCAATTTTGGGCCGGATCAGCCCGTACATCTCAATCATTTCATCACGTGATGGGTGGCCAGATACATGCACTGGCGCGTCCTGATCTGTTACAAGATTAATTTTGCGCCTAACCAGCATGTCCTGAACGCGGGCAATGGCACTTTCATTGCCCGGTATCTGTCTCGAGGAATAAATAACCGTATCCCCTGCTTCTAGGCTGATGGATTCGTGCGAGGCGGCTGCAATGCGTGCCATAGCAGCCCTTAGCTCACCTTGGGTACCAGTGCAAACAATGACAATCGCATTGCGCGGTAGTAGATCAACATCACCTTCGGGCACCAAATCCGGCAAGTCAGCCAGATACCCTACTTCACGTGCTGCAGAAATCGCCCGGTCCAAAGCACGCCCCACAATGGATACTGACCGGCCATTGGCCTTTGCCGCCTGACAGATAGAATCAATACGCGCAACATTACTGGCAAAGCAGGTAATCGCAACCCGCCCAGTTGCCTTTGCGATGGCAGCGGTCAACCCTTCCTTTGCATCATTTTCAGACCCAGTACGCCCTTCAACCATGGCATTTGTTGAGTCACCAACAAGAGCTAAAACTCCCTCATCACCAACAGCCGTCAGCCTCTCGCGATCAGTATTGCTGCCAAGAACGGGTGTTTCGTCAAACTTCCAGTCACCAGTATGAAGGATTGTACCAGCATCGGTTCGAATGACGAGGGCCGCGGGATCAGGAATTGAATGGTTCAGCGCCACCATCTCGATTTCAAAGGCCCCCAACTTAAATGGGGCATTCATTCCGATTTCATGCAGTGGAATATTCAAATCACCCCGTGACTCAGCTAGTTTACGGCGCAATAGCGCAAGGGTGAATGCACTTCCATAAACCGGACAGCCAATTTGGCTCCAAAGATATGGGATTGCCCCCAAATGGTCTTCATGGCCGTGAGTCAGCACTAGTCCAGCCAACCTTTCACGCCGATCAGCAATGAATTTTAGATCCGGCAGGATCACATCCACACCGGGGGTGCTTTCATCGGGAAAAGATATACCAAGATCAACCATGATCCAGCTGTCACAGAAATGGTATAAATTAACATTCATACCAATTTCTCCCGACCCCCCCAGAGGTACAAATAGCAAATCATCTTTTGAATAACTCATAAAATCGACCTTACTTTTTTTACTTTTTTTAGCTTTTTTAGCGTTGGTTCTGGGCATGGATGCGAACAAGTCCCTTTAAGGTAAGGTCGGGGTCAACCATCATTATTGCCGCCACGTGATCAGCAAATAAAGGAGCCAGACCACCTGTTGCGATGGCTGGCAAGTTTACCCCATGATCATGGCGAAGCCGCTCAATCAAACCATCAACCATGCACACATAGCCCCAGAAAACACCAGAATGCATTGCACTGATCGTGTCTTTTCCAAGGACAGGCATATCAGGTGCCCATGGTTCAACTGCCAAGCGCGGCAAACGCGCCGCCGCCAAATAAAGCGCTTCAACCGATAAATTAACCCCCGGTGCAATAATACCTCCGTCATAAGATCCACCCTTGCCAATCAGATCAAAAGTTGTGGCCGTACCAAAATCAAGAATGATTGCTGGCAGATCATATAGATCACGCGCCGCAACAGCATTTACAAGACGGTCGGCGCCGGCTTGATCAGGCCGATCAATATTGATTTTGATACCAAGGTCAATATCTTCATCGCCAATAACTTGTGGGATAAGGCCAAAACCGCGCTGCGCCAGAATCATCAATTGTGGCTGTACTTCTGGAACAACATTAGCGATGATCATATCTGTAACAAAATCGACCACAATACCCTTCAGAGCCATTAACTGGGTTAACCATACCAAATATTCATCAGCGCTGCGCTTTGGATCCGTACTGATCCGCCAATTTGTATGCTGGATATCACCATCATAAAGAGCAAATACGATATTGGTATTGCCACAATCTACCGCTAAGAGCATAGTTTAACTGTCCAAGAGTTTTACATCACCAGTAGTGATATGGTGTGTTTGGCCTGAATCATCAAGCAAAAGCAATGCCCCATCCATGCCAAGGTCATGAAAAACTCCTGAAATTTCATTTGTTCCGTGCCGAACAGATAGTGTTTTCCCCAAAAACAGTGCATTGGCAAGCCACGCATCACGAATAGGAATAAATCCATTCTGATTAAACTGACCATACCAGTAAGCAAGGCGCGCCATATAGAAGCTGGCAAGCTGGTGCGGAGTTGGTAAATCACCTGCTGTTTTTGGCCAAACATCAGCCAACGCCACCGGCGCGATTGCCTGATGGTTTTTTGCTTTATGGGTTAGAACTGGTGCAATATTGATCCCACTGCCTACAATCAGGGTTTTTCCTTCAGCCTCAAGCAGAATGCCAGCAATTTTTCCGCCTCCCATTATCACATCATTAGGCCATTTCAGCCCTATTTGTGGCATATGCTTGCCATCAAAATGTGGGCCAAGCTGGTCAAGCACTGTATCAAGAACAGCCAAAGATGCTGCAAATGAAAGAGCAAACCAATGTTTTTTTTCTGCCGTTGGCCGCAGCAGAACAGATAGATACATACCACCTTTTTTCGATGACCAATGGCGCCCTTGCCGGCCGCGGCCAGCGGTCTGTTGAATAGCAAGAAAACCGCTGCCCGGCGGCGCCCCTTTTGCCACAGCTTGCTTCGCAAGATCAGATGTGGATGTTGCGCTTTGTTCAGTCGTGATGGACCAGATCAGCGGATCAGCCATGCTGACCTAAAGCTCTGCCATCAGCGCGCTTGCGGCAATATTAGCTGACTCCAGCAGCGGGCTAAGACCGACAAAAAATAGCAGAATAACCATGATTGATACACCAAGCACAACTTTATTGGCAACCGGAATATCGGCATCCAGCGGCTCATCGGCATCTTCAAAATACATGATCTTGATGATGCGCAGATAATAGAAAGCACCAACCACGCTCATCACCACACCTGTCACCGCCAACGGGATCAATCCGGCATTGACCGCTGCCAAGAACACATACCATTTACCAAAGAAGCCAGCCAAAGGTGGAATTCCTGCCATGGAAAACATCATAACCATTAGACCAAGCGCCAGCATGGGATGGGTGCGCGAAAGGCCCTGTAAATCGGCAATCTTTGATACCGACTGACCATCACGGCGCATCAATAAAATGACGGCAAAGCTGCCCGCACCCATGAATATATAGCCAGTCATGTAGATCATCACACCAAGGACGCCTTGCTGGGTGCCGGCGGCAAGACCTGCCAGCGCATACCCCATATGAGCAATCGACGAGTAGGCCATCATCCGTTTGATATTACTTTGCATGATCGCACCAAGCGCGCCAACCGCCATAGACGCTATTGAAAGGGCAATCAGCACTTGTGACCATTGATCAGCAATCGAACCAAAAGCGCCATAGGTCAACCGCATCATCAGCGCCATGGCAGCAACCTTTGGGGCAATCGCAAAAAGAGCTGTTACGGGGCTTGGAGATCCTTCATAAACATCGGGAGTCCACATATGGAAAGGCGCTGCCGAAACCTTGAAGGCAATGCCTGAAATCATAAAGACCATGCCAACAATAAAGGCTGCCGGCAGCTGATTAATTGATACGGCAGCGGCGATACCAGCAAAGCTGGTAGTGCCAGCAAACCCATAAACAAGTGATGCTCCATAAAGTAGCATCCCAGATGACAAGGCACCTAGCAGAAAATATTTCAATCCCGCTTCAGAGGATCGCAGCGAATTTGTACGCATTGCAGCCACCACGTAAAGTGGCAAAGATTGCAATTCAACCGCCATATATAATGACATTAAATTATTTGCCGAAATCATCAGCATCATGCCAACAAGCGACAGTACAACAAGAAGTGAGAATTCCGGCTTGTTGATATCATCCTTGGCAAGCGGAGTGATCGACATATAAAGCGCACTAAATGTGCCAAGAAGCACCAGGATCTTCATATAATCGGCAAAGCTGTCAGCCCGATACATGCCGCCAAAGGCTGTTTCATCATTTGCCGCACCAAACCAGATAAGCGCCAATGATAGCAAAATACCGCCAAGAGAAATGCGCGTGACACGCCGTGCATTCCTTGCCCCCTCACCACCAAATGCAGTAACAAGAACAAGAACAAGTGCAAATGCAGCCAAAAGAATTTCAGGCAAGGCAGGCAAAATATCGTTTAGATTAAATACCATTTTATGTCCTCAAACTCATTACCTTGCTGCCAGAACTGACAGGCCACTTGCAGACAGGCCATCTAACAGAAACTGGATGGATACAGCCATCACATCAAGCAGTGCCATTGGATAGACACCAAAAAGCAGTACCAGCACAGATAGTGGTAGGAAGATTGAGAATTCCCGCATCTGCATAGGCTCCATTGCTTTTACCTCATCATTTATAATTGCACCAAACATCACACGTCGATATAACCACAACATATAAGCTGCTCCGAGAACAAGGCCTGTTGCGGCAAAGAAGGCAACCCAGCTACTTGCATGCCATGCCCCAACCAGAACTAGCATTTCACCAACAAACCCGCTTGTTCCTGGTAGCCCAACCGACGCCAGCATCATGAACATGAAAAAAACGGCATAACGGGGCATCACCGCCGCAACACCTCCATAGGCGCTAATTTCGCGAGTATGCAGACGATCATAAATAACACCAACGCTAAAGAAAAGCGCGGCCGACACAAGACCATGACTGATCATCTGAAACATCGCGCCAGCGATCCCCTGCTCGGTCATAGTGAAAATGCCAATCGTCACAAATCCCATGTGAGCAACTGAAGAATAAGCAATCAACTTTTTCATATCCGTCTGCGCCAACGCCACAAGTGAGGTGTAAATCACTGCAATAATTGACATGGTAAAAATTAGTGGCGCAAAAAATTCAGAAGCTAGAGGGAACATCGGCAACGAGAACCGCAAAAAGCCATACCCCCCCATTTTCAACAGTACACCAGCCAAAATCATCGATCCGGCAGTTGGAGCCTGAACATGAGCATCGGGAAGCCATGTATGAACTGGCCACATTGGCACCTTGACTGCAAATGATGCCAGGAAGCCAAGGAAGAGCCATGTTTGCATCGAACCAGCAAATTGATGTTCTGTCAGGGCTGGAATGTCAGTTGTGCCCGCATCAACATACATCACCAAAATACAAACCAGCATCAAAACCGACCCAAGAAGCGTATATAAAAAAAACTTAAATGCCGCATAAACACGGCGCGAGCCACCCCAGATACCAATAATCAGGAACATAGGGATTAGCACAGCCTCGAAGAACAAATAGAACATCAGCATATCTAGCGAGACAAACATGCCTACCATCATCGTTTCCAACACAAGAAAAGCGATCATATATTCTCTAACACGGTGTGCAATCGCTTTCCAACTGGCCAAAATAGCCAATGGTGTCAAGAGCGTGCTCAGCAAAACAAACGGCATTGAAATGCCATCAATACCTATATGATAGCCAATACCTGTTCCAGCGAGCCAAACAGCCTTTTCTTCAAATTGGTAACCAATTATCGTGCTATCAAATCCAAACAGGAGAGGCAACGATAGAAAAAATGTAAAGCTAGAGACCCACAAGGCTACCCTACGGGAATTTCGCGCCAGAATGTGCTCATCGCCTCTTATCATCAATAAAAACAAAACACCGGCTAACGGCATAAATGTAACTATAGATAAGATAGGCCAACTAACACTCATTGCCTAAACTCCCTCAAAACGGAAATAGTACCAGGTGATAAGCACAACCACCCCTATCAACATGACAAAAGCGTAATGGAAGACAAACCCAGTTTGGACCCGCGAACAAACACCAGAAAGACGGTACACGAACGCTGAAATACCATCCGGACCAAAGCCGTCAATTGTGTCCTTATCGCCGCGTTGCCAAAGATATTTGCCAATCCGCACAGCTGGACGAACAAAGATCGCATCATATAGTTCATCGAAATACCATTTGTTGAAAAACAGCAGATAAACCGGGCGGAACAATGCCGCTATCCGTGCTGGCATTGATGTCAAATAGCCATAGAACAGAACCGCAAGGGCAACCCCGCTGGTTGCCAGCACAATAGGCAGCAACTTTACCCACGTTGGCACATGATGCGCATTTTCCATTGCCAAATTGGTTGGTAGAATAAAGATTGATGAGCCCCAAAACTGCTTCATATCATGACCAACAAATAGTTCATAACCAAGCCAGCCTGAGAACACTGCGCCAATTGCCAGAATTAATAGCGGTAAAGTCATAACCCTAGGAGACTCATGCACATGCGCCATCACTTTGGAGCTCGCCCTTGGCGCACCGTGAAATGTCATGATCAACAAACGCCAACTATAAAAAGCAGTTAGAAAAGCTGCCAAACATCCAAGCCAAAAAGCCATTCCACCGACGGCGCTATCAGCTGCGTAAGCGGCTTCAAGAATCATATCTTTGGAATAATAACCAGCAAAGAATGGAAAGCCGGCAAGAGCCAATGAACCAATCCACATCATCACATAGGTTACTGGCACTTTTTTCCAAATGCCACCCATATTGCGAAGGTCCTGTTCATCAGACATCGCATGGATAACTGAACCAGCGCCAAGAAACAGTAAAGCCTTAAAAAATGCGTGAGTTGTTAAATGAAACATTGCCGCAGGATAGGCCGAAACCCCAGCTGCAAAAAACATGTACCCAAGCTGCGAACAAGTCGAGTACGCAATGACGCGTTTAATGTCAAACTGGGTCATGCCAATCGTTGCCGCAAAAATTGCAGTCAAGGCACCAACCACCGTAATGACATCCAATGCAAATGGCGCATATTCCAGCATTGGTGAAAGGCGACAAATCATGAACACACCCGCTGTGACCATGGTTGCCGCATGGATAAGCGCAGATACAGGTGTAGGCCCCTCCATCGCATCAGGAAGCCACGTATGAAGCCCTAGCTGAGCTGACTTGCCCATTGCACCAATAAAGAGAAGTATCCCTGCAACTTCAAGCGCTGGCAATTGATAGCTGAGGAAACTGATATCAGCGGCGGCAATCACACTGGATTGCGCAAAAATAACGTCGAACTCGACAGACCCAAACATTGCGTAAACTGCTAATATACCAAGTGCAAAACCAAAGTCACCAACCCGATTAACAACAAAAGCTTTCATCGCCGCCGCATGGGCTGAGTCTTTTTTGTACCAGAAGCCAATCAACAGATAAGAGGCAACACCAACCCCCTCCCAGCCAAAAAACATTTGCACTAGATTATCAGCTGTTACCAGCATCAGCATGGCAAAGGTAAAAAGGCTAAGGTAAGACATAAAACGCGCACGCGCGCTGTCATGCGACATATATCCAATCGAATAAATATGCACCATCGAAGAGACGCCGGTAACGACAATTAGCATCACCGCAGTCAATGTGTCAAAACGCAGACTCCAATTAGCAACAAAACTGCCCGATGAAATCCAGCGGCCCAGATTAACCGTTTCCGAAACCCCACCAATTGCCACATTGGCAAAGGTCACAACCGACAATAATAATGATAACAATAGTGCTGAAACTGTAACCAATTCAGCAGCACGATCACGATGGTAAAGGCCTAGAAATCCTGCAATTATTGCCCCGAACAAAGGAAGGAAGACTATAAGTAAATATATCAACTGCCTTACCCCTTCAATATATTCACATCTTCAACCGCGATGGAACCACGGTTGCGGAAAAACACCACCAGAATGGCAAGGCCAATCGCTGCTTCAGCCGCTGCAACCGTCAGAATAAAAAGCGAGAAAATTTGACCTTCCAAATTTCCACCATATGCTGAAAATGCGACCATGTTGATATTGACTGCGAGAAGCATGAGCTCAATAGACATCAAGATTGTAATGACATTTTTCCGGTTTAAAAAAATGCCAAAGATTCCAAGTGCAAATAAAATAGCTGAGACAGATAAATAATGATTAAGCGTTAGTTCTAACATCTCACCGACCCCTTATTTAGCATCAACATTAATATTGACACCATCATCTTTTCTTTTTTCTTTTCCAGATGGTATTTTAACAATTTCCATAACCTCTTCACGACGGCGACTGTTCTGCGCTGCAATTGATTGGCGGCGAACACCAACGCGTTTGCGCATGGTCAATGAAATCGCCCCAATCATTGCAACCAAAAGAATCAAACCTGCAATCTGGAATAAAAAGGCGTATTTTGTATAAAGCACACCGCCAAGCTGAGTGGTGTTAGCAATCTCTGATGCCATTGGCAGACTGGCGTTAGAAAAGGCATCGCCATACATGGCCGTTACCAATTCAAATACCAGAATGCCGCCAACAACAAGGCCAAGCGGCAAATATTTTTGAAAGCCTGCACGCATTTCTGCAAAATTAATGTCAAGCATCATCACGACAAACAAAAATAAAACTGCAACTGCGCCTACGTAAACAACAACGAGCAGCATGGCCAAAAATTCAGCCCCAATCAAAACAAACATGCCCGCAGCATTGAAAAAAGCGAGGATTAGAAACAGCACCGAATAGACGGGGTTACGCGAAACGACTACCATTAATCCACTGGCAAGCATCACCCCAGAAAACAGGTAAAAGAACAAGGCTTCAAGCATAGTCTGGCAGTCTTTCTATTTGCATCAAAAACCACATTTTACAACCTAGCGCCATTTAGCGTCAGCAGAAAGATTCCGGGCTATTTCCGTTTCCCAGCGGTCACCATTCGCCAAAAGCTTGTCTTTATCATAATACAGCTCTTCACGCGTTTCAGTGGCAAATTCAAAATTTGGACCTTCTACAATTGCATCAACCGGGCATGCTTCCTGACAAAATCCACAATAGATGCATTTAGTCATGTCAAGGTCATAACGCGTAGTCCGTCGACTGCCATCATCACGCGGCTCAGCTTCGATAGTTATGGCCTGTGCTGGACATACCGCTTCACATAATTTGCAAGCGATACAGCGTTCCTCACCATTCGGATAGCGGCGCAATGCGTGTTCACCCCGAAATCGTGGCGATAAACTACCTTTTTCATAAGGGTAATTAATTGTGACTTTTGGCTTGAAAAAATATTTCAAGGTCAGAAACATCCCTTTACCAAGCTCAATAAGCAGGAATGAACGAATTGCATTAACCAAAGCGACCAATTTCTTCTCTCCTTAACTCAAAATTACAGCTGGCAAACGGTCAGTCATAAGCAAAAAACCTGCCGTCAAAACAACATAGATCAGCGAGAATGGTAAAAAGATTTTCCATCCTAGGCGCATCAATTGGTCATACCTATAACGGGGCGTTGTGGCACGAATCCACAAGAACACGAACAGCACCAACATGATTTTAATTATAAACCAAAGCGGCCCAGGAATGATGTTAAGCGGCCAGATATCAAATGGTGACAGCCATCCTCCAAGAAACAGTAAAACAGTCATGCTGCTCATCAAGATCATATTGGCGTATTCCCCCAGAAAGAATAGTGCGAATGACATTGAAGAATATTCAACAAAATAACCGGCGACAAGCTCGGACTCTCCTTCTGGCAAATCAAATGGTGCCCGATTTGTTTCTGCCAGCGTTGAAATAAAAAAAACAACAAACATCGGTAACAAGGGCAGAGCAAACCACAGATCACGCTGCGCCTCAACAATATCAATTAGGTTTAATGACCCAGCACATAACAACACATTGATAATAACCAAACCCATTGATACTTCATATGACACCATCTGTGCTGCTGACCGCAATGCTCCTAAAAATGCATATTTTGAATTACTAGCCCACCCAGCCATGATCACGCCATAAACACCGAGCGAAGAAATCGCAAACAAGTACAAAATGCCAACGTTGATATTGGCGATAACCAGTCCCTCACCAAAAGGAATCACAGCCCATGCAACAAGCGACAAGATAAAAGTCAACATAGGTGCAATAAAAAAGACTACTTTATTCGCTCCTGCCGGCAGGATTGTTTCCTTAGCCATGAGCTTTAGCGCATCAGCAAAAGGCTGAAGCAGACCAAAGGGCCCAACCACATTCGGACCTTTGCGAAGCTGCATAAAAGCAATCACACGACGTTCAGCAAGGGTAAGATAAGCAACAGCGATCAATAATGGTCCGATCACAACCAAAATCTTGGCAATAATCCAGCCAAGGTCAAAAATCCAGTCTTGCATGAATAAATCCAACACTGCCGCTACTCCGCTGCAACAGCAGCGACGTTCTCAACGCCACTAGCCCGAACGCACTCTGCCATGGTTTCAGATGCACGGCTGATAGCACAGGTCATATAAAAATTATCAATAGCATAACCAACTGGGCTGGATGCCAGTTTAGCCCGCCCGCCAAAAGGCGCCCATTTCGCTGGAGCAATCTGATCAGCATCGGCAAAATGTGGATGTAAAGCACATAAGGCAGCCCGCAGTTCAACCAGACTGTCAAATCCGACAGATTTTCCAACTATTCCCGAGACAGCACGTATAATTGCCCAATCCTCACGAGCATCACCAGGCGGAAATGCCGCTCGGCTGGCATATTGAACACGGCCTTCAGTATTGACATAAATTCCATCTTTTTCAGTATAGGCTGCACCTGGAAGCACAAGATCGGCATGATGCGCACCAGCATCACCATGATGCCCCTGATAGACTACAAAGCTTGATGAAAACACCTCAAAATCAATTTCATCAGCGCCAAGAAGCCATAAAACATCTAGCCTAGAAGCCTTGGCTGCTTTGCCCATAGCCGCAATATCCATACCGCCGCGGCTCGGCACAAAACCGATATCAAGTCCTCCAACCCGCGCCGCCGCATCATGCAACATGTTAAAGCCATTCCAGCCATTTGCGACAACACCACAAACTTCAGCAATCTGCCGAGCCTTGCCAAGCATGGCGGCCCCATCAGTTCGTTTTAAGGCACCCATACCGATAATAATCATTGGCCGCTTTGCTTTTTTTAGCTTGGCTGAAAACTTATGGCTTCCATCGGCAAGCGCATCAATAATTGATGGGTCGTCACCAAGAAAATCAGCATTATAAGTAAGATCAACTTTTGGTCCAACAACCGCAATTGGCATCCTGCTGGATAGCCAGTTGCGTCGAATACGGGCATTGAGAACCGCAGCTTCAATACGCGGATTGCTGCCAATAATCAGCAAGGCATCAGCTTCATCAATGCCAGCAACCGTTGAATTAAAAAGATAGCCAGCGCGGTTGCCTCCAATTTTGGCACCATCTTGACGGCAATCAATGTTTGAGCTTCCGAGACGGGACATTAGGTTTTTTAGAGCAAACATTGATTCCACATCGGCCTGATTACCAGCAATCGCAGCAATTCTATCAGGCTTTGCCTTACGAAGAGCTGCGGCGAGGCCTTTCAAAGCCTCGTCCCAACTTACCGGATGCAAATGGCCATCGCGTCCCCGCGCATAAGGCCTATCCAATCGTTGGCAGCGAAGGCCATCAATAGCATAACGGGTTTTGTCTGAAATCCATTCTTCATTGATATCTTCGTTGAGGCTCGGCAAAACACGCATAACTTGCGCCCCTCTGGCATCGACACGAATATTGCTACCAAGCGCATCCATTACATCAACGGTTTCAACCTTGTTCAATTCCCAAGGCCGCGCTGTAAACGCGTAAGGCCGGGAGGTCAAAGCACCTACCGGACACAGATCAATCACATTCGCCGAAAGCTCAGATGCTAGTGTCTTTTCAAGGTAAGTGGTAATTTCCATTGTCTCACCACGGCCAATCGCGCCAAGCTCTGGCACACCTGCAACCTCAGTTGCAAATCGCACACAACGCGTGCAATGGATACAGCGCGTCATCACCGTGCTGATCAACGGTCCCATGTGTTTGTTATCAACTGCACGCTTGTTTTCAGAAAATCGTGACTCATCAAACCCATAGCCCATTGCTTGATCTTGTAAATCACATTCTCCACCTTGATCGCAAATAGGACAATCAAGTGGATGATTTATAAGTAAAAATTCCATCACTCCTTCACGCGCTTTTTTTATACGGTCCGTATCAGTGCGAATGACCATGCCGTCGCCAGCAGGCATTGCACAAGACGCAATAGGTTTTGGAGCACGCTCCATATCGACAAGGCACATACGGCAATTGCCAGCAATTGACAAACGATCGTGATAGCAAAAACGGGGGATTTCAACGCCAGCTTCCTCGCATGCATGCAAAACGGTTGATCCGTCTTCAACTTCCACTTCGATATCATTTACCGTTAGCTTTGGCATGGCGCTATCCGCTTCCTATTCTGCCGCATTCACAGCATCAACCGAATGGCGTGCTGAAATACGACGTTCAATTTCGGGCCGAAAATGCTTGATGAGCCCCTGAATCGGCCACGCAGCCGCATCACCTAATGCGCAGATCGTATGTCCCTCAATCTGGCGTGTCACCTGTTCAAGCGTATCGATTTCATGACTTTCCGCTTCGCCGCGCACCAACCTTTCCATCATCCGCCACATCCAGCCCGTACCTTCACGGCATGGCGTACATTGACCGCAGGATTCATGCTTGTAGAAATAGGAAAGCCGAGCGATGGCCTGCACCACGTCAGTGCTTTTATCCATCACTATCACACCCGCTGTTCCAAGGCCCGTTCCCGCATTGCGGAGCGCGTCAAAATCCATCGTAATGTCAGCGCAAACTTCAATGGGCATCAAGGGGGTCGATGATCCACCTGGAATTACAGCCAGAAGGTTCTTCCAGCCACCGCGAACACCTCCAGCGTGCTTTTCAAGCAATTCACGAAGGGGGATGCCCATTTCTTCTTCGACGTTACACGGGTTGTTTACATGACCTGAAATGCAAAACAGCTTTGTGCCTGTATTATTTTCCTTGCCTAAACCCGAAAACCAGGCGGCACCACGCCGCAGGATTGTTGGCGCAACGGCAATTGATTCAACATTATTAACCGTTGTTGGGCAGCCATAAAGGCCAACACCAGCGGGAAACGGAGGCTTTAAACGCGGCTGGCCTTTCCTTCCTTCAAGCGATTCCAACAGGGCTGTCTCTTCACCACAGATATAAGCGCCTGCACCGCGGTGCAAATAAATGTCAAAATCCCAACCAGACTTTGCAGCATTTTTGCCAAGCAAGCCAGCATCATACGCCTCATCAATAGCAGCTTGCAAACGACGTGATTCATTCACAAACTCGCCACGAATATAAATGTAGGCAGAGTGGGCACGCATTGCAAAACCAGCCACAAGGCAGCCCTCAAGAAGCTTATGTGGCTCGTGCCTAATAATATCACGATCTTTACATGTACCAGGTTCAGACTCATCAGCATTCACAACAAGGTAATGAGGGCGCTGCCTAACTACTTTTGGCATAAATGACCACTTTAAGCCGGTTGGAAACCCTGCCCCACCTCGACCCCGAAGGCCAGATGCCTTAATTCTTTCAACAACTTCATCGTGACCCAACGCTAACAGTTTTGCAGTTTTGTTCCAATCACCACGGGCCTTAGCACCTTTTAATCCGGTATCACCCCATCCATAAATATTGGTGAAAATACGATCTGAGTCATTAAGCATTGATCGAACTCCGCTTCTTTTTTGCTCCAGCCGAAGCCGTTTTGGGCTTAACCGTAGCAAGTGTAGTTGCTCCGTTTATAGCTTCTGATCCTGATCGCCCTAGAACTGAACCAACAGGCAATGACTTGCCAGCCTCAAGACACTCCAGTAAGTCACATGTTGTTTGGTAATCAAGATCTTCATAAAAATCGTCATTCACTTGCAAGATTGGCGCGTTAACACAGGCACCAAGACATTCAACCTCAAGCAACGAAAACTTTCCACAAGCTGATGTTTCACCAGAATTGATATCATACCGGTCCTTAATCGCCCTCATCATCTCGTCCGATCCACGCAGCCAGCACGGCGTTGTGGTGCAGGCTTGAAGAAAAAATTGTCCTACCGGCTTGAGATTAAACATAGTATAGAAAGTGGCGACCTCAAGCACGCGAATTTCAGCCATATCAAGTTTGCCTGCAATCAATTCAATAGCCTTCATTGGGATCCAGTTATCATGCTGGCGTTGAGCTAGATCAAGCAAAGGCATAACAGCGCTCGCTTGGCGGCCCTTTGGATATTTGGCTATAATACGTTTAATTTGACTCTCATTTTCTTTCGAAAATTTGAAGTTATCTGGTTGATTGCTAGCAATGCGGGATTCAATACTCATCGGTCAATCTCACCAAAAACAATGTCTAACGATCCAATTATCGCAACCGAATCAGCTAGCATATGCCCCCGAGATAGGTGATCTAATGCCGCCATAAAATAAAAGCCGGGCGCCCGAATCTTACACCGATAAGGCTTATTAGTGCCATCTGAAACCAAAAAGACTCCAAATTCGCCTTTTGGAGCTTCAACAGCAGTGTAACTCTCACCTTCAGGAACATGAAACCCTTCAGTGTAGAGCTTAAAATGATGAATCAGCGCTTCCATTGATTGTTTCATTTCCCCCCGCTGCGGCGGGGTTGCTTTGTGGTCTGGCGCCATAACAGGCCCAGGCGGCATACCTTCAATGGCCTGAGCAATTATTCGTAAAGATTGCCGCATCTCCTCGACCCGAACTAGATAACGGGCATAGCAATCGCCCGTTTTGCCAATAGGAATGTCAAAATCCATTTCTTCATAAGCATCATAGGGCTGACTTTTGCGCAAATCCCAAGCGACACCAGATCCACGAAGACACGGGCCAGTCATTCCAAGAGATAATGCGTCATCTTTGCTAATTACACCAATATCAACTGTACGCTGCTTAAATATCCTGTTCTCACTGAGCAAGGTTTCCAAGTCATGAATAAAGCTCGGAAATGTTTTCGTCCAATTGTGGATGTCGCGGAGCAAGTCATCCGGCAGATCTTGGTGCACTCCGCCCGGGCGGAAATAAGCGGCATGAAGACGCGCACCACAGGCACGCTCGTAAAACCCCATTAAATGTTCGCGCTCTTCAAAACCCCAGAGAAGCGGTGTCATCGCCCCCACATCAATAGCAAAGGTGGTCAGATTTAATAGGTGATTCAGAATTCGGCCTATCTCACAATAAAGAACCCGGATGTATTGCGCACGCATTGGCACATCAATACCAAGAGCTTTTTCAATCGATAGCGCCCAAGCATGTTCCTGGTTCATAGGCGACACATAATCCAACCGGTCAAAATAGGGCAGTGCTTGGAGATAGGTTTTATGCTCAATTAGTTTTTCAGTACCGCGATGCAATAGGCCAATATGTGGATCAGCGCGCTCTATCACCTCGCCATCCATTTCAAGAACAAGCCGCAAAACCCCATGTGCTGCTGGGTGCTGCGGGCCAAAATTCATTGTAATCGGTTTAATTTGCATCTCTGCCATAACTGTTAATTTAAAACCTCATTTTGATGTCTTGTCATGACCAGATCCATTAGCACTGTCAACAAGGTCACTGTGCATCCCTTCCCAAGGGCTAAGAAAATCAAAATCACGAAATTCCTGGACCAGACTAACCGGTTCTTTGATTACACGACGCTGTGTATCGTCATATCTCACTTCCACATGACCAGTTAGCGGAAAATCTTTTCGAAGTGGATGCCCCTCAAAGCCATAATCTGTTAACAGACGGCGCAAATCTGGATGACCAGAAAAGAAAATACCAAACATATCCCAAACTTCACGTTCAGCCCAATTTGCAGCCATAAAAACTCCTGTGACGGACGGCACCATTTGAACTTCACTTGCCTTTGCAACAAGCCTAAGACGCATATTATTTTGCATTGATAGCAACTGATAGACTATATCAAAACGGCTTTTTCGATCAGGATAGTCGACTGCGGTCAAATCGATTAGCTGTGTAAAAGTAGCCTGGCGGTCTTCACGAAGTAAAGTCAAAGCGGCAACAACATCAGACACCTTCACCATTACTTCTATTTCTCGGTTCACTATGCCGCATGTCATCCCCATTGATTGTCCAACATTATTGAGATGAACCACCATCAATTCTAAGGACGATTGGTCACCGAAGACCTCATCCGATTTTATCATTATTTCGGTTTCGTTCATTATAGCGCCCTTCCAAGGCTTGCTAAAGCAAAAGAAATACCAGACAACTAGCCTAGACTCGTGCAATTGTAGCTGTGCGACGGATTTTCTTCTGTAATTGCAAAAGCCCATAAATCAGGGCTTCAGCTGTCGGTGGGCACCCTGGAACATATACATCAACTGGCACGATACGGTCACATCCCCGCACGACTGCATAGGAATAATGGTAATATCCTCCACCATTAGCACATGAACCCATAGACACAACCCAACGTGGCTCTGGCATCTGATCATAAACTCGGCGTAAGGCTGGTGCCATCTTATTGGTTAGCGTACCGGCAACAATCATCACATCTGATTGGCGTGGACTTGGCCTGAACAACATCCCATACCTGTCCATATCATAGCGGCTGGCCGCCGAATGCATCATTTCGATAGAACAGCATGCAAGACCGAAGGTCATCGGCCATAATGAACCAGATCGTGCCCAGTTAAAGAGCTTATCCGCTTTTGCGATTACAAAGCCCTGATTATTGATTTCACTTCCAACAGCACGCAGAATTGCATCCTGATCAGCCCCTTGGGGTATTGGCCTTTCTAAAGCCGAATCTATTACTCCCATTCCAAAGCTCCCTTTTTCCATTCATATATGAAGCCAAGAGTCAAAACAGTAAGAAACAACATCATTGACCAGAATCCAAAAAGTCCAATGCCACCAAGTGCAACCGCCCACGGAAAAAGGAAGGCTATCTCGAGGTCAAAAATAATAAACAAAATGGCTACTAAATAAAAACGCACATCGAACTGACCACGAGAGTCATCAAACGCATCAAATCCACACTCATAAGCGGCCATTTTCTCGCTATCCGGACGCTGATTCCCAAACACGAAAGCAGTTAGAACAAATACCAAAGATAGACCAGTAGCTATCGCAAAAAATACCGCGATTGGCAAATATTCACCGAGAAAAATATCCAACAGTAGCTCCCGAATTATTAGCCTTAAACCTATGTTCTTTAGGTAGTTCAGTGCTGCCCAAAATGCAAGGCACAAAGGGGAAAAATATCAAGAAATCCACGCTATTTTATAATCATCTTTCTTGAATGTTCGTTACTTATTCGCAACATCCGGTTGCATATCGTGTAGATCATCACTTAGGTTAGCAATCAATATTCAAGATAACACTGTTACCACGCAGTAAATTTTCGTTGTTGACTGCCAAGCCTGGAGAAAACGCTGGCGCATGCTATTAAGGGATTAAAAATGGAACCACTTTTACAAAACGATCCAAATCCAAAAATACCCTATTTTCTTGGATGGGCCGGTCTTGTTCCGTTTGGCTCTGCTGCGCTTGTCACTCACAGTGGCTTAGACGCGTTTGTTCTGTATGGCTTTTTGGGAGGCACTGCTTATGGAGCAGTGATACTTAGTTTCCTTGGAGCTGTCCATTGGGGCTTAGCCATGCGAGAAGACCGAAGCCCTCACTGGTATGTATGGTCAATAACCCCGGCCCTATTGGGGTTTGCAACTTTGTTGATTTTTGACGTTGAGATAAGGATTATTGCCCTGATACCCTTATTTGCTCTTACATGGTTGATTGACCGACAAGCCTTTAAACACGGCTTAATTCCAGATTGGTACTTGCAACTGCGCACTATACTCACAGCAGGCGCTATAATTAGCCTTGCAGCCATGCTGCTTGCCTAGCGATACGAATCCAGAACACGCTAACCAAAACTGTGGCTAGTCTACCGGGCGCGAATCATAATTAAATTGCCAGTCAGCACGAACCCTAGACCAATCATACCATGTAGACTCCAGTGATAATCCTCAAAGACTGTTGAAAGAAGCAGGGCAAAGACCGGAAACAACACCGTTGCATAGCCCGCCCGGCTGGCCCCAATCCGGCCAATCAACAGCAAATAACAGCTGAAGGTTAGAACCGAAGATACGACCGTCAACCAGACCAGTGACCCCAGATAGCGCACCGTAGGATCGATGATGAATTCATGCCCCATCAGAACTGAGAATACTCCCAGATAGCAGGTGCCATAAAGCATGCCCCATGCGGCTGATGCAAAAACTGGGATGCCACGCTGCTGACTATTTTGCGACACCAAATTGCCAGTGCAAAAAAACAACGTACCGACAAGACAGAAAACTAAATTTTGTAAGGCCGTATCCGACATCTTTAGTTCCGGCCAATACAGCATAGCAACACCGCTAACACCAACTAGTGCCGCCATCACATGAAGCATTGGCGGCCGGGTCCGGTCAATTAACGCCCCCATCATCACATTCACCAGAGATGCAGTTGAAAAGACAACCGCTAAAAGCCCCGATGTAACACCACTACCTGCATGATAAAACAGCGCAAAATTTCCTGAAAAAATACATAAACCTAATGCAGCAAAACGCCAATGAACCCGGTAATCAAACCTTAATGGCTGGCCAAAAAAAAGAGCAAGCACCGCCATCATAGGTGCGGCCATCAAGAACCGCCAGAATAGCGACACTTCAGGCGCCACAGTGCCAAGCTGCCATGATAAGGGCAGCCAGCTTGTTGACCAGCCAAACAGAACACCAGCATAAAACAAAATATTGATCGGTGACATTTTGGGGTACCACTAGCTGCAGATAACTGATTTTAGTGCCGTATTATGTTCCATTACCATGGTGAGACTGGTCTAGTGGTGATAACAACATTCAGGCGTTTAGGCGCCCCCTAGCCCGCATTCGGTGATTGCACCCATTGTGCCTCGTCAATATCAAGATAGGCCTCGACAGCAGCGGTGGCAATGACCGACCGTGTATCGTGCACATCATCGACCACATCAAGTCCACCTTTAACAACTTGAACGCTGGGGTTGCCCCGGGGCAATTTTGCCGCAACCAAGGCTGTATCCACTTTGCTGGGCTGCTGAACAGCGATGATAACGCGCACATCCATATCGGCATGATCAAACCCAAGCGACCGAAACAGGGTCAGCGAGCTGTGATGAAGGGCATCTTCAACGGCTCGGCATGCAGCCTTGGTATAATCTTCGCCATAGAGATCGTTACCAGTTCCCATTTCTAGAATAATACGCTTCATGATGCGGCTTCTGCAGGTTCGATATCCAGATACACAACCACCGCCACATTGGCGATAACAGTAATACCGCCATCTGGCTTCGGCACATCAAGCCCGCCATAAACCGCCCGCACCGATGCCTGACCGTAGGGCAAAATCCTTGCCACCATGCTAGTATCTACCTTTTCGGGATGTTGAACAGCGACATCCACCTCAATAATCATCGCTGACCGATCAAGGCCAAACGCATCAGCAATCGATAACGAATTATGCCATAAAGCATCTTCAAGGGCCCGGCAGGCAGCGCGAGTATAATCTTGCTGGCGAAGCGAGCTGCCCATGCCCAGTTCCATCACCATTCGTTTTTTTGCCATGAGGTAAAACCCTAAAAATAAATCAAAATTTAGCCATATTAATTCAGTCTGATTTATAACAATTTTACGTTATGGTGTCACTAAATTGCGGATTTATTGATGCCAAGCGCAGATTTCACAACCGCATTCCAGCCAACATAACTATCAATACCAATAACAATAACTGGCCGCTTTATTAAGGTGGGATGGGTTTGCAACAATATAGGGACAGGCGTTTGCCGGTCCACATCATCAAGATTACGCCAGGTGGTTGAGTTCCGATTCAGCAACACTGCATCACCATGCTGGTCAAGCCAGTTCTGCAATATATCAGGCGGAACAGAATTCTCTCTAATATCAACAAATTCAATATCTTTTTGTGCACTCTTAATCTCTTTAAGTGCCTTTTTACAGCTGTCACAATTTCTCAGTCCATAAAGCTTCACACCTCACCTCCCTATTGATGGAAAAAATATAAACAGCCCAGACCGTTTTGCCAAGCCGGGTGTTTCATAACTATCTTACAGAGACACGGCATGTCATTTTGTGCCACTGATGGCTTGCCAGTCAGATCAGATGCGGGCAGATTAGCACCTAAGCCGCCCAATGCACCTGTTTGGAGAATGATGTGCTGCGCCGATTACTCTTTGCTGGCTATGAACGTCAATTGAATCGCGCATACCGTAACCGCCTGGCCAGCAGAGGCAGCACGGCCCAAGGAGTTTTTTGGCGCTCGCAATCAAGCCAGTTTGCCCGCTTTGACGCTTTGCTGTCATTGGTACATCAGCTGAGGGGCGATCAGCCTACATCGATTGCCGATATTGGCTGCGGATATGGTGCAATGCTAGATTTTATCAGCGCATCAACTGCCTTTCGGCAAATTGATTATCAGGGCGTGGATATAAACCGTGCCATGATTGCCGCCTGCAAACAAAAATTTCCTTATCAAACTGGTGTATTTTCTACTGGCAACAAGCCATCTAGCATGGTGAATTTTTGCCTGTTTTCAGGTACATTCAATCTAACTCACAGCCATGACCCGGCCTTGTGGAACGATTATATTTTTACATGCTTAGATCGCTGTATGGCACGCGCACAATATGGGTTGATTCTCAATCTGTTATGCGCCCCAAAGGCTAAAATTCAGAAGCAAATTTTTTATGCCAGCCGGGCCGCCTTTATTCAGCGTGCAGAGACCCATTTCGGCCCCACTCACGCGCAAACAACACGTCATGTTACCGGTGATGTCAGCTTTGTGATTACCCGTAAATCCTGATAAAAATCCTGTCAAATACAAGCTAAATAGAGCTTAAAATGATAGTTGACTCCCCAGCAAGCGCCAGATGTGATGAGGTTGGCAGAAATGAAGCGCCGAGACTGATCAACAACGGATCACCCTTGGTGCCAAGCAAACCAGTTCTGCCATATCTTTGGCCATTTTTTCTAGCGTGCTTGAAACCCCTTTTAACAACATAACTAGTTTGGCCAAGCTTAGTCTTGAAATGCAATTGGACAAATGAAGGAGCGCTAGCCCATATTGCTCCGGCCTTATTAAAAAAAGCTTTTAATATTATTAACAGGCTTAATGCAATAATTTTACATTAACTTAGTAGAAAAGATTCGCGAGTAATCACTGATATAAAAGATGAAAAATGGAAAAAAAATTTAATAACCAAGTTTTTGAACCCTCTCTAAACTCCAACCAAGCACAGAGAGAAGATAACGTAAATTTGGTAGATTAAAAACTGAAAAGAAAACCGTTGAAAATACCAAGAAAGGTAAATTCCAAAGCTGATGTGATCTTGTAAATAACTAGAAATATGATGGCGGGAGTGACGGGACTCGAACCCGCGGCCTCCGGCGTGACAGGCCGGCGCTCTAACCAACTGAGCTACACCCCCTAAAACAGGGCTCTACATTGAGGGTTTGTAACACGCTTTTACAAGCGTTCAACCCTAAAAATGAGTTAAATTTTATTAGGAACCAAAAAAAAAGAGTCCTTTTGAAGACTAGTTAAACAGATTTTGGACTATACAAATTGGGATTATATTAAACAAACCATCATTTTAATTATAAAAATTTCTAGCCCATGAAATGAAGCCAGCTAAATAGAATGGTGGGTGGTGAGGGGCTCGAACCCCCGACCTATTCGGTGTAAACGAATTGCTCTCCCAGCTGAGCTAACCACCCCATACATTCGAAAAGGTATTCGTAAAAAATACCAAAAATGACGCCGACCCTTAAATAAGGCCGGCGCCAAAAAAGATATATAAAAGTTAGCTGTTCACAGCTTCCTTCAGAGGGGCTCCAGCTTTAAATTTAGGCTGTTTGGATGCTTTGATCTGTATTGTCTCACCAGTTCTAGGATTTCGACCAGTGGTTGCAGCACGATGGGCAACAGAAAAAGTACCAAAACCAACAATACGCACATCTCCACCGGATTTAAGAGTACCTGAAATGCTATCAAAAACACCATCAACGGCTCTGCCAGCGTCTGCTTTTGTCAAACCAGCTGCGTCAGCAACTGCGGAAACGAGATCATTCTTATTCATAGATACCCCCTGTAAGTAGGTTTTATTTAATTTATTTCTTTATAAGAATACACACCTTTTTCAATGCAGGCAAAGGATTTTCTTAGAAAATGATGGAAAAAAAACTGTTTGAAACTTGATCTATTATAAAAATATCAATGTGCGACAATATCACTTTTATTTTCTGTTTTCTCAGTTGTTGCAACTTGTGATTCGTTTTCAGCAATTGTTTCAAGTGCCAATGGAATAGGTTCATGTATCAGTGCCACAGACAAAGCTTCATCTACCATAGCCACTGGAACAATATCAAGGGTGCCTTTTACATTATCAGGGATGTCAGCAAGATCCTTTTCATTTTCTTTTGGAATAAGAACTGTTTTCAAGCCTCCACGCTGCGCCGCCAACAACTTTTCTTTCAACCCACCAATAGGAAGAACTCGACCACGAAGTGTTATCTCACCAGTCATAGCCACATCACGACGCACGGCTATCCCAGTAATTGCAGAAATAATTGATGTTGCCATTGCCACGCCTGCTGATGGACCATCTTTAGGAGTTGCACCCTCTGGAACGTGAACATGAACGTCTTGCTTAGCGAGACTAGTCAAATCAATACCGTAACTTTGAGCACGCGCCTTAATAAAAAATTCTGCCGCCTGAATAGACTCTTTCATCACATCACCAAGCGTACCCGTTGCACTGACCTTGCCCTTTCCAGGTACTTTTACAGCCTCAATGTTGAGCAATTCACCACCTACTTCTGTCCAAGCCAGCCCAGTAGTCACACCAACTTGATCGTTCTCCTCCATCTCACCAAAGCGAAACTTAGTAACACCAAGATAATCATTAAGATTATTAGCGTTTACAGTTACCATTTTTTGTTTACCAGATACGATTGCAGTAACTGTCTTGCGAGCGATTTTAGCAATTTCGCGCTCCAAGTTTCTTACGCCAGCTTCACGCGTGTAAAGCCTAATTATAGATCGAACTGCATCATCAGTTATTGTTAGCTCACCTTTTTTAATCCCATGGTCAGAAAACTGCTTTTCCATTAAGTGACGCTTTGTAATTTCTAATTTTTCATCTTCAGTGTAGCCTGACAAACGGATGATTTCCATACGATCCATTAACGGTTGAGGCATGCTAAGGGTGTTAGCTGTAGTAACAAACATCACGTTAGAGAGGTCAAAATCGACTTCCATATAATGGTCTTGAAATGAGTTGTTTTGGGCTGGGTCAAGAACTTCCAAAAGTGCTGAAGTAGGGTCACCTCGCCAATCAGCACCCAGTTTGTCCACCTCATCAAGCAAGAACAACGGATTATTCATGCCGGCTTTTTTCATTCCCTGTAGCACTTTTCCAGGCATTGAGCCAATATAAGTGCGCCTGTGGCCACGTATTTCAGCCTCATCACGAACCCCGCCAAGTGCCATCCTGACATATTGGCGACCTGTTGCTTTGGCAATTGATTTGCCAAGTGAGGTCTTGCCAACACCCGGCGGACCAACAAGACACAGAATTGGCCCACGCATGCTTTTAGTACGTTGTTGCACTGCCAAAAATTCAACAATACGATCTTTTACCTTATCCAAACCGTAATGATCAGCATCCAATACGGCTCGTGCCGCAACTATATCTTTTTTTAAACGACTTGCTTTTTTCCATGGCAGCGCGACAATCCAGTCTAGATAATTGCGAACAACAGTTGCTTCTGCACTCATTGGCCCCATATTTTTTAATTTTTTAAACTCTGATTCTGCTTTTTCACGGACCAACTTTGGCAATTTTAAACCACGAATCTGAGCCTCAATCTCATCAAGCTCATTCACACCATCCTCACCGTCACCAAGCTCTTTCTGAATGGCCTTCATTTGTTCGTTAAGATAATACTCTCTCTGGGTTTTTTCCATCTGTCGTTTAACACGGTTGCGCACACGTTTTTCCACTTGAAGAGCCCCAATTTCACCCTCCATAACGCCAAAAATTTTTTCTAAACGCTGATGAACATCAAGTGTTTCAAGCAAATCCTGTTTTTCTGAAATTTTTACCGCAAGATGAGAGGAAATCATATCAGCTATCTTATCAGTCTCTTCGACCTGCTCAACAGCATTCAAAACCTCTGATGCTATTTTTTTATTAAGCTTAATATACTGCTCAAATTGCCGAACTGTAGCGCGGCCAAGGGCAGTTGTATCTGCACCACGGTGACCAGTTTGTTTAACTTCGGTGGCTTCCACAAAAAGGTATCCATTATGATTGGACAATGTATCAAGTCGCAATTGCAAACGGTCGCCACCCTCAACCAAAACTTTTACGGCACCATCCGGCAACTTCAACAGCTGCAAAATTGATCCAATGGTGCCAGTCGCGTAAAGGTTATCCGCAGATGGATCCTCAATACTCGCTTCAGTTTGCGTGGCAAGAATAATTTGCTTGCCCTCGGACATAACTGCTTCAAGGGCCTTGATTGATTTCTCACGGCCTACGAATAGCGGTACAATCATGTGTGGAAACACCACAATATCGCGTAGAGGTAAAACAGGAAGCGAGGTCACGGACAATTCAGTCATAGGAAACAACCCTTAAGAAGATAAAGCAGGCTTGGCACATCCTGCACGGCTTTCATCAGATATAGGACAAATTAGCAAGTTTTCAACCATCTCACTACTCTAAAATAGCATCGAGATTAGGCACCTTGCTCAGCCCCCTGGGACCGTTTGGCATGAACAACAAGAGGTGCTGCTCCGTTTTCGACTACATCGCTATTAATTACAACTTCCTCAATGTCACCAGAAGTTGGTATTTCAAACATCGGTTCCATCAGAATATTTTCCATAATTGAACGCAACCCTCTGGCCCCTGTCTTACGTTCGATAGCTTTGGCAGCAACTGCTCGAAGTGCACCATCGCGGAACTCAAGGTTTACGTCGTCCATTTCAAAAAGCTTCTGATATTGTTTTAAAAGAGCATTTTTTGGTTCAGTCAATATTTTAATCAAGGCGTCTTCATCCAAATCTTCTAAGGTTGCAACGACAGGAAGGCGACCAACAAACTCAGGTATAAGACCAAATTTAATTAAATCCTCCGGCTCCAGTTCAGAGAGAAGTTCGCCAATTTTACGGTCATCAGGAGCTCTAACTTCAGCACCAAAACCAATACCAGCTCCCGTGTGTCGGCTAGCAATCAGCTTTTCAAGTCCAGAAAATGCTCCACCACAAACAAATAGAATATTAGTGGTGTCGACCTGCAAAAATTCTTGTTGAGGATGCTTACGTCCACCCTGCGGAGGCACGGAAGCAACTGTACCCTCCATAATTTTCAGCAATGCTTGCTGCACTCCCTCGCCAGAAACATCTCGAGTTATAGACGGGTTGTCAGCTTTTCGAGAAATCTTATCAACCTCATCAATGTACACAATTCCTCTCTGCGCACGTTCAACATTGTAGTCAGCAGCTTGTAATAATTTTAAAATTATATTTTCAACATCTTCACCAACATAACCCGCCTCGGTCAACGTTGTTGCATCAGCCATTGTAAACGGAACATCCAGCATTCTTGCCAGTGTTTGAGCCAATAACGTTTTACCGCAACCAGTCGGGCCAACCAAAAGTATATTAGATTTTGAAATCTCAACATCACCTGTACGGCCGGCATTAGCCAACCGTTTATAGTGATTATGGACCGCCACAGACAAAACACGTTTAGCACGTGCTTGGCCAATGACATATTCATCTAGTACATTTTTTATGTCTGCTGGCGTTGGCACACCATCATTTCCTTTTGTCAACTGCGTTTTGTGCTCTTCACGGATAATGTCCATACAAAGCTCAACACACTCGTCACAGATGAAAACAGTAGGACCAGCGATAAGTTTTCTGACTTCATGCTGGCTCTTACCACAAAAAGAACAAAATAAAGTTCCTTTATCAGCGTCATCTTTTTTTGCCATTTAAAGGCTCCTGCGTTTGCTCGGTTAGCCCGCTCTACTGCGGCTGTCGATCATAGTCTTAGCACCTGTATTCTAGGGCGCGTAATGAGGTAGTTACAAACAAAAACTGTGCCAAATATGAAAGCACCAAACGGCGCTGTAACATCCACCGGGTTTTAATCGTCTGATTTTGGAGCAGGACGCTTTTCAACCACTTGATCAATCAACCCAAATTCTCGGGCATCATCAGCATTCATAAAGGTATCGCGTTCCATAATTTTTTCAATTTGTTTGATGGCTTTTCCTGAATGCTTTTCATAAATCCCATTCAACCGACGCCGTAAATCCAATATTTCCCTCGCGTGAATTTCAATATCAGTTGCCTGCCCTTGAAAGCCTCCTGATGGCTGATGAGTCATGATCCGCGCATTTGGTAAAGAAAAACGTTTACCAGCCGCTCCTGCAGTTAACAACAATGAACCCATTGACGCCGCTTGCCCCATACAAACTGTAGATACGTCGGGACGAATATATTCCATCGTGTCGTATATAGCTAAACCTGAAGTTACAATGCCGCCTGGTGAATTAATATACATCGAAATATCCTTGGTTGGATTTTCTGATTCCAAGAAAAGTAATTGTGAACAAACCAAGGAGGCGACGCCATCATCAATAGGTCCATTTAAAAAAATTATGCGTTCTTTTAAAAGCCGCGAGAAAATATCGTAGGCGCGCTCGCCGCGATTGGTTTGCTCAACAACCATTGGAACCAAATTCCCCATTGCAGGTTCTTCGATCCGATCTTCCGCGCTATGAAAGATGATTCCGCTGTTCTGGCTCATTCATTATCTCCTAGGGCATCGCAAAAGACTTAAAAGCCCCAGCCCAATTATGTTTGCTTGTGACAACTCCCTAACAACAGCGGTTGTTGACGTAGACTGAAGTAGGTTCCTAATCTCTAATCAGATTGCACTGTTATATGGGCATCGTCAAAAACGGTTCAAGCGAAAGATAGACAAAGTTGACTAGTTTTCCAATGATTTTGGGAAAATAAGCTCAGCATATGTTTCCGCACTCAAAATTAAAAGCTACCTAGGCACAGATTTGAAACTAACAAATACTTGTTAATGGTTAACAGCTAATTAAGAAGCCGACATAAATAGTCAGCACTTATTTTGCTAACACACGCAGATGTGCATTAAATACATTATTAGCTTTTATTTACATTAATTTTTACTAACACTTTTTTTTGCTTCAAGTTTCTTGGCAGAAGATTTTTTTGTCGTTGACTTTTTAGCACCACTGCTTTTCGTTGCAGACTTAGCAGAAGAACCTTTCTTTTTTACCACTTTTTTAACAGTTCCAGATTTATCTGACGATGTGTCATCAGGATCTTTGTATAACGCTTCAGGATCCATAGTGATTTCAGTTACATTTGCCATTTCTAATATAAAATCAATTACCTTGTCTTCAAAAATTGGACCAGAAATTTGCTGCATAGCTTCAGGGTTCTTCTGAAAATATTCTAAGACCATTTGCTCTTGGCCAGGGTGCCGACGAGCCTCCTCAAAAACAGCGCGCTTGGTATCCTCATCGGTCACATCAATCTTGTTCACACGGCCAATTTCTGTAACTAGTAAACCAAGCCTTACCCGCCTGGTTGCGACCGACTTTGCCT
>JAOEUK010000006.1 GCA_028382965.1 Candidatus Puniceispirillum sp.
ATTGGAGCAGTCATACCGCCCATTGCATCGGCTGGCATTGCTGCCATGTCCCCCGCTGTGGCACCGGCGAAATCCATACCGGGCATATCCCCAGCAGTCATACCGGCTGGATCCATTGGTCCGTTAGGTCCTTGTATAGCCATATTGTAATTCCTTTCACAGTCTTAAAAAATTGTTGTTTGGCATATTATTATCTATTTTTATATTATCTGTTTTTTAAATAACCATCGCTTAAAAGTTAGGCCGCCATAGAGGCATAAATACTTAATGATATACACAAATGGCATAAGTTATATTTTGCCAGATATTTTAGTTGTTCGTATGTGACACTCATCACACACCATTATTCGCTGTCGCCTTTAAATGGACATTGAATCACTTTGTCACATTCTTTTTGTAAAGTTTAATTTAACTGACGCAATGATAATACTTTAATTGCGACCTGTTTAGAGTTTGTTTTGGCAATGGTTGGAACTAAGTAAACGCTCGTTGCTTCAAGCGCTCACGGCTAGGAATCCTATAGCCACGGCCAAAACGTGTAATGATTGCATCGTTTTTTAGCCGGCCAAAAATTCTGGAAATTGTTTCTCGAGATGATCCAACCATGCTGGCAAGATTCACTTGAGTTGGCATTTCCAAGATAACGTGGCTACCCGGATTCGCAAGGTCTGGCTGTGCCATTCTAATTAATTCGATGCAAACGCGTTGTTCAGCTCCCAACAAAGAGATGTCGGTAAGACGTTCATCAGATAGACGGAGGTTAAATGACAGCTTTTTTAATACGGCTAAAGCCATGTTTGGATTGCCCGTAACTAACTCAATAAAATCTGTTCCGGGTAAATAGATAACTTTGCAATTTGTAATGCTACAAACCCATGCGGAACGGGGCAACCCATCGATTGCTGCCATTTCGCCAAACATGTCACCATCAGTAAGCGCGGCATAGGTTATCGCGCGTCCAGATTCTGAATAATTTAATACGTGAGCTGTGCCTTTAAGTATAAAAAATACCTGGGTATTAAAATCGCCTTGCTCAACAATGCTATGGCCAGCATCAAACTCTTTTAAGTGAGATTTTTTTTTAAAAGTCTCTCTCTCACATTCATTTAAAGAAGACAGAAGGGGGGTATTCAAAAGATAATTGAGACCGCTATTCATATCAGTCGTGATCATATTAACGGTCCTCATTACAAAACCAAATACTTCAAGGAACCTAACACAGGCTTACCCTCCGGGCAAATTTAGACCGTTCAAATTAGTTGTAGAAACTATGCGAACTCATTAATTCATCAGCTAAGAGCTAGCGCATCCAATCACTGATAGAGAACATTTTTGATCGAAGCACAACAGTTTTCTTAAATAGTGGATGCTGTCTATACTACTGTAAAAATTATATTTTATTAATTATAAAGGCCAGATTAGAGGCTAAAGGCTATCTCTAAGAAAAAGAGAATGTAGCCTCGTTGGGCAAAAGAGTAAAAGTATCAATAGAGAATTATAGATAGTCTTCATTGATAGGACACTGATGGTAACTCTGTCTTTTCTTTTAGGTCTTTTGTCAGTTGCTTTCAAATATGTATACTTTTGGAGTCCCTGAGCCTGTTTGTTGCAGAAAGCATCTGTTGAAGTTAATGGGTGTCTCATTGAAAGTTTGTAATGTAGTATTCAATTCATGTCGTTTATGAACTTTCTTGTACCATAAGGTGTGACCGTATCCAGATTGAAGGCTGTTTCCATGAAACAATCATTTTGTAAATGTTTTATCACGCTGATGTTGATTTACACTGCTTTCCCAGCAAATGCAGCAGATGGCTGGCGTGCTGAACTCCCTGACTTGAAGTTAGTCGGCAGTGGTAAACTTAAAGTTTTTTTTATGGATATTTATAAATTACGTCTTTATTCACCAAATGGTCGCTACTCAAGCGAAGACAACTTTGTTCTCGAATTTGAATACTTAAAGCCAGTATCAAAAAACACAATTGTTGATGCGTCAATTTCAGAATTGTCAAAATTATATGATGTGTCCTTTGAGCAAAAAACACTGTGGCGAGGGATTCTCAATAGAGGCCTTAGTGATATGGAAGCTGGAGAGATGGCAGCTGTGACTTTTACAAAACCGGGCACCATAAAATTTTATTCGCGCGGCGAGATGCAGGCGTCTTTTAATAACCCAAAATTTAAAGAATATTTTGCATCAATTTGGCTGGGCAAGAGAACATCCCGCCCCAATTTAAAAAAACAGCTGTTGGGCCAATGATTATAGTCGGTCTTGAAGGGTAATCTATCTATCAGCTCTCATAACGTGTAACGCCACGGCGGCTAGTATTTGCTGTCAATTCGGCAAACAGGGGCTCATGTGCCCGTTGAGAACAGTTTCTTCTATTACAATGATGACAGTTTATGCCAATTTTGCTGAACGCACCATCTCCTAGTTTTTGAAGCGTCTGTGTGTAGACCAATTTGTGTGCGTGCTGTATCTCGCAACCTAGTGAGATGGCCAAGCGGCGATCTTGCGTTTGCATTGAGTAAACTGGGCGTTCGGTTGTTCTGGCAAGGGTAAAAAATCTTTCGCCATCTGGCAATTCGACGAGTTGTGGCAGAATTACACCTGGTGTGCGAAAAGTGGTGTGTAAATTCCAAACAGGACAAGAGCCCCCATACTCAGCAATGTTAAAACTGGTTGCGTTAAAGCGTTTAGTTACATTTCCAGCCTTATCTACGCGCAGAAAGAAAAAAGGAACACCACGCCGCGTTTCGCGTTGCAAAGTTGTTAGGCGCTGACAAACTTGTTCAAAAGACACTGCAAAGGCTGACGCCATACGATCAATATCATAGCTGCTTTTTTCTGCGATAGTGTGGAATGCTTCATAAGGCATCAAAAAAGCGGCAGCAAAGTAGTTTGCTAATTCTATATGACATCTGGCAATTGCCAAATCTGAGTTGACTGCGCTACCTGAGGTGATGTCATCCAAGAGCGATGATAGCTCAACGAAACACAACACATGGGCCAATTGAAATGTACGATTCTGGTAATCAAGTGCCTCGGAGAGTTGAATTATGCGACTTTGTTGATCATAAGTGCGCAGCGCCTCCTCCATATCTTCGGCTGGTGTTGTTACAACTTCGATAGAGTGTCGCTTTAGAAGGCGATTCTTTAACATCATTTGCTTTTCATAGGGTTGACAGGGCTCGTCTTGGTTCAAGGCTTCTGCAGCAAGTTCCAAAGTGTCAAAGTAATTAAAATTAGTTCGAAAAAAATCGTGGATGATAGTCTCTGGCGATGACGTCAGCAGCCCTTGCGGCATACTTTCACTGCCTAGCCGCATAATATTGTCCATTGTTATGCGATGATTCTGGTAAAGTTTTAAAAAATTTTGAACCAATGATGGCGCGTGATCTAGCGCAGCTCGCATCTCTTGAAGGTCGGGTTTTTGCTCTCCAAACAACGGGTCTTGGACAGCGTTCCGTAAATCAGCAAGTGTGTTCGCGCTTTTGTCTAAAACGACATCACGCCAGTCAACATTATAGTGGTCGGCAAGTGCCACAAGCATTGGAACAGATAAGCTTCTCTGGTTTTTTTCAAGAAGATTAATATAAGCTGCGCTGACGCCAAGAACTTGAGCCATTTCCGCCTGCGTTTGACTCTGTTCACGCCTCAAGATTCTGAGCTGGGGGCCAATAAAGGTTTTTTGCAAAGAACTACTCTACTTTAAAGATTTTAATATAAAGAATTTTATACGTAAAAACTTAACAAAACAACTAATTTTGTTTTTGTTAAGTTAACAATACACACAAAAACACTTATTTTGGTGATTTTCACAAATTTCTAGCAGATATTACTATTTATTCTAATATATGGAGTGAAAAATGATTGGTTTCAAAACACTAGCAATTCCTGGCCCAACTAACATGCCGTTTGAAGTACGGCGTGCAATGGAGGTGCCTCTTGAAGATCATAGAGCGCCTGATTTTCCAGAGTTTACGCTGCCACTGTTTAGAGATCTGAAAGAAATTTTCCGTACGCAAACTGGACAAGTTTTCTTATTTCCAGGGTCTGGCACCGGTGGATGGGAAGCTGCGATTAGCAACACATTGTCCAAAGGCGATAAAGTTTTAACAGCTAGCTTTGGTCAATTTTCTATGTTGTGGGTTGAGATGTGTCGGGCGTTTGGACTAAATGTAATCAATTGTGACGTGCCTTGGGGAGAAGGAGTTCCACTTGAGGAATATCAGGCCATTCTTGAAAAAGACAAATCACACGAAATTAAAGCAGTTTTGGTTTGTCACAATGAGACCGCGACAGGCGTGACTAGTGATCCAGCTGACGTCCGCAAGATTTTGAATGATTTGGGTCATCCAGCACTACTCTTTGTCGACGGGGTTAGCTCGGTTGGCAGCCTTGATTTTCAAATGGATAATTGGGGTGTTGATGTAATCGTGTCTGGTTCACAAAAGGGATTTATGATGCCTACCGGATTAGCAATTGTCGGGGTTAGCCAAAAGGCGTTGGACACCTGTGCGAACTCTGATCTTCCTGTGGGCTATTTCAATTTTCACGACATGGTTAAAATGAACGAGCAAGGCTATTTCCCATACACTCCAGCCGTTACACTTCTTCGCGGGTTACGTGCTGCGATCGACATGCTGAATGAAGAAGGCCTTCCGAATGTGGTTGCTCGTCATCACCGTCTCGCAAACGGTGTCCGCGCTGCGGTAGAGGGATGGGGTCTTAAAAATTGCGCAGTTGACAAAAAATGGCACTCTGACACCGTTACTGCTATTCTTGTGCCGGAAAGTCACAACGCAAATGACGTCATTAAGGCTGCGTATCATAACTACGGAGTTTCACTTGGCGGGGGCCTTGGAAAAGTGGCTGGTAAAGTGTTTCGCATTGGCCACCTTGGCTGGCTTAATGAAACGATGATTTTACAAGCGTTGGGCGGGGTTGAAATGGCCATGATAGACGCTGGTATTAATTTTCAGGCAGGCTCTGGAGTTGGCGCTGCAGTAAACTATTATACAGACGCGCGGAAAGCCCTTGCAATGGTGGCGTGAAAGCTTATCTGAGCGAGACTATTTTATCCTCAACTTTTAGAAGTTGGGGATTTTTTTGTCTGTATGATGGCGATGTAAAAGGTATTATAAAGCACTTGTTGGTATCACGGGTTTACATTCTGCGCTAAAAAATGAAGACTGTTCTCATGGACTTATATAGAGTTTTGTAATGACTCCCGCCCGTTTAAGACAACTGGCCTTTAAATTTTTGCTATCGATATTTAGTACTTGTATTGTCTTAGGTTTTGCGGCTCTAAATACCATTGGTTTTGCTGATAGTGAATGGTAATTCTGCAACCATCGCTAGCTGCAGAAGTGTATAGCTATTTTTGATAGGTTAAAAAATTATATGTCAGATAGGCAAGTTCAAATTAATTTGATTGAAAATCAGCTGCACAACGAGGCTGTTAAAATAAGAGCACATCATTTGCGCAATCTTATTCAATCGAGTGACCGGGCTGCTTTGTGTTTGCGGTTTGAAGATTTGATTGTCGATTACACGCGTCAGCCAATAACGCAAGATATTTTACAAAAACTTATGGATTTGGCTGAGGTCAAATCACTACCAAATTATATAGAAGAACTGTTTACTGGTGGAGTGATTAATTTAACTGAATGCCAGCCAGTTAATCACTGCAAACAACGTGCGCCAGACCATCAAAACAGCATGGATTACAAAAAACTTGTTAGTTTTGCTGATGCCGTACGGGCAAATATGAATTTTAAATCCGTTGTCAATTTGGGTATTGGTGGTTCTGACCTCGGGCCTTCCATGGTCACTAGGGGTCTTGCTGGATTTCACGATGGTCCGACGGTGCACTATGTTGGAAATGCCGACCCAGCCGCACTCTTTGATGTTTTAGCCCAATGTGAACCTAGCTCGACACTTTTTATTGTGACGTCTAAATCATTTAGCACATTTGAAACACTTGCTAATGCAGCGTTGGCAAAAGACTGGCTGCAGAAAAATGACGTTGTTCCTGAAAAATCTATGGTGGCCGTGACTTCTTATCCTAATCAGGCAAAAATTTTGGGGTTTAAAGCAGATTGCATCTTTGCTTTTGATGAGGGAGTGGGTGGCCGCTACTCACTTTGGTCGGCAGTTGGCTTGCCGGTTATGATTGCTGTTGGTAGCAAAGCATTTGCTGATCTTCTTGCTGGTGCCCACGCAATGGACACTCATTTTAGGGAGGCGCCGCTTGCTGATAATATACCAGTAATAATGGGGTTGTTACGTGTTTGGCACCGCACTTATATGGGCAATATGGCTTATGGACTGATGCCCTATGATCACAGACTATCTAGATTGCCGGCATGGGCTCAGCAACTCGAGATGGAAAGTAATGGTAAGGGGGTTGATCGTTTTGGTAATGTTCTTTTAAAGCCTGCTGCTCCATTGATTTGGGGCGACTCTGGCACAAACAACCAGCACAGCTTTTTCCAATGGCTCCACCAGGGGTTGGATACTGTGCCAATCGATATACTGGTGGCACAAAAACCAGCCATAATGTCGGAGGATCACGATTGGCAGGCTCATCACAAAACCCTTTTGATTAATGCTGTTGCACAAGCTGAGGCCTTGGCCACTGGTTCGTTAAACTCTGAAGAGCCACACCGTAATTGTCCTGGCAATCGTCCATCTGTGCTGATTAGTTGGGGTATGACCACTCCATATTCGCTTGGCAGATTGTTAGCTCTTTACGAACATGTGACTATCGTATCTGGTTTTATCTGGGGCGTGAATAGTTTTGACCAATGGGGAGTAGAACTTGGGAAAAAAATTGCCGATGATATTTCTAAGGGCAAAAGCCTAAAAGAATTCAGCCCAGCAGGGCTGGCCTTCTTAGAAAAGTTAAATGAATAGAGTATCCGTCAATAATGCGGTGGTGGGGTGTCCTCATTTTGTGCCAGAATGCCGCTATCAGGGTGAGCATTTTCAAGGCGCGCCCTTAGCGCTTCAACCTCCAGTCTTAACTTTACAATTTCTTTTTGCTGAGCATAAACCTCCAGGCTCACTTGTGACATTTCGTCCTGCAAAATAGCGGTACTTTCTTCAAGCTTGATAAATTTCTCATTCATTCAGGCATGTTAGCACTTCTTTGGTAAACGGGCAAAGAGCCGAGTGGTTTGACCTTCAAATTAAACTTGATACAATTCTAGGAACCGCGCAATTGGATAATTGTTTGGCTATTTTGATAGCAATCAAGCTTGTTGATTGTTTTAGCTGTGTGAAAATAATTTGACTGGACTGTTTTTTGAAATTGAAACGAGTTGCATTTTCTATACTTGTCCTTACCTGTCTTTTGCTGCTGACTTGGCATTTTGGTGAGCGTGAGCCTGCTAACCTCGCCATTGATCATGAAAATTTTTTCATTGAGGATGATGTCGACGCGTATTTGGCCAAGAGTGAACAGTCTTTTGATGACATTATAAAAGGAGTAGAAAAGCAAGTTATATGGTCTGGCGAACCGGGAATCAAAACCCCAATATCAATAATCTATCTTCATGGTTTTACCGCAACCGCGCAAGAAATTCGTCCAGTACCAGAGAGAATTGCGGCAAATCTTAATGCAAACATTTATTTTGCACGTTTAGCTGGTCATGGTCGTCCGGCGCGAATGATGGCTGATGTCAGTATCAAACGATGGATGTTTGATGTTGGAGAAGCGCTAAAAGTTGGTGGTTTGATAGGTCAAAAAATTATCATCATGGGAACGTCAACAGGAGGAACGTTGGCTGCTGCTGCTGCTGTTGATAAAAGTATGATGAAGCAAGTTGCTGGAATCATTTTTATTTCACCAAATTTTGCCATTAACAAAATGGCAGCCACTCTTTTGACGTGGCCTTTTGCACGATATTGGGTACCGCTTGTAATTGGTGAGTGGCAGCATTCGGTGCCCCGCAATGACCAGTATGCGCGTTATTGGACAACTGATTATCCAACGATAGCACTGATGCCAATGGCCGCGTTGGTCAAAGCTGTTGATGAATTGAATTTTGCTGATACTGATATCCCGGCACTATTTTATTACAGCCCAAAAGATCAGGTGGTAATCCCAACAAAAACAGAGTTATTCGCTGAGCGTTGGGGTGGAATAAGCAAAAGTATTAAAGTGGAACTGCTACCGTCTGATGACGTTTTTTCACATGTGATTGCAGGTGATATTGTTTCACCTGGTCAGACACAAAATGCGATTAAACATATGTTGGCATGGATTAGGGCCTTGCAGTAGTAGTTTATGACGCCCGTTGGAAAAGTGAATTTGGTACTTGGTTCACCTCTGTATGCCCTCATTAATCAAAGAAGGTTGAAGTCTGAAGAGTATGCTCAAGATGTTTTGGTTTTTTTGTTCAAGACTCAGAAAATAACTTGTTAATATTTGATCCTATCTGATAAGAATAATCCCGTTAAAGAGAGTGTGAAGAATGTAACTCTCAAATGCGCAAACCCTGCAGATTTTACCAACAGTGAAAAGATCATTGATAGGATCAACCGTAATTAATTTTGCAGCGCGTTCAACAATGGGATCAGTGTGTTTATCTGAATTAGTTGGCCAATGGGTGCTGCTATTTTGCCAGCCAGCAGATTGTACGCCTGTTTGCACTTCTGAATTTGTCATGCCAGCTCACGAGCAGGATAAATTTGCCGATTTAGGTGCGCAAATTTTGGGACTTTTGGTTGACTGTGTATACAGCCATATGGGTTGATTGGATTGAAAAGTAGTATGATCTAAGTATCAACTTTCCATTGATTGAGGATATCTCAATGGATATTGCCTGAGCTTATGGAATGATTGACGAGTACAGCGATACAACACCAACAGTAAGAGCATTTGTATTTATTGATCCTGCCCAAAAACTTCAGGCGCTTATTCATTCCCCGTTGCATATTGGCCGGTCTGTAGAAGAATTTCTTCGTGTGCAGAGGGCTTTAATTGATACATATCAGACTTCTAGCACGGCACCTGCAAATTAGCGCCCGTGTGATTAATTTATGCAGTCGGCAGCTGATGCGGTTGGAGGTGGCGCAAAAGGCTGGTTGTAACGCCGTAACACAATGTGTGTCTTGTACACACAGAAAATAGCTTATATAAATCATTAAGTTTGTGAGATGGATTGCTGCTAAAGCCGCCGCAATTTAACCAATAGAGCTTTGTTGCGCGATTTGATCGAAAAAATGGTCAATCAGCAATATTGAGTTTGTCTACAAATAAAGGGTTTTAGATGAGTGCCCCCGCGAAAAATAAATCCAATTTTGATTTCACACTTAACTGGACTGCTGATGCTTGCCATGCACTATCACTCCCCTTAAGATTGTCTGTTTGTTTGGAGTTGAGTCAAGCTGAATGTTCGGTCAGTCAGCTATGCCAATTGTTACATCAACCTCAACATAGCATATCCCAACACTTAGCATTGTTAAGAAAACATGGAGTGGTTAATGCTCGCAAACAATCGAGGCGAGTTTTCTACAAAATTGATGATCCAAAGATTAAAAAATTATTAGATTGCGTTAAAAACAATATGTTGGAGGGCAGTGATCAATTGGTCCTGGATAAAGCCAGCTGTAAAACTGTCGTTCCAAAAATAACTGCTGATGAGGCCAGCCAATTTGCAATTTTTTTAAGCCATCATTAGTAAAATGTGCATCAAGCAGAACAAGCTGAGTTTGTCATTATGAAAAAAATACTACTATTAAACGATCAGTGTGACTGGTCTAGTTTCTTGATGGAGCGTCCATTTATAAACAGGATAAACTTTGTATGCCTATTAATGGTGGTTGTATCTTTGTTTTTTGGTGGTTCATGCGCTAACGCGCAAAGTGCAAGAGATCAGTTGTTAATGATCACTTCTAGCAGTTGTCCTTGGTGTGAAGCCTTTGAGGAGGAGGTTGGTGGTATCTATGATCAAACTGAAGAAGCAGTTTTTCTGCCACTGCGTCGGCATGATTTCTATGATGTGATGCCAAATGATCTAGAGCAAATAACACCGGCTACCATGACACCGACATTTATTATTCTGAGTAATGGCGCTGAGATAGGTCGTATTATCGGTTACCCAGGTGCGGAGTTGTTTTGGTGGCGTTTGTCAGAATTTATTGATTTTGGCACACAATTAGAGACTAATTTTAAAAATAAAATAAAATAATTTTTTATTTGCGGCGCTCTTAGTTCTGAGCAAACCCATGGCCTAATAAAAAATGAAATTAAATCTACTGATACAGTTTTACAAAATTATTTTTTTATGTTCATATTAAATTAATGATAGTAATCATGTATCAAATCATAGAGCGCACGTATAATAAAGTATAATGTTTAAAAAGGCGGGGAGCTAATGAAAACAATAATATATTCCATTGCTGGTTTTGTGGCGCTTGGTGTAACGGTGGTTCACTCAGCATCGGTTCTTGTCCGAGATCCAGGTTTGATTCCTTATGAGATTGTTGACGATAGCTCTATACCGAAGTCTCTCACTGGTGTAGCTGGTGATCCAGCAAAAGGTAAAAAGATTGCTGTAGGGCGCAAAAAAGGCAACTGTCTTGCTTGTCATGCGATGCCAATACCAGAGCAACAGTTTCATGGTGAGACAGCGCCATCACTTTATGGTGTTGGAAATCGTCTGAATGCAGGCGAGTTGCGAATGCAATTAGTCAACTCAAAGGTGACAAATGATACCACGATGATGCCATCTTATTATCGAACCTTTGGGTTTGAGCGTCCATTGAAAAAATTTGTGGGAAAGACCATCATCTCTGCACAAGATGTTGAGGATGTAGTTGCATACCTCCAAACACTTAAAACTGATCAATAGTCGGAGCATCAATAAAATGAAACAGACAACAAATCTTGTTAGCATTTCTCGCCGGAAGGCGCTTTCGATGTTAGCTGCGGCAGGCGCCATTGGTTTTGCTGGCGTGCCGGCATATGCAGGTGGCGCTGAAGTTGCTGCAAAAATAAAGACCTTAGCTGGTGGTAAATCAGTTGGTGAAGGGTCAATCATATTGGATTTGCCTGAAATCGCTGAAAACGGTAATGCCGTAAAGGTGGCGTTTTCGGTTGAAAGTCCAATGACAGCTAATAATTATGTTAAAGCCGTTCATGTGATGGCAGACGGAAATCCAACCCCAGATGTCGCATCGTTTAATTTCACCCCGGCAATGGGCGCTTGCAGTGCGTCCACAAGAATGCGTTTGGCTAAAACCCAAAACATTGTTGTCTTGGCTGAAATGAATGATGGAAGCTTTAAAAAGGCGCAGCAAACAGTCAAAGTCACGATCGGTGGCTGTGGCGGTTGATCAGATAGCGAACGGAGAATAAATCAATGGCAAAAATTAAACCTCGTGTGAAAGTTCCTAAAAAGGCCGCTGCTGGTGACATTGTTGAGATCAAAGCGCTGATTTCGCACCCTATGCACACTGGCCGTGCTAAAAACAAAAAGACTGGCAAAAAAATTCCCCGCAAGATAATTAATAAGTTCACTGCTAGCTTCAATGGCCAAGAAGTTTTTGTAGCAAACTTTGAGCCCGCTGTTTCAGCTAATCCGTATATTGCCTTTCCATTTAAAGCGAGTGAATCAGGCAACTTCACATTTACTTGGGTCGAAGACGGTGGCGCGGAATTTAAAGCCAGTAAGAAAATGTCTGTATCCTGATCGCTTTGTCTGGAGTGCAGAATATTAGGGAGGATTTTATAATGCGAATAGCAGTTATAATAACAATGGCCTTAGGTTTGGTGGCGACTGCTGCTTATGCAAAGACGCCGTATCATGACGGAACTGCTGAGGTGATAAAGCCGACTGATGAACGACACCCACTCAGTGAAATAGTCTCTGGTTATGATTTTCGCAAAGCAATGATTAGAGATGTTCAAGATGATGATTTTGAAAATCCAGCAATGCTAATAGCTGATTATGGTGAGGAACTTTGGGATACTGTTGACGGAAGTGCAGGAAAATCTTTATCTGAGGTATTCCAGGGCTGTGCAGAGGTTCCTTTGAACCAAGCTGGAGCACTTTATCCTCGGTTTCATGAAGGGGCTGGAAAGGTTGTATCACTTGAACAACTGATTAACATGTGCCGTGAAACTGCGATGGGCGCAAAGCCTTATAAGTGGGAAAAGCGCGAATTGCTTGGAATAACATCTTATATTCGGATGCAATCGCGGGGAGCTCGTGTCAATGTTGTTGTTGACGGTCGAGCAGCCGATTCTTTTAAGCGCGGGGAAAAGTTGTATTACCAGCGTGTGGGACAACTTGACATGTCATGTGCTCATTGCCACGAAGACAACTATGGAAATTACATCCGCGCTGATATGTTGTCGCAAGGAAACATTAATGGCTTCCCAACTTATAGACTGAAATGGAATGGCGTGGGTTCAACTCATCGTCGTTTTAGGGGTTGTATGAAAAATATTCGTGCAAAGCCACTTCCCTATGGCCACGAAGATTATGTTGCTCTGGAACTATATGTTGCTTGGCGTGGAAATGGCCTAAAGGTTGAGACTCCAGCTTACCGTAATTAACTTTTAAGCGATTATTAGAAAAATTAAAACTCTATACTGCTACAGTGGTGTGGAGCTTTTTTTTGATATTAAAAAAATTTATATTTTGCTAAAATATAGTTTGATCAATGTATTTTTAACATGAAGCTCGATTTTGTTTAGAGAAGGTGTTCCAGTGACTGTGAGTTTTAGTGCAGCATTAATCGCTGGGATATTAAGCTTTCTTTCACCTTGTGTTCTCCCACTTGTCCCAGGTTACATTGGGTTTTTGAGTGGATTGGGTGACTCGGTTGGTCGGAATACTGTTGCTAATTCAGGTAAAATTAAAACAATTTCCTCCCGTCTGCAGTTGATTTTTGCTTCTGTTTTATTTGTGGGTGGCTTCTTGACTGTTTTTGTCGCTCTTGGTGCAACAACTACGATGGCCGGTGGTTTTGTAGCGCGCCACTTAAGTGCGCTTCAGATAATTGGTGGCGGGTTAATCACGGTTCTGGGGATACATTTTCTAGGACTGTTCAACATTAGTTTTTTGAACCGTGACTTAAGGTTTATGCCGTCACCAAAGCGTCTAGGTACAGTTGGGGCATATCTGGTGGGCTTAGCTTTTGGGTTCGGATGGACGCCTTGTGTTGGCCCAGTTTTGGCCACCATTTTGATGATGTCGGCTGGCGCTGGTGGTGAAGGTGGCGGTGCGGAATTACTGTTTGCCTATGGGGTTGGCCTCGGGCTGCCTTTTATTTTAGTGGCTATTTTTGCGGATTTATTCATAGCAAAGTTTAAATTATTTTCAGCACAAATGCGTTATGTAAAATGGATTCTTGGGAGTTTGTTGGTACTAACTGGGCTGGCAATGATGACTGGAATGTTAAATGATATTGGTTTTTGGATGTTAAGAGCTGTTCCATTGTTTCAGGAGGTTGGGTAATGATTTTTTTCATAAAACTTTTTAAGTTGCTAGTTCGTACAGTTAAGCAGGTTATTAGTGGGCTTATGGCATGTTTTCTATTAATTTCAGGAGCAGCAGCTGGGGACCTTAAGCCAACAATGGGTGACGACGGAATTTACCATTATGATTGGTATCATCAGTCCTTTTTTGAGTTGAAAGACGATATCGATGAAGCGCTCGCTGACGGTAAGGTTTTGATGGTAAAGTTTGATCAAAAAGGATGCATTTATTGTGAAAAGGTAGCATTGGAAATTTTAAGTGAGCCAGCAGTTAATCGTTATGTTCGCGATAATTTTCTCGTTGTCCAGATGGATATTTTTGGTAGCAGAGACGTTACCGACCTTGATGGTACTATTCTTCCTGAAAACGATATGGCGGCCCGTTGGGGAGTTGTTTTCACTCCTTCAATTTACTTTATTGCTGAACCATCGGATGCTGCTAAGCTTGTTGATGCCGCCGCTGCAGTGATGCCTGGCGCCTTTATGAAAGGAACATTTTTTGGGATGCTTCAGTGGGTAAAAACTGGAGCTTATAAGAGCGAACCAAGGTTCCAAAAATATTTCAATGACAATTTTCAGCGTCTTCGGGCAGAAATGAAAGCAGCACGTGCAAGCTAGTAAGCTATTTCATAGCAATCTTATGTTGGATAGAGAAATATATTAAGATCATAAAGAGAGGAAAATTATGACACAGAAGACAGACAAAGCTGCGTTGTCACGTCGTCAGATTCTTGGTGGTACTGCTGCTACAATTGGTGGCATGGCTGTTGCGCCTTTGGCTGGCGCAACTGACCCTAATCCATTAAATTTACCACCAAATGTTCCTGAGTGGACTCCCTATTTAGGAGTGGGTGTTGATGCAACCCCCTATGGCGTGCCATCAGAGCATGAGTCACATGTGATTAGGCGCAATGTTGAATGGTTGACTGCAAGTGCTGAATCTTCTGTTAATTTTACACCGATACAAGATCTTGATGGAACCATAACCCCAAATGGCCTTTGCTTTGAGCGCCATCATGGCGGTGTTCCAGAAGTGATACCTGCTGATTACAGACTGATGATTAATGGTTTAGTTGATCGCGAGTTGATTTTTACAATTGATGACTTAAAACGATTCCCACAAGTTAACAGATTCCATTTTCTTGAATGTGCAGCTAACGGTGGCATGGAATGGCGTGGTGCTCAGTTAAATGGCTGCCAATACACTTTTGGTATGGTGCATAATGTTCAATACAGCGGCGTCCTTTTGTCAGATATCTGCCGTGAGGCTGGCGTTAAGCCATCAGCAAAATGGGTGCTTGCTGAAGGTGGAGATTCGGCTGGGATGAATCGATCTGTGCCAATCGAAAAAATTCTAGATGACTGTATGATTGCCTACTCAATGAATGGTGAGGCATTGCGTCCTGAGCAAGGTTATCCAGCACGACTGGTTGTGCCTGGTTGGGAAGGCAATATGTGGATAAAGTGGATACGCCGTTTGGAATTTGGTGATGAGCCCTATATGGCACGTGAAGAAACGTCAAAATATACAGATCTCATGGAAGATGGCAAAGCGCGAATGTTTACGTGGGTGATGGAGGCAAAATCAGTCGTTACATCGCCTAGTCCAGAAAAACATATTATGTCAAAAGGACAGAATTTACTAAAAGGTCTTGCCTGGTCCGGACGCGGTAAAATTAGACGTGTTGATGTCTCAATTGATGGTGGCTTGAACTGGCAAACAGCTAAAATACACGGGCCTATTCTAGGCAAAAGTCTAACTCGTTTTACCATGCCTTTTAAATGGAATGGTGAAGAGCTAAAAGTCCAATCACGCGCAATGGATGAAACTGGTTATGTGCAGCCAACCATTGAGGCATTGCAGAAAGAGCGTGGTGTCAAATCAATTTATCATAATAATTCGATTGCTACCTGGTTGGTAAAATCAACTGGGGAGGTTGAAAATGTACGTCTTGGTTGAAAAAAACATGGTTTTACGAGCGTTTAGCGTGGCTTGGCTTTCAATTTGTCTGACCTTTGTCTTTGTGGCCGGGGTTAATGCTGCAGACCGGCCATTTGGCCTTGGCAGCTTGGCAACTACTGAACAGGTTTCTGGCTGGGATATTGATGTTCGTCCTGATGGAAAAGGGGCGCCAATTGGAAGTGGTAATGCGATTGAGGGAGAAGAGATATATGCGGAGCGCTGCGCTGCTTGTCATGGTGACTTTGGTGAAGGAATTGATCGATGGCCTATATTAGCTGGCGGCCTTGGTTCGCTGACATCTGAAGACCCTGTTAAAACTGTGGGTAGTTATTGGCCGTATGCTTCAACTGCATATGATTATATTTACCGGGCAATGCCTTTTGGTGAAGCGCAATCGCTAACCCATAATGAGACCTATCAAGTCGTTGCATATATTCTTAATATGAGTGACATAATTGACGAGGAATTTATTCTAAGCAATGAAACAATTGGTAAGGTCAAAATGCCAAATCAAAAAGGATTTATGATGCCTGATCCAAGGCCTGATGGTCAGCCAAAGGGCAATCCATGTATGAGCAATTGTAGTGTTCCTACTAAAGTTATTGGACGCGCGCGTAGTATTGATGTGACGCCTGACAAGGAATAGAGTTGAACTGTGCCTGGTTGTCTCATCAAGTGTAATCAAGTGATCTAAAGAGGGGGAAATTGTGTCAAAGAAGCTAACTCGGCGCCAAATTGTTGCTGGGACTGTTGCTGGTATAACTATAGCTGCATTACCTGTCCCCGCTGTACTGGCATCGCCGCTGTCTTTAGCTAATGGGAAAATGTCTAGTTTTTCTGACGGTGAAATGAACTTACCTGTGGAATCGGTATTTTATGATATCGTTGGAAATGATCGTAACAAATTTCTCAATGCGGCTGGGGTCTCTGATGGCGTTTGGCGTAGGCCAGTGAATGTAAACTTATTGGAAATTGGGAATCGTAAGATATTGTTTGATGTTGGGTCCGGCAATAATTTTTTGCCCAGCCTTGGTGAATTGCCTGCAGCGCTCGATGCTGCTGAAGTTGACATTGGGGATATTACGGACGTGGTTTTTACCCATGCGCATCCGGACCATATTTGGGGGATTGTTGATGATTTTGATGATCTTCTAATGCCTGATGCCGCGTATTATATAAGCCAAGGGGAATGGGATTTTTGGGACTCAGATAAGGCAATGAATGCAATGCCTGCTGGCCGGGAGAGTTTTGCAGTTGGTGCAAAGTCACGCTTTGATATGCTTCGCAACAAAATGTCATTTTTTAAGGATGGTGATGAAATTTTACCTAACATTGAGATTGTAAAAACAGCTGGCCATACACCTGGTCATTCATCAATTTTGATTCATGATTCTGGGCACTCAGTGCTTGTTGTCGGTGATGCTTTTACTCACCCTATTATCTCGTTTAACCATCCAGAATGGCATGACCCGGCTGACATGGATCGTGAGGAATCGGCCTTAACCCGTAAGCGCATTCTTGATCGTGTTACTGCGGATAAAATTAGTCTGGCTGCAACTCATTTGCCTTCACCTGGCTTTGGCCGGGTAGAGAAGAATCAAGCCGCTTGGCGCTACATTGCCGCAGACAGCTAGTCAATTGAAATAGGAAAATACGTTATGGTTTCTCGCCGTGAATTCATGCAAATGGCCGCTGTCACAGCTGGTGTATTCGGTACAACGGCGAATTGGAATCGCGCAGCTGCTCAGCAGACCATGCGACAGGATGATTTGTTAAAATTTGACAGTAAAGGGCAGGTAACGCTTCTTCATATCACTGACATGCACGGGCAATTGAAGCCATTATATTTCAGGCCTCCATCTGAGAACTACGGTGTTGGCGATTTTGAAGGGCGACCACCACACCTTGTTGCAGAAGATTTTTTAGAGCATTTTAACATTGCACCAGGAACTCCTCTTGCCTATGCGCATACAATGGTTGATTACGTTAACATGGCGAGAACTTATGGCCGGCTTGGTGGGCTCGATCGCACAGCAACATTAGTTAAGTCTATCCGTGCAGACCGTGGTGATGACAAAGTTCTGCTTCTTGATGGGGGTGATACATGGCAAGGGTCCTACACGTCATTAAAGACTAATGGTCAGGATATGGTTGATGCGATGGCAACGCTAAAGCCTGACGCAATGGTGGGACATTGGGAGTTTACGTTTGGCGTAGAAAGGGTAAAAGAAATTATCACCTCAATGCAATACCCGTTTCTTGGTGGTAACGTGTTTGATAATGAGTGGGATGAACCGGTTTTCGAAAGCACTGCATTTTTTGAAAAAGGTGGGGTGAAAGTGGCTGTGATTGGACAGCATTTCCCATATACACCGATTGCGAACCCTCGTTATATGGTACCACAGTGGTCATTCGGTATTCGTCCTGAAACTTTGCAAAGAAACGTTGATGCAGCACGCGATGCTGGCGCTAAAATTGTTGTGTTGCTCTCCCATAATGGCTTTGATGTTGATCAGAAGTTAGCAACCGTTGTGTCAGGTATAAATGTGATTCTTACAGGGCACACCCACGATGCGGTGCCGCGAGCACTAAAAATTAACAAGACATTGCTTTTATCATCAGGCTCACATGGCAAATATTTGGGACGAATTGATTTGGATGTCAAAGGCGGCGAGGTGGCTGACTATAGTTCAACTTTGATTCCTGTCTTTTCAGACGTAATTACACCTGATGCTGAGATGGAAACACTTATACAAAAGTTACGGGCCCCTTATGAAACTGAATGTAATCGTGTGATTGGCAGCACCAGTGGCCTGTTGTATCGACGCGGCAATTTCAACGGTACTTGGGATGATTTGATATGTCAGGGCATTATGGAGGAGCGTGACGTTGAAATTGCTTTAAGCCCTGGCTTCCGATGGGGAACAACCTTGCTTCCAGGTCAAAATATTACTATCGACGACCTTTATAACCAAACAAGTATGAGCTATCCAAACGTCTACCGCACTGAAATGACGGGCTCACAAATCAAAGCAATTCTTGAAGATGTTTGTGATAATCTTTTCAATGTTGATCCATTCTATCAGCAGGGTGGTGATATGGTTCGAGTTGGTGGAATAAATTACACCTGCGCGCCAAAAGAAAGTATGGGCAATAGGATTAGTGACTTGACCCTTACAAAGACTGGAGAAAAGCTTAATGCTGATCAAATATATGTTGTTGGGGGTTGGGCTTCAATTAATGAAAATGTTGAGGGTCCGGCTATTTATAATCTAATGGAGAATTATATAAGCCAAAAGAAGTCCATTGGTTTGTCTACACAGCAATCAGTAAAGGTTATTGGCCTTTAAACCGCTGCAGCGATATTTGAATTGTCATACCCTATTACAGATCCAAAATTATTTCATTTTGATTTGACAAGGATCATGTCCTGTTTTTTAATACAATGTATGACAATCATACCGTGGAATGGCCAAAAAGGCTCACAAACGTTTTTGAGCCTTTTAAATTTTCAAAGAAGTGTTATCAAAAATCTATTTGCAGTTTGGGGCCAGCTGCAAGATTATTCAGATCATCGAAGCTCTTCGTTAAATGACTATTATTTTTTGCTAATTAGTATGGGTAGAACAGCATGAAAGCCGTGAAATTTGATTATAAGCGACCAGCCACAATTGATGAGGCGTGTTGCCTTCTGGCTGGTGATCACAATGCACGAATTTTGGCTGGTGGCCAGTCATTGATACCCATGCTGTCAATGCGTCTGTCACGACCCTCACTGCTTGTTGATATTGCGCATATTGCTGAGCTAACTCAGTTTATTGAAACTGATCACCATATTGAAATAGGGGCTATGGTTCGCCAAGCGGTGGCGCAAGTTAACCCACTTGTGAAAACCCATATACCACTTTTGGCGAAGGCGCTTGAGTATGTTGGTCATCTTCCTACGCGTGCCCGCGGCACTATTGGTGGATCAATTGCCCATGCTGATCCGTCCGCCGAAATTGCACTCGTTGCCATTACTTTGAATGCTGAAATAACATACCAAGATGGTGAAGATGACGTGGTGTTTGATGCAAGCGACTTTTTTATTGGCCCTATGCTAACGCTTGCGCCACCAAGTGGATGCCTTGTGCGTACTGGTTTTCCAAAAGCGCCGGCAATTTGCGGCACTGGTTTTCACGAAGTTGCCCCTCGTCGTAGTGATTATGCATTAGCCTCGGCAGCAGCGCAAATTAGTGCCAGCGTCGATGGAAGGATTGAGAAAATTGATGTTGGTGTGGGATCGGTTGGTGATTTTCCTGAGAGGCTGAAAGTTGATGCCTTGCTGACGTCTGATCTTGGTGATGATACAATCTCTCAGGTTTTACATGCGGCGATGGCTGATATAGAAACGGTTGAAGACCTTCATGCGAGTGCAGCCTACCGAAAACGGGTTGCCACTGAATTGGCAATTCGAGCTGTGCGTGATGCGCTTAATGAAATAAAAAAGGGGACACGCCAATGAATGATGTCTCAATAAAAATCAATGGTGAGTTAGTGACAGCGATGGTTGAGCCACGACTGACAATGCTAGACTTTTTACGTGACGTCGCGGGTCTTAAGGGAACGCATGCTGGTTGTGAACATGGCGTCTGTGGCGCGTGTACAATCCTGTATGATGGTAACGCTGTACGTTCATGCCTTATGCTTGCGGTGCAAGTTGACGGTCAGGAAATAACCACGATTGAGGGTATCGGCGGTAATTTTGAGCGTTCGGGTGAGCTTGGTATTATTCAGGATGCTTTTTGCGAGGCGCATGGGCTGCAATGCGGGTATTGTACACCAGGAATGGTGCTTGCCGCCGAAGCATTACTTGCAAAAACACCAAGTCCTTCAGAAGATAATGTGCGTGACGCAATATCAGGAAATATTTGCCGTTGTACTGGTTATGTGCAGATTGTCGATGCGATTATGCTGGCGGCACAGCGTCTCGGTAACCGGAATGATATGCTCTTGCCAAACCATCCCAGCACTCAGCAAGATAAGTGAGATAACACATGGCCGAAAAAACCTATAAATTTATTTCACAACCACGCCGCGCTGTAGAGGATCGACGTTTTGTCGCTGGTCGAGGTAAGTTTGTTGCTGATTTAGACAGACCCGGCATGTTACACGTGGCACCACTTGCGTCCCATTATCCAGCTGCAATCATTAACAAGATCGACGTGACAGCTGCTCTTGCTATGCCTGGGGTTGTCGATGTTATTACTGGTGCTGAAATAAGTGCCGCTATCCAGCCATTGATAAACGGTCTCGATACTCCTAACGTGCGCCGATTCCCGTTGGCAGTTGGTCGTGTGCGTTACGCTGGCGAATGGGTGTGTGCTGTTGTTGCTGAAAGCCGAGCGATTGCTGAGGATGCGCTTGAAAAAATTATAGTTGATGCCGCCGCACAGCCCTTTGTCCTCGATGCGGAAGAGGCGCTTTTATCAACTAGTCCGCCAGTACACCCTGAACATGGCAGCAATCTTTTGTTAGATAAAAAATTTGTGTGGGGAGCGGTGGATGATGACTTTGCGTTGGCCAAGCATAACCTGTCATTTAGCGTAACTTGGGGACGTAATTCAACGGTTCCGATTGAAACTTTTGGTGTTGTCGCCGAGTGGAATGGTTGGGATCAAATCCTGGATATTTGGGCGTCAGTGCAGATGCCAAAATATTCGGATCAGATTTCGCGCTGCCTTGGTTTGGCTGGTAATGCCGTGCGAGTGCACTATGATATTGATGTTGGTGGAAGCTATGGCGTGAAACGTGGTATAAAGCATGCCACCCTGATTGGTTATATTGCCCGAAAACTTGGCCGCCCAGTGCGCTTTATTGAGGACCGTTTGGAAAATATGCGCGCTGGTGATGCGCACGGTCCAGAGCGGAAATTTGATGTCACAATGGCGTTTGAGGATGACGGCACAATAAGGTCAATGAAAATGCGTGCTCTTGATAATGCTGGTGCTTATGCAGGGCGGGCACCTTTCCAGCTCGGCAAACCAATTGGTGCGATTGTTGGCCCCTACCAGATAAACTCGGTATCGTATCATGCATTGTCCGTTACCTCGAACAAAACGGTTCAGGAGGCAGTCCGTGGCTTTGGTCAGGCGCCAACCAACTATGCGATTGAAACTGCTATGGATCGTGTTGCAAACTTTCTGAAAATGGACCGGCTGGTGTTACGCCAGCACAACCTTATCCGCGCTGACCAATTTCCCTATCTCATTCCAAGCGGTAGCACTTATGACAGTGGAGACTACCATACGGTTATCGACAAGGTGCTTAACGCAGCCGATTACTCAGCGCTTGTCGCTACGCGTGACCGGCTACGCACAGAAGGAATGATGGCGGGAATAGGTGTCGCTGCCTGTCTGGAACCAAGTGGAGGAAATTCGTCCTTTGAACCATTGCTGAATGAGGCGAACAAAACTTCAACTTGGATGGAGTCCTGCCAGGTTAATGTTGATGCACTTGGCAATGTGATTGCGCGAATTCATACAACATCTTCAGGCCAAGGACATGACACGTTGGTTTCAACTGTACTTGGTGAAGTGTTACAGATTGATCCTGATAAAATCAGGGTGACGCGACCAAATTCGCTCGAGAGCCTTCCGGGCAATTCGCCAGTTGGTAGCAGAATGGCTATCATGCTTGGTGGCGCGGCAGCGCGAGCTGCTGAAAAGCTAAAGTTAAAAATAGTTGCTATTGCTGCGCATTGTTTGGGGTTTGATGCCGATAAGTTAGTATATTCAGGTGGCGATGTGCTAGCGCCGGATGGAAGTAAGCACAGTTGGTTGGATGCGGTTGAGCTGGCTCATCGGCAATTTCATAACTTGCCTGAAGGGATGGATCCTGGGCTTGCTTCATTTGATATTATGCAAGTGCCTACAGGCGATGCACTGCCGGTTGACGGCAAAGTGCAGATGTATCCTTGCTATTCTTTTGAATTTCATTTGGTTTTAGTGGCATTTGATCCAGTTATCGGGCGCCCTGAAATTCGTTCATATACGATTGGCCATGATTGCGGCACGGTGATCAATCCAGCGATTGTCAGTGGCATGACTTATGGGGGAATTGCCCATGGTATTGGTGCAACCCTGTTTGAAGAGTTTGCTTATGACGCGAACGGCCAACTCATGACGCAGAGTTTTCTTGATTATTTGATGCCTTCATCCCACGAAGTGCCTCCAATTGAAATTGTTAAACATTGCACCCCATCACCACATACCGTATTTGGCCAGAAAGGATCTGGTGAAAGTGGTTATTTGGGTGCACCTGCAGCAATCTCGGGTGCAATCAATGATGCTGTTGCTGCATTGGACATCCATTTTGAAAAACTGCCAATTCGAATGAGCGCTATTAGCGATGCAATTTCGAACAAGCTAGCATAATTTCCACTCCCCACTAGTCAGGACTTGATCTATCATATGATTATTGACAGCCACGCGCATTTCATTCCTCCCCGGTTGCTCGACGCCATCCGTGACACAGCTGCAGATTTTACGGCAGTTGAACTAGTGCATAGTGACGACGACAGTTTTGGTTTTTCTTTTGATGGGAACAAGCCAACGCGCCCAGCAAGCAAATTGCTTTCCGACATCAAGGGGCGCCTTGATTGGATGGACGCCAATGCGATTGATTTGCAAGTTATTGGTGGCTGGCTTGATATGTTTGGCTACGAGATGCCAGCTGATCAGGGCTGCCGTTGGTCATCATTGATCAATCAACATCTGAAAGAGTTTTGTGCAGAAAACCCGCGCTTTTTGCCGTTAGCTAGCTTGCCGATGCAGGCTGGTTCTTCTGCGGCTGAGGTTCTTGACGCAGTGCATAAGGATGGATTTAAGGGCGCAATGATTGGCACCCAACCAAAGGGCAAGGGTGGCGTTCTGGATGATCCCGAACTGACGCCTTTCTGGGAGTCGGCACACCGCAATGGTTCCATCGTGTTTATTCACCCGGTGTTTGATTCTGGTGACGATCGGGTCAATGACTATGGCATGAATAATGCCATAGGCCGTATTACTGATACGCTGATCGCCATTTCACGAATAATTTACTCCGGTCATGTGGAAACCTATCACAACGCCAAGATAGTTGTTGGAATTGGTGGTTCAGCATTGCCTTTTGTAGTTGGCAGGATGATGCGGAACTATGACTTACATAAAGATACCCTTGCTAATCCATCAAAGGCATTGTCCATGCTATATTATGATACGCTAGTGCATGATTCTTCGGCATTAGCTCTGCTGATTAAAACTGTTGGAGTTGACCGGATTATGCTTGGTTCTGATATGCCATTCCCAATTGGTGACCCTTTTCCACGCAAAATTCTTGATAAGATGGGGCTGGATTTGGTTGATCGTAATAAGGTTGAAAATGGTGTGGCAAAGAACCTTTTTGGCCTATAACCAGCTGTACTCTATGAAGGGTAGTTAACTATGAATATTAACCTAAATGGCAATGAGTTGATTTTTGTCCGCCCGAATGAGCTATGGAACTCAGTGATTGATCCGGTGGTGCTACAACGCTCTATTCCGGGCTGTATTAGCATGGTTGAAACTGTCCCTGGTGAGTATGTAATGACGCTCGAATTAAAAGTGGCGGCTGTTGGTGGTAGCTTTGAGGGAACTGTGGGCTTGTCGGAAATGGACCCACCAAATAGTTGCGTTATTTCTGTTTCAGGAAGTGGGACGCTTGGGACTGGTACGGGTACTGCGCGGGTGACGATTAGTGATGGCGAAAGCGGTACTGCGAACATCGCATATGAGGCAGCTGGTGAGGTTGGTGGCCTTGTTGCGGGTGTTGGCCAGCGGATTTTGTTGGGTGTTGCTAAGCATCTTGTAAGGCAATTTTTCACAGCGCTTAAAAAGGAATTTGTCGCAAGTTAGCGTAATTGGCGCACAGGGTTGGCTTTAGAAATGGGAAAAGACTTTATGAAGACTTATGACGTGGTAGCGGCCTCGATCAAGGCTCAGGAATCTGAACATTGTTTTGCCCTTCTTGGTGATGGTAATATGCATTTTGCCGGTGCACTTGCTCATCTAGGGATGCCGTTCACGTATGCACGACACGAACATTGTGCTGTGTCGATGGCAATGGCCTATATGCGGGTGACAGGTAGAACTGGTCTTGCCACAGTTACTTGTGGACCCGGTCTAACACAAGTTATGACCAGTCTTACTGCAGCAGTGAGAGCTCGCATTCCACTAATTATTTTTGTTGGTGAATCCCCAATTAGCGCGCATTGGTATAATCAGGATTTAGATCAGGCACCATTCGTGACGGCATGTGGTGCTGAATATGTACAAATTATGCACAAGCCACGTGTGGCACGGCAAATTCAAGATGCTTTCGCCCGCACTCGTTTGACGGGCATCCCTATTGTTGTTGGCATGCCATTTGATATTCAGGAAAGCGAATGGGGTGACATACCGGCAAGCGTGGCGTCGGCTGAGGCTTTTCTACCAGAGACAGGACAGATTTATCCTGACCCAGCCGCGGTTGTTAAAATGGCTAAATTAATCTCTGCGGCTGAACGTCCAATTTTGATTGGTGGCCGTGGCGCAGTTGCTGCTGGTGCAGGTCCTATTTGTGCAGCCCTTGCCGATCGTATTGGTGCGCCGCTCCTTACTACCTTGCCGGCGCGCGGACTGTTTCATAACTCGGCTCATTCGCTCAATGTAACTGGCGGATTTGCGTCTGACATAGCGCGTGAAGCTTGCCTAAAAACTGATCTAGTGATTGCTGTTGGTACTAGCCTTGCGTCGCATGCTGCCGACTCAGGAAGGCTTTATCGCGATGCTAAAATCCTTCATATTGATATTGCGCCAAAGGTTTATAGTCAGGGGCGTGTTGCGGCACACGTGCATCTTTGTGCTGATGCGCGCATTGGTGTGGAAGCGCTTGATGCTGCTCTTATTGAAATTTATGAGGGCGTGGCGCCGGTATTTGGCTGGCGTGATGATTTAGTCACCAGAAACTCTGCGGCGGAATATCCCGACAGTATGCCGTTTCAGGTGGCCCGGGATGTGATTGATCCACGTCCATTGGTTAAGGCGCTTGACACATTGCTGCCAAAGAACTGGTTTATGGTTAATTCATCTGGCCATTGCTCATATTTTGCAGCTCACATGCTTGGTCGTGCGGTTGATGATTTTCTTACCATTCGCGAATTTGGTGCGATTGGCAATGGCCTGGCGTATGCGCTTGGTGCTGCGGCGGCTAGACCGAATCAACAGGTAGTGCTTATTGATGGTGATGGTGGTTTCCTGATGCATGCGCAAGAACTTGAAACTGCTCGTCGGCATGGGTTAAAACTACTTATTATTGTAATGAATGATCATGCTTATGGGTCGGAGATTCATAAATTACGGGTTGACGGACACGATGAGAGTGGAGCTGCCTTTGGAACCACCGACATTGCTTCAATTGCCAATGGTTTTGGACTTGATGGACGAAGCTTTAACAGCCTAGACGGGCTGGATGAAGCCTTTGCAGATTTTGTTCGGTCTGACCAAGGGGCATTGTGGGATTTTCAGATCTCGGACCAGGTCATCTCCCCAGTTATGCGTCGCCTTACCGCATCAAAAAAATAGATTGGCGAGTATTTGCATGCTTCTAAGCTAACTAGTCAGGAGATGTATCACAAAATGTTGTATCAGTGTTGATGACACCATCTCTATAAAGAGAGGCGATCTCACTTTTGTTTAGTCCACAGATGGTTGTGAGTATCTCCTCATTGTGTTCGCCCAAAAGCGGTGCTTTGAGATTGTTGCTATAAGACCATTTTGAGAACAATGGTGGCTGACCGGGTATTGGAAAATTGCCAATAAACGGATCGTTTAATTGTCGTATCGCACCACGCTCGATGGCGTGTGGATGTTGAATAGCCTCATGCAAGGTTAACACTGGGGCAACAGGTACGCGTTTGTCTTTCAATATAGCAATGATGTCCTGCCGCCTACCTATTGTCGCCATCCATTTTTCAATAATGCCCTGCAGCTCAAACTTGTTTTTGCGTCGATTTTGCGGCGAATTGAACCTCAGGTCCTTCTCCAACTCGGGCATGCCTATGGCTTGCAAAAGCCTTGGCCATTGGTAGGGCATAACCATCATTTGTAAGAATGAACCGTCACCACAATCGAAAATGCCAGTTGGCCCTCCGTTTGGGTGTTGAGAACCTGACCGTTCTGGTAAAGCGGCTTTACCACGTAATCCAACCCGTGGAATGTAGTCCTCGTGCATCTGAAGATAGGTATCTAATAACGAGCAGTCGATAAATTGCCCTTCTCCTGTTCTTTCTCGATGTAACAGCGCAACTGCAACGGCCATAGCCGCCGAAATTCCAGTGGCACTATCACCAACTGCCATGCTTACTTGGCTTGGTGCACGGTCGTTTTCACCAATCATCCCTGTAATGCCAGCATATGCTGCGGCCATGTAGTCAAAGCCGGGCTCATTTGCCAAAGGGCCGTTCTGACCGGCAAACGATATTGAACACATAACTATTTCAGGATTAATCTTTTTGACCGCGTCATACGCCAGCCCCATGCGGTCTATGACGCCTGGAGCAAAATTTTCAATAAGTACATCAGATTTGCTAATGAGTTTTTTGATTAGTGACTGGCCTTCTTGAGATTTAAGGTTTATCGCTAAACTCCGCTTGGAATGGTTGTGCTGGGCAAAGTAGGTGCTTTGTGTGCAGTGCTCAAATTCCTTTTTGCGTGATCTGAGGCCTGATCGTCTTGCATGATCACCAGTTGGAGTCAGTTCTATTTTTATAACATCTGCCCCAAGTTCAGCCATAAGGCGTGAGCACGTTGGGCCAGCAACAAATTGGGTGATATCGAGAACCCGATATCCACAAAGCATTTTAGTCATGGTTTACCTTTCTTGTGGTTCTTTGGAATATCTATCGTTTTAGGACGTTCAAATAGTGTTTGCCATGCTTCTCCCTTTGGTCTTTGACCGCTCTTACTAATTTTTTCGTTCATCACTGAAAGGCCGCGTTGCACTGCTGGCCTCCCTCTCACTGCATTATACCATCGCTGAATATTTGCATGTTCTGAAATATCTTGCCCTTGCATTTTTTGAGGCCTAAGCCAGGGATAGACGGCTATATCCGCGATGCTGTAGTCGTCTCCGGCCAAATATTGCGACTTGCCAAGCTGATTATCGAGAACAGCATAAAGTTTCCCCGCTTCATTGGTGTACCTATTAATTGCATATTGAATTGGTTCTTTGGCGTAGTGCCTGAAATGATGTGCTTGTCCAAGTAGAGGGCCTAAATTTCCCATTTGAAACATCAGCCATTGAATCACAGCTAGTTTTTTTGTGTTTTCAGTCTCAAGGAATTGATTATATTTTTCTGCTAGATAGAACAAAATGGCACCGGATTCGAACACGGATTGTGGTTCTTTGGTATTCAAAGAATCGTTGATTGCAGGCACTTTCCCATGTGGACTAATTTTCAAAAAATTCGCTGCAAACTGTTCACCCCTGCCGATATGAACTGGGTGAATATCATATGGAACGTTTAACTCTTCCAGTAAAATACTGACCTTGTAGCAGTTCGGTGTCGGCCAGAAAAATAAAGTTATTTTTCCTTCTGTCATGATCTTTTGCTTTTAGCTAATCCTGCTTCTGCCAGGGTTTCTTCAAGTAACCAAAGCCTGTCCGCGCCCCAGAATTGCTCGCCATTGAATACAAAAATCGGCACGCCAAAAATATGATCCTCTGCCGCTTCGTCCAAGCAGGATTCAAATTCGATCAGGCCGTCGTCAACAAGAAACTCAAGGTACGCTTGTTTTGATAAACCAATATTCTCTATGAGTTTTGAAACTTCTTCAGTTTCATCAGCGGCAAATTCTCGTTTAAAAAATGACTCAAACAACGTTGTACAGTACTCCTCGAGCTTATTGTGCTTTTCGGCAAAAAGGCTGCCAATTAGTGAGGGTGTTGTATCAAAAATTTTTAGAGGCCCGCGTAACATTTGTCCGTCATAAAGTCGGTTTGCATGACGCCGCGCATCCATATAGGAATACTTTATCTTCCATTCTGAATAGATGCTACGTTGGCCCTTGCCTTTCAGGCGCAATTGAAAAGGCCGCCATTTAATATCAACGTTATATTTCTGCGTTAGTTCAATTCCAGGTTTAAAAGCTAAGAATGCATATGGACTTTTAAAATCAGAATACATTTTGACTATGGGTTTTTTTGTCATGAACTATCCTCGCCTAAAGTATGAATGTTATAATTCTTTTAATTACTGACTCCATCGTTCAGCCATCTTTCCATAATTTCTGTAAAATGTTCATTCGGCTTAGGTGCAGGGTTCTCAAGGGTTGTTTTAGAGTCTGAAAATTTGACTGGAAAGTTTGGCGCCAATGGTCCTTTTACATTAGAAAAATGGGGATGAGGTAGCGGCGCGAGGATCTTGCGATCTGCAATTTGAATCCAATCAGCAATATGTGCGGCATCATTGACGGGATGGCAGGAAACTTCATGCTTATCGCACAACCTTACAATGTCTTCGACATGACGTGTGTTTGCCCAGCCACTAATTATCGCATCAACCTCCAAATTGTTTTCAATACGATTACTGATGTTTGAAAATTTCTTGTCTTGTTGTAAATTTGGTTGATCAATCATTTTGAGAATCGCTAACCAATCTTTTTGCGATGCAGCACCCATTACAACTGCCCCATCCTTTGCGGCATAGCAATTAAATGGGGAAAATCGCATTATCCGATTGCCCTGTCGTTGATTCAGCTCCAATGCTTCAAAGCAGTCCCAGGGCTCATCATATAATAAAGAGACAAGACAATCAGTCATTGATACGTCAATAAATTCTCCGCGTCCTGTTTTTTCACGCCGGAAAAGGCTAGCAAGAACACCAGAGAAAGCAAATGTACCGGCTATGCTATCTGCCATTGATGATCCAATTTTCATTGGCAAGCCATCAGGTTCACCGGTCACGCTCATTAGGCCAGAGGCTGCCTGCACAGTTGCATCAAAGGCTTTCTTAGTTGCATCTGGTCCAGTTGCGCCAAACCCTGTGATTGAGCAGTAGATGATTTTTGGATTTTTTGATTTCAACTTTTCGTAATCAATGCCTAACCGCTTTGTAACGCCAACCCTAAAATTCTCAACTATTACGTCAGCTTTTTCTACCAACTTCATAAAGGTGTTGATGCCTTCCTCACTCTTTAAATCTAACTCAATAGACTTCTTTGAGCGTGCCCGTTTGAGGTAGGCTATCCCAATGTCTAATGGTGAAGACTTTGTCATCGAAACACCATTCTCGCCAAAAAATGGTGGCGAGTTTCTTACAGGGTCCCCTTGACCTGGATCGTCGATTTTCACAACTTCCGCCCCAAGGGCAGCAAGAAAAAGGGTTGTCTGTGGACCAGATAAGTACCTGGTAAGGTCCAAGACTTTAATTCCACTCAGAGCTCTTTCATTGGTACTGTGGTTATTGTTAATTGAGTCTTTTTCTTTGCACATGCTAAAAGCAAATCAGATATTAATGGAAATTACAAAATATTATTGATAACTTTTTTGTATGCAAAAATTGAATAACAAAGAATTTAGCTCTGACGCCGTCCCTAATCTGAGCATGAAGCATTTCAAGGCTATAATAAGTCTTGCCACCTTCAAAAGCTTTTTGGCTGCTTCAGCCTATCTTAAAATTTCACAACCAGGCTTAACAAGAATAATACAGCAAGCTGAAAAAAGACTTGGTTTCACTCTTTTTGAACGTGGCGCCAAGACTGTTACGCTTAGTGCTGTTGGTGCTGAGTTTTTGCCATTTGCAGAAAAGGTTTTACGTGATTTTGCGCAACAAGCTAACAAGTTAAGGCTTAACCACTATGAAGAACGCCCAAAGATAAACATCTCCTGTCTGATGTCTGTATCCCATGTTATATTACCCAAGGTTATAAAAGAATTTAAAGCCTATCATCCAAACATCTCGATTGAAATTCATGAGGGCGTAGGTGGATTTATATCCGATGCTATCATCGATTGCCAAGTTGATTTTGGGATTGGCAGTTCAGAGTTTTATCCAAAGGGTGTTTCAGTTATTGATGAAGTGGAAGAGAGGTTTGTGGTTGTACTGTCAAAACGCCACAATCTTGCTAAGATAAATAAACTCTCCTTACAGAATATTGGACACTCACCTTTGGTTTCTATGCCGTCAAGTTCTGGTATCAGGCAACTTCTTGATACTGAAGCTCTCAAAATTGGTTTAATACTAAACCATGAAATTACAACAAATCAGTATAACACGATGTTTAATTTTGTTTTGGCTGACCTTGGCCTGTCTATTGTGCCGGTGTCCGTAGTTAGGGATCTGGATAAATCTCAATTCTGTGTGAAGCGGTTGGAGCCACCGATAAACAGAAAATTAGCCGTATTAGTTCAATCGGGCCAAATTTTGGGTGATGTGCCAAAACAATTCTTGAATTTGCTTCTTCCGCATCTCAAAAAAATATCCTAGCTAAAAACCACTTATGACTGTCATCTAACTGATTCTATTATGTCTGATGCCAGGTATGGCCCAAAACATTGAAAGTCCAATGCATACAAATAACAGGCTGATGCCAAATCCAGCTGAGTAGCTTCCTGTTAAATCATAGCTATAGCCGGCCAAAAAGGCACCAGTCGCTGCGCCACAGCCATTTCCAATGCTCGTAGCCCCAAAGATTGAGGCAAGGCCACGCCCAGCAAATAGCTCGGCCATTTGTGCGGTGATGATGGGGCCACGGGCGCCAGCCGATAAACCAAAACATATGATAAAAACAATTAATAATATCCAGTTTTGATAGAATTGCAAACATGCTAGTGCGACAATGCCAACAGCCGTAAGCGTGTAACTAGCGGTGGCTATAATGTGGCGTGGAAATCGTTCAGCAAGAATACCAGTGATGGCGATGCCTAAAATTGTCAACATACCGATAAGGCCAAATACAAAGGCTGCTGAAACGGGGTCAAAACCCTGATCGATAAGGTATGCAACCGTTTGCAGTGAAACTCCAAAAACTGCAACTGCTGAAGCACCAAAGATGGTGAAAAAGCCCCAGAATTCTGGTCGAAAAATTGCTTCTCTGAGTGACAATCCAAGTGTTTTTTGGCTGCCGGCTTTACCTAATTCTAAACTTTTGATTTTAGGTACTTGGCCATTTTCTTCATGATGAGGAGCTCCAGATGAAATACGCTTCCAGGGCATTATCAAAATCATAATAAGGCAGCCAATAAAGCCATAGCTTGCCAATTTGTAGGATGCCTCCCAACCATGGGCATCTATTGCTATCTGTGCCGCTGGGGCTAACAACATTACTCCAATGCCTTGCCCTGAATAAGCAATCGAGAGTGCTGTTGCACGGCGTTGCTTAAACCAGCGTGCAATGAGACTTTGTGTTGGAACAATACCAACCATAGCGCTCCCAATACCGCCACATATGCCAAGCACCAGATAAAAGGAAAACAGTGATTTCAAGTGCCCTGCAAAACCATAACATCCGGCTAAAAGTGACAACCCAATTATATAGTTAAAGCGCGGTCCTAGACGGTCAAAAACCAGTCCTGACAGCAAGGATCCAAATCCGAAAGACACCATATAGACTGAAAACACTGATGTCACGCTGGCCCGGTTCCAGTCATAGCTTTCGGTCAAAGGTAGCAGAAAAACACCGTAGGTTTCACCCATACCACGGCTAGCTGCAATCATCATAAGACAAAAGGCTAATACTGCTAGTGGGCCAAGAGCCCGTGGTTGTGACCGTGGTGTGTTTGATTTCATGTAAGAAATTGACCCAAGCAGTTTATCTTTGGACCATCAGTCCAAGAAGACACCAGCATTAATAAAAGTGAATGATATTTAGATGAAGCACCAAAATTCAAATTAAAGTGTTGGCTTTTCTGGGCCAAAATGCAACTGACTTTTTTATGATAAAGAAAACATTTTTTGCAAAAAATGGCTAGATTTATGTTTCTAAATCACGCTTCATAGAAGATAAAAATGCAAACTGTGTTGTTTACCAGCTCTTTGTAGCAATGCTCAGATATCGTAGCAGGAATATATCATGACTCATACCCACTCTCACATATTACCACAGCAAAAAACGCAGATTGGCTTTATTGGGCTGGGAAATATGGGTTCGCCGCTGGCAATGCGCTTACTGAGTCCATCTTTGATGGTTTTTGATTCTAAAAAAAAGCAATTAGCTCCTTTCATTGAGGGAGGTGCTATTGGTGCAGGAAATGTTTTAGACATTGCCAGGGCTTGCGACATAATTTTTGCTTGCTTACCAACATCTGCGGTGACCGAGGCAGTACTTTTTGCTACTAATGGCATAGCCGCCGATTTGAAACCTGGACAGGTATTCGTTGACATGACATCTGGTGATCCAGCGATTAGCCGCAGCCAGGCGGCACGCCTTGCTAAGATTGGAGTTACGTTCATTGATGCGCCAGTTAGTGGCGGCCCACGCGGCGCCAGTGAAGGAAAAATTGCTATCATGGTTGGTGGTGAGGCCCCGCTGTATGAGCAGCTTTTGCCTATTTTCAAGCGCATCAGCAGCAATGTTTTCCACGCCGGACCAATAGGTGCGGGTCATGCGTTGAAGGCAGGCAATAATCTCTTGAATCTTATTTGCCGTATGGCCAGTTTTGAGGTGGTGTCGTTGCTTATAAATGCTGGTGTTGATGCTAATAAAGCGGTTGATATTTTGCAAAAAAGTTCTGGCCGCAATTATACAACAGAGATAACCTTGCCTGATAATATTTTAACGGGGAAAATGAATCAGGGCTTTTCGATGGCGTTAATGGAAAAGGATGCCGGATTGGCGCTTAGCATGGCGGCGACACTGGCTCAGTCTCTGCCACTTGGAAAGACAGCATTTGCAGCGCTTCAAGATGCAATAAAAGTACATGGTAATTCTGCTGATATGAGCCTGGTTGCCATTGAGTATGAAAAAAAAACTGGTGCGCGCATTCGACCATAATAAATTATTGGCATAGCGGCTGCTGGTGTTCAAAAACTGTAAAAAGGAAAAATGAATAATGAAACTGACGGTATATCTATCAGGTGAAATTCATACAAGTTGGCGTGACGATGTTATTATGGCTTGTGAAAAGCAGTGTTTAGACATCACATTTTTAGAGCCAGTGACAGACCACGGCGCATCTGATGATTGTGGAATTGAGATTATGGGCGCTGAACCAGATAAATTCTGGCATGACCATAAAGGCGCCAAATTGAATGCAATTCGAACTCGCACAGCTATCGGCCAGTCAGATGTTGTTGTGGTACGATTTGGTGATAAATATAAGCAATGGAATGCTGCTTTTGATGCTGGGTACGCCGCAGCACTCGGAAAAGCATTGGTGGTCATGCATGGAAGTGATCATCAACATGCTCTGAAGGAGGTTGACGGGGCGGCCCTTGCTGTTGTTAAAACTGCTGATCAAGTGGCGGCAATATTGACGTATGTTATTACGGGCAAGATTTAATAGAGATGGCTATGGAACCTGTGACAAGAACGCCTCTTATTTTCGATGGTCATAATGACATTTTATCACTTTTATATAAATTAGGTCTGAGTAATGATGGAGGTGTTGATCATAGCATTTTTGCGGGAGATATGCCAGGTCACCTTGACTTGGCTAAAATGCGCAATGGTGGTTTTGGTGGCGGATTTTTTGCAATCTACGTGCCATCGTTGATTGATCTGGAGAGCAAAAATTCGCAGATGAACATGCCCAAATATGATTTAGCATTACCGCCGGAGATTTCCGTTGAAGACGCCTTGCCAATTGCAGTTGAACAGGCAGCCATTCTGCACCGGATGGAAAAGGCTGGCTATTTAACCATCTGTAAAGATGTGACCATGCTGCAATCATGTTTGGCTGATGGCAAAATCGCAGCCATTATGCATATTGAAGGTGCAGAGCCGATTGATCGTGATTTTTATAATCTGGATATGTTTTGGCGCGCTGGATTGCGGTCTATTGGCCCTTTATGGAGCCGACCAAACCGCTTTGGACATGGCGTACCATTCCGGTTTCCGAGTAGCGGTGACATTGGTCCAGGTTTAAGTGATGATGGGAAAAGGCTGGTCCGCTATTGTGACGAAAATGGCATTCTAATTGATTTGTCGCATTTGAATGAAGCTGGTTTTTGGGACGTTGTTAAACAGTCAGACGCGCCCCTTGTGGCCACTCATTCTAACGCTCACAACATTAGCCCGCATGCGCGCAACTTAACAGATAGGCAGCTCATGGCTATTGCCGACAGTGATGGGATGGTTGGATTAAATTTTGCTGTTGCCTTTTTGCGTCCCGATGGTCGCATGCAGTCTGATACAGGATTTGATATAATGCTTCGTCATCTTGACCACTTTCTTGAGCATCTTGGTGAAGACCGTGTTGGATTTGGATCAGACTTTGATGGCACCACTGTGCCAGAAGGTATAGCGAATGCGTCTGGTCTGCCAGCACTACGGCAGGCCATGAGAGAACATGGTTATAACGATGTTTTGATGACCAAATTATGTCATTCAAACTGGGTGAGGGTTTTAGGCAAGATTTGGAAGGCTTAAGCACTAACCCCGTTGATTAAAACGCTTGTCAACTAGTGCGGCAGCAATATTTATTTTTTGGATGTCGATAGATCCACCTGCAATTCCCCATCCCCAGGCATCACGCATTTTTTGTTCTATTGGATAGGATTTAGAATAGCCATAGCCGCCCAATAACTGCACAGCTGCGCCAGAAACTTCACGGGCAATCTCGTTGGCATAGCATTTTGCTATTGAGCTATCAGCAATTGACGGTAGTTTTTGTTCTGCATTATTGACGGCCCGATATAAAAGTAGCCGACTTGCATCCAGTTTCATTTTCATCTGAGCAATTTGTAATTGGACTGCCTGAAACTCGATGATTGGCTTGCCAAATTGCTCGCGCTCTTGAACATAATCAAGCGTATACTCAAATGCGGATTGACCACAGGCTAAACTCATCGTTGTATTACCGCAGCGTTCAAGGTCAAAGGCTTCCATCAGCTGTTTAAAACCACCAGCAGGAACAATGATATTCTCAACAGGTACTTCGACATTATCAAAATACATATCAGCGCTCGCAATGCCTCTCCACCCCATATGCAATTCTGGGGTCCCAAAAGTGAATCCATCTGCTCCTTTTTCGACAAGAACTGCTCCGATGCCTTTGGCCCCAGGATCGTCAGATAAACGGCAGTAAACGACGTAGGCGTCAGCATGGCCACCGCCAGAACACCAGCGCTTGTTACCATTTAAAATTATTTTATTGCCATTCTTTTTGCCAGTAGTTTTGAGGTCCGTTAGCGCTGTGCCTGCCTGCGGTTCTGACATTGAAACTGCAACTACCATCTCACCTGAGCAGACTTTTGGAAGGATCCGCTGCCGTAATGCTTCGGGTGCAAAATGTGCGATGGCCAAGGCTGGTCCAAAACTCGCTTCAAAGACAGGAAAAGCAACCGCAACTGAAATCTTTGCCAGTTCCTCCAATACAAGTACAGCTTCGAAATGGTTGAGCCCGGCCCCGCCATAGGCGGTCGGCAGATTTATGCCCATAAACCCCATTTCAGCGAAACGTTTGCGAAGCTCTAAACTTGGTGGAACATTATTTTTTTCGATTATTTTGGCATGAGTCGGAAGTTCTTTTTTGGCAAATCGGCGCGCGGTTTCCTGAAGAGCGTTCTGTTCAGCATTGAGTAAAAAATCCATAGCCTGTCCATCTGGATCGATGACAGCCAACTAGACAGCACTGCCAGAATTGTAAAAATAGAGAATGGTAACCCTGCCAATTTTCTCTTAAGCTGTAAATTGAAAATTAACAAATAGAATTAAATTAACCATTATATGATAATTGGCTTCTGGCGACGATGGTAACTGGAAGCTTGGAAAAATGGATACAACGCTGTAATAGGATAAACAATGACAAATCATGAAGCCCCAATGGCGCTTGCTGGATTGAAAGTCCTTGATTTAAGTCGAATTTTAGCTGGACCTTATGCTGCACAGACGCTTGCTGATCTTGGAGCAGATGTGGTTAAAGTTGAAAATCCAGATGGCGGTGACGACACACGTAAGTGGGGGCCACCTTTCACTCAGAACGCCGATGGTAGCCGTGACGATGCAGCTTATTTTTCAGCATGCAATCGTAATAAACGATCGATCGCAATTGATTTTTCTACTAAAGATGGCGCAGATCTGGTACGCAAACTTGCCAGCAAGGCCGATGTTTTGATTGAGAATTTCAAACCTGGCGGGTTACTAAAATACGGCCTTGATTATGCGTCAATTAAACGTCTTAACCCAGGAATTATCTATTGTTCAATAACCGGTTTTGGCCAAACAGGTCCGTACTCACATCGATCAGGGTATGATTTTTTAATCCAGGGAATGGGTGGCTTGATGAGCATTACTGGTCAGCCTGATGGTAGCCCAGGCAGTGGGCCAATGAAGGTTGGTGTGGCCGTGTGTGACTTGTTTACTGGTATGTTTACCGCCAATGCTGCCCTAGCAGCCCTGGCGTATCGACACAAAACTGGTCAGGGGCAACATATTGATTGCGCTCTTCTTGATAGCCAGATTGCAATGCTCGCGAATCAGTCGGCAAATTGGCTTAATGCAGAGGTGTGTCCAGGCCGTATGGGTAACAATCATCCAAGCGTTGTGCCCTATACAGTATATCAAGCAAAGGATGGATTTGTGATTGTTGCCTGCGGGAATGACAAACAGTTTGTCCGCTTGACCGCTGCACTTTCGGTGCCTAGCCTCGCAGACGAGGTTGATTTTGCGACTAATGAAGCACGGATTAAAAATCGTAACCGTTTAGACACAGCGCTTGGAAGCATTGTTAGCATGATGGATCGTGACGAGGTCATCAGTAAGCTCGAGGCTGCTGGCGTATCATGTGGCCCAATTAATAATATAGCTGAGGTGTTTACTGACCCACATGTGCAAGCTCGCGGTTTAAGGATTGATCAGTGGCGTGATGATGGTAGTAAAATATCAAATACAGCATTTCCGGCCAAGCTCAGTGTGACCCCAGCCCAATATAGAGCACCGCCTCCAAGGTTAGGGGAGCACAACAAACAAGTATTAAGGGACTGGTTTGAGAATGAATGTAATGGTGAAGTTTCTTCCCCGGATAAATAAGACATGGCTAATGCTTTTATTATTTATCAAACTGTTCCTTCATAGAACCAAAGATGGACTTCATCCTTGGTGAAACTGAACAATCTGCGACTAATGTTACGGTAGGCGCTACTTCCTGAGGGATGTCATCATATCTAAACGCTGGGTAAGCACTTGAGACAGCTAGCTGGATTTTTGTGCCTTCTGGAAGTCTCATTGTTGCTACCCCACCGCGGAACACGGCTGATCGATTTTTTTCAGGAACTGATAGCACAAAAACATCATCCGATACTGAGCATTGGTTATCCAGATAAGCTCTGACAGTAATGACCCTTGGTGGTTCAAAATTGCCACTAAAGTTTGGGGAGAAAAACCAGAACAGACTGAATAGCACTAAAATTATCAATCCGGTTGCTATTAGGGTAAGTGCAAGCTTCATTAATAAACCCCTATGAAGAACAGCTATGAAAGATCAAGAACAGGTTTTTTAAAAATGCATATCAAATTGACTGGCAAGGTCATTGGCTAAAGCATCAAGTTTATCTTTATCCATCGGCCGCATAGGGGGGCGAAGGTTGTTCCATGCGCTGTGACCAGTAGACCGGGCTAGAAGAGCTTTTTGTGCTGGAATAGGTGCATAGTCTTGAAACATGTAACGAACTGCTTTGACTTTTTTTTGCTTAACCTCGGCTTCATCCCATCCGCCGGCAAGACATAATTCAATGACTTCTGCGATGTCGGTGCTGTTCAAATTGGCGGTAGCTGAAATGCAACCTGGCGCACCAAGTTTAATCGCCGCAATGATTGGCAGTTCTGACCCTGGATAAACAACCAGTCCTTCAATTCGAAGCAGGGCCTGAGTGTTTTCCCAGTCACCAGAGCTGTCTTTAATGCCAACAACAACATTTGGAAATTTAGTATGAAGTTTTTGGACAAGATCAATGGATAAGCCAACCCCAGAAACTTGAGGGATATGATAAAGATAGATTTTCAACCTTGGATCATTCACTCCATCAATCAACTGTGCGTAGTAGTCATACAAACCCTCGTCACTCATTCCTTTAAAATAGAACGGTGGCAATAACATTACTCCAGCACATCCAAGACCAACTGCGTGTTGGCACAGTCTAATTGTATCAGGGAGGTTGCAAAGGCCAGTGCCAGGAATCATGATCGCCGGATCAATACCTGCAGCTATTAGTCCTTCAAGAGCAATTTTGCGCTCATCATTGCTAACAGAGAGTGCCTCACCAGTTGTGCCAAAAGGTGCTAGACCACTGACGCCCGTTTCGAGCAGATGTTTAGCTAGCTCATTATAAAGGGATTGGTCAACTTTGAGGGTGTCATCGAACGGAGTAAGAAGTGGGGCAATAAGACCTTTAATCATCATCATGCTTTCTATTTTGAAGTGAACTGTTTTAAATTGGACAGCAGCCACGAGCAATATATCAATGTTATTTTTAACAAGTATGACTGGAAAGTTGTTGTTTCTCAAGTCGTGCTATACAAAAAGCTTTCTCTGTCCGACTTTCTGGCGTCTATGTGAAATTTTTGTAAATAGGAAGATGCTGCTTTGTTTTACTGCCAATCAGCTTTAGAGTTAGTTTAGTTTTTTGCGCCAATACTGTCGCACGATCTATAAGTTGTATGTCATGCTTTAATCCACCAGAAAGAAATGAATATCAATGAGTGATGAAACCATGAGCTCGCGGCGCTCTACAAAGATTGTTGCCACCCTGGGGGATATGTCTTCAAGTCCGGCTACACTGGCCAGTCTATGTGCAGCAGGAGTGAATGTTTTCCGGTTGAATTTTTCACACGGGACACGTGAAGAACAAGGTGCACGGATTGATGTAATAAGAGCCCTTGAAGCTAAGACGGGCGCTCCAAGTTGTATTCTAGCAGACCTACAAGGGCCAAAATTTCGTGTTGGAAAGGTTGCTGAAGGCGTAATTGTTGAAGCTGGGGAACAAATCACTTTTGATCTCAGTACTGATGAAGGCAGCGCCAGAATTGTTGGGTTGCCTCACGCTGAAATTTTTAAGGCGATGTATCCAGGTGCTCGCCTTCTCATGGATGATGGTAAGCTTGTATTTAAAGTTGTGTCGGTTGATATAGAGAGCTTTGTTGCAGAAGTTCTAGTTGGCGGCCCACTCAAAAGCCGAAAAGGGGTTAATCTACCTGATATTGTGCTGGACACCACGCCGTTAACGGAAAAAGATCTGGCTGACCTTAAATATGCGCTGAGCAAAGGTGTTGATTGGGTGGCGTTATCCTTTGTGCAGCGTGCTAGCGATGTGATTGCCGCACGAACTATTATTGGTAAACAGGCAGCTTTAATGTCAAAGATTGAAAAGCCAGCTGCGCTGAAGGACCTGAATGATATTATAGCGGCATCTGATGGAGTTATGGTTGCTCGTGGCGACCTAGGGGTTGAACTGCCGCCAGAGCAGGTTCCGGGATGGCAGAAAACTATTATTTCAAAATGCAGGATGATTGGGAAACCAGTGGTGGTTGCAACACAGATGCTGGAGTCAATGATTGAAGCACCAACTCCTACCAGGGCTGAAGCATCGGATGTAGCAGGTGCTGTGTTTGATGGCGCTGATGCGGTAATGCTTTCTGCAGAAACAGCCGCTGGTCAATATCCCGTAGAGTCGGTTGAGTTTATGGCGCGAATCGTGGCGTCTGCTGAAGCACATATCCGGTTTAATCCGGGCTCAGGGCCAATTGGACTGCCAGTTGAGCAAAGTGTTTATCACGCAGTTGCAAAAACCAGCGTTGCCCTTGCTGAAACAGTTGGGGCCAAGGTCATGGTGGCTTTTTCTAGTTCAGGCAATACCGCAGTTCGTATTGCGCGAGAGCGACCTAGTATTCCTTTTCTTGTGATGACGCCTGATGTTAAGGTCCAGCGCAAACTGTGCTTACTGTGGGGAACGCGGAGTAGCGCCAGTGCCTACAGTGATGATTTTGAGTCTGCTATAATTGAAGCAATTGGTGAAATTCGAAACCGAGGCATGGCGGTTACTGGGCAGCAGATTGTTGTAGTTGCTGGCATGCCGTTTGGGATCGTAGGGACGACAAACTCAATGCGAGTAGTTACTCTATAGAATAATTACTGTACTTCTTAGAATGCTTGATTTTTTGGCTTTGATTTTGATGTTTTCACTTTTGGCTTAAATTCTTAATTATGAAATGACTCGCGATGGAGCGCGTAGAATGGTTTTCAAACATCATTAATTTATAAACAGACGGCTACAAACTTTGGATTTTAGCCGCTTGATTTTCAGTCAAAATGAATTGTTCTAAGCCAGAAGAACTCAACCATGACATCATTCCAAAATCTTGAGCCAATGATTAACTGGTAATTGACCGGTTTCCTTTGCCCAAAAAGCAAAAGCGGCGATGCAGATGATGATCAGTATATATAAGGGTGTATAGCTGGTTTTCAGTTTATTATCTGGCTCAGTCTGGTGGGCTATAATCTTGTCTGCTATTGTTGGGCTTAATTCATTTCCCTTGATTTTTTGTCCGTGTTCAGCTTGGCCAAGCTCAAATTTACTATCGCACAAAGGACAGCGTAGCTCCATAGTCGTTTGATCTGGCAACGGATTGGGAATAGTTATTAGTTCTTTGCAAGACGGACATTCGTTTACCTGCATTTTTTCAGGGTGAGCTATCCCATCATCTTTTGTGTGATCCCCATCAAGGGAAAACTGCTTGGAGCAATGGTGGCAGGCAATCGCAACCTTTTTGTTTGCCAAGTGTTCTGCATCAATTTCATTTTGCGAAACAAGGCAAGGGCCATCACAATGAGGGCAATGTTTTATAACCATATCTTTAATGTTCATATTCATCATTCCCATTTTTGTCATTTTCTCAGTAGTTTTTTGGTTTTTTTTAAAGCGCGCGACCGTTGAGCGTTTGTCCAAGATTGTCAATAATCATGTCAATTTTTGGTAAGTAAGGGTTCATTTTTTGGGCGGCACTATAAGCCTGCAATGCGCCCTGCATATTGCCAGTCTGCACATAAATCATGCCAAGTCCTGAAAGTGCGCCGAAGTGGCGTGGTTCTAATTTGATAACCTGTAGAATATCAGCAGTTGATCCCTTATTATTGCCAAGAAAGAAACGGACTGTTGCTCTCTTATTCCAGGCCTCTGCAAAATTTGGTTGCCTATTGATAACTCGGCTAAAAACAGTTTCGGCAGCATTTAGCTTGCCAGCATTCATTAAATCGCTAGCAGTACTCATTTCCTTATTGGCCCGCTGATCTGTTGGATGGCTGCTCCACCTGGTCCAGATCTCGTGTTCAAGTTTTGCTGCCTGCCCTTGAGATGCGCTGGCTTGAAGAGCACTAAAAAGATCATCAAGCTTGGGATCATTCTGATCAGCAGAAGCAAATGAGCCAAGAATCAAGCTGAAGGTGCTTAACCAAAAGCTCCAAAACATTAGGTTGCGCACTTTTTTCATAGTCATTTATAGCCCTGATCATTAAAGTAGACACCTTATAGCTTCGATAACAAATTGCCAAGTTTTGACACTTCATTTCATTTGATTGCGAAAAAATGAGACGTGTGCAATCATTTTTTAATTATTTGAGCATTCAAAAAAATGCTCTTTTAAAGATGGTAAATGGAAAGTTAAGGAAGTAGTCATGTCTAATTTTAGAGCTCTTATGGTGTTTCGTAATGATGACAAAAAAATTCGTCATGAGTTTATGGATCTGTCCCCTAATGACTTGCCAACTGATGGCGAAGTTCTGATCGCAGTGAAGTATTCTTCTGTCAATTACAAAGACGGCCTATGCCTGACTGGAAAAGGAGGATTGGTTCGTAATTATCCTCATGTGCCTGGAATTGACTTTGCTGGTGAGGTTGTTAGTAGCTCAGATGAAAGGTACATGCGGGGAGACCTTGTGGTACTGACTGGTTGGCGTGTTGGTGAGGTTTGGTGGGGAGGTTATTCCCAGTTTGCCAGAGTGAAGGCTGATTGGTTAGTGCCATTGGTAAATGGATTGGACTGCCAGCAATCCATGGCAATTGGAACTGCTGGCATGACGGCAATGCTTGCTGTATTGGCTCTTGAAAACTCGGGGACAACTCCTGATCGTGGACCTGTTCTTGTTACTGGAGCCGCTGGTGGTGTTGGCTCACTAGTGATTTCATTGCTTGCTAACAGAGGTTTTTCTGTAACTGCAGTGACTGGTAGATCCGATAAAATAGAATATCTTAGAGGCCTTGGGGCAAGTGATTTTTTGAGCCGCGCTGAGATGCTTGTTGATGAAACTAGACCATTAGAGTCAGGGACTTGGGCGGGCTGTGTTGATTCTGTGGGTGGGAAAATGCTTGCCCGTGTTCTTGCGCAGATGCAGCCTGGTGGAGTTGTGGCCGCTGTTGGTAATGCTGGTGGTGGAGATGTGCCAACGACAGTATTTCCTTTCATCATCCGTGGCGTATCACTTTTAGGTATTGATTCTGTGATGGCATCATATAATCAAAGGGTAGAAGCTTGGCAGCGTTTAGCCATTGATTTGCCAAAGTCACAGCTTTCAGCAGCGACAACTGTTATTGGGCTTGGTGACATCCCAAATGCCGGAATTGATATTCTGGATGGAAAGGTTCAGGGACGTTTAGTCGTTGATGTTAATGCTTAAAAATAACATTTAGCAAAAAGTTCTTGTATGACTACTATTGTAAAGACAAGTCTTTTGATTTCTCTATCTTCATGTAAGTCAAAATCTTTTTCCAGGGTATCTACTTAATTCCTTTCACGACACCAATATGTGGTAAATTGCGTCCTTGCTGGGCGTAATCAATACCGTAGCCAATTACAAATGCGTCAGGAATATCAAATCCAATCCAATCAACATCTACATCAACTTCACGCCGAGAAGGTTTGTTAAGTAGCGTGCAGATCGACAGGCTTTTTGGCGTTCGAGTAAGTAAAATTTTTTGCACTTGTGACAGGGTATGCCCAGTATCAACAATATCTTCAACAATCAAAACATCTCTGTTTTTAATGGGGGTTTCTAAATCTTGAATTATTCGAACTTGCCGGGATGAAACAGCTTTGTTGCCGTAAGATGACACAGTCATAAAATCAACTTCCACTGGCAAAGCTAATCGCCTTACAAGATCTGCTATAAAAACAAATGACCCCCGTAAAAGTCCGACTACGATCAGTTGCTCGGTATCTTTGTATTGCTCGGTAATCTGGCGTGCTAAATTATTTGTCCTTGCGGCGATCTCTGCTTCGGTAATTAGAATATCAATTTCGTGTTGGCTTGATAATACGGTCATGCTTAAAGGTCACCTAAATTTAATAACAAGTAGTAGTTGATGAAGATTTTGCGTAAACTTTGCTGTGCTAACATTTCTTGTATTGTAGTATAGTCGTGCTAACAAAAATGGCTATGGTAAAGTGTATTATATACGCTTGGTTGGGACGCGAATGTCATAAGTTAAACAAATAGAACAAAGGAAATTTTTATGTCTAAAGTTGCATTTCTGGGTATGGGTGTCATGGGCTATCCGATGGCTGGGCACATTGCCGCTGGAGGGCATGAAGTGACTGTTTATAATCGGACCATTGCCAAAGCGGAAAACTGGGTTTCTCAACACGGTGGTCTAGTCGCTAAAACACCATCTGTTGCCGCTAAAGGTGCTGATTTTGTTTTTTGCTGTGTTGGTGATGACCCGGACGTGCTGTCTGTTGCGCTGGGAGAAGATGGCGCTATCCCAGTAATGAAACGTGGTGCTTTTTTTATTGATAATAGCACTGTTTCTGCTGATGTGGCGCGGCAGATTTATGAAGCTGGAAAAATTATTGGAGTAAAAACTCTCGATGCACCAGTCTCGGGTGGTCAAGCAGGCGCAGAAAATGGAAAATTAACTGTGATGGTTGGTGGCGATGATGACGCTTTTACGGCAGCACTACCATTGATAGATTGTTATGGCGCACGAATCGTGCACATGGGCGGTGCCGGCAAAGGCCAACAGGCTAAAATGGTGAATCAGATTTGCATTGCGGGTCTTGTTCAAGCCTTGTCCGAGGGTCTAAGTTTTGCGATGAATGCGGGGCTTGATACTGACAAGCTTCTTGAGGCGATTTCTGGCGGCGCAGCTCAATCATGGCAGATGGTTAATCGTGGTGAAACAATGGTAAAAGGCGAGTTTGATTTTGGTTTTGCTGTTGACTGGATGCAAAAGGATTTGAGGATTTGCCTTGAAGAGGCAAAAAGCAATGGAGCGGATTTGCCAGTCACTGAGATAGTCGCTGAGTATTATGCGGAATTAAGCGCTGATGGGTTTGGTCGTAGCGATACATCAAGCTTGATTCGTCGGTTGCATGATTTCTAAATTAATCGAGCTTATGCCAACAAAACATTTTGAGATAATACGCTGGTTCTTTTGCTTGGTGTTAAATGCGGCGCTTAAATGCCAATACATACGAATTTGATTTCAAGGAATTCATCGATACCATATTTAGAGCCTTCTCGACCAAGGCCAGAGTTTTTTACGCCACCAAAGGGCCCAACCTCAGATGAAAAAATACCGGTATTCACGGCAACGATTCCATATTCAAGCGCTTCACTAACGCGAAATAAGCGTGATGTGTTTTCAGTGAATAGATATGCTGCAAGTCCAAATTCGGTATCATTGGCAGCCTTGATGGCCTCTTCTTCATCGGTAAAGCGAAAAATGCCTGCAACAGGTCCAAAGGTTTCTTCGCGAAACATCTTCATTGATGAGTCCATATCCGTCAAAACGGTTGGCTCAAAAAATGTGCCACCCATTTTGTGTGACTTGCCGCCGGTTAGGACCTTAGCCCCTTTGGAAATGGCATCATCAACATGTGCCAATACCTTTTTATATCCCTGTTGATCGATTAATGGCCCTTGATCGACACCATCATCTAGTCCATCACCAACATTTATTGCGGCTGATTTTTCAGCAAGGCGCTTGGCGAATTCATCATAGATGCCATCTTGGACAAAAATCCGGTTTGCGCAAACACAAGTCTGTCCAGCATTGCGGTATTTTGATAGCATCGCGCCCTCAATCGCCACATCAAGATTGGCGTCATTAAATACTAATAAAGGCGCATTTCCTCCAAGCTCAAGGCTCATTTTTTTCACCGTGCTGGCGCTTTGACGCATGAGAATTCTGCCAACTTCAGTTGATCCTGTAAAAGTCATTTTGCGGATGCGATCATCAGCGCAAAGCGCCTTTCCAATCGCGGGAGCATCGATACCTGTAACAATGTTCATGACGCCCGGAGGAATGCCTGCACGAGTTGCTAGTTCAGCAAGTGCTAAAGCTGATAAAGGAGTTTGTTCTGCAGGCTTCAGCACACATGCACACCCTGCAGCGAGACCAGGGGCAACTTTACGGGCAATCATGGCTATTGGGAAATTCCATGGTGTGATTGCTCCAAAAACGCCAATTGGCTGCTTAAATGTCAGTAACCGTTTATCTACTTGTGGACTTTCCATTACATCGCCACAAACTCGTCTGGCTTCTTCGCCAAACCAGTCTATAAAGCTTGCGCCATAGGCGATTTCACCTTTCGATTCGGCGAGTGGCTTGCCCATTTCAGTTGTCAAGATAATGGCAAGATCATCAGTGTTTTCTATCACGAGATCATGCCAACGACGCAGGATCATGGCACGGGTCTTGGCTGGTGTGGCGGCCCAAGATTTCTGTGCTGGCACAGCAGCATCAATAGCATGCGTGACAGCATCTGCGTTTAGATCAGCAACTTCGATGATAAGTTTGCCATTGGCGGGGTTATGAACGCCAAACACACGCCCATCAACAGCATCAACCCATTCACCATTTATATAAGCTTTGCTTCGAAGAAGTGATGGATCTTTTAATTTCATTTATTCGGCCTCCAGCGGCTGTAAACAAAAAACGCAATCGATGCACATTGCCAAGCTTGATTTCCTAAAATTGTATGGTTTTTTCATAGCATTATTAGTTACTGTCTTAAAATTGGTTTTTTCCTTTTAGAAAAACTATTCGAGCGGGGGCAAGGAATGTGTATGCATATTTGAGAATGGACCGCCCGCTACCCCAAGCCTGTGTGCTCGTCCCACCTCAACATAATGCTCGGCTATCCGGCGATTGTCAGCAATTTCTTTAGCAGTTAGGTCACGCATTTTGTGTGCTGGGCTACCAGCCCATAATTCTCCGGCTGGAATCTGTTTCTTTGGAGTTAATAGTGAACCAGCAGCAAGCATTCCGTCAGATTGAATGATTGCGCCATCCATAACAATCGATCCCATGCCAACAAAGGCATGATCATGCAAATGACAGGCATGAACCAATGCGCTATGGCCAATATTAACATGGTTGCCGATGATTGTTGGATAGCCTTGGCTGCTGATGTGGACGCAGCTATTATCTTGAATATTTGTTCCTTCACCAACAGTGATAAAATTATTGTCACCCCGTAAGGTCACCTGATGCCAAATGCTGCTGCTATTCCCAATCCGGACTGCACCAACCACTGCTGCTGTCTGAGCAATATAGGCGCTTAAAGCAATTTCTGGATGATGACCAAGAAAAGGCGCGATAAAGGGTTTAGTCAGGTTAGTCATTTTGCTATCCTTCGTGTGGAACCTAAAAAGAACTTTTGATAATACTTAAAGCTTGATAATTTGGCATGCTATAAGTACTTATCAGTTTATTTTATTTGGTATTTGTAAAATTTTAACTATATCTGTGTAAACACTTAATCTATCGGACAATAAACTTGTGGAGGCTAAAATGGCGTTTGAACTACCTGACCTACCTTACGCGCACGATGCGTTGGCAGAACTTGGCATGAGCGCCGAAACCTTGGAATATCATCATGACCTTCATCACAACGCTTATGTGGTGAACGGTAACAAGCTAATAAATGGTACAGAATGGGAAGATAAATCAGTTGAGGACATCATCGTGGGCACCTATGATTCAAATACGGTTGCACAGAATGGGGTCTTCAATAATGCTTCTCAGCATTGGAATCATATGAAGTTCTGGGAGATGATGGGGCCAAAGGGACGTTCAATGCCGAGTGAGCTTAACAAGGCACTGACAGAATCATTTGGGTCTGTTGACGCATTTAAAGATGCATTCAAAGCTGCTGGTGCAGGCCAGTTTGGATCTGGCTGGTGTTGGCTTGTCAAAAACAGTGATGGTGGGCTTTCTGTGACTAAAACTGAAAATGGTGTAAACCCAATTTGTTTTAACCAAACAGTTTTACTTGGTTGCGATGTATGGGAGCATTCTTACTATATTGATTTCCGTAATAAGCGCCCAGATTATTTGACAAATTTTCTTGAGAGCCTTGTTAATTGGGATTATGTAGCTGCACAGCTATAAACCAAAAAACCGGGCGGCAGACCAGCGTAATGTTGGCCGGTTTTTTTGTGCTAGTTAACATACACCGCTATGTGCCAATACAAGCTAAAAATATTTGGAAGTCCGAAGATGCCAACTGGCGGCTTGCTTCTAAAATTAAAGCTAGCCTGCGAAGTAATTTTTTAATTATTGAAAATAATACTAGTTGTCTTGGAGCATTTTATTTACCCGCAGCCTTAACGCATTCAACCGAATAAACCCATGTGCATCGCTGTGATCGTAATCAACTGCGCCCTCTTCAAAGGTCACCAGATCTGCATTGTAAAGTGAATTTGGCGATTTGCGCCCCGTTACTACTGTATTCCCCTTGTATAGTTTTACCCGCACAATACCATTTACTGAATCGCGGCAACTATCAATGGCGGCTTGCAGCATTTCACGCTCGGGTGAAAACCAAAAGCCATTATAGACAAGTTCAGCATAACGGGGCATCAATTCGTCTTTAGTGTGCATGGCTCCACGATCAAGGGTAATGGACTCCATTGCTCGCCGTGCAGTGAGTAAAATTGTGCCCCCTGGAGTTTCGTAAATACCACGTGATTTCATTCCAATAAACCGATTCTCTACGAGATCCAGACGTCCAACACCATTTGCGCCACCCAGTTGGTTCAATTCCGTCAAAAGATTAGCAGGTGACAATGCTCTTCCATCAATGGCAACTGGGTCCCCTGCCTTAAAGGTTATTTCAATTTCTGTTGGTTTATTAGGCGCCTGCTCTGGCGATACACTCCGCGAGAATACATATTCTTCTGGCGCAATCCAAGGGTCTTCCAAAACTTTTCCTTCAGCCGAAATATGCAACAAGTTTGCATCAACGCTAAAGGGGGCTTCACCGCGTTTGTCCTTCGGGATTGGTATTTGGTTGGCTTCGGCATAAGCAATCAATTTTGTCCGGCTACTAAGATCCCATTCGCGCCATGGAGCAATAACTTTGATGTTGGGCTGCTTGGCATAATAAGCTAACTCGAACCGTACTTGATCATTTCCCTTACCGGTTGCACCATGCGATACCGCTTCGGCACCAACGTCATGGGCAATCTCAATTTGACGTTTAGCAATCAGCGGTCGGGCAATCGCTGTCCCAAGGAGGTAGGCACCTTCATAGAGTGGGTTGGCTCGAAACATTGGGAACACATAATCGCGAACAAATTCTTCGCGTAAATCTTCAACATAGATTTGTCTGATGCCCAACATCTCGGCTTTTGACCTTACTGGTCCGATGTCTTCGCCTTGGCCAATGTCCGCAGTAAAGGTAATAACTTCAGCGCTGTAATTGTCTTGTAACCAGCGCAGAATAACTGAAGTGTCGAGGCCACCAGAGTAGGCTAGGACAACTTTTGATATATCATGCTTGCTCATAACTGATTGCTATATCCGATCGCTGACTGCCTCGCAATGATGTTTTTTCTTCAGCACAAATTTTTGAAAGTGCATTTCGCGCATCGTTTAACTCTGAGTTTAAAGTTCTCGTAATAATGGTGCTGGTTTACGACCAAGGGTTTTTAAAGCACCGGCAAGCCCAAGAAAGGCTGTTGCAACTGCACCGCCAAGCGTGGTGAAAAAAACTAACCAGCCATCAAGGATGAATTCAGCTCCCAAAAACCCATCAACCAATGCCCAGCTTGCAAGGCTGCCAATGACCGCTGCTACAATCGCGGTTAGAAGTCCCAAAAATGCATATTCAAGAAACCAAGCAAGGCCAATAGTGAGCCGTGTCGCACCAATCACCTTTAAAACGACCGAATCAGTAAGTCGTTGTGATTCACTGCTGGCAACGGTTCCTGCCAGCACCGAAATGCCTGCGATCAGGGTCACCAAGGCGGTAAGCTTGACTGCCCCGCCAAGCAGCCCAATCACGCGTTGCGCAGTGGCAACAGCTTCTTTTACAGATACTGCAGAAATGTTTGAAAACTGCATTGTGACGGCACGCTCAACAGCATCGGCAGCAGCGTTGCTTGCGGCATGCGTCGTGGCAATCCAACTATGTGGAGCGGCATTTAACACGCCTGGGTTCAATACAAAAACAAAGTTGATTTGGAAACTTTGCCAATCAACAGCCCTTAAATTGGCTATGGTTGCAGTGATTTCTCGGCCAAGAACATTAATGCTGACGGTGTCGCCTACTTTAAGGCCAAAATCATCGGCTGCGTTTTTTGACACAGAGATGACTGGTGCCCCTCTATAATTTTCTGGCCACCATTCGCCCGCAACAATGTCAGTGCCCTTTGGAGCAGTTGCTGCCCACGTTAAGGCGCGATCACCACGTAAGATCCAGGCTGATCCTTCTGGAGGAGTTATGTCGGCTACGGGAACCTCGTTTATTTTGACTACCCGGCCTCTGAGCATTGGTGTTTTGGTAACGCGCGTGATACCAGCTATCGATGCTGCAAGGCTCTCAAAAGCGTCAATTTGGGCCGGCTGAATATCTATAAAAAACCAAGTAGGTGCGCTTCTGGCAATACGGCTATCAATCTGACGGCTAAGGTTTGACTCGCTTACTGAAATGGTAACTAACACGGACAACCCAAGCCCAAATGCAATGACAATCGAGCGGACAGGCGATCCTGGCCGGATGATGTTGGACAGGGCCAAGCGTACTGGTACAAAATGCGGCATTGGTAAAAGCCTGAGAACGTGCACAAGCAACCCGCCTAGCAGTGACAGCAAAGCTAATGAAACTATTGATCCACCAATAAAAATCGCAGTAATAACAAGGTTATTAGTGGCAAGGTAGGAAAGCCAAGTCAGGCCAGTAGCTGATGCAATCATCATTAAAAGGTAGCGCAGTTTTGGCCAGCCAGAAGGCATTTCAATTAGCCTTCTAAATAAATCAGCCGCACGTACTTCTTCGGCTTTAGCAAGTGGCCAAACAGCAAACAGAAAAGCAGTGCCAAGGCCAAAGCCTCCAGCAATTAATAGCGGCACTGGGTAGATCGTCATTTCCAATGGGACTGTCACATAATTTGATAGAATCTGGATGGCTAATAAAGGAACGATTGCCGCGATCACGAGTCCTGCAATAACGCCACATGTGGCGATGACAAAAATCTGCAAAAGATAAATACGAAAAATTAATTTTGATGAAGCGCCGAGGCATTTTAAAGTCGCAATCACTGGCATACGACTTGCAAGCCAAGCTCGCACAGCACTCGCAACGCCCAATCCCCCAATTAATAGAGCGGTCAACCCAACAAGCACTAAAAAGATTTCTGCCTGGTTGATAAAACGGTCAAAGCCAGCTGCAGCATTGGCAATTTCACGCACTCTGACGTGAGTAGGCTCGGTTATTTTTTTTAGAGTTGCTAGTGCCGCTTCCTGCAATTCTGGTTGATCAAGTAAAAGTCGGTACCGATAAGTGATAAATGAACCTGGTCGCTGCAACCCTGTTGCAGCCAATGTTTCAGCTGATATCAAAACGCGTGGGCCAAAGCTGACAAAGCTGATTGACCTGTCAGGTTCACTTGTTAATTCCGCTCGGACCTCAACGTCCAATTCACCAAGACGGGCTTTGTCACCGGGTTTTAGGCTTAGGCTGCGAAGTAAGCCAGCATCAGCAACAATGCCACTTCCCGCAAGTGCAGTGTTAAGTGGAGCAATTGGATGAACGACAGCTTTTCCGACAAGAGGCCAATTTTTGTCGACAGCCTTTAGTTCCACCAGTTTACGGCTATCTCCAGCTTGCAGCATGGCACGCATTTGAACAACTTTTGATAACTTGCCGAAGGCATTGGCCGCAGCTAAAATTTTGTCGCTTGGCGGTGTATGCAGGCTGCTGATCTCCAGATCGCCGCCAAGCAAAATCTGCGCGTTGTCATTAATACCGCTCCGCATCGATTCTGCTACAGACCCTACCGTGCCGATAGCAGCAACACCCAGAAGAAGTGCGCCTAGAAATATTCGAAACTTGCCAAGGTTGCCTTGCATCTCGCGCCTCGCTAATTTCCAAGCAAAGTGCCAGCTATCAAGGCTTGCAGAAATGCCACTCAAACCATTCTGCGAAGGCATTTTAGATTTTTGATTCACTGTTTGATGTCTCTGACTATGATGCCATCTTCAATTTCAAGGATGCGTGAACACCGTGCGGCAAGTGCTGCGTCATGTGTCACTAACACCAGAGCCGCTTGGGCGTCATGGGCGCTTTTGAATAGAATGTTGACCACTTTGTTCCCAGTCGCAGAATCAAGATTTCCAGTTGGTTCATCAGCAAGAATGATGCGCGGTTTGGGTGCAATCGCGCGCGCTATGCCAACTCGCTGTTGCTCACCACCAGACATTTGATCGGGAAGGTGGCTTAGGCGATGGGCTAACCCGACTGATTTTAGCGCAGTAGAGGCAAGTTCACTTGCGTCTTTGCGACCAGCTAGTTCAAGTGGAATGGCAACATTCTGCAAGGCGGTTAATGATGGAATTAACCGGAAAGCCTGAAAAATGATACCCACCATATCGCGCCGCAACGCGGCAAGAGGGTCTTCTTTGATTTTGGTTATGTCATTGTTTGACAAAAAAACGTTACCCTTTGTAAGGGCTTCAAGACCCGCTATAACCATCAACAAACTGGTCTTTCCAGCACCACTTGGTCCCAGAACGGCAACGGTTTCACCTGTCCCAATCTGTAGGTCAACGCCTTTAAGAATTTTTACTGATGCAGCGTCCTTCCCGAGGGTTAAGTGTGCTGCTTTCAGCTCGATGACAGTAGAATTTTTTGAAGATGTGGACGGCGATGTAGACATGAAAGCTAGATCCAATTCTTTGGTTGATGTGCCTATAACAGAACTGCTAAACAATAGTTTTCTTGGCGGCTTACGAAAAATCCATTGGCGCTTTTTACGAGTTCATGAAGTCTGAACTGGGGTGGATGATTTATTATGATATGGGCTTGCAAATCATTGAGATCAAGGGAACTGGGATGATGATTTTGGAATTTTTGCACTGTGTGCGGAAGGTTATACGATTTGTTTTTTGCGGTGCTGCTATTGGTTTGTTTTATGTGATCATCGGCACAACGACAATTCAGCCAGCATTTGCTGAACAGCCACCTGTTCTTTTGGTGCTCGGTGACTCTCTTGTTGCAGGACATGGGTTGCCGCAGGGCATGGCTTTTCCTGATGTCCTTGATCAAATGCTTAAGCAAGTTGGAGTAGATGTGCGGATGATTAATGCAGGCGTTTCGGGAGACACCACAGCTGGTGGCCTTGCCCGCGTTGATTGGTCGCTTGCTGACAATCCCAATGCAGTGATAATAGTCCTTGGGGGCAATGATCTGCTGCGGGGACTAGACCCTGCAACCAGTTATTCAAATCTTGATAAGATTATTGACCGATTTAAGGCTGGTAATGTTGGGGTTCTTCTTGCTGGAATGCAGGCGCCAAGAAACTTTGGGTCAGATTATGCTGATGAGTTTGACGCAATTTATCAAGATTTGGCACAGCGACACAAAGTGCTTTTTTACCCGTTTTTTCTTGATGGTGTTGCTTTACAGCCAACTATGAATCAGCCTGACGGGATGCATCCAAACAAGGATGGTGTCAAGCACATTGCAGCGCAAATTTTACCGTTTGTAAGATCTCTGTTAACAAAGATAGCACAATAGATCAAAGCTTGCTCTTTTGGGCTGCAGGCCAGGCTTTTAAAAGTCTTTGCATCAAGGCGCCAGGTGTCATAAAACAAGTTATTGTGTCTCACAAGGGTTCCGGTTGGTCTTCAAGTAACTGCCCTAAACTGATGATAAGATCCAGCAGCAGTAGCTATTTTGTTAAAGCCAACTAATAAATTGAAGGAAGAATGTATTAATGTTGAAAGTCAGCAAGATAATTGGTGTTTTCATGTTTGTGACCGTAACCAGTTTTGCAGGTATGTCAGCACTTGCTGATCCGGTAGAAATGTTGATCTCAAAAAACTGGGGTGCCTATCGATACGATAATGACGTTAGTCGCACTTGTTTTAGCAGCAGTGTGCCAGTTAAGAGCGCGGGTAAGTATGATCCAAAAAACCGAGGTGATATCCGTGTTTTTGTATCGCATGGGCCAGGCAAAGCTGAGCGTAATGTCGTTCAGGTAATTGCTGGGTATCGTTACAAGCCTCAGTCTGATGTCAACCTTAATATCGATGGTAAGATTTTTAAGTTATTTACGATCGAAGATCGTGCATATGCGGAAAGTGAAGAAGATGACAGACGAATTATCGCTTTGATGAGGCGTGGCTCGCGAATGACTGTTATCGGAACATCAAGCCGTGGAACAAAAACCACTGACACTTATTCTTTATCAGGGTTTACGAAGACCAAAGCTGTAATTGATAAGACCTGCAGATGACACTTGGCTCAACCAATACAGTACTGTCCGCTACCACATCGTCGGCAAACTTGGGTTTGATGCAAAAAACCAATCTTCTTGGGCTATCAATTAATGACCTTGAAGCTAAAATGGTTATGCTGGGTCTGCCAAAATTTCGTGCGCGGCAAGTCTGGCGCTGGGTCTGGCGGCATGGGCTTACCAACTTTGATGAAATGAGTGATCTGGGCAAGCCTGCCCGTGGGCAATTATCCAAAATTTTTTCGGCTGATCGGCCGATGGTATCACAGCGCCTGCAATCAATTGATGGCACAATCAAGTGGCTTATTCGTTTTGACGATGGGAATGAGGCTGAATGCGTTTATATACCTGACAAAACGCGCGGAACTTTGTGTGTCTCATCACAAGTTGGGTGTACGCTGACATGCAGCTTTTGTCATACTGGGACGCAGAAGCTTGTGCGGAATCTCACGGTTGCTGAAATTTGTGGACAAGTAACGCTGGCAATGGATGAATTGAGTGATTGGCCATCAGGCAAACCAAAGCGCCGTCTAACTAATATAGTGTTGATGGGGATGGGCGAGCCGTTATTTAATTATGATAATGTTGCAGCGGCAATGCGAATTATCATGAGTGGTGAAGGTGTGGCGATATCGAAGCGACGTATCACGTTGTCAACGTCAGGCGTTGTCCCGGAAATTAAACGGTGTGGTGAAGACTTGGGCGTTAATTTAGCGATTTCCCTTCATGCAACTCGTGATGATTTACGGAATGAACTGGTTCCCATAAATCGAAAGTACCCATTGGCAGAATTAATTGATGCATGTCGCAATTACCCGGGGCTGTCAAACGCGCGACGTATCACGTGGGAATACGTAATGCTTGACGGGATAAATGATAGTGATGAGGACTGCCGTGCATTATTGACGTTGATTAAAGGCATCCCATCAAAACTGAATCTGATTCCTTTTAACCCATGGCCCGGAAGCCCTTATATATGTTCATCTAATGATCGAATTGAAGCCTTTGCCAGGCGTGTTCTCAATGCGGGTTATGCTTCGCCTGTTCGCAAGCCACGGGGGCGCGATATTCTGGCTGCGTGTGGTCAATTAAAATCTGAATCACAGAGAGCGAGAAGACAAAAAACGGGAGTTTCTTTCTAAAATTTCATTTATTGAAATTGGAAAAAATTACCATCAAAGAAAGCTGTCTAGCCTTGAAAATTTATGTTTTTGTGATTACATTAAATATTCATTGAAAGCCACTCGGTGGCAAGGTCATTTTGGGAGTTATAAAATGCAAGACAATCGTTTTATGAACACTGCCGCAGCAACCGCTGCGCAAACTGACGTTGGACTTCGCGCTTACATGCTTGGCGTTTACAACCACATGACTATTGCGCTGCTATTCAGCGGCCTATTTGCGTTTGGAACGAAGATGCTGGCAACTGTCGCCGGACCTGATGGCGGCCTCTACTTAACATCATTTGGTCAATTGATCTACACAACGCCTCTGAAATGGGTGGTGATGCTTGCACCACTTGGTATGGTGTTTTGGCTTTCAGCGCGGATGAACAAGATGCCAGCTTCAAAGGCTCGCACCTTATTCTATGTTTACAGTGCTCTTATGGGGTTGTCGCTGTCGTCCATTCTTTTAACATACAGTATGCCAAGTGTTGCACGGGCATTCTTTGTCACGGCAGGCGCCTTTGCTGCACTTAGTATTTATGGTTACACAACAAAGCGTAGTCTTTCGGCATTGGGCTCGTTCATGATGATTGGTCTTTTTGGTCTAATAATTGCGAGCGTTGTGAATATCTTCCTGGCCTCAACGGCTATGCATTTTGTAATCTCTATTGGCGGTGTGCTGATCTTTGCCGGTTTGACTGCATACGATACGCAAGATATTAAGAATATGTATAGAGCGGGTGATAGTTCTGAAGTTGCAGCTAAAAAATCTATTTTTGGGGCTTTGCGTCTATATCTTGATTTTATCAATATGTTTATGTTCATTTTGCATCTTTTTGGAAATCGTCAATAAGCCAGAGCTAAATATGTAAATTATAAAAAACGCCTGTACCGATGATGTGCAGGCGTTTTTTTTGCTAAGGTCTTAAACCTTACATAAGCTTGAGTGCTTTTACTCCATGATTTTGAATTAAAAGAGTGCTTCCTAATGTCTCATCTATCAACCACACTTGAGTCTGTTGCGTCCAGGGACCCTTTGCGCGCAGCAGCTGTCGACACAGTTAAAGCGCTTGCATTGGCAGTGGCAGATATCGCAACTTTAATCCGCTGGCCTAGTGGTGATGTTGCGCTTGGTGCGGCAAGCGGCAGTGCAAATGCGGATGGAGATAATCAAAAGGCGCTCGACGTGCTTGCGGATGAGATGATTCAAAATGCACTGTGTAAGGTGCCATCGGTTGCGTTGTACTTATCCGAAGAACAGGATGGGGCGGTGCCGTTGCATGATAGTGGTACCATCATTGTAGCAAGTGATCCTTTGGATGGGTCATCGAATATTGATACGAATGTGTCGGTGGGAACAATTTTTTCGATTTTGCCAGCTGTGGATGGGGCGCTGCAAGCTGGTCGTAATCAAATCGCGGCTGGTTTTTTTGTCTATGGGCCGCAAACCACATTACTGTTAACATTTGGCGAGAGCATCATGGCATTTCAGCTTGATAATGATGGTCAGTTCTATGACATGGACTGGCAGGTAAGGATTGAACCAAAAACGGATGAATTTGCCATTAATGCGTCTAACATGAGGCAATGGCAATCAGATGTCGCGGCTTATATCGCTGATTGCCTTGCCGGGACAAATGGACCGCGAAGAAGAAATTTTAATATGCGCTGGGTTGGCTCGCTCGTTGCTGACGCATGGCGCATTTTCCGGCGGGGAGGAATTTTTCTGTATCCAGCTGATGCGCGTTCGGGATATGGGGCCGGACGCTTGCGGCTTGTTTACGAGGCTAATCCAGTTGCTTTTCTCGTCGAGGCAGCTGGCGGCAAGGCAGTTGATGGAAACGGACCCATCCTTGATATTCTTCCAGAAAGTCTCCACGCACGAGTACCTTTTATTTTCGGGTCTGCCAATGAAGTTGACGAATTTATGCGTTATAGGCCATAATTAAAATGTAATTAAGTCCTTCTCGAATGGAAAAAAAAATGCTTATTTCGCTTCGCCAACTTCTTGATGATGCTGCTGAACAAGGTTATGGCGTGCCAGCTTTTAACATCAATAATATGGAGCAGGGTCTGGCTATCTTAAAAGCTGCTGACCGTGTTGATGCACCTGTTATCATTCAGGCGAGCCGTGGGGCTCGAAATTATGCTGGTGATATGATGCTGCAGGCGATGGTTAAAGCACTGGCTGAAATGTACCCGCATATTCCAGTTTGCATGCATCAGGATCATGGTAATAATGAAGCAACCTGTATGACGGCAATCCAGTATGGTTTTACTTCGGTGATGATGGATGGCTCGCTTGAAGCAGATGCAGCAACACCTGCATCATATGACTATAATCTGGACATTACCCGACGAGTTACCGAAATGGCGCATCATGCCGGTGTTTCTGTAGAAGGTGAACTTGGTGTGCTTGGTTCGCTTGAAACTGGTGGAGGTGAGCAGGAGGATGGTCATGGGGCTGCTGGCAAGCTTTCTGAGGATCAGCTTTTGACCGATCCTGATCAGGCAGTTGATTTTGTTAAGGACACCAAAGTGGATGCGCTGGCTATTGCGATGGGTACAAGCCATGGCGCATATAAATTCACACGTAAACCTGACGGCGACATTTTGGCAATGACGGTGGTTGAGGAAATCAATAGTCGTTTACCCAACACTCATCTTGTTATGCATGGGTCTTCAAGTGTACCACAGGAATTGCAGGATGTTTTCAACGCTCATGGTGGAGAAATGCCGCAAACATGGGGGGTGCCTCTTGAAGAAATTGAGCGCGGTATCAAGCATGGCGTGCGAAAGGTGAATATTGATACTGATTGCCGTCTTGCCATGCTTGGTATTATCCGCAAAATTGCAAATGAAAATAAAGCTGAGTTTGATCCACGGAAATTTCTGAAGCCGGCAATGGATGCAATGGAAGTTCTGTGTGCGGATCGTTTTGAACGGTTTGGAACTGCTGGAAATGCTTCGCGTATTAAGCCAGCTTCGTTGTCTGCAATGGCAGTTCGCTATGCGAGTGGGGCGCTTGATCCGTCAATTAGTTAGTGTTCTTTTGCTAAGATTGCGGCAAGTCCTGTCTCATAGTTGGGATACATGAGATCAAGTCCCAGTTCGGGCTTGATAACGTGTGAGCCAACCCGCCGCCGTGAGACGTAAAAACTTTCTGCCATTGCTGATAGTTTAGCATCTTCCAACTTTAGAGGGTTTGGTGGCGTAACGCCAATAAGGCTCGCCGCATATCGAACTACATCACCCTGCGGAGCTGGTTTTTGATCTGCCATATTGATAATTCGTCCGGGACGTGGTTGTTCGATGGCGGTGGTTATAATCTGGCAAATATCAGCAACGTGAATGCGGTTAAATACTTGTCCTTCTTGTTCGATAATGCGCGCAGTGCCATTCCTCAATGCATCAAATGGACTACGGCCCGGACCGTAAATACCCGCTGCACGGAAAATTTCTGCGCTAAATTGGCTTTGCCACCTGGCTTCAGCAACAATACGTGCCCTGCCGCGCGCGGTTGCTGGGGCGACAGGTGTATCCTCATAACAGATGCCATTTGGCATATCAGGATAAACAGATGTCGCGGATACATAACCAGCCCAGCCAGAAAACGCTGCCAGATCCTGGGCATGCGCATCAAGTACTGGATCGCTGCCATCAATCGCAGTTATGGTGCTAATTAACACGTCAACACCCTCAAAAGCTCTTTTAGGGTTGGTAAGAGGCCTTTCTGTTTCGAAGGGCAAAATTTTCCAGTTCTGAATGTTTTTTCTACTAAGCTTTGATGGAGTGCGGGTTGTGCCACGAATCCGCCAGCCTTTTTTTTCCAATGCACGTGCCAAGGGTACACCAACATACCCAAGGCCAAAAATGAACGCTGTTTTCATCATAATGTCCTTATAGCTATTGTGGTTGCATTGTCCCAACCAGCAAGCCCGCATCTATACGCCGCCCTTTCCAGTCTATTCGCCAATCAAGATGTGGACCGGTCGCACGACCTGTAGCGCCAATTGTGCCAATAAGGGCGCCGCGCTCAACAAACATACCTTCATTTACTTTTGCTTGGTCAAGATGTAAAAAGCTGGAATTCACGCCCAGCCCATGTGTCATTATGATTGTCCAGCCAGAAAAATAGAGGTCTTTAACAAGAGTGATAAAACCGTTTGCTGGGGCATAAACTGGTGTGCCGCGTGGGCCTGCAATATCAATCCCGTAATGCGGCTGGCGAGGCTTACCATTTAAAATTCGTTGGCTACCATAAACGCCCGAAATGGATCCACGGGCTGGCCAGTCAAAACCTTCCCAAAAATCACCAAGTGGGCCATAAATTTTTCGAGCGGCCTTTACTAATCTTCTATCGGCTTTGATGCGGGCTAGAACAGCTTTGGGTGGTGTCACCATTGCTGATTTAAGTCCATTTATTCGCTGAATTTTGTAGTTTCGTTGGTCTGGGACAAGTATCGTGTTCATACTCTGTCCTTCCGGCGTTGTGATGGTTAGTGTTAGTGGTTTGTCAGAATCACGATGAAAGCCAACAACGAAAATACCGTTTTCAGCAATGCTAACTGTTTCGTTTGCTAGCATTATATGATTTTCCGGATCAGTGTGTGCGATAATTAACCCACCCTCAATCGTTTGGCCTGACAAGATTTTTGCACCATTAATTTGTTGGGCCTGCGCCGATCCAGCCATAACAAAAAACAGAGTTAAGGCAACACCAAGACTTGTACGAAATAAATACATATAAGAAGCTGTTAGACTATGAAATTTCATGTAGCAAGTTTAACATGATGTTGTAAAAATGACACTTGAAAACACAAGCTGTTGAGTGTAACTCCTTCGTAGTTCGATTGATCAAGCAATAATCTCAATGACAAAAAAGTAGTAAGCCAATGAATGAAAAAGCTATTTCTCCTTCTAGCGAAGCCCTTCATGAAAAAGTGGTTGTTATTGGAGCTGGTGCCGCTGGATTGACAGCGGGCATCTATACGGCCCGTGCCAATTTATCGCCAGTTATTATAGCTGGGTTACAGCCTGGTGGCCAAATGACAATCACTACTGATGTTGAAAATTACCCAGGCTTTGCAGAAGTTATCCAAGGACCCTGGCTGATGACTGAAATGCAGGGTCAGGCCGAAAATGTTGGGGCGCGTATAATCTATGATATTGTTACCAGTATTGACTCCACAGTGCGGCCCTTTTGTCTGACACTCGACTCTGGTAAACTTATGACGGCTGATTCAGTGATCTTGGCGACTGGGGCTCAGGCACGCTGGCTGGGGCTAGAATCAGAGACTGCCTATAATGGTCGGGGTGTTTCAGCCTGTGCAACTTGTGATGGATTTTTTTATAAGGACCGAGATGTCGCGGTCATTGGTGGGGGGAACACGGCAGTTGAAGAAGCACTGTACCTTGCCAATATTTGTCGATCAGTGACGTTGGTTCATCGTCGTGACTCGCTCCGTGCAGAGCAGATTATGCAGGATCGTCTATTGAAAAAAAATAATATTATTGTTGAATGGAACTGGTCAGTTGACGAAGTTCTTGGTGATGATTCGGGGGTCACCGGATTGCGGCTGGCTTCAACAATTGGTAATGATGATAAATCCATTTCTGTTCACGGAATGTTTGTTGCAATTGGTCATGACCCTGCAACCACTGCTTTTGCCGGTGCAGTGGCTCTTGATGATGAAGGTTATATCCTTGCCGAGGCTGGTGAAACCCGCACTTCGGTTGATGGTATTTTTGCCGCTGGTGATTGTGTAGATAAAATCTATAGGCAAGCTGTTACAGCGGCGGGCATGGGCTGTATGGCTGCCCTCGATGTTGAAAGATGGCTTGGTGAACAGGAGTAGTTGGGACCTGGTTAACGTAAGTTAATCAAATAAAAAACATCTAAAAAGCTGAGGAATTTGGGCTTAATTATGCTAGAGTTTAAATAATGAGCTTTGGTTCGCGTATAGCCCAATTGACAAAAAAGGCAAAAATTCCTGCCGTGGCATTTAGCCACCACATAGCATCGTAATTGCCGTACCAGTCATACCAAGCACCTCCAAGCCAAGCGCCAACAAATGACCCTAGTTGATGTGATAGGAATACTAACCCATACAACATGCTTAAATGGTGCGGGCCAAAAAATGCTATAATTAGGCCACTGGTTAATGGGATGGTGCCAAGCCATAAAAGTCCCATTGCAGCGCCAAATAGTAGCGCTACTGTAGGGCTTGCTGGCAAGCTAACAAAACCAGCGATAATAAGGCCGCGCAGTAGGTAGACAACGGCCAGGGTTTTCTTTTTTGACAGGAATCCTCCAAGCCAGCCACAAACCAAAGCGCCAATAATATTAAATAGCCCAATCAATGCCAATGACCAGCTCGCAATATCAAGGCTTACGCCAGATTCACGAAGATAGGCTGGAAGATGAGTGGTAATAAAAACTAGCTGCAAACCACAGACAAAAAAACCTACACTTAACAAAATATAATTACGGCTGGTAGTGGCTTCGCGAAGGGCGCTGGCAGCTGTTTGAATGGCGCCTTCAATTGGCTGAGCATCGCGAGTTGGAACGCGCATGCCAAGTGAAAAAGTGATCATTGATGCAACAATTGCAGAAAGTATAACCAAGGCAAATTGCCAGCCATGCTCGCTCATCATGATCTGGGACATCGGTACAAGCGCAAATTGGCCAAATGACCCGAAGCTTGTGACTAACCCCATTGCTAGCGAACGTTTTTTTGGCGGGGCTGCGCGCGCAACTACTCCAATGGCGATTGATATGCCTGCGCTACCAAGTCCAATTCCAATAAGAATTTGTCCTAAAAATATTCCAGTTTCATTTACCATGAAAGCCATGATTAAGAGGCCAGTTGCATAAACTAACGTGCCAAAACCAGCAACACGCCATGCACCATATCTGTCAGCAAGAGCACCAAAAAAAGGTGAGGATATCCCCCATATTAAATTCTGCACAGCGATAGCCAGTGAAAATAGCTGTAAGCCGCTGTCAAGTTCGATTGATATTGGCATAAGGAAGAGGCCAAAAACCTGCCGGACCCCAAATGTTACAGACACCAAAGCGGAGGCTGATAATAATATGATAATCCAACGAGATTTATGGGCAGAATCAAGCATATATAGTTTTTTCATCATTAGTTTCAGGGCTTGATATTATTATTTTTTGCTAATTCAAAACAACATTAGAAATCGTACGATTTGTAACAACTGCTAACCTTTGGGAAGCCAACGTCGTTAGTTGTGATATTTTTAAAAAGGCAAAAAGTTGGTTCAAGTCTTAGATAAAAAATTTGATTATAAAACGCTATTCAAAATTGCTTTATTCTGGTCAATGGTAGCTGTGATTGCGCTCCGCCAATCAGTAAGCGTATTAGCTTTGACGGTGGTCTCTGAAAAAATTAGTGCACGGGTGCTGTTGACTAGCCCGCCCTCCCAGCCATGTTGGCCGCGGACAAGCCCGCTTGTTGCTTTTTCTGGTCCTGCGCCTTGTGCTCCAAAACCGGGAACAAGAAAGGGGGCACTAGGCAGCGCTTTGCGTAAATCGAACGCTTCTTGTGGCCATGTTGCGCCAGCCACAATACCAAGTGCTGAAGTGCCAGTCTTACCATTTCGTGCTGCGACAAGTGGAGCAAGTAAAGTTGCAAGGTGTTTATAAAGTTTCTGACCATTTACCATTTGGTCTTGAAGATCGCTGGCACCCGGGTTGCTTGTTCGGTTTAAGACAAATAGACCACTGCCTGTTGCATCAGCGCGTTCTAAAAATGGGAAGAGAGTATCTATACCAAGCCAAGGGTTGATTGTTAGCGCATCACTTGGGAAGGGTGCACTGTGGCCAATCCATCCTGCTGCATAGGCGGCTGAGGTACTGCCTATGTCTCCACGTTTTGCATCCATGACTACTAGAAGGCCGGCATCTATGGCGGCACGTCCAAGATTTTGCAAGATTTTCATTCCCGCTGGGCCATGCTGCTCAAAAAAAGCTGACTGCGGTTTGATTGCAGCAACTTTTCCAATAGCTTGATCAAGGCAGGCCATTGAAAAATCGTTAATTGCCTGGACTGTGGCGTCACTGTCAAAGGTTAATGATTTTAATCCAAATAATTTTGGAATCATATTTAAATGCGGGTCTATGCCCATGCAGAGTGGGGTTCCACTTTGGCGGTTTGCTTCAACCAGTCGGTCACCAAAATGGTTTATCAAATCATGCTCCAGCTCGCGTTACAGGTTGCATTTTGAACGCAGTTATCGAAGGCCAAGCGCGTCGCGGTAGGTGTCTAAGAGCGCATCCTGCTCACTCAGTAAATCACGGTCCATTGCTCTTAACCGAACAATTTGGCGCATGATTTTTGGTTCGAACCCAGTTGCTTTTGCTTCCGCGTAAACATCTTTGATATCTGCCATTAGTGCGCGCTTTTCTTCTTCAAGGCGCTCAACCCGCTCGATAAATTGATTCAACTGCTCTGCGCCTGCGCCAGATCCCGGTATAACGGTCATACTATTATCCTAGTCATCGTGTTTATGTGTTTTTTTGTATTCTGCTTTTTGCTCTGGTGTGGCTTCAGTCTGGAACTGTCCCTTCCAATCTGCGTACTCCATTCCATAAATAATTTTACGTGCTTTATAGTCGTCCATTTCAACACCTGATTTTTCAGCTGCTTGACGATACCAGCGTGACATGCAATTTCGGCAAAATCCGGCCAAATTCATCATATCAATATTCTGTACATCTGTTCGTTCTTGCAGGTGAGCGACAAGACGCCGAAATGCGGCTGCTTCCAGCTCGATTGTTGTAATCTTTTCCATGTTGGTTTCGTACGCCTGTTATTAGCTAATTGCTATGTTAAATTCATTACCACTTTAGCCTATTGCGAATACTCTGCGCAACCTAATTACCGAATTGTTTCAATTGCTGATAATGTTGGCTTTAAGCTATTTTTTTATATGGGAGTTAGAATATATGATCACATTAAAATTTTTGGTATGGCAAAAATATCTGGAATCCTCTAAATTTTATCTAATAATCGTTGCTTGAAACAGGACAGCGCAATGTCACGTAAAATCACTTATAAAAGCTCAACAAAATTTGATCGAATTCGACGGGCGCATCAATCGGAAGTTGCTGAGGATTATGTTGAGATGATTGCAGATCTAATTACCGAAACTGGTGAGGCGCGTACAGTTGACCTTGCCGCACGGTTTGGTGTAACCAGTCCAACAGTTAATGCCATAATCCAACGGTTAAAGCGTGAAAATTTGGTGGAAACGCGCCCTTACCGTTCAATATTTTTGACTGATTCTGGCCAATCTCTTGCTGATAGGGCCCGTGACAGGCATCGAATTGTTCGAGATTTTTTAGTTACAATTGGTGTGCCAGAAACAATTGCTGAAGAAGATGCTGAAGGTGTTGAGCATCATGTAAGCTCTGAAACACTGGAGGTTTTTGCTAAGATCACGAAAGTGGGCTTGCTACCTAAAGCTAGCAATTAGCTAACCAGCTATTGTCTTATTCAACACCAAAATGGATATAAAAATTACGTTCTCGGTTATGGCTGATCTTAGTATGACTTTGCTTGGGGATAGATTTCCAGTCAATATTTGGAATGCTAGGCGCATCACTTGACCCTGACAAAACCAGAATTGGTGATCCGGCTTTGTGTTGCCAACCATGATTGGCTTCAAAATGATTACTTGGCGTGCCGTCGGCGTCATGCACCATTATGGTGACTGGCTTGTCATAAAAATACCAGCTAAGTAGTGAGGCGGTTACGCGACGATCAGCAATAATTCTATTTGCCTTATGATTAACAAGCAAAGGTTCCAAATCGCTGGCGAGTTTTTGCCAGCCGCGCAACCGCCGCAATGGATCAGACTTAAGATTCAACGGGCCAAGGCTACCCGCCATTGTAATCCCCAAGAGGGCAACCACCAGGCTGGCATTTATCCCTGTTGCTCCATATCCCAGCCAAATAGCAGTCTTGCTCACCCGTTCACCTGTATTAAAGTGACTGGCAATCCAGCCACCAAGCCAGACAGACAAGGCAGGATATGCTGTCATGGCCCAATTTGCATTTGCGTCACTAAAGTAGGCTTGTATGCTCATCAGGATGAGAACTGGCACTGCCATCCAGATTAGCCAACTTGCATGACGTTCATGGCGGGCGGCATTTAAAATGCCGAACATCAGCAAAAAGGTGAGTGGACCAACAACCCCTGCCTGAGTGATAAGAAAATAAATGCTTTCAGTAAGATTATTGGTCTGTTTGGAAAAATTTGCATTATCACCGATATGCCGCACGGTAGAAAAATCATGCATGAAATTCCAAATCAGATTTGGGCATGCTGCAACCAGAAAGGCGGCAAGAGCCAGCAAAAGATGCTTTCCACAAATAACGGGTGTTGGCCGGTGGCGGCCCATTGCCCAGATCAAAAAAAACCCAAAAAGCCCGTAAAGTGCTGCATATTTTGCAAGCATGCCAATCCCAAGGGCAAAACCAGCATAAATAAACGCGTGGGCGGATGGTATTTTTCTGCATTCAGACCCGGCAATTGCTAGTAAGGCCAGCGCTAAACAAAGTAAGAGAGGTGTATCTGTTGAAATAAGAAAGCTGCCAACTCCTACCGCTGGCAGGGTGATCCATATTAATGCAGCCCAACGGCCTGCCCTTTGCCCATATAGCCACGCTGCCGTTTGCCACAGTGTCAATGCTGTTGCCAGATGAAGCCAGCATGCTGGAAGTCGAACTGCCATTACATTATGGCCAAACAACCAATGTGATCCACTAATTATCCAAGCAATGAGTGGCGGCTTGGTAAAGTAGCCAAAACTTGGTGTCTGGCTCCAAAGCCAGTATTGCGCTTCATCAACGCCCAGTTCAAGTGGGCTAATGGCTAGAGCTAAGGTGCGAATTAAAGTCAGGACAACTATTACCAACAGTGTCAGGTGGTTTGCGCCAAGGGTAAAGCTTTGTTTTGTTTTGGGCGGTTGATCCTTGGCCTTCATGCAGTTTCCTTGCTTTGCGTTGAATGCGCTGCTAATTTTAGTGCGACTATAGAGAAAAAAGGTCTATCATGTCATCTACCGAAAACAACTTTCCATCTATTGACCGCAATCAATGGGAATCGCTGGTCGCATCTACTTTGAAAGATGACGACCCTCAAAGTCTCAACCGGCTGGATGAAGACGGGTTAGAAATTGAAGCCCTGTATAGCATCAAAAGCCTTGATCAACGGTCAGACACGTCATTCCCCATCACTCGTCTCCCAGTCGACCCAATGGCGCATATGGCGCATGGCTGGGATATATGCCAGCCGGTTAACGCTGCTGGGCCAGCTGAAGAAACCAACAGACTGATTCTAGATGAATTGGGCGATGGTGTTGGTAGTATATGGCTTGAAGATCTTCCAACTGGCGATTTGGCAACAAATTTACCTGTGATGATGCAGGATATAATTCTTTCTGCTGCTGGTGTTAATTTAGACGCTGGCGACAACACCATGTTGCACCTAGCGGGTTTTTCGGACTTTGCTAAATCACGAGGCCAAAGACTATCTGAATTGAGGGTTTTTGCAAACCTTGATCCGTTTTCACCAGATGCCGCCTTATCGTTTCTTGACCATGGGCTGAATTATTTGGCAACAGCTGATGGTGAGGATATACCACTTGGACTATTCCGGGCCAATGGCTGGGGGTGGCACAACCGTGGTATGACTGCAGTTCAAGAGCTTGCGTATGTGTTAGCGTCTCTGACTGAAATTATGCGTCAAGGAATGGTAAACAGCCTTGATCTCAGTGATTTAGCATCACTTTTGTCAGCGTCGGTGGCGTTGCCGGCTGATTTGTTTGAGGGCATCGCAAAATGCCGCGCCTTGCGCCGTGGATGGGGCGGCATTGTTGATGCATTCGGGCTAGATCCAAATTTACATCGGCTGTTTCTTCAAGGCGCAGTATCGGTGCGGATGTTTTCGCAGATCGATGCTGATGTGAATATTCTGCGTACAACAACTGCGCTTCTTGGTGGCGCCATTGGTGGTGCTGATCAACTGTCTGCGCATGCGCATGATTGCTTAGGGGGCACTAGTGCGAGTGGTCGCCGGCTTGCGCGGATGCAACAGCACCTTTTGATCGAAGAGTGTGGCCTCTCACGTAGCCTCGACCCAGCTGGTGGGGCTGGTTTCATTGAGGCTCGGTCAAACCAACTTGCCGATGCTGCATGGTGCATGTTCCAAAAAATGGAGGCAGACGGTGGAGCAAAAGCAGCGTGTCGTTCCGGACTTTTTGATCGGCTGGCCAAAAAATCGGCAGGTCGACGACATGCACGACTTGCTGATGGCAATCTCAATCTTGTTGGGGTCAATTTACAGCCTGATAGACGGCCAATTGTACCAAGCTTATCTCGGTGGAAATCCGTGCGCCGCCCGGCTGCGGCGATTGAGGCTATTCGCTTGTCAGCTTTACAGAACCCTCCACGTATTCTTTTGTTGCAGCGAGGCACGGATCTATCGTCGCAGCTTGTAAAGCTAAGAACACTCTTGGCAATTGGAGGAGTTCAGCCTGTACAGATGCGCCCCATTGACATAAATGAGCAAACGATTGCGAACTCACGGCCAAATCTGATAATATTAGCTGATAGTGATTTTGAGGCATTGGCAGCATCCACTCAAGGGCACTTAAAAAATCTTCAGGAAAAGGGCAAAGTAATGAGCGCAAAAACATTACTGAACGCCCCCGCCCCGCTTGAGGTGCTGGCAAATATGGTGAATGTCTGCCTTTTACCTTATCGCAACGGAGAGGTGTGATGCCAGTTTTTCCAGACTTTACCAAGATTGATTTGCCCTTATCAGAAATGTTGAGTGCGCGCCTTGGTACCACTCCACCACTGGTTCCTAATGCTGAACAGATTGACCTGCCTGCCCTTGCCGTTGGCAACCCAATGACTGCAAAATTTGCCTCCGAAAACCAGCCGGGGTTTGCCCCATTTATGCGTGGTCCTTATCCAAGTATGTATGCAACCCGCCCATGGACAATCCGTCAATATGCGGGGTTTTCTACGGCTAAAGAATCTAACAGCTTTTATCGGCGTAATCTGGCTGCTGGCCAGATGGGCTTGTCGGTGGCGTTCGATTTGCCAACACATCGCGGGTATGACTCAGATAATCCAATAGTTGCAGATGATGTTGGGCTTGCCGGAGTAGCCATCGACTCTATTATAGATATGTCCCTGTTGTTTGAACAAATCCCATTAGAGCGCATGAGCGTGTCCATGACAATGAATGGCGCGGTGCTTCCCGTTCTGGCCCTGTTTATTGTCGCTGCGGAAGAACAGGGTGTTGCTGCCAACCAGCTGTCGGGGACCATCCAGAATGATGTGTTGAAAGAGTTTATGGTGCGAAATACCTACATTTATCCACCCACGCCTTCCATGCGCATTGTATCTGATATTTTTGCGTATTGTGCAGCTGAAATGCCCAAGTACAATTTTATTTCAGTATCGGGTTATCATATGCAAGAGGCAGGTGCCTCGGCAGATCTTGAGCTTGCCTATACACTGGCAGATGGATTGGCCTATATTCGAGCAGGGGTTGAAGCAGGGCTGGGTGTGGATGATTTTGCCCCGCGCTTGTCATTCTTCTTCGGCAGTAGCATGAATTTTTTCATGGAAGTGGCAAAATTGCGTGCAGCGCGGTTGTTATGGTCTGAATTGATGCAGCAACATTTCCAACCAAAAAATTCAAAATCCTTGGTGTTGCGGACACACTGTCAAACCTCAGGGTGGTCGTTGGCGGCTCAGGATGTGTTTAATAATGTGCCTAGAACTTGTATTGAGGCCGCAGCCGCTGTTGCTGGTCATACTCAGTCATTGCACACAAATTCACTAGACGAGGCGCTGGGCTTGCCAACAGACTATGCCGCTCGTATTGCACGCAATACCCAACTCCATTTGCAGCATGAAGGTAATATGGCACATGTGATTGACCCATTTGGCGGCAGCTATCTTTTAGAAGACTTGACCCAGCAGCTTGCTGATAAGGCGCGCAAGCACATCGCTGAAACTGAATTACTTGGTGGCATGGCCGCTGCTATTGAGGCTGGTGTGCCAAAATTACGAATAGAAGCAGCAGCAACAGCGACGCAAGCGCGGATTGACTCTGGAACCCAAACAATTGTTGGGGTGAATAAATACCAGTCACATTTATCAAGCGGGGCTGAAGAAATTGAAGTTAGACGCATTGATAACAGTGAAGTGCGCGCCCAGCAGATGGCCCAATTGAAAAAATTACGGGGTAGCCGAAACGAACAAGCGGTAAAGACAGCGTTGGCATCACTCCAAAAAGCCGCTGTGGGCAGTGAAAATTTAATGCCTTTTGCCATTGAAGCGGCTCGTCAAAGGGCTACTGTTGGCGAGATCTCTGATGCCTTGGCTTGTGAGTTTGGTCGGCACCGGGCAACCATAAAAGGGGTTCGTGGTGTCTGGAAACATCATATGAAAATCAGTGCTGATATGGACTTGTTGAAAAATCGTATGGATGAATTTAGTGTCAAATTTGGTCGTGTTCCAAGAATTCTGGTTGCAAAATTGGGCCAGGATGGTCACGACCGTGGACAAAAGGTAATTGCATCGGCTTTTGCTGATCTTGGATTTGATGTATTTACTGGTCCGTTGTTTCAGACTCCTGACGAGGTTTATGAACTTGCTGTTTCACACGACGTCGATGCCGTTGGAATTTCAACTCTTGCTGCGGCGCACCTAAGTCAGGTGCCGGCGCTTCGAAAAAAATTAGATACTGGTGCAGGCCAACATATTGAGCTTGTTGTTGGCGGGGTTATTCCACCAAGAGATATTCCTTTACTTGAGCGTGATGGGGCAGCTGCGGTGTTTTTGCCAGGCACTAAATCTACTGATGCGGCAATGCGACTTCTTGATCTTTTGGCCAGGCGGCGCAATACCTTATGATATGTTTTTCTTTTCATGGTATTTTACTAGGAATTCCTAACGCGCTGTAATGATTTTTGAAAGTGAATCTGATTATGCCTGAAAATAATGCCTATGCAGAAGCTGAGGCCATTGCTGATGAGTTTGGTTATTTTGATGATTGGGAAGATCGTTATCAAATGTTGATTGATCAAGGTCGTAAACTTGCTCCAATCTCTGAAAAATACAAGACTGAAGAATACCGTCTACGTGGCTGCCAATCAGTTGTGTATTTTGCGGCTGAGCGTAGTGTGGATGATACCATTATTTTTATGGCGCAATCAGATGCGGCTATTGTTCAGGGACTTGTTGCTTTACTTTTGAGGGTCTACTCTGGTCGTACTGTGGAAGAGATTCTTAGAACAAAGCCTGAATTTTTAAATAAAATCGGGCTGGATTCTCACCTTTCAGTTACCCGAAAAAATGGTCTTTCTAGTATGTTGAGTGCGATTAAAAAAGCGGCTGCAGATTAATTTATTATGCTTCAAGGCTGCGTTCTGCACGCGGTGTACGATTATAATATTCGCGATAACATTTGGAAAAATGTGATGCGGACACGAAGCCACAGGCTAGTGCAACCGACAGTATTGTCAATGACGTCTGGCGTAGCAGATGGCGTGCTCTTTTCAATCTTAAGTTGAGATAATAACGTGTTGGGGTTGTTTCAAGGTATTTTCTAAACAGGCGTTCAAGCTGCCGCGTTGATAAATTGGTTTTGATGGCAATATCGGTTTGCACAAGTGGTTCCTCTAGGTTGTCTTCCATGATTTTGACCACCGCTAACAATTTTGGGTGGCTTACACCAAGACGGGCACGGAGTTCCATGCGCTGCCTGTCAGAGGGTTCCCGGATCCGATCGTGAATGAATTGGTCAGAAATTTCGGCGGCAAGGCTTGCCCCATACGCCTGAGTGATTAAATACAACATCATGTCAAGTGAAGCTGTACCTCCAGAACAGGTAACTCGATTCCCGTCGATTTCAAATAGGTCATTGGTTATATTAAGGTCGGGGAACTCCTCTGAAAGTCCAGAAATATGTTCCCAATGGATAGTGCAACGTCGAGATGTAAGTAAGCCTGCTGCTGCCATTACATAGGTGCCGGTGCAAATAGCGCCTATAATTGTGCCATTGCGATCAAGGCGGCGGATCAAATTTAATATGCTTTTACTGGTGTTTTCTCGAACCTTGATACCGGCACAAACAAAAACAATTTCGCATCTTTGCAGGTCTTCAAGGTTGTTTCCGGTATGGATCTCAATACCATTACTGGCTTGGCTGCTGCTGCCATCTGTGCTGGCCACTACCCAATTAAACAATACCTTGTTAGCCTGTTGATTTGCGGATCTGAGTGGTTCTATCGCTGATGCGAATGCGATCATAGAAAATTGATTCAATAACAGAAAACCAATTGTTTGTGGGCCGTCATTATTATCGATTCGAAGCAGAGATTTAATCGAGCTATCCCTCATTCATAGCCTTTCTTGCAAAACGCACCACTCTGATCAATCACATAATAAGACAGGTATTTCATATTAAATTGTTGTCGTCAAAATCATATTTAATTCTCATTAAGCTACAAATTTTTAGAATTGAAACAAATATTATTCAATTTTGGCATTTTTGTAATTTTTAAGCTAAAATATCATCCATTAAATAAAAAATAGTAAAAAAATCTGCTCGTAGGGAAGGTTTTGCTAACTAGCTAACTGATGAACCAATACCACGTTTCAATTCCTGATATGATTACAAGTACCGCGAATGATGAGGTTAAACGGCTTCGTGCTCTTCATGAACGAAAATTCCGCAAAAAAACTGGGTGGTTCTTAGCGGAGGGTGTAAGGATTTGTCATGAGGCAGTGGCGCTTGACTGGGCAATGCATCGATTGGCTTTTGTTGCTGGTCGTGAAGATGACCAACAGGTAAAAAGGCTCCTTGCTGGACTAGTTGCGTCTGAAGGAAAAGCACTGCCAATGACTGGTTCATTGATGCAACGAATTAGTAAAAAAGATAACTCACAAATAGTGTTGGGGGCCTTTGGCCAACGATGGGGTTCTATTGATAATATTGAGGCAATTGCGAGTCACTCATGGGTCGCGCTTGATCGCATTCGTGATCCGGGCAATCTCGGTACAATCATGCGAACCGCAGATGCTGTTGGTGCTCAAGGACTGATCTTGATTGGTGATTGCACAGACCCTTATTCGGTTGAGGCAGTCCGTGCTTCAATGGGGGCTGTTTTCAATATACGAATTATAGCCGTCAGTGAGGAGGCATTTCTCAAATTTGCTGTTGACTGGCGGGGGCGCATTTTAGGAACCGCGCTTCCAGCTGTGACAGATTACCGTAAAGCTGATTATAGTGGGCCCCTGATTATGTTGATGGGAAATGAGCAATCAGGTCTAACAAAAAACCTAATGGATGTTTGCAGCCAATTGACCAAACTTCCGATGCTTGGGCGTTCAGACTCATTAAACCTTGCTGTTGCAGCCGGGGTCACGCTTTATGAAGCCTTAGCACAACGAAGCTAGTCATTGGTGGTTTCTTCTATAGCATGATCTGACTGCCAGCGTGCAAAGTTTGCCTGTGAAACAAATCTCGCAGGTTTTTGATAGGCCTGCTTTAAGGATGATTCCTGCAACGCTAGTTCGCCAGATTCAAGCTCCCCACCCATACCTTTAAACAAGTCAAAAAATGTATAATGCGCTGCCAGTGAGGATGCTCTAATGGCATAGATGGTCAAGACCATGAATAGAGCGTCTTCTGATAAAAGTTCAGAACATTTTTGAAGCAATGGAGCCAGGTGATCCTCAATCCGCCAAAATTCACCTTTCGGGCCACGCCCATATTTTGGTGGATCCAAAATAATTCCATCATAACGCTTTTGGCGTCGTAACTCACGATCAACGAAGCTATTTGCATCATCAGTGATGAAGCGAATTGGCGCCTCTTGCATGCCGCAGAGGTCACGATTTTCAAAAGCTTGAGCCACTGCTTTCTTGCTGGCGTCGAGGTGGGTAACGGTGGCGCCAGCCTTTGCAGCATGGAGGCTTGCAAGACCAGAGTAGGCGAATAAATTTAAGATACGAGGTGGACGATCGTATTTGACCATGAAGGATCTAATCGCATTTGCGCACCAATCCCAATGAGCTGCTTGTTCTGGAAAAAATCCTAGATGGCGAAAAGGTGTTGGCCGCGCCAAAAATCGCAAGGATTGATAATTGATTTCCCATGATAGGGGCACTTTTTTAGATAATTGCCAACCACCAGATTCACTATCATCGTGTTCGTTTTTACCTGGTGTGAAAACACCATCTGCAACCCAGTCGTTGATATCGAGACGTGGTTGCCACATTGCTTGTGGTTCGGGACGAATAAATTGGAACTTACCAAAGCGTTCAAGCTTTTGTAAATTTCCACTGTCAAGTAGCTCATAATCTTCCCAGTTAGCGCTTGTTATTAATGCCAGTCGTTTTTGTTTCATAATATTAATGCTAGCCTTTAGCATATTGTTTGATCATGTCTTTGTATGATTTCATCATTTTTTTAATTACAGAATCTCGACTGAAGAGTTCTTTATAGGCTTGAGTTCCACCTTTTATTAACTGCTTACGAACCGGTTTGTCGTTTAGGGCACGGACAAGTGCGGCAACCAAGGCCTCACAATCATCTATGTCAACAAGCAGTCCATTATTCTCATGCTGAACATAATGTTTAGCTCCATCAGCTTTTGTTGCAACTAAGGGCACACCAGCAAACCAAGACTCAGGAATGACAATACCAAACGGTTCGTAGCGTGAGGGCAAAACACATACATCTGCAATGTTAAGCAACCCCAACCGGTCAGTGCACCATCCAAGGAAAATCACCCGGTCATCTATTTTTAGAGCGCGTGCCTGCGCTTTGTATTTCTCAATTTCAGGCCCATCACCAGCAAGAAGAAAAACAACATTTTTGATTTTAGAGGCAGAGTTAATAAGAAGATCAACACCTTTTTTCCAATGCATTCTAGATAGCATCAGAACCACTTGTGAATTCTCAGGGATACCATAATCTGATTTTTTTATTGTTTTCATGACTTCGAGGGTGCCAAAAGCATGGCCGACGTAAGCCAGGTTCGGTGCGCTTGTTGCGTCATTAATATGCCGAACGATGTCTTTGGTTACACCCATATAGAAGTCACAAGATTTGTAATATTTTAAATCGTAATAACCACCGAACCAACCAAGTATAGGTACGTTCTTTTGAGAAGGCGTAAAGCTAGCAGCACGCTTCATCCAACAATGAACCAAGTCTGGCTTTTCGCGTTTAATGATTGAGTTGATTTTGGACTTCTCAACCCATTTTAGTGCACGGCTAAAGCTTATTTTATAATGTTCAAAATTGCAGTCATCAGCGAGCTGTAAAAAGGCTTGATGCGGCCTGCATATTAAAGTTTGCTCCAAACCAGCAGCATGGAGAGCTTTGATAGTGTCAACAGCGCAGGACTCTGCTCCGCCTTGTTTGGCCCCTGCGATGATATGAAGAATTTTCATGAAATTGCCCAATCCACAAATACTAGCTTTTGTAACGGCTACTTTTTACGTAATCATTAGCCTTTATTGTGTTTTTTTTTCTAACTATATCAGAGTAACGTAAAGGCCTAAACAAGTTCACGAAAACTATCTAGGTGCTCTTTGTACCATTCAATAGTTTCTGGCAAAAAATCGTCAATGTCACGTGTTGGCTTCCATCCAAAATCTCTAAATATATCGGTACTATCAGCTGGGTAAATCGTGTCGTTTATAAGCCGGTCCTTTTCAAAAGAAATATAGTTTTTTAACCCAAGGTAATTTCCAATCTTGGTTGCGATTTCTAGATTTGAAAACGCATCATTATGGCCGATATGATAAACTTGACTTTTTGTTGCATTTTCAGCCAGAAGGTAAATCGCCATAGCTGCGTCTTTTACCCATAAATACCGGCGTTGTGCCGATCCATCACCATGAAGTGTAAATGGCCTGTTTAGCAATCCGAGAATGGAAAATCGCGGGATAATATTGTTAATAAATTGTCCAGGACCGGCAATATTGTTTGATCGGAGCGTTGTGATGGTTATTTCAGGGTGCATCTTCATGTAAGCGCTTACGATCATATCGGCAGCTGCTTTTGATGCACTGTAGGGATTGGCGGGGTCTAGCCGATTAACATCAACAATTTTGTCGGTTGACCCGTAAACTTCATCAGTACTCATCACTAAAATCTTTTTAACACCCTTTTTCACGCAAGCTGCTAAAAGACTGTGAATGCCCACCACATTAGAAATTGTTGTCTGTACAGGATTTTTAAACGAAACATCAACATGTGACTGCGCAGCTAGATGGATAACCACATCACCGGGGAGCAAAGCCTTTTCTGTCAATTGTGGATCGCTGATATCCATATAGAAATGCTGAACATCATGGTGCGCAAATTGACTATCGATCGTTTTCCGATTGGTTATTTTGTCAATAATAGCAACTTTCTTGCCTTTTGATGTTAATAAATTAATGACATGAGAACCAATAAACCCGCATCCACCTGTAACAACATATCTCATAGTATTTCACCAAAATTCTTTGATTAATTTCTTCATTATAATAAACATATTGAAGAACATTTGCCATTGAATAGTTAATGTTTCTTTAATAAGTGCAAACTCCTATTCCAGTCTGGGTGTGTCAAAAATCATTTGATTTCATTCACTGACATGAGGCACTCTTTAGATGTTTGGTGCGGTTTCCTTTTAATTAAAAAAAACATTACGGTGATGGAGGCTTCAGTGTTTAAGATTAACGTTGAGATTAATGAGGCGCGGTGTGACCTTGCCGCGCTTTTTCGTTGGACAGCTCGTGAGTCAATGCATGAAGGGATTGCAAATCATTTTTCTTATTCTGTTTCAGATGATGGCCAACAATTTTTGATGAACCCTTTTGGAGTTCATTTTTCAAAAATGCGTGCCAGTGACCTATTGTTGCTTGATGCTCAAAAAACTCCATCAGACTATGGCGAATTAGTTGACCCAACAGCATGGTGGATACATGGCGCAATGCACCGGAATAATCCAAAAGCGCGTTGTGTAGTTCACTTGCATTCACATTATGCAACAGCTCTTAGTGCGTTAAAAAACCCCACACTCCCGCCAATTGATCAAACGAGCTGTCGGTTCTTTAACCGTGTGGCAGTTGACCTTGGCTTTGATGGTATGGGACTGGACAATGAGGCAGAGCGGTTATCAGCTTTGTTAGGGGATAACCGCATAGTTTTGATGGGGAATCATGGCTTTATGACTGCAGCGGAATCGCCTGCTTTGACTTTTGACCTCGCCTACTTTTATGAGCGGGCTTGCCGGACATACATTACGGCCCTTTCAACAGGTTTAGACTTATCGATATTGTCCGATACAATTGCAGAAAAAACTGCAAAGCAATGGGAGATGCAGGATCAAACAGTGGATATGCACCTCGCAGCAATTCGTAGAATTTTAGATGAAGAAGAGCCTGAATACCAAGAATAGATGACACCTCTTGAAAAAAGTGCCTGTGTTTTCACAATCGACATATCTGATGAAGTTGAGGGCTATTGACGGAATTTGATTGAGAAACCGTGAATAGTCAGGTTTCGGCTAATATTGTCGTACACTGGACAGTGAGTGTCCAGTATGACAAACTAATACCAACGACGGGGTAAAATCATCGCAAGTCCTCGCGATAATTATTTAAGAAAAAACTTTAGGGGAATATTTAGATGAGTAAAAATATTATTATTGGGGGAATTGGCGCAGTTGTTGTTGCGCTGGTTTTCTATATGGGCGGTCTTTTTGATAAAGAAAAGGAGATTAAACAGGCTGCTGTTGAGTGTGGTTCTGTGTCAATTGCTGAAATGAATTGGGCGTCAGCACAGTTATTGGCAAACGTTGACAAAATCATTCTAAGCAAAGGTTATGGCTGCGATGTAAGCATTGTTCCAGGTGATACGATGCCTACGTTTACGTCAATGAATGAAAAGGGTTCGCCTGACGTTGCTGGTGAAATGTGGATTAATGCTGTTGCTGTGCCTCTTGAAAAAGCAAAAGCTGAGGGGCGTCTTCACACTGTGTCTGACCCAATTACTGGTCTTGGTGAGGGTTGGTGGTTGCTTCCTCATACAATGGAAAAACACCCAGAGCTCAAAACCGTGCAGGATATTTTAAAGCGTCCTGACTTGTTTCCTCACCCTGAGGACCCTTCAAAGGGTGGTTTTCATACATGTCCAGCGGGTTGGGGATGCCAGTTAGCTAATGCAAATCTTTTTCGTGCATTTGAAATGGAAAAGAAGGGTTGGCTTTTAGTTGACCCAGGCTCTGCAGCAGGCTTGGACGCATCAATCGCCAAAGCTTCCGATCGCAAACAAAACTGGTTTGGTTATTACTGGTCACCTACTTCCATCGTTGGAAAATATAGCTTAAATATGATGGATTTTGGCGTCCCTTTTGGGGGTAAAGAGAACTGGGATTCTTGTATAGTCAAGCCTGAGCAGGAATGTGCAGATCCAAAACCGTCCTCTTGGACTAAATCGGAAGTAAACACCGTTATTTCGGACAGCTTCAAAAAGCGTGCCGGTTCGAGTGTTAGCGAGTATTTTGGCAAGAGGATTTTTCCTGGACCAATTATGAACGCGACACTGTCGTACATGTCAGATCAACAGGCAACAGGTGAAGATGCTGCCAGAGAGTTTTTAGCCAAGAATCCTAAAATCTGGACTGCTTGGGTTACTGCAGACGCAGCAAAGAAAATCAAAGAAGGTCTGTAAAAATTTTGGATGAACTATATCTATGGCCTGCCAGTCTTGCTGGCAGGCCAACTAAGTAATTTCTAATGAGGTGCTTGATTTGGAATTTTTTGATGAATTTCCTGAGCTTGGCCGAGGTGAATTAAGAGACTTTAAGAAGGCTATTGATTTTAGTTTTCGTAGTTTCTCTAGGGCATATGGAGAAACGCTAGAGAACTTTTTTGATCCATTACTCCAATTCATGATTTGGTTTGAGAAGCTTTTGATTGGTGCTCCTTGGCCAATTATTTTAGTTGTCATTGGGTCATTGTGCTGGCTGGGAGCCCGCAGTTGGAAGCTGGTTGCTGGGTCAATTGTTTGTTTTGCAATTATTGGCTATTTTGGCATGTGGGAAAACACAATGGCTACATTAGCAATCATTTCAGTGGCAACTTTCATTTGCATTGGCCTCGGTATTCCACTTGGAATTTGGATGGCAAAGTCAAATCGAGTGCAGGCTATTGTCACTCCCATTTTGGATGTTATGCAAACCATTCCTAGTTTTGTTTATCTGATTCCTGTTGTGATGCTTTTGGGCATTGGCAAAGTGCCTGGGCTGATCGCAGTGTGTATTTATGCAGCTCCGCCGATTGTACGTTTAACCAACCTCGGGATTAGACTTGTAGATGAAGAAGTTCTCGAAGCGTCGGATGCATTTGGTGCAAACTATAAACAGCGTTTGTGGGGTGTTCAGATACCTTTGGCCTTACCAAATATTTTTGCGGGAGTGAACCAAACAATCATGATGGCGTTAGCGATGGTCGTGATTGCCTCGATGATTGGTGTGCGCGGCCTTGGTGTGCCCGTGCTGCAAGCAGTATCCAATCAATACTTAGCTCTTGGTTTGATGAACGGATTAGCGATTGTCGCTATTGCGATTATTTTTGATCGCGTTTCACAAAAATATGGCCAGCGGTTACAGGCTTATCGTAAAGGTAACGGCAATGGCTGACAGCAAAATTGAAATCCGAAATCTCTATAAGGTTTTTGGGAGTAATCCTGTTAAGGCTATGAAACAAGTACATGCGGGTATTAGCAAACAAGAGCTTTTGGACCAACATGGCCATGTTCTCGGACTTCGTAATATTAATATCAAGATTAGGCCCAAGCGCGTTCAAGTCATCATGGGACTGTCAGGGTCTGGTAAATCAACACTTATACGTCACATTAACCGGTTAATTGAACCAACTGAGGGTGAAGTAATTGTTGATAATGAGGATGTGCTCGCAATGTCATCTGATGGCTTGCGGGACTTTAGGCGTCATAAAGCTTCCATGGTATTTCAACGTTTTGGCCTTCTGCCGCACCGCACCGTGGTGCAGAATGTTGCGTATGGATTGAGTATTCAAGGCGTAAGTCAGGCTGAGTCGAGTGAGAGAAGTCAGCGCTGGATTGACCGAGTTGGCTTGGCTGGATTTGAACAGCATTTTCCAGCTCAGCTCTCGGGAGGAATGCAACAACGTGTTGGCCTTGCACGTGCTTTGGCAACAGATGCGGAAATTCTCTTAATGGATGAGGCATTCTCAGCGCTTGACCCGTTAATTCGGACAGATATGCAAAATATTCTACTTGATCTTCAAGAAGAGTTACATAAGACCATTGTTTTTATTACCCATGATTTGGACGAAGCGCTTCGGATTGGTGATGAAATTTCAATCCTGCGTGACGGTGAAGTTATTCAAGATGGCGACCCGCAATCAATTATTATGCGACCAGCAGATGATTACATTGCTGACTTTATAAAGGACATCAATCGTGGCCGAGTACTCGAAGTGCGCTCGATTATGAAAAAATCGTCACGTGCAACAGGCCCAAAGATGGTTTTAAAAACACCACTTGAGGATGCATTGCAACAACTCGTGAACGCAGGTAAGGACAGTGGTGCTGTAACTAGTGATGACGGTAAAGTTATTGGTAAGATCAGTCTGAAAAATGCAATTTCTGCTATGGCACGCCCAGGGCGTGACAAGAAAGGTCCAAGGTACAAGTGAGCATAAAAGAACTCAGTCTTGAAGCAATACGCGATCTTGCTAAAAATGTTATGGTTGCAAATGGTTGTGATGCTGCAAATGCAGAGGCGCTTGCTGATATCATTTATCGTGCAGAACGTGATGGATCCCATTCGCATGGATTATTCCGTGTACCAGGGTATGTTAAGGCGCTCCGTAGCGGCAAGGTGGATGGAAAGGCAAAGCCAACAATTAAATATTTAACTCCAGCAATCATTCAAGTTGATGGACACGGTTGTTTTGCTCCGCTGGCACAGGCGGTTGGTTTGCCAGCCCTTGCTGAGGCGACTGAAAAAATTGGCATTGCTGCTTTATCACTTATTGGCGTCCATCATTTTGCTGCACTTTGGCCTGAAACTGAGTTCCTTGCGGATCGCGGGTTGGTCGGCATCGCTTGCACTGCCTACATGCCATCGGTGGCTCCGGCAGGTGCTACTGAGGCGCTGTTTGGGACAAACCCACTATCGTTTGCGTGGCCACGTCCTGGTCATAATCCAGTTGTTTATGATATGGCAACAGCGTCCATGGCAATGGGTGACGTGCAAATTGCTGCGCGTGATGGCCGTGATGTGCCTTTGGGCACGGGCCTTGATGCCGATGGCAAACTAACAACTGATCCTGCTGCGATTGCGAAAGGTGTACTACTGCCATTTGGCGGCTACAAGGGGTCAGCGATTGCTTTGATGGTAGAGTTGTTGGCTGCGGGTATGACTGGTGAACAGTTTAGCTTTGAGGCACGTGAAAACGACAATAAGGATGGTGGTCCACCCCGGGGTGGTGAAATGATTATTGGCATGTCGCCAGCATTGATTGCTGGTGACGGATGGCAGGATCATGTGGAAGGATTTATGCAAAAAATGACCAAGATAGATGGAGTGCGAATGCCAGGTGAGAGGCGTCATAAGAACCGATTAGATAAAGGCCCAAGGCAAATTAACGTTGAACTAATTGAAACAATTAACGGCTTACTATAGCCGGCATGGTCGATTGATTGGGTTTTACAATTTAATGTAGAGAGCTAGTTTCTTGTCTCTCATTTTAGAGCTCTAGCGAAGTTGGGGCCCTGCTGCAACAAGTGATCTGCCCGTATTTGTATCTGTAAACTTTTTAAAATTTTCTATAAATAAAGATCCGAGATGTTGAGCACGCCTTTCCCATTCTTCTGGGTCAGCATAGCTTGATCTTGGGTCTAGAATTGACTCGTCTAAACCTACCAATGTCTTTGGCATTTTCAGGTTAAATATAGGTAATATATCAGTCTCAACATCATCAATTTTTCCATCAAAGATAGCGTTGATGAGGGCGCGCGTGTTTGTCAATGAAATGCGTTTTCCCTGACCATTCCAACCAGTATTGATAAGGTAGGCTTTCGTGCCGGCCTGTTGCATGCGATTGTTAAGAACTTCAGCGTAAACGGTCGGGTGAAGTGTTAAAAAAGCAGCTCCGAAGCAGGCTGAGAACGTTGGCTGATGCTCGGTCATACCCCGCTCCATGCCAGCCATTTTTGCTGTAAAGCCAGACAGAAAATGATATTGAGTTGTTGCGTTGTCCAGAATTGAAACTGCTGGAAGAACACCAAATGCATCTGCGGTCAGGAAAAGCACATGCTTTGCGTGACCAGCTTTTGATATTGGGTGAACAATTTTGTCTATATGATAAATCGGATATGACACACGTGTATTAGGCGTCAGGCTAGTATCGTTGAAATTGATTTTACCAGCATTATTAGCAGTTACATTTTCAAGGAGTGCGTCCCGGCGAATTGCACGATATATTTCTGGCTCACTTTTCTCACTTAGGTCGCTAGTTTTTGCGTAGCAGCCACCCTCAAAGTTAAAAACACCATCATCATCCCAGCCATGTTCATCATCACCAATCAGGCTTCGGTTTGATGATGCTGATAACGTTGTTTTGCCGGTCCCCGATAAACCGAAGAACAGTGCGACATCACCACCGATTCCTTCGTTTGCTGAGCAATGCATAGACGCGATGCCTTTTTGAGGCAGCAGATAGTTCATGACTGAAAACAAGCCTTTTTTCATTTCCCCGCCGTACCAAGTGCCGCCAATCAATTGCATCCGTTCTGTAAGATTGAAGGCTACAAAGGTTGAGGAATTCATGCCGTGGCGTTCCCAATCAGGGTTTGTTGCCATGGATGCGTTGACAACTGTAAAGTCTGGGACAAAGTCTGTTAGTTCGTCATCGCTTGGCCGGATAAACATGTTTTTTACAAAATGCGCTTGCCAGGCTATTTCCATAACGAAGCGCACCTTCAAGCACGTATCTTTGTTGGCCCCGCAAAAGCCATCGATAACATAAAGTTTTTTTCCACTTAGTTGTTGGCCAGCAAGGGCCTTCAATTCACTCCAGACATTATTATCAATAGGCTTATTATCATTTTTGGTCCCATTTCCGTTCCACCAGTAGTTGTCACGGGTAGTATCGTCTTTGACGATGAACTTATCTTTTGGTGACCGTCCAGTATATTCTCCAGTCAGAACATTAACAGCGCCAAGCTCTGTTAAGTATCCACGAGCAAATCCGTCAAGGCCTGGTTGAAGCTCTGCTGAATAGAGTTGGTCATAGGAAGGATTATAAACAACTTCTTTGACGTCAGAAATACCAATGGAAGATAAAAAGTTTTTCACTTGATTCGCGCTCTTATTTTGTTGAAAAGGTGTCGTCAGTGGCCAATTTTATTAAGCGTCATGGACATCAACAATCAAATAAAAATAATTATTACGGTTGAGGATTGTTATTGTCAATCAGCAAGGTAGAGGAAATTTTCATGAGTTAAATATGGCATAATGATGAACTAGTCTAGTAGTACCATTATAATCGATAATGCAAGAATTCCCATTGCTACTAGTTCGCGATTACTAACGCGTTCTTTGAAGTAGAGAATGGAGAATGCAACGCTGAATAATAGCTCAATTTGTCCAACTGCTCGCACTGGCGCTACTCCGTGGTTTAAAAAAGCAGCAAACCAACATATGCTGCAAAGTGAAGCCCAAACACCGGCCATGCTAGCGCTACGCCATTCAACAAAACTAGCAATAAACTCTTTTCGTTTGGCAACATATAGATATGCTCCAAAACAAAATGCTTGAATTGTTACCCCAATGGCTGCTGCATAGATTGCATTGTTTAACAAGCTTCCACCTGTCATGTTTTGCATTGCTGCCCCATAAGCAACTGTGCAAAAGCCAAGAAATGCCCCGGCAGAAAGCCCAATAGCCATTTGCCGGCTCACCAAACTTTGCCAGACGTTTGAAATAGAAAAGTTCGTTTTTACAAAAGCCAGCATCACTGTTGCAAACACGCCAATCGCAATTGCCACTCCCGTTTGAACGGTAACTACAACCCCAAGAATTAAAGCTTCAAAAATGGCTGTTTGAAGGACTTCTGTCTTTGAAAAAGCAACGGCGGCTGCAAATGATCGATGGCTAAAAAGCTGCACAAGAAGAATGGTAAAAATAACTTGTGTTAAAGCGGCAATGTTAATCCATGCCCAAAAAAAAACGGGGAGACCTGCTGGTTTTTCACCTGTTATACTAAAATACAAAAGAAAGCACAGCCATGCTACGGGGCAGGCGTAAGAAAATCGAATATAGGCAGCGCCATAGCTGCCGAGTGATAAAACCATACGGCGCTGAACTGCTGTTCGAAGTGCTTGCGTTGCGGCGGCTGAAACTGCAAATAAAACCCAAACGTCCATAATGCTTTATACATCCAAAATTACGAAGGCCAAGTGTTGTTTCTCCAAAAAGATAAAATTGTTTGCTTTAGATGGCCTACACTTTAATTCAAAGAGATGACAGTTTACGTGTCTTGCACTTGCAAAAAAAACCGTTAATGTTGCCAGTAGAATTTAGAATTAATCAACAATGAAACGCGGCCCTTTTGGGCAAAGGTTGAGTGAGGCACTTATGACAAGTATGCATTTTATTAACGGATCAAAATCTGAGGGTAACAGTGGTCGTCTGCAGGATATCTGCAACCCAGCTACTGGGGCAGTCGTTGGTTCAGTGCCTTTAGCAAGTGTGTCTGAGGTTAATTCAGCTGTTTCAGCAGCAGCAGCAGCATTACCGGGATGGGCCAAAACTCCGCCTGCAAAACGCGCGCAAGTTATGTTTAATTTTCGTGATCTTATTATTAAAAACTTGGATAAGATTGCCGAAAATATTTCCCGCCAACATGGTAAAACACTTGATGACGCTAAGGGCGAAGTGGCCCGTGGTTTGGAAGTGGTCGAATTTGCATGCGGTATTCCGCATTTGCTGAAAGGTGAGTATTCATTACAGGTTGCTGGTGCAGTTGACAGTTATTCCCTTCGTCAGCCAGTTGGTGTTGTGGCAGGAATTACCCCCTTTAATTTCCCTGCTATGGTGCCAATGTGGATGTTTCCCATGGCTCTTGCATGTGGCAACACGTTTATCTTAAAACCATCCGAACGTGACCCTGCAGCCCCACTTTATTTGGCGGAGCTTTTGAGTGAGGCAGGATTGCCTGATGGCTGTATGAACGTTGTAAATGGTGACAAGGAAGCTGTTGATGCTCTTCTTGATCACCCGGATGTGGCGGCGATTAGTTTTGTTGGTTCAACCGCTATTGGTAAATATATTTATAGTCGTGGATGTGCCAATGGCAAGCGTGTTCAAGCGCTTTGTGGTGCAAAAAATCATATGATCATTATGCCTGATGCTGATATGAATCAAGTTGTTGATGCGGCTATGGGCGCGGCATATGGATCAGCAGGTGAGCGTTGTATGGCAGTGTCTGCAGTGCTTGCGGTGGGTGATGAAACAGCAGATCGGTTTGTTGACGCGCTAGCTCCCAAGGTTCGTGCCTTGAAAATTGGCCAGTATGATGAGCCCGGCGTAGAAATGGGCCCAGTCATAACCCGCGAGTCGAAAGATCGTATTCTTGATTACATTAATCAAGGGGAAGCTGATGGCGCGAGCGTTGTTGTTGATGGTCGTGGATTGTCGTTGCAAGGGTATGAAGATGGTTTTTTTGTTGGCGGCACGCTGCTTGACCATGTAACGTCTGATATGTCGGTTTATCGTGATGAAATTTTTGGTCCGGTGTTGTCTGTTTTGCGGCCTAAAACCTATGAGGAAGCAGTTGATCTGGTGATGACACATGAATATGGAAATGGCACTGCCATTTTTACTCGTGATGGTGATACGGCCCGCGAATTTGCAAGCAATGTAAATGTCGGAATGGTTGGAGTGAACGTTCCTATTCCTGTTCCAGTTGCGTATCACAGCTTTGGTGGTTGGAAGGGATCTATGTTTGGGGATCACTCAATGCATGGAATGGAAGGCGTTCGCTTTTATACTAAATTGAAAACAGTCACTGCTCGTTGGCCAAGTGGTGTCAAAGATGGAGCAGTATTTAACTTCCATTCAGGGAGCGATACAAAGTAAGGAGAGTAAGCTAAATATTTTTTATAATTTGGCTTATTTTATTTACTGTATGGCAAGCTGATCTAATCGTAATTGCGCGATTTTATGCACTTCTGCAAGGGCGATACTAAATTCAACATCTGGAGAATTTTTAACACGATTTCGGAATGCTGAAAGAATTTTTTTCCGATCAAGGTTTCGAACTGCGATAATAAATGGATGGCTAAACATTTCCTGATAACGTTTATTTAAGGCCTGAAATTCAGCAAATTCTTCTGTGCTACATTGATCAAGTTGAGCGCTGGCCTGTTCGGCCGCAGACTCGGCTGTTAAGGATTTAGCAACAGCTAGCTTTCCAGCTAGTTCAGGGTGTGCACACAAAAGTAAAGTCTGCTGGGCAGTCCCCGCTGAATCAACAATTGCACACATACGTTTAGTTATTATTATAGGATTTGCGTCGCCTGGGTCCAATCCTTGATCATAAAGTGTTTCTGCAACCCAAGGGGAATGTTCGTAAATGCCGCCAAAGGTTGCAATAAATTCCGCTCGATTCAATGTGTGAGGTGCTGGTTTTATTTTCATTTAAGCCCACTTGTTATTTGTCAATGATAATTCATTTGTTTTGCAATATTTGCGCGTAAATGTCATCGTTTATCAATTAAAGAAAGTCATAAAACTCTAACTCAAGGATAAGGTTGAATGAGCCGTTTAACAACTCACGTTTTGGATACAGCGCGAGGCTGTCCAGCATCTGGATTAGCGATTGATCTTTTTCGTTTTACTGCAGGCAATGGGGATCGCCAGACCTTGATTGTTTCAGCGAAAACTAATGGTGATGGCAGGTGTGATGAACCGTTGCTTGATGGAGATGCGTTTCAAAGAGGTCGGTACCAATTGAAATTTAAAGTGGCTGAATATTTACGTCGTAGTGGAGATGATTTACCTGACATTCCGTTCCTTGATGACGTTGTCATTAACTTTGGTGTTGAAGATCCAGCGCAGCATTACCACGTGCCTTTGTTGTTATCTGCCTACGGTTACTCAACCTATCGTGGCAGCTAGACGCGGAGGTTTGATGCAACGCAAAATTTGTTTTGTTTTAAATGGTAAAGTTCATCGCGTAAGCGATTGTGCTGGTGATTTGACCTTGCTTGATTGGCTTCGTGGCCAGCCTCATTTGCGCGGCACTAAGCAAGGCTGTGGTGAGGGTGATTGTGGGGCCTGCACCGTTTCTATGGCACGTCCAGATGCGAAGGGAAAGTTGATGTATCGCCCGGTCAATGCGTGTATTTTGTTTATGGGCATGGTTAATGGCGCTGCTATCCGTACGGTTGAAGGGCTTGCCAATGATGGCAATCAACTGCACCCGGTACAGGCAGCGATGGTAAAAAATGATGCGTCGCAATGTGGATTTTGTACTCCAGGCTTTGTGATGACGCTATATACCGCTTGGCAAAATGGCAGCGGGCTTGGACCTGATGATGTGGATGATACGATCGCGGGTAATCTTTGCCGCTGTACTGGTTACCGGCCGATTATAGCCGCCGCCGCATCGCTTGATGTCAAAAATCTTAGCGATGACATTCATAATAATGATGCGGGCCTTTTGAAGAGTTTTGAGAGTGGGCATGATGTTTGTTGCGATAATGGGGGCAGCCAGTTCATGGCGCCTGCAAATAGTGCAAGCTTTGCCAAGCTATATGCTGAACATCCTGAAGCAACGATTGTTGGCGGGGCAACTGATGTTGGGCTTTGGGTCACAAAACAGCACCGAAAGCTGGATAAGATGATATGGACAGGTGGCGTTGCCGGTTTTGACGCGATTATTGATGATGGTGATGTCAAGCGCATCATGCCAGCGGTCACGCATCAGCAATTCCTATTGCATATTGCGGATGATTTGCCAGAATGCGCAGAATTACTCCGCCGGTTTGGGGCCTTGCAGGTACGTAGCAGCGGTACGGTTTGTGGCAATATTGCTAATGCTTCGCCTATTGGTGATTTGCCGCCGGTCTTGATCAGTCTTGATAGCGCAGTTGAATTAACCAAAGGTAGCAAAAGCCGTGAGGTTAATCTGGAAGATTTCTTTCTTGATTACGGCAAGCAGGATCGCAAAGCTGGAGAATTTGTTTCGGCGTTGCTGATGCCCAAAGGCAAGAAGCCAAATCTGCGCTGCTATAAAATATCCAAACGATTTGATCAGGATATTTCGGCGGTAATGCTAGCGGCTAATCTTGACATCACAGATGGGGTGATAGATGCGGTGCGGCTTGCCTTTGGCGGCATGGCGGGAATACCAAAACGGGCTGTTTACGCCGAATGGGAGCTTGCTGGAAAAGCACTTGATATAGCGTATTTTAAAAAAGCGGCAGCGGCTTTGGCGGAAGATTTCACGCCATTGTCAGATATGCGGGGATCGGCTGAATACCGGCTTTTGACAGCGCAAAACCTAATTGTCAAGTATGGGCTGGAACTTATCTCTGGTAAACAGATGCGACTTGCCGGACAGGGGCTTACGGCCAGTCTGGAGGGTTGGTGATGGCTGCCAAATCCGGTATCAAGGGTGATATTCGTACAAGCCAGCATCATGATAGTGCTACCAAGCATGTTTCAGGACGAGCTGTCTATGTTGACGATATTGCCACGCCGGCAAATTGCTTGACAGTGCTGATTGGCCAAAGCCAGCATGCGCATGCGCGGATTCGGGCTATGGATTTATCAGCGGTTGCTGCCGCGCCTGGCGTGGTGGCGGTGATGTCGGCATCCGATATTCCGGGGGTCAATGATTGCGGGCCGATGTTCCATGATGACCCGATTTTTGCGGTGAATGAAGTTTGCTATTTCGGTCAGTCAGTCTTTGCGGTGGCAGCAGTTGATGTTGCATCGGCGCGCTTAGCAATTGGACTTGCAATAATTGATTATGAACCATTGCCAGCAATCCTGACAATTGATGCTGCGATGGATGCCCTCTCTTTACTGGCGCCTCCAAGTGAAATGACCAAAGGGGATTCGAAAACAGCCCTTGCTGAGGCCCCAAATCAGATCATTGGCCAACTTTATGCTGGCGGGCAAGAGCATTTTTATCTTGAAGGTCAGGCCGCCCTCGCTATTCCTGGAGAGGATGGCGATATACAGTTATTTTGTTCAACCCAACATCCGAGTGAAATTCAGCATAAGACAGCTGAAATGCTTGGGAGTGCTAATAATGGTGTAACGGTTGAGACGCGACGTATGGGTGGAGCATTTGGTGGCAAAGAAAGTCAGGGTAATTTACCTGCTATGACAGCCGCATTGGCAGCGCACCTGACTGGCCAGCCAGCAAAGACCATCTATGATCGAGATGATGATTTCATGATCACTGGCAAGCGCCATGATTGCCGTATTGATTACCACGCTGGGTTTGATGATATGGGGCGCATTCTTGTGGTTGAATTTGATCAGGCGTTGCGTTGCGGCATGTCATGGGATTTATCGGCTGGAATTGCGGCGCGGGCAATGTGCCATGCTGATAATGCCTATGATATTGCGCATATGAAAATCACCAACTATTGTTGTAAAACTCATACCCAATCCAATACAGCGTTTCGTGGTTTTGGTGGGCCACAGGGGATGCTTGGGATTGAACGTGTTATGGATGAGGTGGCGCATCATCTTGGGCTTGATCCGTTACAGGTGCGGCGGTTGAATTTCTATCCGGAAAAAAATGCCAGTGTGTTTGGGGTCACCCCTTATGGGCAATTGGTTGAGGATTGCGTGATCCAGCCGATTATTGATGAGCTGGTTAAAACATCTGATTATGAGGCGCGCCGCATTGCCATTGCCGCATTTAATGCTGCCAATGAACATGTAAAACGTGGGATCGCTCTGACACCGGTAAAATTTGGCATTTCTTTTAACACAACCTTTCTGAATCAGGCTGGATCATTGGTCCATGTCTATAATGATGGGTCGGTGCACCTTAATCATGGTGGCACCGAAATGGGGCAGGGTCTTTACACAAAAGTGGCGCAAATTGTTGCTCATGAATTCCAGATTGACGTGGCGATGGTAAAAATTACCGCAACCACAACGGGCAAGGTGCCAAACACATCAGCAACGGCGGCATCATCGGGGACGGATCTGAACGGCATGGCCTCTATGCTTGCAGCGCGGACGATTAAGGACCGAATTGTTGCCTTTCTTGCAACGGAATTTCAAGCAGATAAGTCTCATGTAGTTTTTGCCAATGGGCAGGTTCATATAGGGTCCGAGACAATGGAATTTGCTGAAGCTGTCAAACGTGCTTATTTGGGGCGTGTTTCCCTATCGGCAACTGGCTTCTATGCGACGCCAAAATTGAGCTGGGACAAAGACCAAATGCATGGCCGTCCTTTTTATTATTTTGCTTATGGTGCAGCTGTCTCTGAGGTGATTGTTGATTTACTAACGGGTGAAAACAGACTTGTGCGCGCAGATTTACTGCATGATGTTGGTAAGTCGCTGAATCCAGCAATTGATATGGGACAGATTGAGGGTGGCTTTATTCAAGGTGTTGGCTGGCTGACCACTGAAGAACTGGTCTGGAACAAAGATGGGCGGCTAACAACGCATGCGCCATCAACCTATAAAATCCCTACCAGTGCTGACCGGCCAGTTGATTGGCGTGTTGCTTTTTACGCGGATGGCGAAAATAATGAAGAGACAATTCACAAATCAAAAGCGGTTGGGGAGCCGCCATTGATGCTGGCAATTAGTACATGGCTTGCGCTATCTGATGCGCTGGCAGGTATCGATGGGGCGGCTTATCCTGGGCTTGACGCCCCTGCCACACCAGAACGGATTTTACTATGTGCAAATCGGCTTGGGGCCCGTTTTGTCTAAGGTCGGATCTATGGGGGCCTTGCGCAATAGCTGGTTTGAAAAGGTGCTGTCTGAACTGGCAGACGGAAGTGATATTGTGCTTGTTACTGTGACCGCAACAAAGGGGTCATCGCCTCGTAATGCTGGTGCGCGTATGCTGATTACTGCGATGGATAGCTGGAAAACAATTGGCGGTGGTGCGGTAGAATTTGATATTATGGCGCGGGCACGAAACATGCTTGCAAGAGGGAATGAAGGTTGGGAGCGTCAGCATCTGACATTCGTGCTTGGCCCTGATATGGGGCAATGCTGTGGCGGCCAAATGTCCATTCTATTGGAAAAATTCTCTTCAAGCCATGAAAGTGATCTTTTGGCTTTGAGTGCAAAGGTAACGTGCAAAACGATTTTGTCGCATCCATTGCATTCTGGCCCGCCACTATTGGTAGAAACTGCATCCGAAGTGCCGTCATTTTCAGTGCAAATCATGTCAACTCAAACTCCATTATTTATTTATGGGGCTGGGCATGTTAGCCGGGCACTTCTGCCGCGTCTGGAGGGGTTGGGTTTTGAGATTTTTCTTGTCGACATTGATGATTCCCGGTTTCCAGCTGATCTGGAAGACAGAGCGGAAAAGCTGCTTGCCAAAGCGCCTGAAAACATTGCCAGCCGTGCCCCGTTTGGAGCTGCGCATCTGGTGATGACTCATTCGCACAGCCTTGATGAGGCAATCTGTCTTGAGTTGTTGACGCGGGGTGGCTTTGCTTATCTGGGGCTGATTGGGTCTAAGAGCAAACGTGCACGCTTTGCCAAAAGGCTGTTGGCAGCAGGTGTTACGGAATCAATGCTGAATTTGTTGGTGTGCCCGATCGGCATTGATGAAATTACAGGGAAAAGTCCAGCATATGTTGCATTGTCAATCGCGGCTCAACTTGCTGTCTGGCGAGGTTTAAATGACGATTACAATGATGCTTCATTTGGCTATTGACGATACTGTTTTTTAATACAAGAGAGGGTTAAAGTGAGGGGTTTTCATGGTTGACTATCTTTGGATGTGGTCTGAACTTGTTGTTCGGTGGGTTCATGTTATTGCCGGTATAGCCTGGATTGGGTCTTCATTCTATTTCATTGCATTAGACCTTAGCTTAAGACCGGGCAAAGAACTGCCTGATGAGGCGCATGGTCAGGCGTGGCAGGTGCATGGTGGTGGCTTTTACAACATGGTGAAATATCTTGTTGCGCCGGCAAAAATGCCAGATGAGCTGACATGGTTTAAATGGGAGGCCTATGGCACCTGGGTTTCTGGCATTGCGCTGATGAGCCTTGTTTATTATGGCGCGGCAAGCCTTTATATGATCGATTTGGAAATATTGGATATTACCGAAACACAAGCGGTGATGATAAGCCTTGTTGGTATTGTAATTGGCTGGGTTTTTTATGATGGCATGTGTAGGAGCCCGCTTAGTAAAAGTGATTTGCGGCTTGCTTTGGCTGGTTTTGTGTTTCTTGTTCTCTTGGCCTACGGTTATGGCCTGATCTTTTCAGCCCGTGGTGCCTTTATGCAAATGGGAGTTACCATTGGCACCATGATGGTGGCCAATGTTTTGATGGTTATCATTCCGGGGCAAACCAAGGTTGTTACCGCACTAAAGGCCGGTGAACAGCCTGATCCACGTTATGGTGCGCGTGGTAAGCAGCGTTCGCTGCATAATAATTATTTAACACTACCGGTTATTTTTGTGATGATTGGTGGGCATTATCCGGCTGTATTTGCAACCGATTATGCATGGGCTATTCTGGCACTTATTCTTGTTATTGGGGCGGTAATTCGGCATTTCTTTAACACAAAACATAAAGGCCTTGCCCCGCCATGGTGGACCTGGATAGTTGCTGGGTTGTTAACAGGATGTGCGATTATGCTATCGCAGCTTGGTGCTCCTAACGCTGTTTATGACAGGACTTCCCATGCCAGTCCTGAGGCTCTTAACAGCGCATCAATTGAGCTAGTGATCGAGCGTTGTAGTAGTTGCCATGCGCGAGAGCCAGTTTGGGATGGGCTGGCTTTTGCCCCAAAGGGTATTTACCTTGAGAGTGAGGGGGATGTGCTTCGCCATACCAATGATATTTTTTGGCAGGTGGCTGCCTCGCATGCCATGCCACCTGGTCAGGTAATCTGGATTGAAGATGAAGAGCGAGCAATGCTTGCCGTGTGGCGTGATATGGTCAATCATGGATTGGTGGGCCGCAACAAATAGGTTTTGCTGTGTCTATTGTGATGATTTGACCTATAATGAAAGATGAGTGATGCAGAATTATCCTCGCGATTTAGTTGGGTATGGTGCAATGCCGCCGCAAGCCCGGTGGCCTAATGAAGCGCGAATTGCCATACAATTTGTGTTGAATTACGAAGAAGGTGGTGAAAATAGTGTGCTTCACGGTGATTCATCATCTGAAGCTTTCTTGTCTGAAATTATAGGGGCAACGGCGTTCAGTGGTGCGCGCCATATGGCGATGGAGTCAATTTATGAATATGGGTCACGGGCAGGCGTGTGGCGTATTCTGGATCTGTTTCGTCAACGACGGTTACCGCTAACAATATTTGCCGTGGCCATGGCAGCAGCGCGTCATCCAAAAGTTATTGAAACGGCCCTTGCTGATGGCCACGAAATTGCCGCGCATGGCTATCGTTGGATCGATTATCATGGTGTGCCCATCGACGAAGAGCGCTTGCATATGCAAAAAGCGATTTCAATCCTTACAGACATATGTGGTTCGCGTCCTCTTGGATGGTATACGGGACGAACTTCCGAAAATACGCGGGGGCTTGTGGCAGAAGAAGGCGGCTTCATCTATGATGCGGATGATTATTCGGATGATTTGCCTTTCTGGTCCAATGAGGTGAAAACATCACATCTGGTGGTTCCTTATACGCTTGATACGAATGATATGCGATTTGCCACCGCGCAAGGGTTTCATAATGCGAATCAATTTGCCCGCTATCTGATTGACGCGTTTGATGTGCTTTATGCAGAAGGAGCCAAAGCGCCCAAGATGTTATCAATAGGTCTGCATTGCCGATTGATTGGACGGCCGGCAAGGTTTGCAGGGCTGGTAAAATTTCTGGATCACATAATGTCGCATGACAAGGTGTGGGTCGCTCGTCGAATTGATATTGCTAATCATTGGATCGCGATGCACCCGTTTAAAGGAGTTGGTCAGTGATAATGCCGCATGTCTTAACCCTTGAAATTCAGCCTCTAACCAAAGCAGCGTTTTCACCCTTTGGAACGGTTATTGAAACTGATGGTGCGAAGCAGATCAGTATCAATCAAGGCACAACTACACGCTTTGATGCGATGTCCAATGTTGATGTGAATGAGGCTGGTGGTCGTCCCATTATATCGCTATTTCGAGGCAAACGCCGTCCTGATCCAATTGAAATTAGCCTTCTTGAGCGCCACCCAATTGGTTCGCAAGCATTTGTCCCGTTAAGTCAGCATGACTGGCTCGTTGTTGTGGCGCATGGCAATGTGACCGGTGATGCGCCTGATTTTTCTAAGCTCAACTGTTTTATTGCATCGGGCGTGCAGGGCGTAAGCTATGATCGTGGCACATGGCATCATCCACTTTTAACCTTGGAGGCAATGCAGGACTTTCTTGTCATTGACCGGCAAGGTGACGGGCATAATCTGGATGAAGTGTGGCATGACGGGCCTGCGGCGGTTATTCAGCCTTAGATAATGGCATTATGCCAGCCGTGCCTTTTGCATTAGATCAGTCATCATCGCGTGATGGTTTTCAAGTAATTTTGGCATGTCCATTGTCATAAGCTGCCCTTGATCAACAATGATTTTACCATTGATAATGGTATAGCTGGTCTTTGTGGAACCACAAAACAACAATCCGGCAAGTAAATCCCATGCGGCTCCAGCAAAATCAATGCCGCGGCAATTAAAAGCAGCAATATCGGCAGCATAGCCCGGTGTCAATTGGCCAATATCATCACGGCCCAATACAGCCGCCCCGCCCCGCGTGGCGACAGCTAAGGATTGGCGCGCAGTCAGTGAATCACTGGTTTTCATTACCCTTTGCAACAGCATGGCTTGGCGTGCTTCATTTAGCATATGACCGCTATCATTTGATGCTGATCCGTCAACACCAAGACCAACTTTGACACCGGCATCAAGCATTTCACGCACTGGTGCAATACCACTGGCAAGCCGCATGTTTGAACAAGGGCAATGAGAAATGCCGGTGCCCGTACGTGCAAATAGATCAATTTCGTCCTTATCGAGCTGCACACAATGGGCATGCCACACATCATGCCCAACCCATTCAACAGCGTCGATATATTCGCCTGGCCGCATGCCAAAACTGGCAAGACTATAGTCAATATCTTCTACATTTTCGGCAAGATGAGTATGCAATCCCACCTTATATTCGCGTGCCATTTTAGCGGTTTCGCGCATAAGATTCATGCTAACTGAAAAGGGCGAACATGGAGCCAGTGCTACACGCTGCATCGCATGTCGTTTGGCATTATGGTACGTTTCTATAACACGCTGACAATCTTCCAGTATGCTTGGCTCATCCTCGGTCAGGCGATCAGGTGGCAGCCCGCCTTTTGACTCACCTATGCTCATTGACCCGCGTGTGCCGTGAAAGCGCATCCCAATATCGCTTGCAGCTGCAAATGAATCATCAAGCCGCGCCCCGTTGGGATAAAGATAGAGATGGTCTGATGATGTGGTGCAACCGGTTAACGCTAATTCGGCCATACCAAGGGCATTTGACCAGTAAATATGTTCAGGACCAAGATGGCACCAGATAGGATATAAGGTCTGCAGCCAACCAAATAAGGGAGCATTTTGTGCTGCTGGAACGGCGCGCGTGAGGTTTTGAAACATATGGTGATGCGTGTTAATCATGCCCGGAATGACCACATGACCTGTCATGTCGATCACTCTATCAGCGGTGCTAGGCAAATCTTTTGTCTCTCCAACGGTCTCAATAACCCCGTTTTGCGCGAATAGGCCGCCATTTTTGATTTCGGCGCCACAATGATCGCCAATTTGTCCAGCAATGTTGGCAGGCGGGCCCTTCTCGGCATCCATCGCCATTGTGCACAGCAGATCAGCATTTTTAATCAATAATGTTTCATTGGTCATTGTACTGTAGCCTTAGCATGACTATGCCGCCGAACTGAAAAGTTCCGACGGCATGTTAATGTTTTTTATATGATGGGCTTGTGAGGGTTTCCTCCACAAGCCCTTTTTAATTAGTCAATTTCTGCTGGGATCAGCAGGTTTAACACGACGGCAATAGCCGCAACGGGAAGCAATCCTGATACCATCAGCATTTCAAGTGAGTCGGGAAGATGCTGCATTGATTTTGGGACAGCCTGAAGGCCAAGGCCGACTGACAAAGACATTGCCAGAATAATCATGTTTCGGCGGTTCCAATTCACATCAGATAGCATACTAATGCCGGCACTAACAACCATTCCAAACATAACGATCACACCACCGCCAAGCACTGAAATTGGCATGGCTGCAACAACTGCACCGACCTTTGGAATAAGACCGCAAGCAACAAGGAACAATGCGCCTAATGTTACTACTGAGCGGCTCATCACACCAGTCATTGAAATCAGCCCCACGTTCTGGCTGAAAGATGTGTTTGGCAGACCGCCAAATAAACCGGCAATAAAACTACCAAAACCATCAGCATAGGTGCCTCCAGCCAGCTCCTTGTCTGTTGCCTCGCGGTTTGCGCCCCCTTTTGCAATGCCCGAGATATCACCAACGGTTTCAATGGCACTAACAATCGACATCAGACACATGCCAATAATGGCATAGGCACTAAATTCTATCCCATATTTAAAGGGCTGTGGAATAGCAAACCATGCAGCTTTAGAAACACCGCCTAAATTAACCGCACCTGTCAGATACCCAACAATATATCCGACAATCAAACCGATAAGAATAGCGGAAGACGACATTGTCCCACGGGTAAAGAACTTCACCCCAAGCGATACGAAAATCACAACAAGGGCGAGGCTCCACTTGCTGAAATCCCCCCATTCAGGCGCGTTCATTTGAAAGGCTGCTGCCCCACCCGCCGCATACTTAATGCCAACAGGCAGCAAGTAAAGACCAATAGCGGTGATAACCGTGCCGGTTACCAATGGGGGAAACCAGTGGCGAATACGGCCAATAACACTGCCAAGGCATGCATGAAAGAGGCCAGCAACAATTACAGCCCCAAACAGGGCGGCCATACCGCTTGTTTTTACTATGCCAATCATGATGGGCACAAATGCAAAGCTGGTACCCTGCATTACTGGCAGACGTGCGCCAATGGGGCCAAGCCCTATCGTTTGGAATAAGGTGGCAATACCAGCAAATAACATTGCCATCTGGACTAAGAATACCATGTCTGCGCCGCCAAAAGCAAAGCCAGCAGCGCCAGCAATGATAATAGCTGGCGTTACATTACTAGCAAACATTGCCAAAACATGTTGAATGCCGAGTACTGTGCGTGGAACCAGAGGTATTTCATAGTCAGGATCTTTGAGTTGATCAGATGTGCCTATTGATTGATCAGTCATTTTAAGTTCCCCTTTTCAGTTGTTCTATTATTTAACCCTAAGATAATATTACCGGACTGCAAGTGCAATCTGATTCAAATCGACATTTATAAAAAATAAAATATTCTAAAACAACAACTTAAGTTAAGTTAAGCTTATAAAAATTTGTGGTTAACTGTCTGTTTAGTTAGACAAGGGGCGACTATTTTCAAGCAAATGATGAAAAGTTAAAAATGCTAGTCATTTGTTCTGCAAAGAGCCTAACATATGAAAATTGATATTAGTTAGGCTAATGGAATATTTAATTGTTAATTAAAGGAGATTTACAATGCGCTACGCAATGGCAGCTGCCAAACCAGGGGGGGCTGAAGTCCTTCGAAAAATTGTACTTGGCGATTTGGCGCCGGGCAATGACGAGGCGCTAATCCGGCATGAGGCGATTGGTATTAATTTCCTTGATATTTATATCCGTAACGGGGCATATCCATGGGCAGTTGAGAGCGACCTAATACTAGGGTCTGAAGGCGCTGGTATCGTTGAAGCTGTTGGTAAGGACGTTCATGGGCTAGCTGTGGGTGATCGCGTTGGCTACACGCTTGCCAACGGAGCCTATGCGACACACCGCTTAATTGACGCGGCATACGTGGTCAAATTACCAGATAATATAAGCAGTGATTTAGCCGCGTCTATTATGCTTAAGGGCTTGACCGTAGCTTACCTTATTCATGATAGCTTCGCCGTTAAGCCAGGTGACACGGTGCTATTTCATGCAGCAGCAGGCGGTGTTGGTCTGATAGCGGGCCAGTGGCTAAAGGCAATTGGGGCAAACACCATTGGTACGGCTGGTGGTGCTGAAAAATGTGCTCTAGCCATGGCAAATGGATATGATCATGTGATCGATTACACCAGCGTTGATTTTGACGCTGAAGTGATGCGTTTGACCAATGGAAATGGCGTTGATGTGGCGTATGACTCAGTTGGCAAGGACACGATGGCACGGACCCTCACTGCAACGAAACGACACGGTACAATTATCGCTTTTGGCCAGTCATCAGGGCCATACGTGGATTTTAAAATTACAGATCTTGCCAAAGGGTCCTATTATCTCAGCCGTCCTACTTTATTTCATTTTGTTGGAGAGCGGTCATGGTTAGACGCGGCTTCGGTAAAATTATTTAAAGTGGTTTCGGATGGGACTGTAGACGTATCGATTAATCAATGTTTTCCACTTGAAGATGTTGCTAAGGCGCACGAGGCATTGACTGGCCGTGCCACCACGGGCTGCACAATTTTGACGCCATAGAAGCTAAGAATTAGAATTAAGATATAAGAAAGACCGCTAATAGCGGTCTTTCTCTGTTAGCGTAAAGCATCAAAGTTGACTTAATTAGGCGCTTTGCTGTGGCCTCATATCGCTGAGGCTAATGCCTGCAACTGATACTGGCTTTTTCATTGCATCACGGCGGAAGGGCTCACCAAGCTCTTGATTTAGCATCACTTCAATAAAGGTGGTTATGCCGTCCTTCATCTGGGCGTCAACTGCTTTTGCCAGCGCATCGCGAAGGTCATCCATGGAATAGACTGCTACACCTTCAACGCCGCACGCTTTTGCAATATTAGCGTAAGATACCTGCTCATCAAGTTCGGTGCCAACAAAATTATCTTCGAACCATAATGTTGTATTGCGCTTTTCTGCGCCCCACTGGTAATTGCGGAAAATCACCATGGTTATGGCGGGCCATTCTTCACGACCAATGGCTGACATTTCATTCATGGAAATACCAAAGGCACCATCGCCAGCAAACCCAATAACTGGCAAATCAGTCCGACCAATTTTTGCTCCCATAATTGATGGCAAACCATATCCGCAGGGTCCAAATAGACCTGGTGCAAGATATTTCCGTCCTTCTTCAAATGTTGGGTAAGCGTTGCCAATTGCGCAGTTGTTTCCGATGTCAGAGGAAATGATAGCATTTTCTGGAAGGGCGGACTGAATTGCACGCCAAGCCATGCGAGGTGACATTTTTGCCGGCTCACGGTTTCGTGCACGCTCGTTCCAAGTCGTGCCTGGATCATCATCCTCATGGTCAAGCGAGGTTAGTTCCTGTGCCCAGGCAGATTTGGTTTTAGCCACCAATTCTTTGCGGATGTTGCGGCCACTATCACCTGCAGTACTTGAAAGTTTTTCAAGAATACTTGTTGCAACTTTCTTTGCGTCACCGACAATGCCAATGCTAACCTTTTTTGTCAGGCCGATGCGATCCGGGTTGATGTCAACTTGAATAATTTTTGCATCTTTTGGCCAATAATCAATGCCATAGCCGGGCAAAGTTGAAAATGGGTTTAGACGGGAGCCTAGAGCCAAAACAACATCGGCCTTAGCAATCAGTTCCATGCCGGCTTTTGATCCGTTGTAGCCAAGGGGGCCAGCAAATAATGGGTGTGATCCAGGAAACGCGTCATTGTGCTGATAGCCACAACAAACTGGAGAATCAAGGCGCTCAGCAAGCTTTATTGAGGCTTCGATTGCGCCGCCAATAACAACGCCAGCACCGTTTAAGAGGACGGGGAATTCTGCCTTCGATAACAAATCAGCGGCTTTGGCGATGGCGTCTTCACCACCTGATGGACGCTCAAACTCAACAATAGCTGGAAGCTCAATATCTATTACTTGTGTCCAGAAATCGCGTGGAATATTAACCTGCGCTGGCGCTGAAGCACGTTTTGCCTGTAATATCACGCGATTTAAGGTTTCAGCAATTCGTGACGGATCACGAACTTCTTCCTGATAGGCAACCATGTCCTCAAAAAGTGCCATTTGTTCAACTTCCTGAAAGCCACCCTGACCGAGTGTTTTGTTAGCTGCTTGAGGAGTTACCAGCAATAATGGCGTGTGATTCCAGTAAGCTGTTTTTACCGGCGTTACAAAATTGGTAATTCCAGGACCGTTCTGAGCTACCATCATGGACATTTTGCCTGTAGCACGAGTAAAGCCGTCTGCCATCATGCCTGCATTACATTCATGGGCAGCGTCCCAGAAGGTGATGCCAGCCTGAGGAAAGAGGTCGGATATGGGCATCATTGCAGAGCCAATAATACCAAAAGCGTTTTCAATGCCATGCATTTGCAAGACTTTTACAAATGCTTCTTCAGTTGTCATTTTCATGAGTTCTCACCTTGTATTTTGGTAAAAGTTGGTGTTATTAAAATTCTTTTTTCATAGCGTTTAAACCGTCTAACTTAAACTTTACGGTTGCCAAATCAGTGGAAATTTCTTTCAAGCCCAATTTAAAGAGTTTGTCCGCAAACAATAATTTGATTTTGTACTATTATTTTTGCATGTTGCCAAGTACACATTGGTGCCAGTTTTGGTTAAAATTATTCACAGTAGATCTGTTTTACTTTTTCAAAATTCTGGTTGAAGCTGATACCAGCTATTCAAACGCTTATCAATTTTACCAAAGAACCAGATTTTTAACGTATAAGGCATAATGGATAAACGTTAATTAATAGTTTTTTTGATGTGAAATAGACACATGAGGTTGGAATGAAAATAACAGCATTAGCTCCAGCAATGGGAGCTGAGGTGCATGGCATTGATTTAAGTGCGTCCCTTGATCATGGTTTAATTGCAGATTTGCGTTCAATTTGGCTCGAACATCAGATGATTGTAATTAGAGGCCAAGACTTGACGCCAGCAGCGCAATTAGCTTTTGCTAAAGCAATTGGTGAACCGGATATCTATCCATTTTTGACTGGCATCGATGGTTTCCCGATGATCACAGAAGTGCTGAAAAAGGAAGACGAAAAAATTAATTTTGGTGGAATTTGGCACTCAGACACAACTTATCAAAAGCGCCCACCAATGGCGACGTTACTCTACGCAAAGCAACTGCCTTCCCTTGGTGGAGATACTTTATTCGCTAATCAATATAAAGCTTATGAACAATTATCTGAGGCACTGCGTGTATTGCTGGATGGGCTTTGGGCAATAAATTCTGCAAGTAAGAAGAGGGTAGCGTCCACTCGCAGTGACAGGGTAAAAGACTCAGGCAGCGGCGTTAACCCGGATGATTTGGCTGGGATACATCCAGTTGTGCGAACACACCCTGAGACAAATCGAAAAGCTCTATATGTTAATGCAGCCCACACCATCGCGTTTGATGGTTGGACTGAAGAGGAAAGCCGGGGGCTTCTAGACTACCTTTTTGCACACCAAATTTTGCCAGAATTTCAGTGTCGCCTCCAATGGCAAGTTGGTGATGTGGCATTTTGGGATAATCGCTGCGTCCAACATTATCCGCTAAATGATTATCACGGGCACCGCCGACTGCTGCACCGAATCACTTTGAAAGGGGATGTGCCACAATAGACGCACACTGTTTTTTTGTAATTAGAATGCACAAGTGTTTTGTGCCCTTTATGTCTGAAAAAGAAACAGTTTGGTTCTTATTTGGAAATTTTTTACTTTAATGCTGGATTCTTGCTTGGCGACTTATTAAGAAGTGTTTAACGTATTTAACAATAACGCTGTTCAATTCTGGGAGGAATTAAGAATGTTCAAAAAGTATTCGATAGCCGCAGGCGCTGTCCTCGCTGTTGGTCTCGCTGGCATAGCCGCACCTGCTGTGGCAAAAGTGGAGGGCGACACAATTATTTTGGGGTCGGCAATCTCGTTGTCTGGCAAGTACTCAACTAACGGTCTTCACACGCAGCGCGGCTATGATTTTGCTGTTGACCGCATCAATGAAAAGGGCGGCGTTAAAGTTGGTGGCAAAAGCTACAAGCTGAAAGTTAAGTATTATGATGATGAGTCCACACCAGCTCGCGCAACACAGCTGGCTGAGCGTTTGATTCAACAGGATGGCATTGAGTTCATGCTTGGCCCATATGGTACCGGCCTAACTAAGGCGGTTGCCCCTGTGACTGAAAAATTTGGTGTGCCAATGGTTGAGGCTGAAGGCGCTTCGCGGTCGTTGTTTACTCAAGGCTACAAATACATGTTTGCTGTGCTCTCAACTTCTGAGTATTACTTAGCTCCTGTGCTGGATATTATTGCAGCAAAAGCTAAGGCAGAAGGTAAAGATCCATCAAAAATGCGAATTGGCATGGCTTTTGAAAATGACGGTTTCTCACTTGATGTTCGTGCTGGTGTAGTTGACACGGCTAAGAAGCTCGGCATGAAAATTGTTATTGATGATAAATTACCAGCTGATTTGTCTGACATGTCAGCAACGCTAACTAAGTTCAAAGCACTTAAGCCGGACATTCTTTTGGTTTCTGGTCATTCAAAAGGCGCTGCCACTGCAGCTCGTCAAGTTGAAGAAATGAGAATACAAGCTCCTGTGATTGCGATAACTCATTGTGAAGCTGCTAAAGTACATGAAAAATTCCCTAAGTTTGCTAATGGAGTGATGTGTCCAACACAGTGGTTGTCGAACTTGCCAAAGAAAGACTCATATTTTGGTTCAGCAGCTGACTGGAATCGTGATTTCAAGAAAATTCACACTAGCTATACAGAAGTGCCGTATCAAACAGCTCAGGCATCTGCTGCTGTTTTAGTGTTCAAAGATGCTTTTGAGCGTGCAAATACCTTCGATCAGAAAAAGGTCCGTGACGCTTTAGCAGCAACTGATATGGAAACTTTTTATGGAGACATCAGATTTGCACCTGAAGGTAACAATATTGCAAAACCAATGTTTTATCGTCAAATCACTGCTGATGGGATGTATACGCCAATTATTACGCAGGCAGATATGACATTTCCTCGTAAGGCTAATTACTAATCTATACAATGAACTTTGTAGGAAGCCTGAGAGGGCTTCCTATTCCTTTTGCAGTTCATTTTTATAAAGTCCGAACTGGAGGATAAATGTTAGACAATCTTCAATTGCTGTTTGTATATGCGCCCATAATGAATGTTCAGATGATTTTAGATGGCATTTTTGTAGGTGCAGTTTTTGCACTTATAGCCTATGGATTAGCGCTTGTATGGGGTGTGATGAACGTAAAGAATATCTGTCAAGGTGATATGGTCATCATGGGAGGGTATATTGCCTTTACGCTATATCAGCTTGGTGTTCATCCTATTTTTGCTATCCCTATTGTGGCAGCGGTCATGTTTATTTATGGCTGGATAATTTACGTTATGATCATCAGACGTGTGATTGACAATGATATGTTCGTCTCTCTTCTTGCAACATTTGGCCTTTCACTTTTAATGACGCAGGTTATGAACCTTATCTACGGACCAGAGGTTCAAACGATTGATTCGCATTTTCCAATAGCCATGATGTTTGATGATTTTGTAACCATTCCTATGGTCAAAATTGTTTCACTAGCTCTGGCAATGTTATTGGCAGCAGCTGTTGTGATATTTATGAAAAAATCACGCATGGGCCAGGCTATTCGAGCTACGGCGCAAGATGCTCGTGCCGCCAGAGTTTTGGGTATTAATACTGATAATATTTTTGCATTTACCTATTCGCTAAATGCTGCAATTTGCGGTGTAGCTGGTGTTTTGGTTTCAATGATCTGGGTTCTGCAGCCATTCTATGGCATTATTTATACACTTCGCACATTTGCTATTGTGACAGCAGCGGGTCTTGGTAATTTGCCGGGTGTCATAAGCATGAGCTTTGTTCTTGGCTGGGTCGAACAGTATGCAGGCATTGTAGCTGGTGCAGAGTGGCAAGTTGCGGCTTCAGTCTTAATGTTGCTCGCTGTTCTTATGTGGAGGCAAGTTCAAATGCGGCGTCAGCGGCAGGTGGTACGGTAATGACTAGAAATCAAATTCTACTTTATCTTGTGATTGCAGTGTCTGGAGTTTTGGGGCCAATAATGTTTCCCAATTATACTCAGCAGATGGCAGTTATGTGGGTTATGGTCATAATGGCCTCGACTTGGGATATTACCGGCGGCCAAATGGGATATAATTCGCTTGGCAACATAACTTTTTTTGGTGTTGGCATGTATGTGTCTGCAGTTATTCAAGTTTCAATGTTTTATGATATTTCCCTCTATACCGCGTCTTATGGTGCGATAAAGCCAGTATTTACTGACCAGCAATACTTTGTCGGCTTGTTCGCAGGTATTTTAGCTGCTGGGGTTTCCTGTGTGATTTTAGCACGGCTGCTTGGCATGGTAGTGTTTGGCCTTCGAGGCCCTTACTTTGCTATTGGCACACTTGGTGTAGCAATTGCAGCGGGCCAAATAGCTGGAACAATGGACACCATCGGCGGTGGTGCCGGTATTTCAATGCCATTTTTCCCTTGGGATATTCAACTTCGATCTGCTTTTTTCTACATAATTTGCTTTACGCTAGCTGTAGCATCTCATTTCACCATTCGTTGGCTATTTTCAACACAGTTTGGTTTGGCTGCAAATGCAATTCGAGATGATGAAGACAAAGCTGAGGCAATGGGAATACCGACCCAAAAATATAAGCAGTTTGGTTGGGGTATTGCAGCGTTTTATATGGGCTGTATTGGCGCAGTGTTTGGCAATATGGTTGGTTATATAGAGCCAGTTGAGGTTGCTTTCCCAGCACCCACTTTTGGTATTTTTATGGTAGCTATGGCTCTTTTAGGAGGCAAGGGAACGTTGTGGGGACCTGTATTGGGTGCTGTTCTTTTCCATGTAGTTAAAGAAACCACTTGGACTTATCTTCTAGGCTGGCAGTGGGTTGCTCTTGGCTTCATTTTGATAGTCAATATTGTATATTTCCAACAAGGTATTATGGGATGGTTGCAAACCAAATACCCTGAGAAATTTGGAATTATTGTAGATCAGTCAAATGTACAAGCGAAAGAGGAAGCTTAAGATGGCCGATCCAATCATTAAAGTTAATGACGTCTCTAAATCATATGGTGGTGTGAAGGCCAACATAGACATTTCTATGACGGTTGAGCGTGGTTCCATTACCGGAATTATAGGCCCAAACGGATGTGGCAAGACAACATTGTTTAATTCAATTGTTGGCTACCATCCAATTGATAGTGGTTCAATTCAATTTGATAATACTGAAATATCAAAGCTTAGGGTTGGCGATATTGCTCGCATGGGAATGCTGCGGACTTTTCAGCAAACCCGTATATATGGGAAAATGGACTGTGTTGATAATATGCAAATTTCAGTATCTCAGCGAGAAGGTTCAAAGAATGCAATGTTTGCTTCCCGCAAAGGCGAAATTCGTTCACGAGCTGAACACTTACTTGAATTTGTGGGGCTTTACTCGAAACGGAACTTAATTTCTGGCGACCTGTCTTTTGGCCAACAAAAACTTTTGGAATTTGCTATGGCGCTTATGAATGAGCCAAAAGTCCTGCTTCTTGACGAGCCTACTGCAGGTATTAACCCAACTTTAATCAACGGTTTGATAGACCGGTTGCGTCGTGCAAATGAAGAGCTTGGAATTACACTTTGCGTTATTGAACATAATATGCGGGTGATTATGAATCTGGCTTCACATATCTATTGTCTTTCAAATGGCAAGATGCTGGCAAGCGGAAAACCTGAATCATTGCAGAATGACCCACGTGTTATTGATGCGTATCTTGGAGGCCATTGATGGCTAAAGAACCAGTAAAGAAGACCGCTAAGAAGCCGGTGGTGAAAAAAGCTGTTGCTAAGAAGCCGGTGGTGAAAAAAGCTGTTGCTAAGAAGCGAATAATTCCCGCCCGCAAAGGGGCAAGGAAAAGTGTCAGTGGTTACGGAAGCGGCAGTGTCGATGTAGTAATGTCAGTAGATCAGGTAGCCCGTGAAGCCGCGTCTATGTCTTCAAGTGCGCCGAAGCTTTCTAAGCTAGAAAAACTGACCAAGAATGATCATTACCTGGAAATTAATGACCTGAAGGCCGGTTATGGTAAGATGGAAATCTTGCATAACTTTAATTTGCGGGTAGGTCGTGGGCAGTCGCTTTGTCTTATAGGCCCTAACGGTGCTGGTAAGTCGACTGTTTTGCACTCGATCTTCGGGTTTACCAACATTTTTTCTGGATCAATTATTGTCGAAGGAAAAGATGTTACTGCCTTGACGCCATCACAAAAACTGTCCGAGGCGGGTATTGCTTATATTCTTCAGGACAAGTCTGTGTTTCCACAGATGACGGTTGAAGAAAATTTGTTGATGGGCGGTTTTTTGAAAAATCGTCCGGCTGAAGCTAAAGCTGCTGCTGAGATGGTGTTTGATAAATATAGTCGTCTTGCAGATCGCCGTGATAAACCTGCAGGAGTTCTTTCTGGCGGTGAGCGTCGCCTTTTGGAAATTTCACGCGCTCTTGTCATGCAACCCCAGGTGTTGTTGGTGGATGAACCATCAATTGGTCTTGAGCCGCGCTTTATCGACATGGTTTTTGAAATCTTAGATGATTTACAAAAGAAAGATGGCAAAACTATTATCATGGTTGAACAGAATGCTAAGAAAGGCCTCGCTTTTGCCGATATTGGTTATGTTCTTGTTTCCGGTGAGACAGCGATTGCTGACTCAGGGAATATTCTTTTAGAGAATCCAGATGTTGGCCGTTTGTTTTTAGGTGGATAAATCCGTATACGGAAAGCTGAAAGATACCTTATAGTTTCAGACGGTGTTTTTAAGCTAGTAAGATAACAGCCTGCCACTTCTTCCTATGCATGATCGAAATGTTTATTCGAAAAGGCCTTCTTAGGCGGCGCCGGTCTCTTCCTGAGTGCGTGAAAGCTATTGATTAAATGTTTTGTTTAATGGGTGGTAATTAATGATATCTAGCGACCACCCAAAGCGCCTTATCGCCCTAGTCAGTTTTTCTGGTATTTTAGCTATGCTGAGTTTTGCGATTTGGCCAGTGTTCCTAATCAAATTGGGTCCCGAATGGAAGCTTAATAATACAGATATCGGGTGGGTTAGCGGTGCTTATTTTCTTGGCTATCTTGTTGCGACACCGGTACTCGTTGGACTAACTGACCGAGTGGATGCCCGACTTATTTTTCTTGGTGGATGTGCGTTCAGTTTTATTGGCTGTTTATTTTTTGCTCTGACAGCTGTTGATTTCTGGTCTGCTGCATTGGCTTTGACGTTAGTTGGCGCTGGTCTTGCTGGAACGTATATGCCGGGTTTGCAAATCTTGAATGCTCGACTTGATAATGCCGTCCGGGTGCGAGCAGTGCCGTGGTATACAGCTTGCTTTGGAATTGGCACGGGCGGGTCATTTGCCTTGATGGGTATTTTTTTGGCGTATGCTGATTATAGGCTTGCCGCCTTAATATGCTGTGGCGGTGTATTTTTAGCTGGCATGTTTGTTTTGTGTTTGGTGCCGCCAATCATCATTAAGCCGCTATCTAAAACTCAAAAGAAACGTCACCCTTTGGATTTGCGCCCAGCCTTTTATAAACCAGAAGCGTTGGGTTATATTTTTGCCTATGCTGCGCATACTTATGAATTATTTGCTTATCGAACATGGAGTTTTGCGTTACTTCTGTTTTTGGTAGGTCGTGCGGATGAGAATTTTGGTATTGGAGGTGTAACAGTAATTGTTAGCCTCATCACCGTAACGGGTTTGTTGGCATCATTGTTGGGCGCAAAAATTTGCCTCACCCTAGGCCGTCACCGTGTTATCGCCTTGATTGGGGCAGCAACAGTCCTTGTAAGTTTTCTGGCAGCTCTGAGTCTTGATGGCCCAATTTGGATGGCGATTGCCGGCCTGTGGATCTATAACGTCTTTATCATGCTTGACTCTGGCGCGCTAACTACTGGGACTGTCGAAGCAGGTGATGAGCACGATCGCGGAGCCTTATTGGCGGTGCATTCAATGATAGGTTTTGGCGGGGGGGCTTTAGGTGGTCCAGTTATAGGTTATGTTCTTGATTGGAAAGGCGGAGCAGCTACGATTGACACATGGTTCTATGCGATATTGGCGATGGGAGTTGGCTCTGCAATTGTATTTTTTGTGCAGCGATATTTTTGGCGCAATAAATCTTAAAAACACCCTTCAAGATAGATTTGAGTGTACCTTGCATTAAGCACAAAACATGAAATGCATTAGTTAATTAGCGTCGCCGCTTAAGCGTGCCTTGTCCACCTTGCGGTGTAGCATTGCTTTTCTGATTGCTGCGCTTTTTTAGGACGGTAGAACGCGGCGAGGAACTGTTTTTCCCTGTGTCCGTATCAGACTTTACTTTGGATGATTTGTCTCCAAAATTTGGTCGTTTGTTAAAGCTTGGCTTACTACCAAAAGGTTTTTTACTTTTCGTTGTTGGCCTGCCAGGCTTTGCTTTGTCACCAAATGATTTTGCACTTGCTTCAGTCCTGCTTTCAAAGGGCTTTTTACTGCGTGATGGTTTGTTATTGAATGGTTTATTGTCTTTAACGGACTTGTCATCACGTGTGGACCACTCATTAGAAGTGCGCTGTGGCTTCACGCCTTTACTGTTTTGATTGGTGTTGTGATTTTCGCGCTTACCATTTTTGCGTGATCGATCATCACGGTTTGGTCGATCATCACGGTTTGGTCGATCATCACGGTTTGGTCGTTCATCACGGTTTGGTCGTTCATTACGATTTGGTCGTTCATCACGATTTGGTCGATCATCACGATTTGGTCGTTCATCACGATTTGGTCGAAATGAACGTTCAGGTTTTGAGCCCGTTGGTTTTTTGGTGCGTGTTGGATTACCCGCTGCTCGCCCACGACCAGCCATTGGTCGACTGTCACTACGATTGCTTTTTGCCCGTTCGCTACCGCCAACGTTTGGCCGGCCAGAAGGCCGCCGCTCCCCTTGTGGTGAGCGGCGACGGCTGCGAGAAGGTGCGCTTCCAGATTTGAAATCAGAAACAGGGGTGCCATCTAGTTCAAAAAGTTCAACTCGAGGGCCCACCATCGAGATGATTGCGCCCAACTTGTGCCTCTCATCTGGTGCGCAAAAGGATATGGCTAAACCACCGAGGCCTGCGCGACCAGTTCGCCCAATTCGATGGACATATGATTCTGGCGTGTCAGTAAGATCAAAATTGATCACATGACTGAGGCCAGCCACATCAATGCCACGTGCGGCAACATCCGTTGCAATCAGCGCGCGCAATTCACCACTTCGAAAATTCCGAAGGACTTTTTGCCTTAAAGTCTGCCGCATATCTCCGTGTAAAGCATCAACCTTAAAGCCACGAACGCTCATGAATTTTGCTAGTGCATCAGCGCGGCGTTTTGTACGCACAAAGATAAGAGTCTGTCCTGTATCCTTTTCATTTAAAATATCACAAAGTCTATCTCGCTTATCGCTTTCTGCCATTAGTGTGACACGTTGTGTGACCTTGTCAGCAGTAATGCCGGTTTGTGGGGCTTTGACATTGACTGGATCAGTCAGGAATTCATTAGCTAGTTTTTCAATTGCAGGTGGCATAGTTGCAGAGAACAACATTGTTTGCCGGTTGCGAGGTATGCTGGAAGCAATACGTTTAATTGGTGGATAAAAACCCAGGTCAAGCATGTGATCTGCTTCATCAAGAACAAAGTGGGTAATGCCGCTAGGATCAAAAGCACCGCGGTCCATTAAATCCTCTAGACGGCCAGGTGTGGCAACTACAATATCAACTCCGCGTCGCAAGCCTTTGATTTGCGCATCGTAACGTGCTCCCCCGAATATGGCTAAATGGCGGATGTTGAGATCTGCTGACAGCTTGCTAACGCTCTGATCGAGCTGGTTTGCTAATTCCCGGGTTGGGGCAAGGATCAATGCCTTTGGGGGATGTCCCGCTCGTACCGCTGCGCTGTAGCCAAGGTGGGTCATTAAGGGTAGTAAAAAAGCAGCAGTTTTGCCGGTGCCAGTTTGTGCAAGTCCAATTAAATCTTTGCCCGAAAGCAATAAGGGGATCGACATGGCTTGAATTGGTGTTGGTGCTGTTAGCCCCTCGCGCGCTAGAGTCGCAAGCATGAGTTCGGGCAATCCAAAGCTGTCAAAACCAACGGCAGAGTTTGAGGCCGAGCTTTCGGCAGGGTCGTTGTTTGTATTTGACATTGATTTATTTTCTAGCGCATGGCTTTTTGCGAGGGTAGCATCGCCCCGAGCGCGCCACTTCTATCGGCGGGTTATGCGCCCTAGTGTAGCTTTTGTCAATGAATGGTAAAATTGTATGGCGCTAAACCCTGAACAAAATGTATTGGTGGGCTTGTCCAGGATTATTAAAAGTTCACAAAATCAGTTGGACTAGTATTTCATGATGCTTTCAGGCAGGGGAGGGTCTCGATCCGGTGGCTCATTAGAATAGAGCAAGAGATTTCTCATAGGGGTTTCAAACAAATTGGCGATAATAATTTTCATAAAAAGATATATTAGATCAAATGAACAATTCAATAAAACATAAGTGAATATCATTAATATTAATTTTGATAATTAGTAGTGGTGATCTCGACAAGACTCGAACTTGTTACCCCCAGATTCATCACACTACAGTTTTCACTGCCATTCCAAGTGGAATGTTTGTGCGCTGGACTTTCTCTTTACCATTGAAACAAAAAAATTTTATTTCATTCCGGTAGGTACTGCCTGTTAAGTCTCTACACGTTTCCCTGTGTTGGGACTTCGCTCGGGATTGCCATTCTAAAGGTTTCCCCGAATTTAAGCAGTTCTACATTCACCGTTTCCAGTGATGCACCCAATCTCTTACTAGGAATCTGGTGCTCTATCCAGATGAGCTACGAGACCATCCACTACGGATACTAATTAACATATAACTAATAAATAATGAAGTCCTGTTTATCTTTCACCAATGTATACAATGTTCTAAACGCATCTCTGTAGAGGTTTCCGATATATAGGCTTTCTTTATGTGGTTTGGCATGGTCTTAGCCATGATGTTGCTAAGCTTGCTCCCGCGCTTTAATGCAAGAGTTTATAAGATTTAAGTGTTTCTGGGGTTTATGGACGGTTAATTTACGGTTAGGGCTCTCCACTGCTGCATTGGTGTGGTTATGCAGTGGGGGGGCTCAACTGAACTTTTGGATGAAAGCACGGTGCTTAGCGCTAAGTGGCTTTCATCAGGAATCTTCTTTACTATTGCGATAATGAAATTCGCCAGTTCTAAATCAGATATATGTGGACAACTCACAAAATTTTTTATTGAAACAGAAATGAATCATTTGTCTATCAAAACGGATTGGTCTTCTGGCATAAAATATGGATTAATTTGTGTTAGAGCTTGTGCCCTTTGACAGTGACAATGTTTGTGTTTGGCTTGATGAACATTGTGGCGATGATAGGGCTAACCTGCTTGATGTTTATTGAGGCCAATGTTTCCAGAGTTCAATTTAAGAAAAACCTTGTTGGAGGACTAGCTTTCGGTGTTGGCTTTTTGTACTTTTTTTGACAATGTATCTGCTATTATAAGGTGTAGATTTTTGCTGGAGCAAAGTAAAATGTGCATTCAATTAGAGTTTGAGTTTTGCACTAATTTTAATGGTTTTTTGAGAACGAGCACTGAGAAAAACACCAACTAAAGCAGATGATAAAAAGTATAGTGTTTCACTGGTGATGTCGATATTTTAGAGGCTAATATACAAATATATGTTAGCTAGGAGGAAGTTATGAAGACACGAGCAGCAGTAGCAGTTGAGGCCGGAAAGCCATTAGAAATAATGGAAGTGGATCTTGGTGGTCCACGTCAGGGCGAAGTGCTGGTTGAAATCATGGCAACCGGAATCTGTCACACAGATGAATTCACCTTATCTGGTGCTGACCCTGAAGGTATGTTTCCAGCCATTCTTGGCCATGAGGGTGCTGGCATTGTTCGTGAGATGGGCCCGGGTGTCACCAGCGTTGAAGTGGGGGATCATGTAATCCCCCTTTATACACCTGAGTGTCGTGAATGTGATTATTGCCTGCATCCAAAAACAAATCTATGTCAGGCAATTCGAACCACACAAGGCCAGGGGGTTATGCCAGATGGTACAAGCCGTTTCTCAATAAAGGGAAAGCCTGTTTTGCATTATATGGGAACTTCAACATTCTCTAATTTCACGGTTGTGCCTGAGATTGCACTTGCGAAAGTAGCCAAGGCCGCGCCGTTTGATAAGATTTGTTATATTGGTTGCGGTGTGACGACGGGTATTGGCGCCGTGATTAACACAGCCAAAGCTGAGCCGGGTTGTGTTGGGGTGGTCTTTGGTCTTGGTGGCATTGGCCTTAATGTTGTCCAAGGTTTGCGCATGATTGGTGCAGGAATGATTGTTGGCGTTGATATGAATGACGATAAAAAATCCTGGGGTGAACAGTTTGGAATGACCCATTTTGTCAATCCATCCAAGATCAAGGGTGACCTTGTTGGCCATCTTGTCGAATTAACAGGTGGAGGAGCCGATTATTCATTTGAGTGCATAGGCAATGTGAATGTAATGCGCCAGGCACTGGAGTGTGCGCATAAGGGATGGGGTGAGTCTATTATCATCGGTGTGGCTGGTGCTGGCCAAGAAATTAGTACTCGTCCATTCCAACTGGTGACTGGCCGTAGTTGGCGTGGCACAGCTTTTGGTGGAGCACGTGGTAGAACAGATGTACCGAAGATTGTCGATTGGTACATGGATGGAAAGATTGATATTGATCCAATGATTACCCATACCTTGTCATTGGATGAAATCAATAAAGGTTTTGATCTGATGCATGCTGGTGAATCCATTCGCTCGGTTGTGGTCTATTGATGGAAGTAATTTCCAAAAATAACTCACATGGCGGAGTTCAAGGCGTTTACAGACATGCTTCTGACATCACTATGTGTGAAATGACTTTTGCTCTTTTTTTGCCGCCGTTGGGATTAACACCTCCACCGGTTCTTTGGTATTTGTCGGGCCTGACTTGTAATCACTCCAATGTAATGGAAAAGGGTGAATATAGGCGGTTAGCAGCTGAGCTAGGTATTGCCATTGTTTGCCCTGATACAAGCCCAAGGGGAGAAAATGTGCCAGATGAGGCTGACAATTGGCAATTTGGTTCAGGCGCGGGATTTTATCTAGACGCTACGGAAGCTCCTTTTTCGACGAATTATAAAATGTATTCATATATTTTAAATGAATTAACAGATTTGGTTGCTGAAAATTTTTCTGTTGATATGACCCGTCAGGGGGTCTTTGGTCACTCTATGGGCGGGCATGGGGCACTTGTTATGGCAATAAGACAACCAGGCCGCTTTAAAAGCTGTTCAGCTTTTGCACCAATTGTTCAGCCGATGACTGCAGATTGGTCAAGTTCAGCATTTGCTAAATATCTTGGTGAAGAGAAAGAAACATGGCGGGCTTACGATGCTGTTGCCTTGATTGAGGATGGGTATAGGTTCCCAAGTATCCTTGTAGACCAAGGTGAGGCGGACAGCTTTCTTGAAAGTGGATTGCGGCCGTGGCTACTTGAAAAAGCATGTAAAGATGCTGGTATGAAATTGGATTTACGAATACATCCTGGATTTGATCATTCTTATTTTTTTATTTCGACTTTTATGGAGGATCATTTAAGGTGGCACAGTTCTAGTCTTTGATGGTTTTATGCAACTTAGTCTCTTCACAAATTCATCCAATTATTTCTTGCTTGTTTTGATGCTTATGTCGGGAACCCGTTGCTGTTGAGCAATTAAAGATAAGCTGTTGTACTTTTTTGAATTAGCGAGTGCCATTAACATGGTGAGCTAAAAATTAGAAGGAGCAACCTATTGGACATGAATGAAGTTGTGCAAAATAAGATTGATTATTTATTACTCGCCAAACAGTTAATTCCGGCTGTGCGTAAAGCTGGCAATGTTATTATTGATATTTATCAGCGTGGTGCTGTTGCCCAGCTAAAGCCTGATGGCAGTCCGGTCAGTGATGCTGATATGGCGGCAGAGGCGATTTTGTTGCCAGCAATAAAGGCTGCTGCGCCATTCATCCCGATAGTTTCAGAAGAGAATTCAGCAAGTCATAACCTTGTCGATGCAGAACAGTTTTTCTTGGTTGACCCGCTGGATGGTACTAAGGAATTTTTAAAGTCAGATGGTAGTGGAGCTTTTACTGTGAACATTGGCCTTATTGAAAATAAAATTCCAGTGATGGGAATTGTGTATGCGCCAGCTCTCGATAGATTATTTTTTTCCGGCCTTAACGCTGGTGCCTTTGAAATGACTAATGAAAGAAGTTTTAAGATCGGTGTCCGGTCACTGCCATTTAACGGCAGTGTTGCGGTTGCGAGTGCGTCACACATGGACAGTAAAACAGATCAATGGCTGAACGCTCGAGGCATTGTTCAAACCGTGTCTATAGGATCGTCGTTAAAATTCTGTTTGATTGCTGCCGGTGAAGCTGATGTTTATCCTCGCTATGGCCCAACAATGGAGTGGGATACAGCTGCTGGTGATGCAATTTTAAGGGCAGCAGGTGGGCGTGTTGAAGGTGAGGATGGAAAGACTTTCTACTATGGAAAGCCGCAGTATCTTAATACAGCATTTTTTGCTTTTGGAAGTTTGATATAAGCACCGTAGCAAGCTGCAACGGTAGTTGGAACCGAAAGTATCATCCTCTACTCGAAGAAATTCAGAGCCTCTGTGACTATAAGAATCATATTTGATAAAAATCAATATTTGACACTAGGCGCTATGCATTTTTGTGCAAGGTTTAGAGGCCAATTATTTAGTAAAATAGTGAGCTTCGATGCTCCGACAAATTTCATGATAAATTGGTAAATGTAACTCTTGTACTGTTGCTACGTTATTAGATTGGACATTAATCAATACATCACATAGCAGCGCTAGCTGACCACCACTTCGGCCAGTTAAGCCAATTACTGTAATTTCTTTTGCACGGGCAACCTTTGCAGCGAGCAAAACATTTTGGGAATTACCAGATGTGGATATGGTAAGTAATACGTCGCCAGCTTTGCCAATCCCCCATACTTGCTGAGCAAAAATCATGTCACCATCTATATCATTAGCAATTGCAGTGATCAGGGATGAATGACTGACAAGTGATAGTGCTGGCAAACCATATTGAAGCTTTTCACCAAGAAATTTTGCATCATCACCACATGTTTTTGTCAATTGATTCCGGTCGGCAGATGACAATGATCGGGGCAAACAAAAGCCTTTCATCAATTCGCCAACAATATGTTCACAATCTGCTGCGCTGCCGCCATTCCCACAAATAAGCAATTTACCTCCAGCATCATAGCTGTTAGTCAGCCTCGCAATAGCTGTATCAATACTAGCCCGCAGAACGTGATTTCTGGCATCTTCTTGTTGGCTCATCTAAGTCTCCTTGCTGCCATTTGGGGCGAATTAATCCCATTCAAGCGCTATTAGCAGTTTATTGTATTAAAAGAGCAAATGATAGCCTGGCTTCTAAAGAGCGCAATTATCAATTAGTCTGGTTGATCCAAGCCATATGGCGGTAAAAACTCGGCTATTTTCTGTGGGTCGATTACAAGGCTGCAAATCATCTAGCTGGCGAAGATCATAATAGTCAATCTTATCAAACCCAGCACTATGAAGCTTTTCTTTGGCCTGTTTGAGAGCTATACTGGCCTCCACTCCTTTCTTGAGAAGAGCCGTAGTCTCTTGCATTTGTTTGTAAATTTTTGGAGCAAGACGGCGTTCTTTGGTGGATAGATAATAATTGCGTGATGATAGGGCTAACCCATCTGCCTCGCGGATTGTTGGATGTGCCAGAATATGAATATTTATATCAAGGTCTTTTACCATCTGACGAATGACAGCAAGCTGTTGAAAATCTTTTTCACCAAAAATAGCAAAGTCAGCTGGAATATGGACAAATAGCTTGAACACAACAGTTGCAACGCCAGTGAAAAAATGTGGCCGTAACTGGCCTTCCATTGGCAAGGCTACCCCGCTTGGTGTAATGCTAGTGGCATGCATGGCTTCATACATGCTGACTGGAGCATAGATGGCATCGCAGCCACCACCAGCTGCGATCGCCGCGCAATCATCATTCAGCGTACGTGGATAGCTGTCAAAATCTTCACCAGTCCCAAATTGTGCTGGATTGACATAGATGCTGACAACAACACGGTTTGCACTTTTGCGTGCTTTTGAGATTAGAGCTAGGTGGCCTTGATGAATATTGCCCATCGTTGGAACAAGGCATACTGTTTCGCCTTCACTTTGCCACGCTTTTGTAGCATCAATAATGTCAGCCTTTCTATGCAGAATTTTCATGCGGGTACCCTGCTGATTGTAGGTCTTCTCTGACTAAAAAAGATGATCTTTCGTTGGAAAACTACCATCAATTACGGCATTGCGATAGTCTGTTGCGGCGGCTGCGATTTCCTCTTGAAGATTGGCGAATTTACGAACAAATTTCGGGGTAAATGCATCGTAAAGGCCAAGTATGTCATCGGTCACAAGAATTTGCCCATCACAAGCGGCTGATGCTCCAATGCCAATAGTTGGTACATTACAAGACTGGGCAATCGACGTTGCAACGGGTTCAATAATGCCTTCCATAACAATACCAAAAACGCCGGCAGAAACTAAGGCATCAGCATCGGCATGCAATTGGCTGGCTTCAGTGGCATGGCGGCCAGCAATACGAAAAGAATTACCAGCGGCTACGTGCTGTGGCAGCAACCCAATATGCCCAAGAACTGGGATGCCGTTATCAACAAGAAACCTTACTTGGGGGGCAAGGTTAGCGCCACCTTCAAGTTTAACAGCATCAGCTCCTGTTTTAACAATGATTTCATTTGCACTCGCCAGTGCTTGTTCCAGACTTTCCTCATAGCTGCCCTCTGGCAAATCAATCACAACAAGCGCTGATTGACGCCGCCGCATAACAGCCTGGCCGTGTTGTATCATCATATTAAGATTAGCATCTTGTGTTGTATCCATACCATAAACAACCATGGCTACTGAGTCCCCAACAAGAAGTAGGTCGCAATGCGGATCAAGTGCTTGCGCCATGGGTGCACTATAGGCAGTTAGACAAACAATCTTGCGTTTGCCTTTTAGAGCAACAAAATTACTGATGGTGGGTTTTGTGGACATTTAGTCAGGCTCCTGTTTGGAGGGGGTTAGAATATATCCCAATACTGGGTGATAGTTTATTATTGACCCAGGGAAAGGTCTTGTCTATTGACCTGCACTTTGCTGATGATAGCATAAACAAAACAACTTAATGCACGTTGAAGTCTACGATATGTTTTTACAGTTTGAATTTCCATTTACTTCATAAGGACCATTATGACCAAGCCAACGATTATTATGGCGGCACCAAACGGGGCACGTAAAGTTAAAACTGACCACCCCGCTATGCCTGTTACAATTTCAGAAACTATCGCGTCGGCCAAGGAATGCCATGCTGCTGGAGCTAGCATTCTGCACGCCCATGTCCGTGATGATAACGGCGAGCATTTATTGGATGCAGGGCGTTATCAAAGATTGCTTGACGGGCTGCGCGCCGAAGTTCCAACCATGCTAGTACAAATCACGACCGAGGCAGTTGGTGTTTACACTCCGAAGCAGCAAGCAGATCTAGTTTTTGATTTGAAGCCTGATTTTGTATCAGTGGGGTTTAGGGAAATGATTGGTGATAACGGCCAAGAGGCACGCAATCATGCCGAACATTTTTATCATCAAAGTTTTACCAATCAAATTCATGTTCAGCATATTCTTTATGATATTGAGGATTTAGTTCAGTTCCGGCAAGCGATCGCAGATGGCGTTTTGCCGCCTGCGCGCCCACATGTGCTGTTAGTGCTAGGCCGCTATAGTGGCAACTTCCAATCCGAGCCAGAAGAAATGGCGCCGTTTATCGCTGATGGGCTAACTGATGTGGCAAGCTGGTCAATTTGTGCGTTTGGGTACCGTGAATTTGACGTTATGATTGAAGCCATTGAAAATGGAGGTCATTGCCGTGTTGGGTTTGAAAATAATCTTTACCTCAAAGATAGAACTTTGGCTCCAACAAATTCAGCACTTATCTGCCAGCTGGCAGAAAGCTGTAAACCAGCAACAAGAGAAGAGACGCTGGACTTGTTTGCTCTTTAAACTTTGTTTTGAAAAATCATAATGGAACCTGTTTTATTGCGCTTTATAAGCAGAGGAGTAAAATGGTTTGGAGAAAATAAAAAGGACTAGGTAGTATCCTTGAGAAAGCTATTGCTTATGCTCATATACTAAGAGTAGTTGTTTCCCTATTTTCCTTTCTATTGACAGAAAAGCGAATCTTTAAAATGCCTGAATCTTGTCCAATTTGGAATCTGAGTGACCTTTATGATGGGGTTGATTCAACAGCTTTAAAAACAGACATCGCGATGTGTCTTAAATTGTCAATCGAGCTTGAACAGAGCTGGCAGGGAAAATTGGCAACATCATCTTCAAGTCAGCTTGTTGATGTGATAGCTGGTTATGAGGCAATTCTGGAACATCTTGGTAAGGTGCAAACCCATGCGCAGCTGTTATTTGCTGCTAATACCAATGATCCGGCAATTGCAAAGCATCATCAATCGATCCGCGAAGTCAGTGCCAAAGTTGGCGCCAGCCTTTTGTTTGTTGAACTTGAACTGGCTCGGATGGATGAGCAACGTCTTATTGATTTGATGAAAGACTCTGCGCTGACACGTTTTGCGCCATGGCTGAGAAGAGTTCGGGCTATGGCGCCATATCAGCTTTCTGATGAAATTGAAAAAATGATTGCTGAGCGCTCACCTACTGGAAGTGGTGCGTGGGTTCGACTGTTTGATGAAACGACAACCGCAATGAGGTTTGATTTTGAAGGATCAGATGTTACCGAGGCGGAAATTCTTGATGCTTTATCGAGTAAAGATGCAGCCAAACGAAAAGAGGCGGGGCAATCACTTTCGACAACATTAAAGGCCCATCAAAGGTTATTATCATTGGTTATTAATACAATTGCTAAGGACAAACAAATTGAAGACGGGTGGCGTGGTTTCGCCAGACCTGTATCCTCCCGAAATCTGGCCAATGACGTTGATGATAATGTGGTCGATGCTCTTGTTAAGGCAGTAAATGATCGTAATGCAGATTTATCGCACAGATACTATGCTTTAAAAGCTGGGTGGATGGGTAAAAAACAGCTTGATTGGTGGGATAGGAATGCTCCTTTACCAGGAGATGCGAACCGTCAATATAGCTGGTCTGAAGCCAAGGGCATAGTGGTAGAGGCGTTTGAGAGGTTTGATCCAGAAATGTCCAAGATAGCTATGCCTTTCTTTGACAAAAATTGGATTGATGCTGCACCACGGGCTGGCAAAAGTTCTGGAGCATTCTCGCATCCGGCTGTCCCATCAGTGCATCCCTATATTTTGATGAATTTTTCTGGAAAATCACGTGATGTTATGACACTGGCTCATGAAATGGGGCACGGCATTCATCAGGTGCTCGCCGCCAATCAGGGTTATTTGATGTCGGATACTCCGCTTACTCTTGCAGAGACTGCGTCTGTTTTTGCTGAAATGCTTGCATTCAGACAGCTTGTTGACAACGAAAGCAATGCCAACGCTCGTAGATTTTTATTGGCTGGCAAGGTTGAAGATATGCTAAATACGGTAGTCCGGCAGATTGCTTTTCATAATTTTGAAACCAAATTACATGACTGCCGCGCAAAGGGTGAATTAACTGCTGAAGAAATCTCTGACATTTGGATGGAGACTCAACATGCCGCGTTGGGGCCAGCAATTAAAACTGGCGATGATTACCGGTCTATTTGGAGTTATGTTCCACATTTCATTCATACGCCGTTCTATGTTTACGCATATGCGTTTGGCGACTGTTTAGTCAATGCGCTATGGCAAAAATATCAGTTGGCGCAAGCTAATAAGACTGATGCAAGGTTCATTCAGAATTATAAAGTCTTGTTGAAAGCAGGTGGAACAGAGCGGTATGATGGGGCGTTAAAACGCTTTGATCTGGATCCAGGAAAACCGGCTTTCTGGTCACTTGGCTTGGATATGATTAGTAGCATGATTGATGAGTTAGAGGGGCTAGCATAATGGCTAAAATAAATGAACCTGATGCGGCTAGTGACAAACCATTTGGGGGGCGTATCCGTCGTTACGCAAAAGTAACGTCAACAATGGGTGGGCTGGCAGCGAGAGTTGCCGGTGAGCGCTACCTTGGTTGGGATATTAATCGTGAAAAACATGCGGCAGATCTAAGACAGGCATTAGGTGGACTTAAAGGTCCAATTATGAAGGTAGCACAAATCTTATCAACTATTCCCGATGCTTTGCCACCTGAATATGCCCAAGAACTTGCCGGCTTGCAGGCAGATGCGCCTGCCATGGGGTGGTTGTTTACGAAACGTCGTATGGCCGCAGAATTGGGAGCGGAATGGCAGGAAAAATTTAGCAGCTTTAGTCGTGATGCGGTCTCAGCTGCATCACTTGGGCAGGTACATCAGGCAGTTGGACATGATAAAACTTCACTTGCGGTAAAATTGCAGTACCCCGACATGCACTCGGCAATCGAGGCTGACTTGAAACAATTGAAGTTACTCTTTCAGCTTTATGAGCGTTATGATTCAGCGATTTCAACCTCTGATATTTATGATGAGTTGTCTGATAGGCTTTTGGAAGAGCTTGACTACCGTCGTGAAGCAATGAACATGCAGCTATATCAGCATATGCTTGCCGAAGAAAAAAAAGTGCAAGTGCCTAGCTCTATTCCTGAATTGTCTACAAACCGTTTGCTAACAATGAACTGGCTTGAAGGTAAAAAGCTGATGCCATTTCTTGAGACTAATCCAGACCAGCAAAGCCGAAATGAACTTGCTAAAACCATGTTTCGTGTGTGGTATGTCCCGTTTTATTATTATGGCGTGATTCATGGCGATCCCCATCTTGGCAATTACTCGATTTCAAAAGACCATAGTATTAATCTTATGGATTTTGGATCAATACGGCTCTTCCGTCCACAATTCGTCGCAGGTGTGATAGAGCTTTATAAAGCATTGCGTGACAATAATCGTGATCAAGCAGTTGATGCTTATGAACGATGGGGATTTGTTGGTTTAGATAATGAGGCGGTAGATGTTTTAAATATGTGGGCCGAATTTATCTACGCGCCCCTTCTTGAAGACAGAGTTCGCCCCATTCAGCAAATGCGAGGTGGCAGTGCTGGCCGTGAGCTAGCTGGCAAGGTCCATACTGAATTAAAGCGGATTGGCGGTATTAAGCCACCACGGGAATTTGTTTTGATGGACCGTGCTGCGGTTGGGCTTGGTTCAGTCTTTATGCACCTCGGCGCTGAGGTCAATTGGCATGAGTTGTTTCACGATTTGATTGATGACTTTTCACTTGATACACTCACTACCCGTCAAGCGGAAGCAGCAATTAAAGTTGGGCTGCCTAAAAGTCTAATTGCCACACCGCCTCTCTAAGTTTAGATATCTTGAGGGGCTGAAGTGCTGAAAAAAGGCGGCAAAAAGCGCGGCTTTTTTTATCACCTCTCTTCTTATAATTGGATTACTTATTTTGAATAATGGTCAAAAGTTGATCAAGTGAGGCCTTAGCATCACCATAAAACATACGAGTATTTTCTTTAAAGAATAGCGGATTTTCAATGCCTGAATACCCTGTGCCTTGCCCACGCTTGGAAACAAAGACTTGTTTTGATTTCCAGCACTCTAATACTGGCATGCCAGCAATCGGGCTGTTTGGGTCATCCTGGGCTGCAGGATTTACGATGTCATTTGACCCGATTACTATCGCAACATCTGTTTCAGGAAAATCATCATTTATCTCGTCCATTTCTAAAACGATGTCATAAGGTACTTTAGCTTCAGCTAATAGTACATTCATGTGGCCAGGAAGCCGTCCGGCTACTGGATGGATTGCAAACCTAACCACTTTGCCTTTGGCCTGCAGCCTCCTTGTTAATTCTGCAATATTTTGCTGAGCTTGAGCAACAGCCATGCCGTAACCAGGTATTATCACAATACTCTCGGCATCTTCTAGGGCAGTTGCAACCCCGTCTGCATCGATCGCAACCTGCTCACCTTCAACCTCCATCTGAGGTCCGGATGTGCCGCCAAAACCGCCAAGAATAACGCTTACGAATGAACGGTTCATTGCCTTGCACATAATATAAGATAGAATTGCACCAGATGACCCAACTAAAGCACCAACAACGATCAAAAGGTCATTCCCAAGACTGAAACCAATTGCAGCCGCTGCCCAACCAGAATATGAGTTCAGCATGGAAACAACTACTGGCATGTCAGCACCACCGATACCCATTATCAGATGATAGCCGATGAAGAGAGCCATGATTGTTAATATGACTAGGGGTAAAAGCTCACCAAAGGTCATATACCAAATTAATGACGAGATGGATGCAAAAGCTGAAGCCGCATTCAGAATGTGACCACCTGGCAATTTAGTTGCCGCCGAAGTAACTCGTCCAGATAACTTGCCGTAAGCAATTATTGATCCGGTAAATGTCACCGCCCCAATCCAAATGCCTAGAGAAGCTTCAACACGCAGGATGTTTATTTCGGACCCTGATTTTTTGGCAAGTAACGCTGCAAACCCCTCCAGAGCTCCTTTGGCTAAATCATCCATTGCCGTAACGTTGACAAGCTCAAAGTGAGCATTGAAACCTACGAACACAGCTGCAAGCCCAACAAGAGCGTGCATGCCTGCTACAAGCTCCGGCATCTGGGTCATTGCGACTTTTGAGGCGAGCTGGTAACCAATCAAGCCACCAGCAGCAATTAAAATAATTGAAAGCCAAGATAATCCTGCTCCTGGTCCAATGAGCGTGGCAAAAACTGCCAGCGCCATACCAATGATCCCATACCATACGGCTCGTTTTGCGCTTTCCTGACCTGACAATCCTCCAAGGGATAGAATAAAAAGAATAGCCGCCACAACATAAACGGCAGTAGTGAAACCCAATTCCATTGTTCCGACCTCCTTAAGATTTTTGGAACATGGCAAGCATGCGCCGTGTTACGAGAAAGCCGCCAAAGATATTAATTGCTGCGAAGAATACAGAAAGTGCAGCAAGTACGATCACAAGAATACCACTGGATCCAATCTGCAGCACGGCACCCAGAATGATAATTGACGAAATCGCATTAGTTATGGCCATCAGTGGAGTGTGTAGCGAGTGGCTGACGTTCCAGATCACCTGAAAACCAATAAATACAGATAGAACAAAAACTATGAAGTGTTGCATGAAGCTGGCAGGTGCATAAGCTCCAACCAGGAGTATCAGTGCGCCGCCTACAGCCAACAAAGTAACTTGGTTCTTAGTTTGTTGTTTGAAAGTTTCGACTTCTTCGGCGCGGAGTTCTGCTGGTGTTTTTTCTTGGACAGCTTCCTTCGGCTTGGCTGCAATTGCCTGCACTTTGGGTGGTGGTGGTGGGAAAGTGACAGCACCCGCATGGACTGCAGTGACACCACGGATTACATCATCTTCCATATTATGGAATATCTGACCATTTTTTTCTGGCGTTAGGTCAGTCACCATATGCCGAATGTTTGTGGAGTATAAGGTGGAGGACTGTGCCGCCATACGACTTGGAAAATCAGTGTAGCCGACAACTGTCACACCGTTTTTACTGACAATTTTTTGGTCTGGCACAGTCAAATCACAATTACCACCGCGTTCTGCTGCCAGATCAATCACAACTGAACCTGGCTTCATTGCTGCAACCATATCTGCTAGCCAAAGTTTTGGGGCATCGCGACCTGGAATTAAAGCTGTTGTAATTACTATGTCAACTTCAGGGGCTAATTCGCGAAACTTCTCCAATTGTTTTTCACGAAACTCTGGACTGGACGGAGCTGCATAGCCACCTGTTTTTGCACCATCTTGTTGAGCCTCTTCAAAATCCAGATAAACAAATTTAGCCCCCATTGACTCAATTTGTTCTGCCACTTCTGGCCGCACATCAAAGGCATATGTAATGGCTCCTAAAGAGGTTGCGGTGCCAATTGCCGCCAAACCAGCGACACCGGCGCCAACTACTAGCACTTTCGCTGGTGGAACTTTGCCAGCCGCTGTGATCTGCCCTGTAAAGAAGCGGCCAAAATTGTTTCCAGCTTCAATTACAGATCTATAACCAGCGATGTTTGCCATTGAACTAAGCGCATCCATTTTTTGCGCTCGACTAATGCGTGGAACCATATCCATTGCGATTACACTGGCACCATTTTTGGCAAGAAATTCCATTTGTCCAGTATTTTGTGATGGATAAAAAAATGAGATCAGCAATTTATTACTGGTTAGTCGCTTAGACTCTTTGGTGTTTGGAGGCTGCACTTTTGTAACAATATGGGCTGCTTTCCAAAGAGCTGCGGCCGTTTTTACAATTGTCACGCCTACGCTTTTGTAGGCGTGATCAGAAAAGCCAGCGGTTTGTCCAGCGCCACTTTCAATCACGCACTCATAACCAAGTTTTTGCAGTTGTACAGCGCTGTCTGGCGTCATTGCAACGCGGCTCTCACCAGCGAGCGTCTCTTTTGGGGCACCAATTATCATGCTAAAAACCCATCCAATAACTTTTACAATATTACACTTCTTTGTTTTGGCTGATCAGTTCAGACTATGCAAGTCAAAACCGTGACTATCAAAAATAGCTGTAATTCTTAATAATGAGGTCCAATTTTAAAAAACCGCCAAATTGTTGGCGGTTTTAATGTTGTGAAAGCTTATTATTGATAATCAGGGTTAATAGCCTTCGCGTTCCAAACGTTTGCGCATTAGCTTGCGCACCCGGCGGGTTGATTCGGCCGTTTCGCGCGCGCGGCGCTCAGATGGCTTTTCATAGGCCCGGCGGTTTTTCATTTCCCGGAACACACCCTCGCGCTGCATTTTCTTTTTAAGAACACGCAGTGCCTGATCAACATTATTGTCTCTAACGGTGACGTACACGTCATTCACATCCCTTCTAAAGATTGCTGGTAATCCGCTTTGAGTAGATCGTGGGTTTATCACAGCAAATCGGAAGTTGCAAACATTAAACCGTTGATCACAGATTGTAGGGGTGATATTCTTCTAATGGATTGTTTTTTGTTAAAAAAGTCCAATTGTGTTCAATCAAGCACTCTGGTCAAGACGCACTGCAACATAGGAGATAGTCTATTGAGTGAAGAAAGCCCCTATTTTGATCCAATAGCTGTTGAGATCTTGCGCGCTTCAGTGCTGCATGTGCCGTTTGATGGCTGGGGTGATGTTGCTCTCTTGTCTGGTGCTAGTGATTGTGGTTATGAAGCTGAGGCAGTTAGTGCTGCTTTTCCGCGCGGTGCAGTTGATGCTATCACCCTTTATTCACGGCTGGCAAACCAATCAATGGTTGAGATGTTCTTTGCGCTGCCCAAAAGTCCAGATAAGGTGCATTTGAAAATCCGTGCGTTAGTGCTTCTCCGTCTTGAGGTTGCACAGCCTAACAAAGATGCAGTGCGTCGTGCCTTGAGCATTCTTGCTATGCCAGCCCATGCAAAATTATCAGCCAAGTTATTATATGAAACAGTAGATACAATGTGGCGTACAGCGGGTCAGCAAGACACTAGCTTTTCATTTTACACAAAACGCGGTATTTTAGCTGCAGTTTACAGTGCCACAGTGCTAGCATGGCTCGCCGATAATAGTGGTAATTTGGATGGAACGACTGCATTTTTGGATCGGCGTCTTGTCGATGTATCGCGTATTCCGAAATTAACTCAACCAATGAAAACAGTTGTGTCAGTCGGTGAACGTTTTGCTGGCACACTTATGCAAAGGTTTACAAAAAGATATTCACGGTAGTTGATATGGTTTAATCCATTTGTTTTAGTGTATTTCTGACTTTGCCGATTGAGTGCCCGCCGTGCTCAAATTAGACTTTACGCCAAAAATATTTACGACATAATTTTGAAGCAAATCATTGATTTTGCAAGATTTTGAGACAATAAACTAATTTGGCTATCTGTAAGGGGGCACTATGCCGATCAAGGTACCTGATAATTTGCCAGCGCTTGAAGCTCTACATGCCGAATCTGTCGATATTATGCCGCAACAGGAAGCTTCTAGCCAAGATATACGTCCATTGCGCTTGCTACTGTTGAACTTAATGCCAAAAAAGCGGGATACAGAAATTCAGTTCGCAAGGCTCTTTGGTAATACGCCTCTGCAGGTAGAAATGATTTTGATGACAACGGCTAGTTATACGCCACGTAATACTGAGTCTGGCTATTTGCGCCGCTTTTATCGTCAACTTGATGATGTGCGCAAAGATTATTTTGATGCTTTAATTTTAACTGGAGCACCTGTTGAAACCTTACCGTTCGAAAATGTGACATACTGGTCAGAGTTGACAGAAATCATGGAGTGGTCGCGAACGCACTGTTTTCGACGTTTAGGCATTTGCTGGGGTGCACAAGCACTTTTGTGGCATTTTCACAAGGTGAAAAAGTATGAACTTGAATCTAAGCTATTTGGAATATTTGAGCACCAGCTAAGTAACGTGTCGGGCCGGCTGATGAATGGATTCACTGATAGGTTTCCAATGCCAGCATCACGCCACACGATGAATAGAAGTGACGATTTGGCCGCTGCTGGCCTTAATGTTTTAGCTGAAGGTGGCGTTTGTGGTGCGGGTATGGCTCGGGACCCAGCGACCGGTGATTTATTTTTGTTTAATCATCTTGAATACGATGCAACAACGCTTGGCGATGAATACCAGCGTGATGCCGCGGCTGGAGTGAATACGGCATTGCCGCAGAACTACTTTCCCTCTGATGATCCTGCACTGCCCCCAATCAATCATTGGCGGCCCTTTGCTTTTTTGCTAATAGCAAACTGGATTAATGACCTTTACCAGGCAACGCCATTTGATTTAACGGAAATTGGCAAAAAATAACCTTTGCCTTGAAGCGTATTCAGTTTTATTTACTTAAGGCTGATTTGGCGGTTTGTATGCCCCATTTTCCGGCCAATTTTTATCTCTGTCTTACCGTAAAGGTGGAGGTGAACTTCAGGTGTATTGCTAAGCTCTCCAAGTCTAGTCATATCTTCACCAAGCAGGTTATCCATTTGCCATTTGCCATAGCAATGAGTGCTACCTAATGGCATGCCAGCTACAGCACGGATTAACTGAGTAAATTGACTGCAAGCACATCCTTCAATAGTCCAGTGAAAAGAGTTGTGTGGTCGTGGTGCAATTTCATTGAATAACAGTTGGTTATCATCAGTAACAAAGGTCTCCAGGGCTAATAAACCCACAACATCTAGCGCGTTGGCGAGATCGTGAACGGCAGTTTGTCCAGAGTTTAGCAGTGCGTCTGATAGGTCTGCTGGAGCAATTGAACGCGCTAGAATACCATTGTTATGGTAATTCAAACTTGGTGGGAATAGGGAGACAGTTCCATCAGTGCTCCGGGCGGCTAGAAAACTTGCTTCGGCACAAAACGGCACCATCTCTTCTAAAATAGCATCATTTGTCTGTAGTGATTTAAAAATGACATCAAGATCATCGCCGCTCGAGATCTTTGCTTGTCCTTTGCCGTCGTATCCAAGTTGGCAAGTTTTCAAAATACCATTGCCATTAAGTTCAGTCATTGCCGCATGTAAATCAGCGACATTAGCAATATGCCAGAATGCTGGTGTTTTAATACCAAGCTTTTGAGCCAGCTTTTTTTCACGAATGCGATGTTGTGCAGTATGAAGAGCTGCTTGTCCTGGGCTCACAAGGCAATGCTGACTGAGAAACGCCATCGTGCTTGCAGGAACATTTTCAAATTCACTTGTAACAGCATCGATATTGTTTGCGAATAACGCAAGAGACTTTCGATCATCATAGTTGGCCTGAGTACTTTCATGAGCAATATCACCGGCTGGGCTATTACTGGCATCGGGCGCATAAACATGGGTGCGAAGCCCCAATTGACTTGCAGCAATTACAAGCATCCTGCCAAGCTGTCCACTGCCTAGAATGCCAATGGTTTTTTGAGGTGTGAACATCGACAGGTTATTCTGGGATTTCTGGGACATTGCTAGTTTGACTTTTTCGCCAAGTAATTATTTTTTTACGAAGTTCAGCATCTGATAAAGCAAGAATTTGAATGGATAGCAAGGCAGCATTCTTTGCTCCAGAGACACCAATGGCAAGAGTGCCAACTGGAACTCCGGCAGGCATTTGTACAATTGACAATAGCGAATCCATACCATTGAGTGAAGCTGACTCAACTGGCACACCAAGAACGGGAAGGTGAGTATGAGCGGCAATCATTCCTGGCAAATGGGCCGCGCCTCCGGCGCCAGCAATGATAATTTCAAAACCGTTGTCATGTGCGGTTTCGGAAAAGCTGGCAAGGCGCGCTGGTGTTCGATGTGCAGAAATTATTTTTACATCATGTGCTAAGCCGAATTGGCTAATAATATTGGCAGCTTCTTTCATAGTTGACCAGTCAGATTGGCTGCCCATGCAGATGGCGATACGTGATTGCAATGATTTTGTCGTCATAGAATTCTCAATTTACACTTTTTGATATCCCAACAGGCCAGCCTAATTTAGGAAAAACAATGATTTATTACTGTTAGATTGTAATGCTTACCAACGTCAAGCAATGATATTTGGTAAAATACGGCTACGAAGTTTGGTTATTTCATCTTTTAATGCAAGCTTACGTTTTTTTAGTCTTTGTAGCTTTAGTTGATCAAATGGTAAGTCTTCACCGAGTCGTTCAATCACTGCATCAAGATCGTGATGCTCACTTTCCAAAGTAGCAATCTGATGCAGAACCTTATCTTTCGTTTCAACGGATTCGACGTTCAACTAAGGCTCCTCTGCGGCGCATGTCTGTTTATGGCAATTCAGATATATTTGACACTTGTTCTTCAGTTTGGGTAGAGCCTCCAGCTTTCTCAATAGCGGCATTCAGATCATCCTGCCGGCAAAGTCCTAACATAGCTGGATGTTTTGCGGTAATATTAGCAATATTCCAATGTGATCGTTCACGGATTTTTGTAATTGTTTCTTTGGTTGTTCCAATTAGTTTGATGATTTGGGAGTCTTTTAATTCTTGGTGGTGTTTCACAAGCCACATGATTGCATCTGGCTTATCGCCACGCCTAGCCACTGGCACATAGCGTGGGCCCTTTGTACGCCTATTGGGTGTCGGTAAATGTGAAGTAGCCAAAACCATTACAGCAGTTGCATCTGCTTCGCAGCGATCAAGCTCAGAGCGGGTAATCTGCGCGTTTAAAATAGGATCATAGCCTTGAATGCCGATTCCTGCCTCTCCGTCGGCAATTGATTGAACTTCAAGCGGGTGCAGGTTGCAAAAGGTGCCAATCTGCTCAAAAGACAGTGAAGTATTGTCAATCAGCCAAACTGCGGTGGCTTTGGGCATCAAAATTTGTGTCATTTATTTTACCTGCTGCCGCCCCAGCCCCCTTCAGTATTAAGTGTGTGAGCCAGGTGCGTTTTGTTCATTAGGATTAAAGGAAACTCAACTTCTTATAAGCAGGATTTAAACGTATTGCAAAGACTGCCTTTGCTGAGGCCGTGAAAAAGTGCAAATTAAGTTTTAGAAATCCTTTGGTAAATGCATAAAAATGTGGAAGGAAATCATGGATGATGAGTTGAAGCACTTAAAAACTGGACTGCTGGTTGATATACAATGTTGGAATATTAATGATCTATAATACTATGTTGGAATTATGCAAACTGAGATTGAGCGTGTTGAAAAGTTAATCGGTAAAAAAACAAAATACAGTTAACTGCAAATGTTTTCTTTGTTTCCAGCATTGATTATATTCCATACTCAAAAAGCTAATTTTTGGTCGGGTGTGGCAGTGGCGTCATCCATTCTGGCACAGCAAGTGTTGCAGCCTTGCCACCAACTTTTAAGCCGCCATTAGTGCTCTCAAGGATGGAATTAATATCGGTAATTTTTAACAGCGCAAGACAAATTGCTGATATATCCTTTGGATTGCCTGTGGTGTTGAACGGAGCGGTGGATTTACTGTTGCCAATTATTTTTTCATTCCAGACGATTCCACTGTCTATTATTGGCGGTTCACCCTCTACTACTAAAGGTACAAGACGACGTTTGACAAGCCCACGGTAGTGCATGCGTGCAGTAACTTCTTGGCCAACATAGCATCCCTTTTCAAAGTCCACAGCACCTAATTGGTCAAGTCCAGCTTCCAGCATCAATGCACGTTCAGGAATTAAATCAATAGAGCCCTCGGGAATCCCAGCAGCAATACGACTTTTGTGCCAGGCAATTATGTCCCCGTTAGTCGCTGGCATTTGGCTGTCGTGAACAATGACATGGATACCCAATGCATTGCTACGTGGGTCAATACACGACATTATGGTTGTTATCCCATCTAGCATATCACTATTTATTTTACTGCTGGAATTATGGTTTTGTATTAATAGGTACAGTTGAAAATTTGGTTCCAATGACAATTCAATTGGTCGGCGAAGGCGATATCGGCGAAGTCGTGTGAAAAGGTCATCGCAACGAGCCGCATCACTTCGCAAAATAAAATGACTCTGTTTAGGTCGGTATACCATAATGTCAATTAAAATTCGGCCTTGCGCCGTTAGTAATGCGCAAGGGCAGCATGATCCAACACGAAGGGTTTCAACATTCGCTGTTATGATGGATTGTAAAAAAGCGCAAGCCTCCTCACCATCAACCGAAATGAACCCAGTGTCGGGATGGTGGACCAGGGTTGCATGATTTTTTGGTGTCATGAAGTGCTCTCATCTTATCAAAATGGTGGTGATATGTTTATTTAACAATGGTTACCTTGCCCTTGTATGGGGCGATATAAAATCGGCGTTTTCCAGCCCAAAAGCAGCGTTTCTTATCCGGCCATATCTCTCGATAAGCTCCGGTGTCTTCAAAATAAAAAATTTGCGTGCAGCCAAAATAACTAACTTTAAATTGCTTTTTGCCAAGCGTTAGTTTGCCTCGGTCAGTGCGTGAAATATTCACAGTGGGTTCGCTTGATGAAAAGCATTGTCCTACTTTACTTCCTCTGCAAGCTGTCTCAGTTGAGCCAATCATGCGGATATAACGCAATCGACCCTCGGCTAACTGGAATCCTTCGTCATCAAACATTTTGCAATCATCATCTGGTGCAACTTGGCTCCGGGCAAACTCGCAACTGAACCAAAAACCTGGCCATTCCTCCCCATTCACAGAAAAATCACTCGTGTCTGCCTGTGCAGAAAGAGGAATGATGATTGACCCAATGAGACCTATGAAAATATTTAAAACAGAATGATACATTAGAGTATCATTCACAAAGGTTTGCGATAATGCAAGACAAGCATTGCCATTATTTGCGCTACAACGGCAAGTGCACTATTCATTCCCAAAAGTGCGCCTAGCCCAAAACCAGCATCAATCATCCATCCCATAATCATTGGTGATAAGGCTGAGGCAAAAACAGCCACTGGCAAAAAAAGAGCTTTGATTTCACCAATATAGCGTGTGCCATATACTTCAGCTGTTAGTGCGGCATTGGTGGAGTGAGGTATGCCGATTGCTAGGCCGAACAACACAAAGAACAATGGAACACCAACTTCAGTTGACCCAAGCCAAAGAGCAAGACAGGCAAGGCTATTTGGAAGAAGCGTGTGAGCAGCAACACGGCGAGCGGAAAATCTGTCAATGAGTTGGCCGACAGTTAAACTGCCCACAACAGCAAATATTGCATAGAGAACGTAGCTTGCCGTCCACGTAGATAATTCAACACCCTTGGCTTCAGCAAGATAGATTTGGTGGAATAAGAGCCCAGTTAGAACAAATGATGGGACTGCTGCAAGCCAAATAAAAGCTAGCCAAAATGCCGGATCACGAAGCACTTCCGACCGTCTCCATTGTTTCTGGGTGTCAAATTTTTCCCCGAGCTGTGGCTGCTTTTCTGCAAGGCGGCTAAGTCCTTCTCCATCCTGTAAGCGTGTTCGTTGAGTAAGATGGCGCAGAAAGGGCGCAACTGTGAAAAAAGCAACAATTGGCAGGCCAATCCACAATGCTCGCCAGTCAAACAAGGCTTGAAGAGCAATAATGCTCGCTGGGCCAATTGATTCTGCTAATGTTTGTCCTAATTGAGCTATTGAAATAGCACGTCCTCGAGCTGAGACATACCGGCGAGCCATCGCTGTTGTGTAGACATGCGTCATCATGCCTTGTCCAAACATTCGTAAAAGATAAATGCCGCCAACAAGCATCCATAGTGATGATACCTGGCTAAATAAAATCGCTGCTAAGCAAAGACTAATGAGAGTAAATAAGGCTAATTTTTCTAGGCGAATTGTATCTGCAAGTTTGCCAAGCCAGACAAGGCTGATGGCACTTGCAGTTGTAGCAAGCGCGTAATATGTACCAAAATCGCCATGACTCAAATTTAGAGTTGTGCGAATTTGTGTGGAGAAAAGTGAGATAAAAAAGGTTTGGCCTAAAGATGACCAAAAGGCCATTAACAACCCAAAGACAAGAAAGCGCCATTCTGTTTTGATAAATGCTTTATTACCTACCTGCATAGTTGAAATGGATGAAGAAGGTTTGATTTTTGAGGGCATAGTTTAGTTCACCATGCAAAACATCTACTGGCAAGTGACAAGACTTTCAGGAGGTTTTTTGTTATAGGTTTTTGATTCCAAAACTTGAAAAAACTAGTCACTATGCCCATATCTATAATCATACGTTAGCTCTGAAATTATTGACTAGATCAGTGATCCCAGTGTCCTTTATTCCCTTTGGGGCTTGGCTCTTGCTCGAGTGGATACGTAGAAATAAATCATGAAAATAATCAATGATGTTATAGAAATCATTGAGGTCAAGCGAGATGGTTAGGTGATTTAATGTTGTAAAGGAGCGATATGATGCAAATTGATAAATTTACTGCATTGGCGCGAAATGCAATTGGTGCAGCGCAAACGGCAGCCTTGGCTGCTAACAATCAAAAGCTTATGGCTGAACACCTTTTAGCGGCACTGCTGAAAGATAATAATATGACGGTCAAAGTGCTGCTTGCAAAAGCAGGTGGTGACACTGCAGCATTGTCGGCGGAATTAAAGATAGCTCTTGATAAATTGCCGCAAGTGACTGGAAGTGGGGCTGGTCAATTACAGTTGGACGCAGATCTTGCGAAGATCTTCTCGGCTGTTGAAAAAGAGGCAAAGGTTCGTAATGACCAATTTTTTGCTGTGGATTTACTTCTCCTTGAAATGGTTAAATCCAAAGGCTCAATTGGAAAGCTTTTGAAATCTGTGGGTGCTGAAACCAACTCTTTAAATGATGCGATTGGAGATATGCGTAAGGGCCGTAGGGCGGACAGTGACACGGCTGAAGATAGTTATGATGCCTTATCACGCTATACAAGCGATTTAACCGAAGCTGCTCGTAATGGAAAGTTGGATCCAGTGATTGGGCGGGATGCTGAAGTGCGGCGCACAATTCAAATACTTGCTCGGCGAACAAAAAATAACCCAGTTCTAATTGGACAGCCTGGCGTTGGGAAGACTGCAATTGCTGAAGGGCTGGCTCAACGCATTATAAGTTCTGATGTGCCTGAGGCGTTGGCAAATAAAACTTTGCTTTCGTTGGACATGGGAGCGCTTGTTGCTGGGGCAAAATACAGAGGTGAGTTTGAAGAACGTCTAAAGTCCGTTCTAAAAGAAGTGCAAGATCGTAACGGAGAAATTGTTCTTTTCATCGATGAGATGCATCAGCTAGTTGGGGCGGGAAAGGCCGATGGAGCTATGGATGCTTCAAATCTTTTAAAACCTGCGCTGGCTCGCGGTGAATTGCGCTGTATTGGAGCAACAACTCTCGATGAATATAGGCAGTATGTTGAAAAAGATGCCGCCTTAACTCGAAGGTTTCAACCGGTTTTTGTTGATGAGCCAAGTGTTGATGATACGATTTTTATCTTGAGGGGGTTGAAAGAAAAATATGAGCTTCATCATGGCGTGAGAGTCACTGATGAGGCGCTTGTTGCAGCGGCGCGCCTATCTCATCGTTACATTAATGAACGGTTTCTACCAGACAAAGCTATAGACGTTATGGACGAGGCCTCAAGTCATTTACGCATTGAAGCAGATAGCAAGCCGGCCGATTTAGATCGGACTGACAGGCAAATTATGCAGTTGCGGATTGAGCAAGCAGCATTACAGAAAGACACGCAGAAACCTGATACTAAAAGGCTGAATGCAATCGCCAAAGAGCTAACCAGTTTAGAAAATCAGTCGGAAACACTTGGTGCCGCTTGGCACGCAATTAAAGCGAAAACGCAAGAAGTAGTGCGTTTGCAGCAAGCCATAGAAGATACCCGTCATGCGCTTGATGTTGCACAACGAGAGGGTAATCTTGAAGCTGCGGCTGAGTTAACATATGGCAAACTACCGACCTTAAGCCAAGAACTAGCCACTGCCAAAGATGCAGTCACTGCGTCAGAACTGGTAAGTGAGGAGGTGACCGGTCAGCATATTGCTATCGTGATTAGCAACTGGACCGGTGTTCCTGTTGACAGGATTCTAGAGGGTGAGCGGGAAAAACTTTTGGCAATGGAAAATTATATTGGTCAACGCATCATTGGCCAAAGTTTTGCTGTTAAAGCTGTTGCTGATGCAACTCGCCGTGCACGCGCTGGCATTGCTGACCCCAATCAGCCAATGGGCAGCTTCTTAATGCTTGGCCCTACCGGCGTTGGTAAAACAGAACTTGCCAAAGCGCTGGCTGAATTCTTGTTTGATGATGATGCGGCAGTTTTGCGGATTGATATGTCTGAATACATGGAGAAGCATTCAGTCGCGCGCCTAATTGGAGCGCCACCGGGATATGTTGGCTATGAAGAAGGTGGGGCTTTAACTGAGGCAGTTCGTAGAAGGCCCTATCAGGTTATCCTATTTGATGAAATAGAGAAGGCACATCCGGACCTTTTTAATATTCTGCTTCAGGTTCTAGATGAAGGGCGTTTGACTGATGGGAAAGGACGACATGTTGATTTTCGTAATTCAATGATCCTTTTGACTTCAAATATTGGAGCAGATCATTTACTTGCTTTGGATGATGAGGCGCCAGCTGAAGCTGCTCGTGATAAGATTATGTTAGAAATGAATCAGGTTTTTCGCCCTGAATTTTTGAACCGGCTCGACGAAGTTCTGTTGTTTCGACGGCTGTCGCGAGTTGATATGGGGGCCATAGTTAAGATTCAAATTGGTCAATTGCAAAAGCGACTGGTTGATCGGGGCATTAAGCTTAATTTTGATGTTGCCGCACTGAATTGGCTGGCAGCGCAAGGTTACGACCCACAATTTGGTGCGAGACCGCTAAAACGAGTGATACAAAATAAAGTTCAAAATCCGCTTGCTGAAGCTCTGTTAAATGGAAAATTTGATGATGGGGATGAAATTACCGCTATGCTAGACAATAGCACTAATGAAATTGTCTTAGGTGAAGTTTCTTCTTTGGCTGATTCTAAATAGAAGACAGTCTTTAATTGGACCATGATATCAATCATTGCAGTAACTTTTAGGCTCTAGGGTATTTTTATAAGCTGTTTAGTTAACGCTATGGTTAAGTCTGTTTATCTACTATTTGCAGAATTTGTTGTTTTTTGATGTGCCTGATGACCTAGAGGGTATTATGGGGATTGATAATAAATGAATCTATCTAATTCATTTGTCCTAAGAAGACTGCAAGAAAATGATTTTCAAGGTTGGGAAGCTCTTTGGCGTGGCTATTTAGAGTTTTATGCAACAGCGGTTGAGGATCTTGTCTATAAGACAACCTTTGAACGTTTGATTTCAAATAAAAACCAGTCACAAAATGCAGTTGTTGCCGAACAGAGTGGTTCTCTTGTTGGTTTGGTTCATTATATCTTTCATCCCCACAATTGGAAAATTGAGGATGTTTGCTACCTTCAGGATTTATATGTGTTACCTGAATTACGCGGTTGTGGTATAGGTCGTGGTTTGATAGAGGCGGTTTATTCAGCCTCAGATGATGCAGGGGCTTCCAATGTTTACTGGCTAACTCAGGACTTTAATGAGCAGGCTCGGAGGCTTTATGATAACATCGCTTTAGTGACGCCGTTCATTAAATATAACCGTTTTTAGATTTTTCTGAGGGGGTGGAATAGGAAGAATTATTTTGACATGGTTGACAAATGTTTCACCAGCGAGCCGAGGCTCAATACTTCTAGTTGTTGGTATTTCCATTTTTGGGTTCTCTGACAATCTTACCTTGTTAGTTTCGGACGAAGTTGGTGTTGGGCAGTTTCACTTCAGCCGATCCTTGATTGCTGTTTTCATGGTTGTGCTTCTTGGAAGGGTCTTTGGCCTTTCCGTCGTGCCAACGCAATGGAAGCCAGTTTTGGCTAGAACATTTTTTATGGTTTTTGCTATATTTCTGTATTTCAGTGTAATGCCAATGATGCCAATTGCAGAGGCTGGAGCTGGACTTTTTTCCTCGCCAATTTTTGTGCTGTTATTTTCAGTTGTTGTTTATAAGGAACGCATTGGGTGGCGCCGTATATTTGCTGTGATTGTTGGAAGCACTGGTGTGCTTTTGGTTTTGCAGCCGGGTAGAGAAGGCTTTTCATTTTTCCACATGTTGCCAGTTTTATCTGGAGCTTCTTATGCTGTTGGGTCGATCATAACTTTTAGACTCCTTCAAAACGAGAGTTCTTTTGCAATATTAATGAGTTTCATTGTAAGCATCGGTTTGTGTGGTGCGGCTGTAGCTTCTGGATTAACAATCTTCCCGGCCTCGCTAGATTTACTAAAACAGGCGCCATTCCTGTTTAGGGGTTGGCAGAATGTTGATGGACAGTTCTGGATTTGGATGGCAATAATTGCTGCAAGTGCTTCCTTGGCGCTTTCCATGATGACAAGAGCCTATCAATTAATAAAAACTAGTTATGCAGCAATATATGAATATGCCTATATAATTTCAGTGGGGTTTTTTAGTTGGTTTTTTTGGGGTGAGGTTCCTGGAATGTTGAGTGCTATTGGCATTTTATTGATCATTATGTCTGGAATTATTATTGTTGTTGCACAGCAGAAGATGAAAGAACTCCCTTGAGCAAGAGAAGAAAACAAGGCTCTGAAGCTAGTCTTCGCATCTTCTTTCAATAAGCTAAAAGATGAGTTTAACGCGAAGGAAACTCGAATGAATGAACTAGACCTTAATGAGCTTAACAAAGATTTTTCTATTTATTTTCCCGTTGAGGAACTTGGTGTTTTTATGCAAGAATTTGATTTTGATTCTAAGGCGCTACCAGATTTGAATAGTCGCCTATCAATGTTTGGGTTGCCGCTATCAAAAACGCCCGAGAGTATTGTTTTCAGAAGCCGCCATATAGAGTCTGGTCACCCACCAGACCAAACTATTAGTTTGTTGCAAATAAAGAGACTTAATCCGGGCGTGGACTTTAGTAAGCTTGAAAAGTTATATCAAAAAAATATTTTACTAAAGTTTCTTTGGGTAGAGCCTTTTCTAGCTGACGAACTCAGTTGGAAAAATTTGTTGAATTTATGTAATAAGTTAGTGGAGCGTTCGGGAACAGAAGATGATGTGTTTCTCCGTTTTTCTGTTATGGAGCCCGGTGTATTAGAGTTGATCACGAATTAGTACGATTTTAAATTTTGAAAAGCCTTCGAAGGCCGCTTACCGATGATTATTTCACCAAAATACAAAAAATGTTTAGTTGAAGTTGGAGAATATAAAGGTCAACTTCATACTACTGTTTGGAGGATGGGTGAGTTTGTTGTTGAAGAATTTCCTGAGATGGAAAGTGATGGATCCCTGACTTTGAACCCATCGTCTCTAGTTGGCTGTTGGGACGAGTGGGAAACTACAATTCCAACTGAGTTAAGAAAATGGGACTTTGATAAACAGCCCATATTGGAAGAGGACTTTAGAAAAAATTATAAAATTCTCCATTATAAAATTATAGACGGATTTGAAGTAAATGGAGTTAAGTTTATTCAGTAAATATGCGGTCAAATCTGAAGTGTTGTTCGAAGTTTCTTTTACTGTGATTCTGCTGATAAAAATGCTCTCCAATAACCAGTTGTTGTCTGTGCGCACGCAATTTCATTAAAGGGGTTTTGGTGTTTAATTAGGCGGCTAATATTTTAAAGGTTACAAAATGCTAAACAAAAGCCTAATGACGAATTTAACTGCACTTGGAATAATAGTTGTAGGCTATTTTTCACCTGAATATAGTGAAATAATTTATATGACTGGTTTATTTGCGCTCTCAGGAGGCGTTACTAACTGGCTTGCTATCCATATGCTTTTTGAAAAAGTCCCATTTTTCTATGGGTCCGGTGTGATTCAAAATCAATTTGGGGAATTTAAAGCTGGCATTAAGAAGCTGGTGATGAGTGAGTTTTTCACTCCAGAACATATTGAAAAATTCATGGGACAAAACGTTGAAATGTTTACAACAGACATTAATGACTTGATAGATTTTGACCGTGTATTTGATGGGTTGGTTGAAGCGATAGAAGGCTCTTCCATGGGAAGTATGTTAGGCATGCTTGGCGGTAGAAAAGCTTTGCAACCCCTTAAAGAACCAATCACTCTAAAACTTCAAGAAATCATATCAGAAATTAAAGAGGTGCAATCTCCAGCAATTACGAATGAAGGCTTGACAGAAACGTTGCTGCATCAGATCGAGCAAGTAATTGATCGGCGGCTTGAGGAGCTTACGCCAGAGCAGGTCAAAGATATTATAAAGGAAATGATAAGCAAACACCTTGGATGGCTGGTGGTTTGGGGAGGCGCGGTAGGCGGTTTGATAGGTCTGGGGTTTTCTTTGGCTTAATGGATATTGTCCAAGCGCGTTGTTAACACCCCTGGTTCAGTTTTACACTAATGAACATTTAAAAATCTGAAGGGAAGAATTTCAGTTTCCTATATTTTTATTGATACTAAAAATGGTGTTGCCAGCGAGTAGGTC
>JAOEUK010000007.1 GCA_028382965.1 Candidatus Puniceispirillum sp.
TATGACAAAAGTTGGAACGATGGGGATTGATATGATGCTCCGGTCTTGCACTGTTCAGGTGAATCTTGATTATGCTGATGAGGCGGATATGCGGCAGAAATTCCGTACGTCATTGGCCTTGCAGCCGGTGGCAACTGCACTTTTTGCCAATTCACCTTTTAAAGATGGCAAGCCATCGGGTCTATTATCAACCCGTGCTCATATCTGGACAGATACTGATAATGCGCGGTGCGGTGTGCCAAATTGTGTTTTTGATTCTGAGTTTGGTTATGAGCAATGGATTGATTATATCCTTGACGTGCCAATGTATTTTTTGCACCGCGGCGAAGATTATTTAGATGTTGCTGGGAAATCCTTTCGTGATTATCTGGCAGGCACGCTTGAAGGTTTTGAGGGCCAGCCGCCAAACATGGCTGATTTTGAGGATCATATCACAACAGCATTCCCCGAAGTTAGGCTTAAACAGTATTTAGAAATGCGCGGTGCAGATGGTGGATCTTGGGACAACATTTGTGCCCTCCCAGCCTATTGGGTTGGGCTTTTATATGATGATGAATCCCTTGCTGAAGCAGCAACTTTAATAAGTGACATCGATGTTGATGATGTTAATTCGGCCCGGTTATCGGTGGCAAAAGATGGACTGCGAGGCAAATTGGGCAAACATAACGTTTATGATATTGCAGCCAAAACGCTTGATCTCGCGTCAGAAGGATTACGACGTCGCGCCATTGTTGATGATGATGGCAATGATGAAACAGGCTTTTTACAGCCACTGCGGACGGTGATTTCTACCCAGAAAACCCCTGCCGAAGTCATGCTGGATCACTACCATGGTGATTGGGCAAAAAATATTGATGAGGTTTTTAAATCGAACCAATATTAACCCGCTTGGCACTCTAGCCAGCGCTGTGCCGTCTGACTTTTAAGGACATCAAATTATGCCTGCTTCGTTGCTTGTGGTATTCGTCAATGTTGTTGGAATGGGAGTGCTAATGTCGGTAGGATTAATGGTGGGCGCTGACTATCCAATGTGGCTGACTATCCTAACTACCACTGCAGTTTGTTTTGGTTTTGGGTTCAGTAATCCATCACTTTTGGTTGCAGCCAGTAATGTGGCGGGAAAGGCGACAATGGGTGGGGCACTTGGCACAGTTCAGAGGTTTGCCTCGCTTGGGCAAGTTGGCGGCCTTGTTTTAGCCGGACCCTTGTACCAGCTTGGCGGGTCGCATTGTTCCTTTAGCTTTGGCGCGTGTATTACATCGCTCATGCTGATTGTGGTAATGGTTCTAAGGCGCAGGCCAGCCCTGCGACACTCGCGCAACGAGCCTGGAGGAAAACAAAGCCCATAAGCTGGGTTCAAAGGCCTGCATAAATATATTCTTGATTAGATGATTTTGGTATTTATGCCGCTTCGGTGCCGCCAACGGTAACGCCACCCATTTTTACGGTTGGTTGACCAACGCCAACTGGTACACTTTGTCCAGCTTTACCGCACGTGCCAATGCCGCTATCAAGCTGAGTGTCATTGCCAATCATGGTAATTTTTGACATTGCGTCAGGCCCGTTGCCAATCAATGTTGCGCCTTTAACCGGTGCGCCAATTTTTCCATTTTCAACAAGATAGGCTTCCGCGGCAGAAAATACGAATTTGCCGGACGTAATATCCACCTGACCACCACCAAAATTGACTGCATAAATGCCTTTTTTCATCGAAGCAACAATTTCTTGTGGATCGGCCTCGCCATTTTCCATGTAGGTATTAGTCATGCGTGGCATCGGGGCATGTGCGTATGATTCTCGTCTTCCATTGCCGGTGGCTTCAACTCCCATCAAACGGGCGTTTTGCCGGTCCTGCATGTAACCTTTCAAAATGCCATCCTCGATCAATACATTGCGGCGACTTGGCGTGCCTTCATCATCTACCGTGATGGACCCGCGGCGATCAGCAATCGTGCCATCATCAATAACTGTCACTCCTTTTGACGCCACTTGCTGGCCAACGCAGTCACTAAATATCGATGTACCTTTGCGGTTAAAATCACCTTCAAGGCCGTGCCCTACAGCCTCGTGTAACATAACTCCAGGCCACCCAGCGCCGAGCACAACTTCCATTTCTCCTGCGGGAGTTGGCACAGATTCTAAATTGAGCAAAGCAATTCTCAGCGCTTCATCAACTTGTGTTTTCCAGCTTTCTGGCGTAAGCCACTGGTCAAACATCACACGGCCGCCGGCACCACTACCACCAGATTCCATACGCCCATTCTTTTCAACAGCCACCCATACATTGATTCGAACAAGAGGTCTGATGTCAGCAACCCTGAGACCATCACTTCGGATGATTTGGACTGCTTGCCATGATCCTGTGAGGCTAGCACTGACCTGTTTGACGCTCGAGTCGGCATCGCGCGCATAACCATCAATTTCCTGCAAAAGTTTAATTTTTGTTTCGAAAGGCGTGCTGTTAAGAGGGTTCTGATCAGAATAGAGTGGCTGGTTGGCTCCAGCGTTTGGTGCCAGCGCTGCATTTCCGCCATAGCCCTTTGTCACTGCTGAAACGCTTTCAGCTGCTCGTTTAAGTGCTGCTTCTGACAATTCACCTGCATGAGCATATCCATGAGTCTCACCAGCGACAGCGCGCAGACCAAAACCACTTGATTGGTCATAACTTGCTGTCTTTAATCGTCCATCGTCAAAAGCAAGCATTTCCGAGTGGCGCATTTCTAAAAATAGTTCACCGTCATCACTGTTAGCCAGAGCATCACGGACAATTTGACCTGTTACATCAAGGTCCAAATTGCTGCGGGTAAAAAACAATTCATCAGTTTGTTGCAGCAAGTCCATAGTGTGATCCTTAATTCTAGGTGAAAACGGCATAAAATTCGATAATGTTGCCGCTCTTCTGACCACGGCTAAAATATGATGGGTATATTTCCTGCAAAATTCAAGGCTTTAAGCCTGACTGTTTTTCAAGGTGATTAATACCAGGACTGATTTTTAAATAAAAAAGGTAAAAAAGTGGCAATATTTAGCGACAGGCTGCCGCATGGGGCTTTTCTAATCAGTCTAAACAGGCTAAAGAAGTCGAAATTGCTAGTATGATTTTTTTCTTAATTTTGATTTACTAAATGAATATAGAGATTAAGTTTAAAAGGTTTAGGAGAGGTATCTATGCCAATTTTGGCAAAATTTAAACTGCGCATCACGCAAACTCTTGCCGGATGCAAGGCATTATATTGTGCTAAAGGAGTGTTCGGCGGCGCTGGCACAGCTTTCCTTTTTATTCAAGAGGCCAAAGCCGCTGCGCCAAAACCCTGGCAAATGGATCTTCAACCACCAGCCGGCTCTCTGGCTGAGATGGCCACTGACTTGCATAATTTGCTGCTTATCGTGATTACTTTAATATCACTGTTTGTCCTTGGGCTGTTGATTTATGTAAGTGTTCGGTTTCGTGCTAGCCGCAATCCCAAGCCGTCCAAAACATCGCACAATACTGTTATTGAGATATTGTGGACTGTGATCCCTGTATTGATTTTGGTTGGAATAGCTGTGCCTTCATTCCGTCTGCTTTATTACATGGATCGCGTCAACGATACTGACATGGTAATCAAAGTTACTGGTAATCAGTGGTATTGGAATTATACCTACCCTGATGAGGAAATCAGTTTTGACAGTTATATGGTTGCAGATGAAGACCTGAAGCCTGGGCAGCCACGTTTATTAACCGTCGATTACCCAATGGTTGTTCCCGAAGGCACTCGAATTAAACTGCTAATTACAGGTAATGATGTAATGCACTCATTTTTTGTGCCATCACTTGCTGTCCAGATATATGCTTTCATTGGTCGAACTAATGAAGCCTGGATTGACGTGCCAACTGGTTCTCAGACCTATTATGGTCAGTGCAATCAAATTTGTGGTGTAAACCACGCTTACATGCCCATAGAAGTCAAATCCATGCCAGAAGTTGAGTATGCCGCTTGGTTGAAGGAGGCTAAAAAAGAATTTGCATTAAATGATGCTATCCCGTTGCAACCAGAAGTCAATCTAGCGCTAGCTAAATAAAGTGATAAAAAGGATTTTAAAATGAGTGCTCAAGCCCACGCTGATCACGGCGCACCCACAAGTTTTGTACGTCGTTGGCTGTACTCCACTAATCACAAAGATATTGGAACCATGTACTTGGTGTTTGCAATTTTAGCAGCTTTTATTGGTGGTGGAATATCTGTTTACATGCGAATGGAACTGATGAGCCCAGGTGTACAGTTCATGGAAAGTGGACATGTGTGGAACGTATTCACAACAGCTCATGGATTGATAATGGTGTTTTTTGTTGTGATGCCTGGTTTGATTGGTGGTTTTGGAAACTGGTTCGTGCCCATCATGATTGGAGCACCAGACATGGCTTTTCCTCGCATGAATAACATAAGCTTTTGGCTTTTACCGCCAGCTTTTATTTTATTGCTATTGTCAGCCGTAATGGATGGGGGTGCGGGGGTTGGATGGACTATTTACCCGCCATTGTCTTCAACTGCTGGGACACCTGGCATGTCGATGGATTTGGCCATTTTTTCGCTCCATCTCGCTGGTGTGTCATCAATTCTTGGCGCTGCTAATTTCATTACTACAATTTTTAACATGCGGACTCCAGGCATGACATTGCACAAAATGCCTTTATTCGCTTGGGCAATGTTAATCACTGCATTTTTGTTGTTGCTTGCGGTTCCTGTCCTTGCTGGCGCCATTACTATGCTTTTGACTGACCGAAATTTTGGCACAACATTTTTTATTCCTGAAGGTGGTGGTGATCCAATCTTATTCCTACATCTGTTTTGGTTCTTTGGTCATCCCGAAGTTTACATAATGATTTTGCCGGCTTTTGGAATTGTGAGCCATATCATTTCAACCTTTTCGAAAAAACCAGTATTTGGCTATCTGGGAATGGCATATGCAATGGTTGCGATTGGCGTTGTTGGTTTTGTTGTTTGGGCTCATCACATGTACACAGTCGGCCTCAGCGTCGACACTCGAGCTTATTTCACTGCCGCGACAATGGTAATTGCTGTCCCAACAGGTGTAAAGATTTTTTCATGGATCGCTACAATGTGGGGTGGCTCAATTAGCTTTCGCGTTCCGATGTTGTGGGCCATTGGTTTTATTTTCCTATTTACCGTTGGCGGTGTAACGGGCGTCGTACTCTCAAACGCCGGACTAGATGTTGTTCTGCATAACACTTATTATGTCATTGCACATTTTCACTACGTGCTATCACTTGGTGCAGTTTTTGGTTTGTTTGCTGGATTCTATTATTGGTTTTCAAAAATGACCGGCTATGAATATTCAGAGTGGCTTGGAAAATTGCATTTCTATGTCACGTTTGTTGGTGTGAATTTAACTTTTTTCCCGATGCACTTTCTTGGCTTGGCAGGTATGCCACGTCGTTATATAGACTATCCAGATGCATTCGCTGGTTGGAACATGGTCGCATCAATTGGTTCCTATATCGGTGCCGCTGGTGCTATTCTGTTTCTAATTGTGATAGTCGAAGCCTTTGTTTCAAAGCGGCGCTCCGAAGCAAATCCTTATGGCGAGGGCGCAACAACGTTGGAATGGTATGTTGCCTCTCCGCCGCCCTATCATACCTTTGATGAGTTGCCAAAGGTGAAGTAAAACGAGGAAAATCCTTATTTTGAAAGGCGTTTTGATGGCAATTTCATCAAATGAGTACATAATTGATGCCACTGATGGCTTATTTGAGCCATCAGTGGCTGATTTTTGGTCTTTACTGAAGCCGCGGGTTATGAGCCTTGTGATTTTTACAGGGTTTGCTGGTATGTACTTGGCGCCGGGCGAACTTCACCCGTTGGTGTTCGTTGTTTCACTTTTGGCAATTGCTGCAGGAGCTGGCGCTTCTGGGGCGATCAATCAATGGTACGATCGAGACATTGACGCAGTCATGGAGCGAACAAAAACACGGCCGATTCCTGCTGGATTCATAGCGCCCGCTGAAGCGTTGACAATGGGGCTGGTCTTTTCTGTAATGTCAGTTTTGTTGCTTGGCCTTGCAACAAATTGGTTGGCTGCTGGTTTGCTCGCTTTCACAATTTTCTTTTATGCTGTGGTCTATACTATCTGGCTGAAGCGCAGTACGCCGCAAAATATTGTTATTGGTGGCGCGGCAGGAGCTTTGCCGCCGGTCATTGGTTGGGCAGCGGTCACGGGAAACATTTCAATAGAACCGCTTGTTCTTTTTGCTATTATTTTTATTTGGACTCCGCCACACTTTTGGGCCTTGGCATTGGTTAAAAATGACGATTATGCTCGCGCAAATGTTCCGATGTTGCCCGTTGTTTCCGGATCGCTTGAAACCCGTCGGCAAATTGTTATTTATTCAGCTTTGTTGGCGCCGCTCGTGGTTGTGCCATCATTTATTGGCATGGCGTCAATTGGCTATGGTGTGATTGCTAGCATTGCTGGAATTTTGTTTTTCTTGATGAGTTTGCAGCTTTACAAGACTGGCGATGATAAACATGCGACTCGGCTTTTTGCCTTTTCAATCATCTACCTATTCATGCTGTTTTTAGGGTTGGTCATCGATCATGCTTTGTTTAGATATCTGGCAGGGGGCGCATAATGGAGCGCCGCCGTCAGCCAAAAACTGGAGCAGAAATGCAGCAGATGCGTAAAAAGCGTAATTTGGCGCTGTTGGCGGTGATTAGTGGGCTTGTTCTATTATTTTATGTCCTGACATTGGTCAAGATTGGTGGTGCTACATGATAGCGGCCAGTAATTCGACTGAACCGAATGGTAACCGCCGTATATTGGCCATTCTGGGTGCTTTGGTATTTGGTATGGTTGGGCTGTCTTATGCGTCCGTCCCGCTTTATGATCTCTTCTGCAAAGTGACAGGTTATGGCGGTACAACACAGGTTGCCGATACTGGCTCTAGCAAAATCGTCATGGGTTATCCAGTTGATGTGCGGTTTGATGCGAATGTGAATCCAGCGTTGAATTGGAAATTTATTCCTGTTGACCGGACTGTGACTTTGAACCCGGGCGAGGAAGTGGTGATTAATTACCGCGCAACCAATCTTAGCAATACGATAAGCACCGGAACATCTACCTTTAATGTAACTCCTGTGAAAGCGGGCCCATTTTTTATGAAGCTGGATTGCTTTTGTTTCATCGAACAAACATTACAACCTGGCGAATCAGTCGACATGCCTGTAAGGTTTTTTATTGATCCAGAAATTGTCACCGATGAAAATGCTCGTAATATTCAGGAAATAACCTTGTCATACACATTTTTTCCGGCACTCGAGGCTAACTTGGTTAAGAGTAACTTTCAATAATTGAAGAGGGGTGGTTTGGTAAGTTCATTGCCAGCCAGATTTTGAGGAGACGAACATGAGTGGTGCAAATAAACACCCCTATCATCTTGTAGAAGCAAGCCCATGGCCTGCAGTCGGGTCAGCTGCCGCCTTTACCGCTGCAATTGGTGCGGTTATGTATATGCATGAGGTTGCCTACGGTGTTGCCGTTCTGGGACTTGGATTTGCGCTGATTCTCGCAACCATGTTCATGTGGTGGCGTGATATTATTCGTGAAGCTGAATATCAGGGGCATCACACATCAATCGTGCAGATTGGTATGCGTTATGGCATGATGCTATTTATAGCCTCTGAGGTTATGTTCTTTGTGGCGTTTTTCTGGGCATTTTTTGATCGCGCCTTTTATCCAAACGATGGAGTATGGCCGCCGGAAGGTATTACAACTTTCGATCCATTTGATCTGCCACTGATTAATACGCTGGTTCTGCTTTTGTCGGGATGTACAGTTACTTGGGCTCATCACGCATTGCAGCTTGGAAACCGGAAGGATTTCATGACCGGTCTTGCGATGACTGTGGCACTTGGTGCCATCTTTACCGTCTTGCAGGCGGTTGAATATAGCCATGCACCATTTGGCTTTACTGACGGGATCTACCCATCGGTCTTTTACATGGCAACCGGCTTTCACGGCTTTCATGTTCTTGTAGGTACTCTGTTTCTGGCGGTTTGCTGGATCCGGGGTCGTGCGGGCCATTTTACGGCTGAACAGCATTTTGGTTTTGAAGCTGCGGCATGGTACTGGCACTTTGTCGACGTTGTCTGGTTGTTTCTATTTGCTGCAGTTTACTGGTGGGGTGGTTAATCACAGACCGCTGTATTGGGCGTTAACCCGCAGTTATTATTGTGAAAAATCGGGGTGCTAGCGCTGGGTTAAACAGGCTTTGGCACCCTTTTTAATATGGCGATGCCATGAGGTATGAAAATGAAATTTCGTCCGTTTCTATGGTTAACGATCGTTGCCTTTCCAGCGTTGCTGGTGCTGGTTGGACTTGGGTCATGGCAGCTTCAGCGCTTGCAGTGGAAAAATGACCTGATAACCAGTTTTGAATCGCGCGCGGTGGCAGCGGCAATTGCTGTTCCAGCGGCAGATCCCGGGTTTGATGAGGTCGAATTTCGTCGCTTGTCGCTTAATGGCGTGTTTCAGCATGAAAAGGAAGTGTTCTTGACGGGCCGCACCTATGAAGGCAATGCTGGTTTTCATGTTGTAACGCCGTTTCAATTGGATGATGAGCGTATTATTCTTATTAATCGCGGTTGGGTGTCTGAAGATTATCGTGATCCAGAAAAGCGTGCCTTTTCACAAATAACTGGAAATGTGGCGGTTGCTGGTATTTTGCGGCGGCCGGGCGTCAAAGGATATTTTGTCCCGGAAAATGAGCCTGATAATGGGTTTTGGTTTACGCTTGTACCAAGCCAAATAAATCACCACCTCGGGCTAGGCGAGGCGGCGATTGACCAATTCTATGCTGATGCTGTTCGCACCTCAGATGTTGTAACCCTGCCAATCGCGGCAAAAACGAAATTGAATTTACGTAATGCACATTTGAGTTATGCGCTTACATGGTATGGTATTGGCTTGGCTTTGATTGGGGTTTATGTAGCTTTTCATTACCAGGCTGGCCGCTTGCAGTTTGGGCGTCAGCAAAAGGACTAGAGATGGATTATATCAGCACGCGTGGACAAGATGGTCCGTTGGGTTTTGAGCAGGCGCTGTTAAGTGGTCTGGCTCGGGATGGTGGCCTGTATTTGCCAGTAGAATGGCCGCGTTTCAGTAAGGGCGAGATTGCCGCAATGAAAGGTCTCCCCTATGCTGAGCTTGCTGGCCGCATCATGGCACCATTCTGTGATGGTGAAATAAGTGAAGACGAATTGGCAGCCATGGCTGGTGACGCCTATGCGGCCTTTGATGATCCTGCGATTGCGCCGCTGATTAAACTAAATGATGAGATCCATATTCTTGAGCTGTTTCATGGCCCAACGATTGCTTTTAAAGATTACGCCATGCAGTTTCTTGCTCGTGCCTTTGATCGCGCTTTGGCTAAGAAGAAGCAGCACGCTGTCATTCTTGGGGCCACAAGCGGTGATACTGGCTCGGCGGCGCTTGAGGCCTTTCAGGGGCGTGCCGCAGTTGATGTGTTTATATTGTTCCCTGATGGACGTGTTTCGCCAGTGCAACAGCGGCAAATGACATCAGTCATCGCTGATGGTGTCTTTGCGGTTTCAGTAAAGGGTGATTTTGATGATTGTCAGGCGCTTGTTAAAACCCTGTTCAATGATCACCAATTCCGCGATCAAGTTGGGCTGTCGGCGATTAATTCAATAAATTGGGCGCGCTTGATGCCCCAGATTGTTTATTATTTTTCATCGGCGCTTGCGCTTGGTACACCAGATCAAAAGGTCGCTTTTTCGGTGCCAACTGGTAACTTTGGGAACGTTTTTGCCGGCTATGCTGCCGTGCAGATGGGCTTGCCTGTCGAACGCTTAATTGTGGCGTCAAATCAAAATGATATCCTGCCGCGCTTTTTCGAGGTAGGCACAATGGCGCGTGAAGCCGTGGTGCCTTCTCTTAGCCCATCAATGGATATTCAAGTGTCCAGTAATTTTGAACGGCTGTTATTCGAATTGCTTGGCCGTGATGGCCTAAAGACAGCGGCTGTTATGCGTGATTTTGCTACCACTGGTCATTTTTCCCTTGAGGCTAATGTTATGGCAAGAGCTTATGCTTTGTTTTCAGCTTATCGCATTGATGATGCGGGAACGATCGCAGAAATTGCGTCAACAGCTAAGAATGACGGTATGGTTCTTGATCCACATAGCGCGGTTGGTTTGTCAGCGGCGCGGCGTGCGCATGCTGATGGAACGGTGCCAAAAGATGTGCCCATTATTAGCCTTGCCTGCGCGCATCCGGCAAAATTTGAATCTGCTGTGGAAGCGGCAACAGGCCAAAGGCCTGTTTTGCCGCCACATATGGCTGATCTCATGACACGGCCCGAACAGAGTCAAACAGTTGATGCCGATCCCGATGCCGTTAAGGCTTTGGTTCTGGCGCGAAAGCGAAGCGCATGACAACCAGAGTAAGTGAGCTTGCCAACGGGCTGAAAGTTGCAACAAGGTCAATGCCTCATGCAACCACCTTGTCGGTTGGTATCTGGGTCAATGCTGGCGCCCGTGACGAAGGCGATCACGAGCAGGGCATCGCTCATATGCTCGAACATATGGCCTTTAAAGGCACAAAACGCCGTGATGCGCAGGCTATTGCTACTGAGGTGGAAAATGTTGGCGGCTTTATGAATGCCCATACGAGTCGTGAAGAAACGGCCTATTATTTGCGCCTATTGCCTGAACATATTGATCTTGGCGTTGATATCCTTGCTGATATTTTAACGGAATCAACCTTGCCTGAATTAGAAATTGAACGTGAACGCGGCGTTATTATTCAGGAAATTGGCCAATCGCTTGATACGCCAGATGATCTTGTATTCGATTTGTTTTCTGCCGCCTGTTATGATGGTCATACGCTGGGCCGCCCCATTTTGGGAACAGTGGATAGCGTGTCAGCATTTGGACAACAAGATTTAGAAGCCTTTCTTCGTCGTTATTATGGGGCGGGGCAGATGCTTGTATGTGCTGCCGGATCGATTGATCATGATGATTTGGTCCAGCGAATTGATGCGCGGCTTGGTCATATAGGCAATGCTACATCTGCTGTACGGCGTGCGGCGCCATGGGCAGGAGGAGGAGGCCGAAAACTGGTCAAGCGCGATCTTGAACAGTCGCATATTGTCTTTGGCCTGCCTGCCAAAATTGACACGATGGCTGAACGGTTTTCCTTGATGGCACTATCAACCCTTTATGGTGGAGGTATGTCATCACGATTGTTCCAGCAAGTGAGGGAAAAACGTGGGCTTTGCTATTCTATTTTTTCATTTTCATCACTGCATTCGGACGGTGGCAGTTTTTCTGTCTATGCGGGAACATCTGCCAATCAGGTGGACGAGATGCTGGCAGTTTGCGCGGATGAATTGGCATCAGTGGCAGATGGCGTTCATGCTGATGAAGTGGCACGGGCCAAAGCACAGATTCGCGCTAATTTGTTAATGAGCCGTGAGTCGGTTTCGGGTTGTGGTGATTCTTTGGCGCGTCAGATCATGTTATTTGGCAGGCCACAATCTGACGTCGAACTTCTTGCCGCGATTGACAAGATTGATGGACAAAAAATCGCTGCAATGGCTGCTAGCTTGATTGGGGGTGGTCTGCCAGTCATGGCCTGTGTTGGCCCATCTTTGGCAGTTATGTCTAATGAGGGTCTGGCAGCACGGCTTGCTCCTTAGGCCGTGCCCATTCCACTTGCATAATGCGCTGGATCAATGCCAAGCGTTGCATAGGCTTTATCCCAAAGATTATGAGTCTCAACGTTAAACAAAAAATTGCTGCTGGCTGGTAAATTTAACCATATGTTAGATGATACTTCCTGCTCTATCTGGCCAGCATGCCATCCAGCGTAGCCAAGCAAAATTATTGAATGAACTGGCCCAACACCATTGGTTATATCCTGCAAGATGCTGACACTGGAGGTCAGAGCTATGTCATTCGCTACTGCTATACTTTCGGGCCGCATATGATCCGTTGAGTGGATAACAAATCCACGACTACCATCAACTGGTCCGCCAATATAAACGGGTTGGTCGCCATGAAAGCGCGGCGCCCCCATTTCCAGTGTTTCGCATAGATGCGAAAGCTCAAGCTGGGCTGATCGCTGGTTGATCACAACCCCCATTGCTGCGCTTTGGTCATGCTGGCACATCATGATAACACTACGCTGAAAGCGACTATCGTCAATATGTGGGCTGGCAATCAAAAGCTGCCCTTTCAAGCTGGCTGAGCCACTAAATGATGCAACATGATGCAAATGATCGCCTGTCTGACTTGTATCTTTTCTTGCCGCCATTATTTACAATAGACGGCAAAGCAGTAACAGGTAAAGAAAAACCATTTTCCGACTTGGCCGCAGCTAATGCGTCTTTGGATCACATTATGTCTAAGCCACCCATATTTCAGCCATCATCAAACAAGGCTGGTCTGCAGCAAATCAGCCCAATTTTATGCCTTTTGAAGGGGTGCTTTTTGGGAATGTTACTGCTTACACTGTTTGAATTTGTTGCGCCATTGCAGGCCGCAAATCTAACGAAGATTGCGAGCGGCCCGTGGGTTGGTGATCCTGCCTATGGTGAAGCAAGGCTTGTTACTGCGGTTAAGGCTACAGGTGATCTTGATCAATTGCCATTGGGCCTAGAATTTCGTTTGGCGCCTGGGTGGAAAATATATTGGCGCACCCCTGGCGAAGCTGGGTTACCGCCAACGTTGAATCTCCAAATGGCTGATGGCATGCCGCTGCACAGCAGGATAGAATGGCCGGTGCCAAAGCGGTTTAACGCTTTTGGGTTTGATAATTTTGGTTATGCTGATTCGGTGATTTTACCTGTTGGCGTTCGCGGTCATGACCGCGGCGCAGCTTTGCAGATTAGAGGCCAGCTGGAAGCACTAGTGTGTGCGGATATATGCGTTCCCCTGGCAGGTGAGATTCGTCTTGATATTGATGATGGTCCAGCTGAACCATCATCCATGGCGATGCCGATTGCGCAATTTTCAGCTAAAGTGCCACGCTTTGGTGCGGTGTCACCAATCACGATTGAAACATCATGGCAATCTGGATCACAGTTCAAAATCAGCTTTACTGCGTCCAGCCAGCCAATTACCGAGATTTTTGTCGAAGGGCCGCCAGGCATTGCATTTAAAAAGCCGGTTTATGCAAATAATGTTGCGGTGATTAACCTTGAGGGCGATTTAAGCACGCCGCTGGTGGGCAAGAGGGTTGATTTGACGGTTATTGCTGGTGACGATTTTATGATGCAGAGCGTCACTATTAAAGGTGCGCCCTTAGCGGGATCATTTATAGCAGACAGTGCCATTTTTGATGATGAGGGCATAAAGTCTCCATTCTGGGGGGTAATTGCCTTTGCCTTTCTTGGCGGGCTGATTTTAAATTTAATGCCCTGTGTTTTACCTGTTCTTGCCATCAAGTTGGCGACGATTATTGAGGCGTCTGGTCAAAGCCGAGGCTTTGTTCGATTGCGGTTCGGTGCCGGTGCGATGGGGATTATGGCCAGCTTTGTTATTTTGGCGGGAGGGCTTGCAGCGTTGAGTCTCGCTGGCGGGCAAATTGGGTGGGGAATTCAGTTTCAAAGCCCCATTTTTCTGGCATTGATGCTGCTGACTCTAGGACTATTTACATTAAATATGTTCGACCGGTTTTTTTTGCCGATCCCTGCATTTCTGCAGTCCAGTTTTCGTGGTGATACCAAAAATAAATCTCTTCCAGCAACTCTGTTTGGTGATTTTATGACTGGTATGCTTGCAACCTTGTTAGCAACTCCTTGTTCGGCACCCTTCGTTGGCAGCGCGGTAGGCGTCGCGCTTACGGGCGATATTATCCAGCTTTTTTCGGTGTTTATGGCTATGGGTGCAGGGCTTGCCGCTCCTTGGGGGCTTGTTGTGCTATTTCCAGCTCTTGTTGGGTTCTTGCCGCGCCCTGGTCATTGGATGGTCTGGTTAAAGCGTTTTTTAGCAGGGTTGCTCATTGCATCCATGATCTGGATTGGCTGGCTGTTGCAAACGGTTCAAGGCGGGTTGGCAGCGTTACTGATGTTTGGTTTGATAGGGGTTGTGCTTTTGGCGGTTTTGCTTCGTCAAAAAATGGTAATTCTTTTGGCCTGCGCCAGCTTTTGTGCGGGGCTGGTACTTTTGCCTGCGCCTATAACGATCTCACCGCAGGCCAATGGTCTTGTCTGGCAGGTTTGGTCACCTGAGGTCAGCGCAGCTGCACGCGCTGACGGCAAGCTTGTCTTTGTCGATGTGACCGCTGATTGGTGCATTACCTGTAAAGCAAATAAAGTGCTGGTTCTCGAAGCGGCGCCAATAGGCCCGCTGCTTGACGATCTGGTAAATGATGGCAAGCTCGTGATGTTGAAGGCTGACTGGACGCGTCCTGACCCACTCATTGCGGCATTCTTATCCAGTCATCAGCGTTTTGGTATACCGTTTAATATTGTCTATGGGCTTTCTGTTCCAGAGGGTATTGTGCTTGGAGAATTATTGACGGCAAATATGGTTAAAAAGGCTCTTATTGAAGCTGCATTGACGCGCTAGTATCTTTAAATAGCTTTTAACATTATGTAATTTAGTATAAGGGCAGACGTTATTTTTATTTTCAATTTATTCTCAATAAAGGCAAAACTATGATTATTGATAAACCTACTATCGGAGTTGGCCAAGCTATTCCGGATGCAACGATTCATATTAAATCCGACGGAAGCATCGATGCAATTGAAACAAAAGATTATTTCAAAGATTGTAAAGTAATTATGATTGCGCTTCCAGGAGCTTTTACCAGAACTTGTTCAGCCAAACATTTGCCGGGATATATCAAAAATGCTGAAAAAATAAGGGTTGCAGGTTTTGACAAAATTGCTTGTCTAGCTGTAAATGATGCTCATGTTATGCAAGCGTGGGGCCTCGAGCAGGAAGCTGACGGGATTGTGGACATGCTTGCTGATCCTTTAGCTAATTTTTCAGACGAGCTTGGAATTAGCGTGCATATGGGCCCATTTTTAGGACGCCGAGCAATGCGCTGTGCGATGGTTATTGAAAATGGAATTTTAAAGCAAATTTTTATGGAAGAACCATTGTCATTTTTGGTCTCCAGTGCGGAGCACGTGTTGGCTAGTCTTTAAATGATAGAAATTTGTAGAACAGTGGCAGTGCTATCTTCCATTGAGTTACTCAATAATAGCTTCTGCCGCGGATCGAGCTAAAATATCACAACGATCGTTTAGCGGGTTGCCGGCATGGCCTTTGACCCAGTACCAACATACATCATGTCGTGTGACAGCGGCATCAAGCTCTTGCCATAAATCCTGATTTGCTACTGCTTTCTTGGCTGCTGTCTTCCATCCATTAGCTTTCCAGCGAGGCATCCAGTCCTGAACGCCATTCATCACATAACGGCTATCAGTATGGAGGCTGACCTTCATTGGGCGCGTAATAGCATCCAATCCCCTTATGGCTGCCATCAACTCCATTCTGTTATTAGTTGTGTCGGGTTCGGACCCACTGAACTCGCGTTCTTTACCTTGCCATTGTAAAATCGCCGCCCAGCCACCCGGACCAGGGTTTGATAGACAAGAACCATCAGTGTAGATGATGACTAGTTCTGGGGAACCTTGGGACATATAATAGATTCCTTAATGGTATTCCATGATGGTTAATTTCACTATTGTGTGATGTTCATGTGTTTTGAGCTGGCTAGTCAAATCCATAGGCACCAACGCCAGACACAGACTGGTGAAACTGGAGAATTGACCAATATTCCATTGGATCCTTTAGACTGACAAGCGCATCTTTTGGAGTATGAAGCCAGTCATATAGCCGTGTTAGAAAAAACCTCATAGCAGACCCAGCTGCTAACACAGGAATAGCATTAATTTCAGCATCGCTTAGCTTGCGGACCGCTTGATAACCATGAATTAGCGAACGTGATTTTGTGAGGTTAAAACTACCATCAGCTTCAAAACACCAGGAATTTAGGCAAATACTGATGTCATAAGCCAAGATATCTTCACAAGCGAAATAAAAGTCAATCACGCCAGTTAAGTCGTCGTCATCAAACAATACGTTATTGGGAAACAAATCGGCGTGGATAATGCCACGCGGCAAATCTTGCGGCCAAGCTGCAAGGATAGAGTTTAGTTGGTGTTGCGTCATTTGCTCCACAGAGGGAGCTATTTGATTGGCGCGTTGACCAATATTATCAAGAAGTGGCTGCCATGATTGTGGGCCAAGTGCATTTTGTCGGGTGTGCTTAACCCCTTTGGTGTTGAGGTGCAATTTGGCAAGACAACTGCCTAGGGCCTTACATTTTTTGCGATTTGGAAAGCGGTAAGACTTACCATTAAGAAATGAGAAAATAGCAGAAGGCTTTCCCATCAATTTTTGCAGTATTATGCCATTACAGTTGGGCACTGGTAAAGGACAGTCAATTCCTTTGCTCGCAAGGTGCGTCATCACTTCTAAAAAAAACGGCAAGTCACTGGCATCCACACGTTTTTCATACAAAGTCAAAATATAGTTAGTTTTGGTAGTGCGTAATAAATAGTTAGAATTTTCAACCCCTTCAGCAATTCCCTCAAAACTGATAAAATCACCAATGTCATAGGCTGATAAAAATGACGCTAATGTCAATTCATCTACTGTTGTGTAAACCGCCATAAAACCCTATTTTGCTAAAATTGCTGGAAGTTTGAAGGTCACCGTTTCACGAACTTTCCCATATTCGCTAATATCAAACTGGTAGCGTTTGCACAGTGCTGCAACAACGTTTTCAACCAATGTTTCCGGTGCCGAAGCGCCAGCTGAAAGCCCAATATGTTGCGCGTCGTGAACAAGTTGCCAGTCAATCTCATCTTTACCAGCTATCAAAAGAGACTTTTTGGCACCTGCAAGTTTGGCAACTTCAACAAGTCGTTTTGAATTTGATGAATTTTCAGCTCCGATTACTAACATTAAATCAACCGAAGTAGCGATGTCTTTAACGGCTTTTTGGCGATTAGTTGTAGCATAACAGATATCCTCACCACGTGGACCAGATATGTTTGGAAAACGAAATTGTAATACAGAGATAATTTCAGCGGTATCATCAATTGATAGAGTTGTTTGTGTCGCAAAAGCGAGGTCTACACCATCTGGTGGTACAACTGTTTTTGCATCTTCGACAGTTTCAATCAATGTCACTTCATTGGCTTTAACCTGACCGATTGTACCCTCTACTTCTGGGTGCCCAGAGTGCCCAATTAAAAAAATGTGCCGACGCTTTTTAGCGTGGCGCCGAGCTTCGATATGAACTTTAGTAACCAATGGACAAGTGGCGTCAACCGCAATCATGTTCCGCCGCTTTGCCTCTTGAATAACCGCACGAGCGACCCCGTGAGCGGAAAAGACGACTGGGGCGGCTGTTGGGACTTCATCAAGTTCATTAACAAAGATAGCTCCCTTTGCAGCCAACCCGTCAACAACAGTTTTATTATGGACGATTTCGTGACGCACATAAACTGGCGTGCCGTATTTTTCCAGCGCGACCTCTACAATACGTACTGCTCGATCAACTCCAGCACAAAACCCTCTTGGCGCCGCAATGGTCAATTTTTTACATTTTGATTCCATAATTACTGTTCATGCCCATTTCCGATGTTTAGGTCAATTGCTGTTGAAGAAAAAAAACTATATATTAATGCCATGAAACAATTATTTTTATCAGCCTTGATTGGCTATGTAGTCCTTTTTTCTGGTTGTGTCAGTAAAAGTGATGTAGTGACGTGTCCAAAAATTAGCGCACCGGAAGAGGGCGCGCAGGCTTTCGTTCGAGCAGGTGAAATTATGCAGTCATTTGTTGTGAGGCTGAATGGTGTTACAGCCGAGTGTAGAAGCCATAAATCTGGTGGCACAGAAGTGGCTTTGATGGTTGGGTTAAAGCTAAGCAGAAATCTCGTCGATGGCAAGGAACAAGCTTTTTTATCAGTGCCCATGATGACAGCAACGGTTAATGAGCTGGGAACGGTGATTGCCAATGATGAATTTGGCTATCGTGTTGGATTTGATAGGAATGATGACCAGAAATATCCCACGGTGGAAATCGAAAAGCTTATTCCTGCAAACGCCCGTCTAGTGATTAGTTTAAAACCATCTTTCTGAATCATGAGGTTCGTTCTACTGCGCTGACTTTGTCAAAAAATCGGTGGGTAATAAATTCAATGCAATTTCTCAATTTCTAAAACTGCATTGTCAACTAGCTCAAGGCCAGCCTTTTCATCTAATTTGCTGACGATGATTTCTGTTGCTGTAGCAATTGTAAGTGCAGCAGCATGCTCGCGGAGCTCAGTAACCATCGCTGCTTCTGCAGCTTTGATTTTTGCACTGGCTTGTTGCTCCCGACGTTTTATTGCAGCAATAGAATTCTTTTCGGCTGTTTCACGGATACGCTGGGCTGTTGTTTCAGCAGATTGCAGAATGGTTTTGGCCTCTGCCGCTGCCTCACGGTGAAGCCGTTGATAAGTCTGTAGCTCCTGCAATGCTTCAGCGCGAAGGGTAGCTGCTTCTTTTAGGTCACTACTAATCTTTTTCGAACGTTCGTCAAGCATACCGCCAAGTGCGGCACTAACCTTGCGCCAAACAAGGGCGACAAAAACAATAAAACCAACGGCGACCCATACCGATTCAAGAACGATTCCTTGTTGCATCAGTTTGCCTCCTGCTTGTTTAGTTTAGTGGCGATTGATGTGATAGCCTTGCTAGCCTGTGCGCTGGTTGTTTTAATGCCTGTTAGGGCAGCAATGGCCTCTATAGCGGCTTCAACAGCAACATCATTCAGATTTCCCATAGCATTGCTTTTGGCCTTAGCGAGGTTGCCTTCAGCTTTGGTAACTTTATCGGCCAGCTTCTGCCTAACTTTAGCTTCTGCATTGTCGGCCTCTCTAGACGCTTCAATTGCTGCCTGTTTGGCAAATTTGGCTGCTTCAGTACGGGCCTTTTCAAGGTCGTTTTCATAGTCAGCGCGGATCTTGGCAGCGTCAGAACTCGCTCTCCGAGCCTTTTCAAGATCGCCGTCCAATTTAATGCGGCGCTCTTCAAGAACAGCCCCGATGCTTGGTGTTACCACCTTGGCCATAATTAGATAGCCTGCCCCAAACAACACAACAAGCCAGAACAGCTGTGATGGCCAGGTAGCAATATCAAGCTGTGGTAAGCCCGGCTCATCAGCCCCATCTGCAAAGGCCTGTGTTGACCAGAAGGCCAAAAGGGCGAGTACAATTGTATTTATCTGGTTTCTTAAATTTTTTGCCATAATCATCCCCTTGCCCACCTGCCGAATACGGTTCAGTGTGACCGTTATGCCGGCAAGCAAGTCATGGAATTTTTGTTACGAATTCCGATGTTTTAAAGCGCGAACAAAAGCAACAGAGCAACAACTAGTGCAAACAATGCGATCGCTTCAGTCAGAGCAAACCCAAGAATGCCAATACCGAAAACTTCATTACGAGCCGCAGGGTTCCGTGCGATAGCCGTTACAAGTGCAGAGAAAATGTTACCAATACCAACACCAACACCGGCAAGAGCGATAACGGCCAAACCGGCACCAATCATTTTTGCAGCTTCTACTTCCATAATCTTAGTCCTTCCAAGAGTTTTTAGACAGTTTAATTCAATACACACCGCTGTGTTTCCCCAGCGGATTAGGGGATGCGGCCGCATCTAATGCAGATGCAAAGCGTCGTTCAGATACATACAAGTCAGAATGGTGAATACATAGGCCTGTAGCGCAGCTACAAGCACTTCAAGACCGGTGAGGCCAATCAACGCTAAGAACGGCAGTAGCGATCCGGCCATCGCCAAGCCACCCGCACCTGAAATCATTACCGCAAGACCTGCAAACACTTTCAACATTGTGTGCCCAGCCAGCATATTGGCAAAGAGTCGAACCGACAGGCTGACAGGACGCACGAAGTAAGAAATTACTTCAATGATAATTAAAAACGGGATCAGTACTTTTGGTGCGCCAGCAGGAACAAAAAAACTGAAGAAATGCAGGCCATGCTTGAACAGCGCAATCACCGTCACGCCAACAAAAACAAAGGCAGCTATCGCAAAGGTCACGATGATTTGTGAAGTAAATGTATACGAGTAAGGGATAAGCCCAATCATATTACCAAATAGCAGGAACACGAAAAGGGTGAAGATGAACGGGAAGTAAGGTCGGCCTTCATTGCCTACATTCGTTCTGACCATTTCGGCAACAAATTCATACATCATTTCTGCCATGCCCTGCATGCGTCCCGGCACCATTTCGGCGCGGCGCATTGCACTGAACAGAAAAATAGCGCTGACACCCATGGCAAGAAGCATGAACAAGCTGGAATTTGTGAATGAAATATCATATCCGCCAAGAGACAGTTCGATCAATGGCTTGATCTCAAACTGTTCTACTGGTGAGTGCATTCCTCCGGAATTGCTCATTGCTAATCAGCTCCCTTACTTGCCCTTGTCAGATGAGCTTTTATGCTCATCAAAATAACCGGCGGCCAGTCCACGCCCTGTAAAAATACGCCATACATTCAACATACCAGCGATTGCTCCCAGAAAGAACATTATAAGTAAAAATAGCGGCGATGTATTGAGCCATCGATCTAACGCCCATCCAACAAATGTTCCAATCACAACTCCGGCAACAAGCTCGGTGGCCACTCTGCCCATAATCGCGGCCATGCCTTTAGGAAGAGCAGAACGGCCGGGCCGGTCTTTTTCATCCCGCTGCGCTTGCAGCCTGTCCAGACGACGGTCAATCTCCGCAAGACGTGCATTGTCTTTTTGCGTTTCATCATCGTTCATCTGATTTTTCCAACCCTAGCTACCATTCTCTTAACGGCAGGATGTGGTAGGTTTGTCCGAGCCTATTCCTATGATTAATCTGGTACCAAAACGAGCAGGTGAAATGCAGTTACTATAGCTTGTATGCACCCGTATCAAAACCGCGCTCAAAATAGGGGGATGGGTTCCACTTTGTCAAGCCTTCTATGGGTGTTTTTTACCTCAGATTTTTGCGGATTACCTGCATAGGACGAATGTTTGCTTTAAATCGATCAAAAGCAGTCATTAAGCGACCGCATTGTCACGGATTTTTTCAGCTGTCTGCAAGTCAACCGACACAAGCTTTGAGATGCCCCGCTGTTCCATTGTAATGCCAAAAAGCCGGTCCATGCGAGCCATTGTCATACGGTGATGCGTAATCACAAGGAATCGTGTGTCGGTTTGATCGCAAATATCACGCAAAAGATTGCAGAATCGAACAACATTCGAATCGTCAAGTGGCGCATCGACCTCATCCAGTACACAAATTGGCGCCGGATTCGTTAAAAAAACGGCAAAAATGATCGCCAATGCGGTCAGCGCCTGTTCTCCGCCAGACAATAATGATAGTGATTGAAGGCGTTTTCCGGGTGGGCTTGCAAGAATCTCAAGGCCGGCCTCCAATGGATCATCCGCATTGGTAAGTTGCAGTTCAGCAGTGCCACCACCAAACAACTTTTTAAACAGCGCCTTGAAATGCTCATTAACCTCTCCAAAGCTTTTTAATAGCCGTTCGCGGCCTTCACGATTAAGCTGGCTAATTGCAGATCTCAATTTACCAATCGCCGCAAGAAGATCGTCGCGCTCGTTCTCCATGCCGCCGATGCGGGTTGCCGTATCTTCCATTTCGGCTTCGGCCCGGAGATTGACAGGGCCAATATTATCGCGCTCTCGAATAAGGCGGTGAACCCGGTCTTCCAGCACATGCAGTTCAGGCTGGACAGCTCTTTCATCAATGCTGGCAATGGCCATCAAATCTTGTGGGGAACTATCCAGCTTATCCGCAATGCGGCCTTGTAATTCGGAAAGGGTGGCCTCGCAGCGTTCTTTGGCTGCTTCAGCCCTGATTTGCGTCTCGCGTACAGCAGCAAGTGCTTTGTCACAATCACGTTGCAGCGATTCGGCTTCAGCAAGGCGGGTTTCGGCGAGCCGCAACATATCTGCCGCATCTTGGCGTTTTTGTTCGGCCACTTCTAATTTGTCACCAATCTCTAGTCGTAGCTTGATGATGGCTTCAGGAAGTGCGGCAAGCCGACTTTTTTCCTTGTCGCCGTCACCAAGGCGTTCTTTCAATTCGGCAATACGCATCTCGGCACCCTCTAGCCGCTGGTGCCATGCACTAGTTTCCTGTTTGCAGATTGTCTGCCTCTTTGCTGCGACACTAATAACATCAGCAAGACGTGATTCGGCCTGCATGGCATCGGCAAGGGCCGTTCTTGACCGATCTGCGGTAGCGCGTGCCGCGGCTTCGGAGGAGGCAAGGGCGGCATCATCGGCAAGGGCTAAAATTTCACTTTCGCAACTAGTTTTTGCGGCAAATAAGTCATCTAAGGTGCTGTTTAACTCGCTTGCCCGTTCGTGGCCTGCTGCTAGCTTCAAAGCATCTGATTCGGCGAGCCGGCGCAGCTCGCCAAACCGCTGTTCAGAGACAATACCTGAACTACGGCAGGTTTGAAGATTTTCTCGGCAAGTGATGAGAACTTCGTCGCTGCTGGTGGCAATCGCATTATGTTGGTCCAGCTTTTTATTGGCCTTTTCTGCATCTGCCTGCAACGCTTCAAGACGGCGGCGTTGTCGAATACGTTCCGCGCTTTTATTTGACTGATTGGCATGCCTTACAAACCCGTCCCACCGCCAAAGGCTACCGGCTTTTGTTGCAATAGCTTGGCCAGGCAAAAGCGAGAATTGTAGTGCTTCGGCGCTGGCTGCATCTTCAACAATCCCAACCCCAGCCAATGACGCTGCCAAAGCAGGAGCGCCGGTCACAAAATTGGCAAGAGGTATGGTGCCATAAGGTGGAGACAGGCTTGCGACGCTGCCCTCACGCCAGAACCCTTGCGTCCCACTGCCAACTGGGGCTGACAATTCATCGGCAAGATACCCAGCAAGCGCTGTTTCCATGCCATCGCGAACCGAAAGCTGGTCAACAACCGGTGCAGCATCATTATTGCCAAGATCTGCCAAAAGATATTGCAGCGCGTCAGTTTCAGCCTGAAGGCGGGTCATGTTTGATTCGCTGTCCCGTTTCGCACTCAGCGCAGTTTCAGATACCAAATTTGCATCATTCAGCGCCTGTTCGGCTGCTTGGAGGGCTAACTTTGCCGCTGTGAATTCTGCTTCTGCTTCTTGTTTTTTGAGGTCTGATTGGCCAGCATCAGCAAGCAATTTCTTCAGTGATAATTGCTCCAGGCCATTGGTTGCCGACTTGATGCGGTTATCAATATCTTGTTCGCGGATGGCAAGGCTACTTCTGGTGGTTGCCGCTGCCCGCAAGGCGGCACTAGTTTCGGCAAGATTGGCATCATTCCGGTTGGCAGTGGTGCGGGCCATATCCAACATATTGTGGGCGGCTGCTTGCTGTGGTTGTGCTTCCGCAATCTGTGTTGCTAAAAGGCTGCTTTCGTTGACAAGCTGTGCCATCGCTGCCTTGGCATCATCAAGAAGACTCGCTTCCCTTACAATGTCTTGGGTCAGTTGGGTTTGTCGCTTGGTAAGCTCGGCCATTGCTTCGCTGACTCGCGCTTCTTCACGGTCCATCTCTTCGCGGCCAAGGGCAAGGCGTTGATATTCAGCCGCTTTTTCTATTTCAGCGGTACGTAATGGTGGAAGTGATGCCGTGATTTCAGTTCGTTTGGTGCTACTGCGTGCAGCAATTTCAGTGCGCTGGCCAACATCCTTTATGGCTGCATCCAATGAGGTTGCTGCGCCATGATGGTCCTGTTCGGCAGCGTTCCAGCGGGCTAGGAGGAAATGGGCTTCGGCTTTCCGAATCCGGTCAGCTACCGATCGGTAATTGGCAGCTTGGCGTGCCTGTTTTTTTAGTGATTCGCGCTGCTCAATAAGGCTAACAATCACATCACCAAGCCTTTCAAGATTAGTTTCTGCCGCGCGCAAGCGCAATTCTGCCTCATGGCGGCGGGAATGAAGGCCACGGATATTTGCTGCTTCTTCGATCAGGATGCGTCGGTCAACTGGCTTGGCCCCCACAATTGATCCGATGCGTCCTTGACTAACAATGCCTGATGATCGTGCGCCAGTTGCAGTATCCGCAAACAGCAATTGAATGTCGCGCGCGCGCGCTGGTTTTGAGTTTACATAATAACTGCTGCCCTTGCCGCGTTCAATCCTACGGGTTACTTCAAGCTCATCAACGTCGTTAAATTCAGCGGGTGCAAGTCGCAGCGTGTTATCAAGTCTGAGCGTTATCTCAGCAAGGTTGCGCGCTGGTCGCTTTTCAGTGCCAGCAAAGATCACATCATCCATTTCGTCGCCCCGCATTTGGCGTGCTGAACTTTCACCCATGACCCAACGCAGGCCTTCAACAATATTGGATTTTCCACACCCATTCGGTCCGACAACACCTGTTAAGCCAGAGTCGATATCAATATCTGCGGATTCTGCAAAGGACTTGAATCCGGCCATTTTCAGGCGTCGAAAAATCACGTTAATAACCTGTCATTATGGATATAGAGCTTTAGGTATCCGTTGCGTTTATTTTAGAAGCAAAATCTTCATACGACAGGTCGCCAGAAAGCAAGGTCTTGTCGTTCACCACGAAAGAGGGTGTCGATTGGACTTTCCATGCTTTATAAGCGTTTTGTCGCATGGCAACAAGGGCTTCTAAAAGAGGTTGGTTGCTCATGATCGCCTCAAATTTTTCTGCACCCATGCCGGCTAGACGTGCCATCTGTGATAGCGCTGCCAATGGATCTGGATCGGTTGCCCATTTGCCAATGTCCTTCAGCAGCATAGATACCATTGGGAAATATTTACTTTGCGGTAAGGCCCGAGCTAGCGCATGGGCACGAAGGGCGATTTGATCCAGTGGAAACGGTTGCATTTCAAACTGGACCATACCCGTATCAATCAAACGTTTTTTCACATCTGGAAATGTGTTGTTGTGAAAACTGGCACAATGTGAGCAAGTCATCGAGAACAGTTCCAACACCTTAATCGGTGCATCTGAATTGCCAAGAATGCGGGGCGAGATCACATGCGCAACTAACGGATCAGCGGCGCATGCAGTTCGCGGCATAAGTATTATGGATGCTGCCCCCATTAATAGCGCACGCCGGTGCAGGGTAATTTGTGGTTGTGTGAGTTTCATCATCTTTTTATTATAATCCATCGTGTGAAAGGGGCAATGCGCGATTTGTCATTAGTGAAATACTATTTAGCATGATCATGGCGAAGATATGACACTTAATTACAATCATCACTGGTATCGTCGACTGGACCACCAAGCCGTCTCAGCGCGGCCCGCAATTCCGGTGATTTGATATCCTTCAGCTTTTCATCAAGCGCCCAAATATCTTTTGCATTAGAAATAGTGGCTGGTTTTTTTAATGCTGGGGCCTGACGGGCTGGAGCAAGGCTTTGCACAAGGGTAATCCGGTTAACTGCCTGATAGCCGAACGCAGCATTTACCGAGTCCATAATCTGCCCTGAAATGGCTTGTGCTTGTGGGCCACGTCCTGAGGTGATTTGCAGTTTTAAGGTCCCATTATTGCGGCTTCCTCGGGTAAAGTGAATATCAGCTGGGCGGCACCATTCAGAAATATCTCCAACAATTTCACGCCAATGTGAAATGAGGCGACTTATGGCAAAGCCGCGCTCCTTTGCTGAAGGGGCAACCATTTGTTCGATCATGGTTGATAGCCGCCGCATTTTATTCTGCTGGTGTTTTGCTGATTTGACCATGATTTTTTGGGCCGGATCCAGTTTTGTTAAAAGCGTTCAAGGACAGTAACTTTGTGCTACTTGACCCAATGCTATAATATTCTAGCATAATCTATCCTTGAAGCACAAACGGGGCAAACGCTTGCTAAAACAAAAATCCAAAAATTTTCCAACCGCTGCGCTTTTTACTTGGTATGACAGAAATGGGCGTGATTTGCCATGGCGTTGGCGATGGCCTGAATTGGCACCGGCATATCATGTTTGGTTGTCAGAAATCATGCTCCAGCAAACAGTTGTGGCAACGGTGATTCCTTATTTTCTAGATTTTACCCGCCGCTGGCCAACCGTCGATTCATTAGCAGCTGCGCCAATAGATGATTTGCTGGCGGCTTGGGCTGGTCTTGGCTATTACGCACGTGCCCGGAATTTGCACAAGGCGGCAGTGATGGTGGCAGAAGAATGGGGTGGGGAGTTTTTTTGTCCCGATGATAGTAGTCCAGATAATATTGCTAATTGTGATAGCCACCTTCGCTTGCTTCCTGGTGTTGGCCCCTATACGGCAGGGGCCATTGGGGCCATTGCCTTCGGTCAACAAACAGTTGTCGTTGACGGCAATATTGAGCGTCTCTTAAGCCGCTATTTTGGAATTGATATACCGATTCCAGCCGCCAAAACTAGAATTGGGGCGGCCTATCAGTCACTTTTGCCAGTGAACCGCCCATCAGATTTACCACAAGCATTAATGGATTTTGCAAGTGCTGTTTGCACGCCAAAACGCCCCCAATGCAAGGGTTGCTGTCTTGCAGGATCCTGTGTTGCATTGGCAAATGATATTGTCGAAACATTGCCGGTAAAACCGCTCAAAACAAAAAAGCCCATGCGCCGTGCCGTTTTCTTTGTTGCGGTAAATCAGCATGGCGAGGTGTTTTTGCATAGGCGTCCAGAAAAAGGATTACTTGGCTGCATGCTTGGATTTCCTGAGAATGGCCTCTCGTCGAAGGCCATTGAGCCTAGCCTTGATCAGAACGCTGCGCCCTTTGCTGCGGAATGGATTTTGCTTTCTGAACCGATTTTTCATGTTTTCACGCATTTCACGCTTGAAGCGTATATCTATCTAGCAAATGTCGATAGTCAGCCAGATGCCAGCCTTGGTGGCATGACCATCGGCCAATGGCGAAAGCCTTGCTCTGCTGATTTACCAAGCCTAATGAGAAAAATATGGGCAGCAGCCCGGCCACAGCTATTTCGGGATAAGCTGGTTGAAGATGAAGCTGGCTCCGCGGCTCGCTAGGGTGGAATTAATGATTAAAATGGCGCATGCCGGTAAATACCATCGCAATGCCAGCGGCATTTGCGGCAGCAATAACCTCATTATCTTTGACTGACCCACCGGGCTGGATAACAGCGGTTGCCCCAGCTGCGATTAGGGCTTCAAGTCCATCAGCAAAAGGAAAAAATGCGTCAGAGGCTACCACTGCCCCAATGGTGCGCGACTGACCCCAACCATTTATTGACGCAATGTTGCTAGCTTTGTGAATGGCAATCTGGGCAGCATCAACACGGCTCATCTGGCCAGCGCCAATTCCTGCAGTAGCGGCATCTTTGACAAAGACAATAGCGTTTGATTTAACATGTTTGGCAACTTTCCAAGCAAATAGCATGCTGGCAATTTCAGTCGATGATGGTTTTCTTTTGGTTACAAGTTCTAAATCATCTACGCTAATTAAACCAGTATCTCGGGACTGAGCCAGAAATCCACCAGCGACCGATTTAATTTTGATTGCACTGGTGGTGCGATCAGGCATCTCACCGGTCAGTAAAAGCCTTAGGCCTGGTTTAGCCCGCATAATTGCCTTGGCGTCTTCACTGGCGTCAGGCGCAATGACTACTTCGGTAAAAATGCTGGTAACTGCGGTTGCGGTTTCGCTGTCAAGTGGCCGGTTCATAGCAACAACACCACCGAAGGCGCTAACCGGATCGGCTGCCAGCGCATCCTGCCATGCGTTGTAAAGAGAACGAGCGCTTGCCACTCCGCAAGGATTGGCATGCTTTATAATGGCGATTGTTGGCTGGTCAAATTCGGTTACCAGTTCAAAGGCTGCATCTGTATCATTGATATTGTTATATGAAAGAGGTTTGCCCTGAATTTGCTTCGCAGTTGCAACGCCGGCACGAACTTGACCGCATTTATAAAGAGCTGCCTGCTGATGCGGATTTTCGCCATAGCGTAGATCAAGGATTTTGCTGCCTGCAGTTGATGTAATTGAGGGAAATTTCTGACTAAGTTTGGTTGCCATCCAGCTGGAAATTGCGCTGTCATACGCAGCCGTGCGTGCAAAGCATTTAGCCGCAAGCTGTTGGCGTTGCGCAAGGTTTGTTCCACCATTAGTTCTGATAGAGTTGGCAACACTACCATAATCGGAAGGGTCACAAAGCACGGTCAGGAAATCATGGTTTTTTGCTGCTGCCCGCAGCATTGCTGGTCCGCCGATATCAATCTTTTCAACAAGTTTGCTGTAATCATCAGTTTGGACAAGTGTGTCTTCAAAGGGGTACAAATTTACAACAAGAAGGTCGATCGCATCAATGCCATGTTGTGTCATTGCACTAAGATGATCAGCAAGATCGCGCCGTGCAAGCAACCCCCCATGAATTTTTGGATGCAGCGTCTTGATCCGTCCCCCCATGATCTCGGGGAATCCAGTAATATCGGCAACATCAATTACTTTGATGCAGGCATCACGAAGTAAGCTTGCAGTCCCACCTGTGGACAGGATTTCAATCTTGGCAGCTACTAGCGTTTTGGCAAGCTCGATTAGTCCGGTTTTGTCCGAGACTGATAAAAGAGCGCGACGAATGGAAATGGGTTCGTTTACTGTCATGGTCCGCGTGCCAATCCTGCTTTAACAAGTTCCTGATTTACGCTCGTCTTTATGGCTGAGCCTGAAGAGAAACGCAATTAATGATCGTTTTGAAACATTGCTGAAATGAACCAGAGTGATCAGCCAACTGGAATCATAGTAATTAAAACGCCTGAGAAGGCAGCTATGCTCAGAAGCCAGAAAAGTCCAATATGGCGCCATAGCGCAAGCCACGTACAAATCAGTGTTATTGCAGCCACACGAAAATCAAGACTAATAAAATTAGGAACTAAAAGCTGCCCAAGTCCAATATCTACCATTTTTGTCTCAGTAAAAAATAAATGCAGGGCAAACCAAACGAAAAGGTTGGCTATTACACCGACAACAGTAGCCATGATACTGTTTAAAGCTCCTTGCAATCGTGGTTGATGTGTTAACCAATCAATGTATGGTGCACCAACAAAAATCCACAAAAAACAGGGAACAAATGTTGCCCATAAAGCAACAGCAGCACCAGCAATGCCATGCGAAATGCCCGCAGCTTTAAATCCTGCCAGAAAACCAACAAATTCGGTGACTAAAATCAAAGGTCCAGGAGTGGTCTCAGCCAGGCCCAAGCCATCCATCATTTCGGCAGGGCTAAGCCACCCAAATTGCCCAATAACATCTTGCGCCATGTAAGCAAGTACAGCATATGCACCACCGAAGGTAACAACTGCTAGTTTGCTAAAAAAGTAGCCAATTTCGGCTAATATATGTGCATCAGCAATAAAATCGATTAAAATTAAGGGGGCCCACCATAAACTCGTCCAGATTATAATTGTTTTGATAGTAACAGAGGCTTTTGGCAGTGCAGGAGTTGGAGTGGTTTTTTGACTATTTGCAGTGCTACTGAACCCATAAATGGCAGCAAGTCCAATAACAAATGGAAAGGGTAGGGCAAAGACAAAAATGCCAAGAAATCCAAGAGCTGCAATAATCCATTGCACTTTGCTTTTCAGAGCCTTTTTGGCAAGCCGTAAAAGCGCCTGTAAAACAATCACTACAATTGCCGCTTTAAGCCCTAAAAATGCTGCACCAATGAAACCAACGGTGCCGAAAGTCACATAAACTATCCCAAGGGCAAGCATAATAACAGCCCCTGGCAAAACAAAAAGCAAGCCAGCAATCAAGCCACCAATGTAACCGTTAATACGCCACCCAGCATAAGTTGCTAGTTGCATGGCTTCTGGGCCAGGAAGCAGCATACAAAAACTCAGAGCATTTAAAAATTGAGTTTCGGAGAGCCATCGTTTTTCAACCACAATCAGCCTATGCATGAGTGCTATTTGTGCTGTTGGCCCCCCAAATGACAATAATCCAATTTTCCCCCATATAGCGTATGATTTGATAAGAGATGACATTATGTTTTTGCCAGGTATATTTGGTTCTGCCTTTTTTTCTTTAACAATCGGAAAACTCCGTTATTTACAAATGCCACTGAAAAATAATTTCCAAAGTATTCTGAGTTGTATCTTTTAAATAAAAACATTAACTCGGATCCTTTCTTTGAAAGGCCCACTTTACATCTATATTACCAACCGACCTAATATCGGCAAGTGGAACCTTTACAACGATTTGTTGGCAGTTCATCCGGCCATTAATATCAAAAAATAATGATGTCTCTAATGACACTGAAGCGCTTGCGCGAAAGAGCCAGCCGATACGGTTCCCTCGAATCTTTATCAAAACACGTTGATCGCGCAACATTGCAACGGTAACTTTTGGGTGCAAATGAAATCTAATCAAGGCTGCGCGCGCAATTTCGCCTGGAGCACCAGAATACTCAAGAAGGTCTGCTCCACGGAGATTGCCTCCACCTGTTGTTAAATATAATTTTCGATGATGGATAATACCGTGTGATTTTTCGTAACCATGATGGCTAGCGACTGCCAGCAGTCCACCTTTAGCGGGTCCCAGTTCCACATTGGATACCTTTGCCAACCTGCTTTTGCTAAAGTCTGATGAATTTTGTCCATCAATGGTAACCGTTGAATGTGCCTGGGTGGCGCACAACAAGCGTTGAAAGTTCGCATCGGCCGCATTCTGACCCGGGTTAACGACAAGTAGACTTTGTCCCACGGCAAATTCAAATCCAAGTGTGCTGAAGCCGGTGATGCTGGCATTTTGTGCTGGCTGCCCCACATCCAAGATCACCGTTGATCGCCCAGAGGTTAATCTCATAAAGCCAGTATAGGGAGCTTGTTGCAGAAGCTTCCCTTTCTGGCCAGCACTTGCAAGTGTTTCTTCGATAATTTTTGGGTTAATCAGACCAGCACCATTAAACCTTGCGAATTGACCGTCAGCATGACGCCACATACGACATAATGCACTCATCTTCGCAATAGTAATGTTGAGCCAAGAGAGTTGCTCCAAGTGGCTGGCAAGACCGGTGTTACGAATTTCAACTAGGTTGCGCATTACTTGCAAATGCTTGTCGGGCATTCGGCTTTTATGTCCACCATCTTGATAAAGCATGTCGTCAACCAAAGGAACTAAGAATTCCATTAAATTATCAAGATCGGTAATATTTGCGCTCAGTGCAGCCTCAGTAATGATAAGGCCTCTTAACGCGCCAACACGTTCGTCTAGGTCGTGCAAACGTCTCCAGTCAATCGCAAGACAGCGGACTTGGAGGCGGATAGTTTTGCTAATTGTCAGTTTGAAGGGTTCATCGGCCGAACTTCCATACCAATCAAAGCAAAACACCAAATTGGTCAAACGTTTTGCCATGATGTCAGGTCGCCAACTTTTATCATTCCATTGGCTATTTTGTTTTACCCAGTCACTTATCAATCTCCTTGCAAGGCTGCGGGCTTGGCTTCCCCCAAAAGCGCGAAGGTGACGGAGCCATTCAAACTCATTAAAATGGTCGCCCTTGATCCATGTGCTTTGACTGCTGGACATGATTTGAGAGCCCTTTATGGCAGAACCACGCCAATGATCAGCGTATCCTGTCATTGCCTCGCTGGCCGCCGTTCCCCTTATCGTCCACAAAAATAAACCTGTGCGTCGGAATAGCTGTTCAAGCCTGCCAACATGCCAAATGCTGGAATTTTTGCTTATCCCTGTCATACTTGCCTGTCACGCATTATTTCTAAAATATGATTTCCTAATTATTACACTAGACATGTTAGCCGTGCGATGAAAAATCCATCAACCCCACCAATATCAAGATAGTCACTTGGCAGAATTCTGAGGCAACCATCATCAGTAATTGAACGCGCAAAGATGCCAGCCTCATCTGCCTTGATTGTGTTAATAGTGTATTTCCCATTGGCTGCATTAATGATTGCGCTGACCACATCTTCTCCTTCTTCGGGTTGCAGCGAGCAAGTTGCGTAGACCAATTGACCACCAATGCGGAGCCACCCAAGAGCCTCAGTAGTCAGTTGCCATTGGATCTGCTGTAGCAGATTTATATTTGGTGCATCACGCTTGTTTAAGATATCCGGTCGGCGACGAATTGTACCGGTTGCTGAGCAAGGCGCATCGACAAGAACAGCGTCAACCTGAGTTTCTGGGTTGTAGTCTTTGCCATCGCAAAGAATGAGGTTTGCTGATAATTTGAGCCGTTTTAGATTGCGGCGTAAACGATCCAGTCTTTTTTGACTATTATCAATTGCCGTGACATTTCCTCCAGCAGCAATTAACTGAGCTGTTTTTCCGCCAGGTGCCGCGCACAAATCAATTACTGTTTGACCGGCGGCCAAGTTTAGCAGACGTGCTGGCAGAGCAGCTGCGGCGTCTTGAACCCACCAAGCGCCATCTTCAAATCCTTCAAGCAATGAGGGTTCGCCATCGAACTCTCTGCGCAAACTGTTGCTATCAATATGCTGGGCACCCAGTTTTACAGCCCAACCTTCTGGATCACCTTTAACTGAAATGTCTAATGGCGGCGGCAACATCGCAAGATTGGCAATGGCAGTGGTGGTTGCTTCCCCCCAATAGTGTTGCCAGCTTTGCTGTAACCAGCTTGGCAAATTATCCATTGCGCTGGTTGTTTCAAGCAGGGCATCACCTTCACGGGTCAAGCGGCGCATGACTGCATTGGCAAGTCCGCATAATCGGTCAAAACCTGTTTGGCGCATCAGTTCAACTGTGCTGTCAACGGCAGCATGCGCACCTGTTTTCAATAACAGCAATTGGGCAGCACCCATCAGCAGAATTAAATTGGCATTGTTTTGCGCACCAAAGGGGCGGCGTGCCACCAATGGTGCCAACACCTTTTCTAGTTGGCCGCGGTAACGCAAGCAGGTAGTTGCAAGTAAGCGAACAAAGCGGCGATCGCGGTCATCTAGCTTTGGCAGCCCCTGATTGGACGCCAGTGCCTTGTCGAGCTGAATTCCTTCTTCAACTGCAGCCAAAACGTCATAAATGACGCGGCGACTGGCAAGTGCCACAGTGCCAACCTTTTCAGCATTATTCTTTGGTTTTTGTTTTGGAACTGAGCCTAACTCTTTGTGAGGATTTTTTTTGTCTGATGTGGCATTTTTTTTTGGATCGCAATGGATGGAATTTGATTTTTTGAAATTGGAATGGCTTTCCACTTTTGTTTTAAATTTTTTTCGACTGATGGGCTTTGGCTTCGATAAACTCAATACGGGTTTATCCAGGCGGGTTGGGGTTGATGGTTTTTTTTGATCAGGCATTGAAAATTCCGATGGTTCAGTCAATTTGTGTAGCTGATGACTTGTTTTTAAACTAACAAATGGGCATATACCCAAACATGGAAAGAGACAAGAAAAAGACGCCTATTAAAGTTGACCATGCGTCGCTTAAAGAGGATCAAAAGCCTGATATTACGCCAGCTTGCCTTCCCTCTGCTGATATGCCAATTGAAACTAATGGTCCAAAAGGACCAGAGCCAACGCGCTATGGTGACTGGGAACAAAAGGGTCGTTGTACAGATTTTTAAACGCTGGAGCGGTAGCGGCAGAGTGTAGCTGTTGTTTAGTGTGTCAATAAGGTGAGGTGGGGCAATGTCGAGGGTTAAATCCGGTATTTTGGTAAGTGCAGCCCTTCGCTATGCCAGCAATGAATTGATTGACTGCGTTTTAGCGCGGCGTGGTGATGCTGGCGCTGGAGCTATTTTTGTCCATATTGATGCGCTTGATGGGCGCCATAAACTGTTAGCGCGCAGCTTGAATTTTGATGGCGTATATGAATGGCATACGATTACCAATCCTGAATGGGTAGACGCTCAAGCAGCATTGGAGCGTCTTGCTGTAGAAATCAATATGGATCAAGATGTTTTTATAGTAGCCGTTAGTGATGCTAAAGCCCGCAATCCATTCGAAGTGTTGTGAGTTGGCTATTTTATGTTAATCGGCGTACAAAGTCTTTAAGATGCATGAAATAAGAAAAAATGCCCTGAACCGTCGCCTGTGCGTGGCTCCGATGATGGATTGGACAGATCGGCATTGCCGTGTCTTTCATCGAAACCTTGCTCCAAATGCACTGTTGTTTACTGAAATGATAACGGCTGAAGCGATTATTCATGGAAACCTTAACCAACTTATTGGCCATGATCCAGTTGAACATCCGTTGGCTTTACAGCTTGGTGGAAGCAACCCAGAAACGCTTGCGATGGCTGTTGGGCAAGCTTCTGATAAAGGGTTTTCTGAAATCAATTTGAATGTTGGATGTCCGTCTGACCGAGTGCGGAATGGGCAATTTGGCGCCTGCCTGATGGCAAAACCAAAGTTAGTGGCAGAGTGTTGCCAATCGATGATTGCGGCTAGCAATATACCAGTAACTGTGAAGTGTCGGATTGGAATAGACGATATGGATGAAGAACAGGGACTAGATCGCTTTGTTGACCTGGTCGCCGATGTGGGAGTGCAGGTGTTTTATTTACATGCGCGTAAAGCTTGGCTAAATGGTCTCAGCCCCAAAGAAAATCGTGACATTCCTCCGCTTAAGTATGATCGAGCTCGTCGCCTTGCTCGACGCCGTAATGATCTTTCGATTGTCCTGAATGGTGGGTTAGAGACGGTGGACCAAATAAGTGCCGAGTCCACTGGATTTTCTGGCGTTATGCTTGGTCGAGCTGCTTACAGAATGCCTTATTTACTTACAGCTGTTTCGGAAGTTTTTTTTGCTGCATCTCCGCCGAGCCGCCGTGAAGTGGTTGACGCGATGGCTGAATACGCGGATCGAATGGAAAAAACACGAGTGCCACTTCGTAATATTACGCGTCACATGCTTGGACTTTATGCAGGACAGCGTGGGGCCAAACATTGGCGCCGGCAACTTGGTGAAAATGCTCGACTTTCGGATGATGGTGGTGCATTTATTCGCAAAATTTCTGATGAGTGTGAGGAGTTGGCTGCACGATTAGCTAAATAAAATGGACCAAGATTGCGTATGGTAATCATTGTTGCAAAGCATGCAGTTTTTTAATTGATTGGACAGGTAAAATATGACTGAAAAAATCACCCAAGATAAGGCTAAGACAAAATCAAATGGTCGGCGCACGCTTCTGGATTTTGGTCCATTATTATTGTTTTTTGGAGCTAATTATCTTTATCACGACCTGATGCTCAGTGTGAAAGTACTGGTTTTAGCAACCATAATTGCGTTGGGGTTGAGCTGGGTTTTTGAACGTCGTATTCCAAAGATGGCTGCATTCGGGTGCGTTGCCCTGGTGTTTTTTGCTGGCTTGACACTTTATTTTGATAATGAGTTGTTCATTAAGATCAAGCCAACAGTTTTGACCCTTATATTTGCAGCGGCAATCGCTGGTGGAAGATGTTTGGGACGAAACCCGCTTGCTGCTTTAATGGGGTCACAGATACAGCTTGATAATGCGGGTTGGAGAAAGCTCAGTTGGCTTTGGATAACGATGTTTGTTTGTTCGGCTATTGCCAATGAAATTGCATGGCGGAGCCTTAGTACCGACTCATGGGTGACGTTTAAGGTTTTTGGCCTTAGCGGTATTTCATTGATCTTTGTTTTACTCACATTGCCAGTGATCCAAAAACATCAATTACAAGAACGGTAAACATAAAAAGTTTGAATTTTGAATAAGCCTGGCATTTTATCTCGATATAAAGTTGAAAATTCTGCGTAATTCACTCTTTTGTCGATCTTGGCATAGATTAGGTCGTGCTGACTTCACATAAGCCATCTGAATTTCTTCAAAATTTTACTCGTAATAATACTGATTGGCAGGTTTCTTGCGGTGCTGTTTATCGTTTGTACTCTATTCGTTGAAAAGTAAAACTTACAGAGTCCTAAAGCACATTTTTGGAGGCGTTTTAGGTTTTGATGCACGGCAACGCCTGCGGATGATAAGAGATTGATTATGGCTGATGAAGATGAAATTATTTTAGTAGATATGGATAATGATGAACTTGTCCAGCAGATGCATGATGATCTTTATGATGGTATGAGGGATGAAATTGTTGAAGGCGTCAAAATCCTGCTTGACCGCGGTTGGACGCCCTATGAAGTTTTGACAAAGGCCTTGGTAGAAGGAATGACCATTGTTGGGGTTGATTTCCGTGATGGCATCTTGTTTGTGCCAGAAGTTCTGATGGCAGCTAACGCAATGAAGGCTGGTATGGTTATTTTGCGGCCATTACTCGCTGAGACTGGAGCGCCGCGTGTTGGGAAGATGGTCATTGGCACCGTTAAGGGTGATATTCATGACATTGGCAAGAACCTGGTGTTGATGATGCTGGAGGGCGCTGGGTTTGACGTGATTGACCTTGGAATTAATAACCCAGTAGAAAATTATTTAGCTGCGTTGGAAGAACATAAACCTGATATTTTGGGTATGTCCGCTCTCTTAACCACTACGATGCCCTATATGAAGATTGTTGTTGATACAATGATTGAAAAAGGAATTAGGGACGATTATATCGTGCTCGTTGGCGGAGCTCCTTTGAATGAGGCTTTTGCGGAATCTGTTGGTGCTGACGCTTACTGCCGGGATGCGGCAGTGGCAGTTGAAACTGCCAAAGAAATGATTAAAATAAAATTGGATCGTGAACGACTAGCCAGTTGATCAACTCAGTTATTTGCCACCAGCTACTTGCATATGAAAGGTAAGTAATTAAGTCCTTTATTCTTATTGACCAAGTCTTATAAGATTCAGTTGTGCTAACCTTTTTACTTAACCTCGGACGTGGGCTACAAAAACAAATGCCGCGGAACTAAGTGGTTGGAGAGAACGTTAGAATGGCAGATCTTATTATTCTTTATTGGCGTGATATTCCGGCTCAAGTGATTGCCGAAAGAGGCCGCGGACGCCAACGTGAGAAAGTAAAAATTGAGTTACCACGTCGGTTTTCAGAGGCTATTGATGCATCAGCAATGATTGATGGTGCTTTCTCCACTGATGACTATCTCAAAGATTGGCGTCGATCTGCGCCAGCAGAATGTGGGTATGATCTTAACACTGAAGCCAGAGCCCTTGCAGCCAAGCTTGAAGACGAATACGACATAAAAAAAATTCGGAGTCTTGTTGAAAATGGTGGAAAAATAAAAGACTGAAACTGGTTACAGTTAAAACCACGTTCTAGTTTTTATCCTCTAGAAATTATCTTTGTTGTCCTTGTCCAACCATGGTTTTATCAATAATGATGTCGGAATCTGCAAATTGTAAGGCGTTGGCAAGCCATCTTGTTTTGATCAAGCGGTCATGCTGCATGGTATGCTAATGATGACAACCGGCCTTCTCCAAAAGTTATTAATGACTTGTGGAATTAATAGACGAGGATATACATGACAGCGAGTATTCAGCAAATTCAGACAGCAGCCCAAGGGTGGTCAATCGAGGTGACGCCGGCAGGTGCGGCAAAAATAGATAATTTTGGAGTCTGCCTTTCACCAGGAACAACGGTCAATGTAACATTCCTGCCTGGAAGTGACCCGCTGGATACTGTTGAGGTGGCAAAAAGATTGCATAATGAGGGTATGAAAGCAGTGCCGCATTTGGCTGCACGATCGCTAAAAGATGCTGATCAACTTGATGAATTACTGGCCGCTTATCGTGTTGAGGCTGGAGTAAATGAGGTTCTTGTCATTGGTGGAGGTGTGGATCAACCGGTTGGGGCTTTTGATAATTCGTTACAAATTCTTGAAACAGGGCTATTGCAAAAGCACGGGATTAGGCGTGTTGGCGTGGCTGGTCACCCTGAGGGCAGTCCTGATATTGAAAAAATAGAAATTGCTGAAGCGCTTCTAGCGAAGAATGCGTTGGCCAAACGTGATGGTCTCGATATGTATATTGAAACACAATTTTGTTTTGAGGCTGCAATTGTATTTGAATGGGAAAAAAATGTTCGTGAGGCAGGTAACGTATTGCCAATTCGTATTGGTGTTCCTGGACCAGCAACAATTAAAACCTTATTCAGATTTGCTCAGATTTCTGGCATAGGTCCGTCAATGCGTTTTATCTCAAAGCAGGCTCGTAATGTGTCAAAGTTGATGTTAGTGCAATCACCACATTTGTTGTTATCTGATTTAGCACAAGGTATGGCATCTGATCCCAATTGTCTAATTAAGAATCTTCATTTTTATCCGTTTGGCGGGTTTGCAAAGACAGCAGTTTATGCAAATGCGATTGCGTCTGGTGATATTCAGCTTTTGCCAAAGGGTGGCTTTGACGTTACGGACGCCAATGCATAACATTACGTCCTTTTGAGGAGTATTTTATGACTAAAACGCTTATTTCCTCAGATAAACAGGAAATTACTATTGGGTTTGATTCGTTATTCTGCGTGATTGGTGAACGGATAAACCCAACTGGTCGAAAGCTCCTTGCAGCTGAAATGGCGGCTGGAGATTATTCTCGGGTTTTGTGTGATGCTGTTGCTCAAGTTGAAGCTGGCGCCACCATGCTTGATATAAACGCTGGTATTCCAATGGCTGATGAACCGTCAATTCTTGCGGAGGCAATCCAACGTGTTCAAAATACTGTTGATGTGCCACTTGCCATTGATAGTTCGATTGTAGCTGCGCTTGAAGCTGGTCTATCAGTCTATAAAGGCAAAGCATTGGTCAATTCGGTTACCGGTGAAGAGGAACGGCTTGAAGTTGTTTTGCCACTGGTAAAAAAATACGGCGCGGCTGTTGTGGCAATTTCAAATGATGAAACCGGCATTTCTGAAGATCCTAATGTGCGTTATGAGGTGGCTAAGAAAATTGTTGAGCGTGCCGCTGATTTTGGGATTCCCCGCGAGGATGTTATTGTTGACCCTCTAATTATGCCCGTTGGGGCTATCAACATGGCTGGCCGGTCTGCGCTGGATTTAATTATTCGTCTTCGCAATGAATTGAAAGTAAATACTACTTGTGGAGCATCAAACATTTCATTTGGGTTGCCTAACCGGCGTGGGATGAATGCGGCATTTTTATCGATGGCCGCAGGCGCGGGAATGACATCAGCGATTATGAACCCGCTTCATGCGGAAGAGATGATGGGAATCATGGGGGCAAATGTAATGAATGGGACTGATCCTGAATGCCGTCGTTGGATTAAGAAATTTCGCGAGCCAGTTGTGCTGGGTGAAGGCGGACGTGAAAGACGTCAAACCAGGCGTCAGCGCAACACCTGACCACGTTAGAACTTTGTTGGTGCAGCAATGAATAAACGCAATGACACGGATACTAATCATACAAACGAATTAGCCACTAAACAGGTAAAAGTGGTCTTTACCCCGTCTGGCCGCCAAGGTTTTGTGCCGGTTGGCACTCCTGTTCTCACGGCAGCGCGGCAACTTGGGGTTGATATTGATTCTGTGTGTGGTGGGCGGGCCATGTGTGGACGGTGCCAAATTGATATTGGCGTTGGCGACTTTGCCAAACACGGGCTGAAATCAGATATCGATCATCTCGCTGTAGTTACTGCGGTGGAATTGCGGTATGCAGAAAAACGTGGGCTGATTGATGGTCGGCGCCTATCTTGTCAGGCTAAATTGTTGGGTGACGCTATCATTGATGTGCCGCCTGAAAGCCAGGTTCACAATCAGCTTGTTCGTAAAGAGGCTGATGGCCGTAATATTGAGATGGACCCAATTGTGCGGTTGTGTTTTGTTGAAGTGCGTGAACCCGACATGCATGAGCCATCTGGCGATTTGCGCCGCTTGATTGAAGCATTGAACAACCAATGGCCAGACCGTGTAACCAGTGATATTTGCTGTGATCTCGATGTTCTACGGCAACTTCAGCCAATATTGCGGCAAGGTAATTGGCATGTCACGGTTGCGCTGCGCGATGGGCATCAGATCATTGCAGTTTGGCCTGGACTGAAGGAACAAGTCGTGGGTGTTGCTATTGACGTTGGATCTACGACTATGTCGGCGCATCTGTGCGATTTGTTTAGTGGTGATGTTTTAGCCTCGACTGGAGCGATGAACCCTCAGATCAGGTTTGGTGAAGATCTGATGAGCCGTGTGTCTTATGGAATTATGAATCCGTGCGGTGCTGATGAAATGACCAGAGCAGTGATTGCTGGTTTGCAGAGCCTAATTGATTTGGCCACCAAACAAGCAGGGCTAATTTGTGACGATGTTGTTGAAGTTGTTCTGGTCGGTAACCCTGTGATGCATCACCTTTTACTTGGTATTGATCCGGTAGAGCTTGGCGGCGCACCGTTTGCACTTGCTGTTGATGCTGCGTTAGATGTTCGGGCCAGTGAAATGGGGTTTGCTATAAATCGTGGAGCACGTGTTTATATTTTGCCATGTATAGCAGGCCATGTTGGGGCGGACGCAGCGGCTGTTGTGCTTGCTGAGGCGCCGCAAAAAGCAAATGAGATGACGTTGATTGTTGATGTTGGGACTAATGCAGAAATTCTTGTTGGTAATAAGGAGCGCTTGCTGGCTGCTTCATCGCCAACTGGCCCAGCATTTGAGGGGGCACAAATTTCATCGGGGCAGCGTGCCGCGCCTGGTGCGATTGAACGAATTCGAATTAACAAGGACACGCTAGAGCCAAAATTTCGGATTATTGGTGTGGATTTGTGGTCGGATGAAGATGGCTTTGCGGCTGCTATTGAAAAAACTGGCGTTACAGGTATTTGTGGGTCAGGGATTATCGAGGTTCTTGGTGAAATGTATCTTGCCGGCATTATCACCATGGATGGTGTGATAGATGGCAGCAAGGCAACCACAAGCAGCCGTATTGAGGCTAATGACCGGACCTTTGCGTACCGGATTACTGATACGGTGACCGTAACTCAGAATGATGTGCGGGCAATTCAATTAGCTAAGGCTGCCCTGTATGCAGGGTTTCGTTTGCTCATGGATAAAATAGATATCCGTAAAATTGACCGTGTGGTTCTTGCCGGTGCATTTGGAACTCATATTGACCCGAAATATGCAATGATCTTGGGCATGATTCCAGATTGTTTGCTAGCTAATGTGCGTGCAGCTGGCAATTCAGCGGGAGCCGGCGCGCGTATGGCACTGCTAAATCAAGCGTCACGTCGCGAAATTGAAGCAGCTGTGCGGCAAATTGAAAAGATTGAAACTGCTCTTGAGCCTTCATTTCAGGATCATTTCGTTAAGGCCATGGCGATACCGCATAAAAGTGATCCCTATGCTAATCTAGCAGCGGTGGTTGATTTGCCGGAACGCGTTTTAACTGATGAAGGCGCACCAGCATTATCCGGAGGACGGCGGCGCGGAGGACGGCGGCGCTAGCCGTTGTTGTTTGGCTGTCTCTTTTGAAGATTGGCAAGTCGCTGAGCTGCCATTTTAGCCTTTTTCCAGCTAGCATAGGTTAGCCAACCCAAAGTAAGCACTGCAAAGCCATAGCTTGTCCAGATATAGCCTCCAAAACCACCCATATCGATCACTTCTGTCATTATGTTAGGCCTCTGGATGTTGTTTTTTCGGGGCGTAGCATCAGCGCGGCTGCGCGACGTTCGGTTAGCAAAGCCCGCATTCGCAAAATAACGACGATGGTAAAATAGGCATGGGCAGCAACTAACATAAGAATCAGCGGCGTTAGCATTGATTCGTCAATCGCCGGTCCGCCGTTACGCAACAGGCTTGCTGGTTGGTGAAGGGTGTTCCACCAATCAACTGAAAATTTTACGATTGGTACATTGATAAGGCCAACAAGCGCTAGAAGTGCTGCTGGCCGGCTGCCGCGTTCGGCACGGTCAAAGCCATTTGCGACTGCCATGAACCCTAGATAAAAAAAGAATAGAATTAGCATCGAGGTCAACCGCGCATCCCACACCCACCAGGCTCCCCACATTGGCTTTCCCCAAAGTGAGCCGGTTAGTAGTGTCAAAAACGCAAATAAGGCCCCAACAGGGGCAATGGCCCTCGCTGCAACGTCAGCGAGGGGATGCCGCCAGACAATATAAAAGAGACCGCATAACCCAAGCCCAACATACCCAAACAATGCAAGCCAGGCTGCTGGCACATGAATATAGATAATACGCACGGTATCGCCCTGTTGATAATCCGCAGGCGAAACAAATAGCCCCAGGTAAAGTCCAATCAACGCGCAAACGCTGCTGATGATTACAAGTGGCAACAGCAGCCGGTTGGTAATTCGCACAAAGCGGGATGGATTGGCAAAAAAATCAAACATACAGAACAGACATACCTTGTTTTTTCAATGGTGAAAAGGCTCTGAGTTAATTGGTCGTTATTGTCAACCGGCTTTAAAGTCCAGTTTCAGTCTCTCCTGTTTCAAGCGCGATTGCTGCAACCAGCGGAGCAATTGTAAGAAGAACCAAAAACACCGCCCCAAGAAGCATTAGATGTGGGCTGATGATGCCAGTCTCACTTTGCGAGGCAAGTGTCCCAAAAATTAATAACGGTATGGCCAGTGGTAAAATCAGAAGCGCCATTAATGCTGCCCCGCGCCTTGCGCCTTCGGCAAGAGCCGCCCCGATAACTCCAAGCAGGGTTAGGCCCATACTACCAAAAAGTAGCGCAACCATTAGCTGTGGGATTTGTGATACCGAAATGTTCAGCATCACTGCCATTATTGGTGTCATAATCAAAAGTGGTAATCCAGCGCTTAGCCAGTGCGAAATAGCCTTGGCCAGCGCATACCAGCCAAGTCCAAGCTTGCTAAGGCTCACTTGATCCAGCCAGCCATCGCTGACATCCTGGGCAAATAGCCGGTCAAATCCAGCCAAAATGGACAGCAAGGCGGCGATCCAGATAATCGGCACAGCAAGTGGATCAAGAATTGCCACATTTGATCCGATGGCAAGTGGAAATAAAGAGATAATAATGACAAAAAAGATCAGCATTACCGCAAGGTCCTGCCGGTTTTCCCATGCGATCAACAAATCGCGCTCGATTTGGGCAAAAAACGGGATCATTCTTGCCGCCCTGGTAGAGCTATAAATTTTGGCGATGCGTTTGCAGTAAAATCAAGATGTGTCGCAGCAAGGACCATGCCGCCCAGTGTTGCATGCGCTATTACAACCGCATCAAGCGTGGCGTTTGATAGCTGATCAAGACTTGCATTTGGTTCATCAAGAAGCCAAAGGCTATTAGCGGGGGCAAGGGCAAGCCGGGTAAGGGCGAGGCGTCTGCGTTGGCCGCGCGAGAGAAGGCGAACATTAATATTGGCGAAACCAGTAGCATCAAAGCTGGCAAGTGCCTTATCGATGGCGGCTGAGGGGTAGGGGAACCCGTTGATCTTGGCCCATCCTTTCAGATTTTCGCGCCCGCTAATGCTCCCCGACAAGCCATCATTATGTCCTACATAAATTATCGGCACAGGGCAAAATATGTTGCCATCAGCTATTGGCAGCCGGTTTGCGATGGTTCGCAGTAATGTTGATTTACCTGCACCGTTTGGGCCAGTCAGGCAATATATGTCACCGGCCTGCTGGTGGTGTGATAATCCGTTGATAACCAAACTCATGCCCCGCAGTACTTGCAACTCTGTGATTTGCAAGCCGAAGGCTGGCAGCGATTTGGCAGCGGTGGGCTTTTTGGCTTTCAAGTGAGTATCGTTCATAGTTACTGTTTAGCCGTGCTTGGGCCTGCGGGTCTAGAGCCTTTAGGTGTCGCACTGTCATTTTTAATGGCGCAAATACCTCTGGAAAACTGGTGGTGTTTTAGCTAACATGATAAATGACCACTTTGAGGCACTCCTCAGGCTGGCCATCTACAATTAATGTAGGGGTTTTAACCTTGAAAAGGAGAACGCCATGTCGAAGACATTGCGCGAAGCGTGTTGTACCAGCCTGAATGCCGCTGGAAAGACATATCATTATTACTCACTTGCTGAACTGGCAAAGACTTATCCGGCACTTGAAAAGCTGCCGTATTCGCTAAAAGTATTGTTGGAGAATCTTCTTCGCAATGAAGATGGGGGGTCGGTTACAGCAGCTGATATCGAAGCCTTGGCAAATTGGGCCGAAAATGGCCAGAAAAGTGAGATTTCATTCCGGCCATCACGTATTCTTTTGCAAGACTTCACGGGTGTTCCCGCGGTAGTTGATCTGGCAGCGATGCGCGATGCCATGAAAAAGATTGGCGGCAATCCTGAAAAAATCAATCCTTTATCGCCTGTGGATCTGGTGATTGATCATTCGGTGATGGTTGATCATGCAGGTGGGGCTGATGCGGCGGATAAAAATGTGGCGTTGGAATTTTCCCGCAATCAGGAACGCTATGAATTTCTGCGGTGGGGTGCTGGCGCCTTTGATAATTTCCGCGTTGTACCGCCCGGAATGGGAATTTGCCATCAGGTGAATCTTGAATATCTTTCACAAACAGTCTGGACGCGTGAGGAAAATGGCAAAACCTACGCCTATCCTGATTCGGTTGTTGGCACTGATAGCCATACAACAATGGTGAATGGCCTCGCGGTTCTTGGCTGGGGTGTTGGCGGTATAGAGGCTGAGGCAGCGATGCTTGGCCAGCCAATTTCGATGCTGGTGCCGGACGTTGTTGGCTTCCGCTTAGAGGGCAAGCTTCCAGAAGGTGCAACTGCAACTGATCTAGTTCTTATGATTGTTGAATTGCTTCGTAAACGCGGTGTGGTAGGCAAGTTTGTTGAGTTTTTTGGACCGGGCCTCGACCAACTTTCACTAGCTGATCGGGCAACAATTGCCAATATGGCCCCGGAATATGGCGCAACCTGTGGGTTTTTCCCTATTGATGAAGAAACGCTAAATTATTTAAGGCTTACAGGTCGTGATGACCAATGTGTGGAGCTTGTTGAGTCTTATGCAAAGGCACAGGGCATGTGGCGTGATACAAATGCTGCCGACCCACAATTTAGTGAAACAGCATCGCTGGACCTTTCAGCAGTAGTGACATCTCTTGCCGGTCCAAAGCGTCCACAAGACCGCGTGGCCCTGCCTGATGTTGCTACTTCATTCGCAAGCACCCTAGCTGATAGCACTGATCGTTCAAGTCCAAAATCTGTTGCGGTAAAGGGAACGGATTATGAAATTGCTGACGGTGATGTCATGATTGCGGCCATCACATCATGCACCAATACTTCAAACCCGTCAGTTTTAGTGGCTGCAGGTCTTGTTGCCAAGGCCGCTCATGAAAAAGGACTTACTGTCAAGCCGTGGGTAAAGACTTCGCTTGCACCGGGCAGTCAAGTTGTTTCAGCTTATCTTGATGAGGCTGGATTAACCCAGCATCTTGATGCACTTGGATTTTATACGGTTGGGTATGGATGCACCACTTGTATAGGTAACTCTGGCCCGCTTGATGACGCAATTGTTGAAGCAATCCAGGATAATGATCTGGTGGTAAGCGCGGTTCTTTCGGGTAATCGTAATTTTGAAGGCCGGGTCAGTCCGCATGCGGCGGCAAATTACCTTGCGTCACCGCCACTAGTTGTGGCCTATGCGCTAGCTGGCTCTGTTGCCAAGGTTCTCAATGACGAGCCGCTTGGCATCGATACTGATGGCAATGATGTGTTCTTGAAGGATTTATGGCCAAGTAATGACGAGATCCGAGAGGTTGTCGATCGGGTTGTATCAGCTGAAATGTATCGGGCGCGTTATGCAAATGTCTTCGAAGGCACAAAGGAATGGCAAGCGATTAGTACATCGGGTGGTTTGACCTACAATTGGAATGATGGATCAACCTACGTGCAGAACCCACCTTATTTTGAGGGAATCACGCGCGAAGTTCCTGAAACCGCAAGTGATATTAAGGATGCCCGCATTCTGGCCCTGCTTGGCGACTCAATCACAACAGATCATATATCACCAGCGGGCGGTATTGCCCGTGATACGCCAGCAGCTGATTTCCTTACCAATCATCAGGTCCGGCCAGTTGATTTCAATTCCTTTGGTGCTAGGCGTGGCAATCATCAAGTGATGATGCGTGGCACTTTTGCCAATATTCGTCTGAAAAACATGGCAGCCGAAGGCACAACAGGTGGATTTGCTTGTCATGTGCCTTCTGGCGATGTGGCGCCACTGTTCGATGTAGCAACACGCTATGCGGATGAAGGCACGCCATTGGTCATTATTGGTGGCAAGGAATATGGAACAGGGTCTAGCCGTGACTGGGCAGCCAAAGGCACTTATTTGCTTGGTATCAAGGCGGTGATTGTTGAGAGCTTTGAGCGTATTCATCGTTCGAACCTGATTGGGATGGGTGTTCTGCCATTGCAATTTCCGTTGGGTGTCACCCGAGAAACCCTTGGGCTGTCTGGAAACGAGGCCATCAGTCTGACGGGTCTGTCTGGCGGTGTCGCGCCAGGTATGCTGGTTTATGCGACCTTTGTTTTTGCTGATGGGCGCATCAAGACGGTTGATCTTCTTGCCCGCATAGATACTGAAGGCGAGGCTGCCTATTTTAAGAATGGCGGTATTTTGCAATACGTACTTCGTCAGCTTGCCGCCTAACTGAAGGCCCTCTAAAAACGAAATCTTTATTTGAGCCATCTCAGGCAAAAATTTTTTATGAAAGGAAGAGATGGTGTCTGAATTTAGCTATTTTCCTAGACCTCTGGTAGTCTACAGCCTATAGTCAATTTTCTCTATTTCTTTTGGCTGTATGGAAAAGCCAGTGTCAAATGTCGATCTATTCCTCTAAAAATCTGACACTGGTTCTTGGTCCGACCAATACTGGTAAAACTCATTTGGCCCTTGAACGCATGACTGGCTATGCTAGCGGTGTGATCGGGTTTCCACTGAGGTTGCTCGCGCGTGAAAATTATGAGCGACTAATAGCGCGCCTGGGACCAGGAAAAGTAGGCCTTATTACTGGCGAGGAACGTATTTTGCCTGCCGGTGCGCGCTATTTTTGCTGCACGGTCGAAGCCATGCCATTAGATGCGAATGCCGATGCCGAACTTTCTGGCCTCAGGTTTGACTTTATCGCTGTCGATGAGATCCAACTTGCTGGCGACCGCGAGCGCGGTCATGTGTTTACTGACCGTATTCTGCATGCAAGAGGAGCGCTTGAGACCATGTTTATGGGCGCAGAAACCGCTGCCCCTTTGTTAAAGGCGCTGCTACCAAATGCAAAATTTGAATTTCGTAACCGAATGTCACGCCTGAGTTATGCTGGACCAAAAAAGCTAACCCGTTTGCCTCGGCGCTCTGCTATTGTTGCCTTCAGCGCAACAGATGTGTATCAGATTGCTGAATTCATAAAGCGCCAACGCGGTGGTGCAGCAGTGGTTATGGGACGGCTTAGTCCCCGAACCCGTAATGCGCAGGTTGATCTATATCAAAATGGTGATGTTGATTTTTTGATTGCTACGGATGCTATCGGAATGGGGCTTAATCTCGATCTTAGCCATGTTGCTCTATCGGCAGATATGAAATTTGACGGGCGTAAGATGCGCAAGTTATTGCCCTCTGAAATGGCACAAATTGCCGGGCGTGCCGGGCGGCACATGAATGATGGCAGTTTTGGCGTTACGGATGGATGTCAGGCTTTAGAGCCAGAAATGGTTGATGCTATTGAGCAGCATCGTTTTGCTCCATTACAAGCTTTCTACTGGCGCAGCCGTGATCTTAGCTTCTCATCAGTTGGCAGTTTACTGGCATCTCTAGAAGCCGCCCCGCCATTGCCGTTTCTCTTCCGCAAAGGTGATGCGCTTGATCATCAGGCGTTGAACTCGCTTGCTGGTAGGCCAGACATTTGTGATGCAATATCGGGTGCGGGTGATGTGCGTCTGTTATGGGCTGTTGCTTCAATTCCTGATTTCCGTCAAAGCCTTCACGAAAATCACTACGACATGCTTGCCAGCCTTTTTTTAACATTAGTTCAAAAGGGTGTGCTTGGGAATGATATGGTGGCCAACGCAATGACACAACTTGACCGCGTCGATGGTGATATTGATACTTTGATGACAAGGCTTGCTTATATTAGAACTTGGACTTATATCACACATCGTTCTGACTGGACAGATAGTCCTGTTGGGTGGCAGGATCGTGCTCGGTCAATTGAGGATAGACTATCAGACTGTTTGCACATTAGGCTGTCTGAACGATTTGTAGATAAACGAGCCGCTCTTTTGAGTCGAAGATTAAAGGAAACAAAAAATTTGATTGCCTCTGTAAAAGATGACGGCACGGTTCTCGTTGAAGGTGAAGAGGTAGGCCAACTTGATGGGTTTACTTTTCATCCAAGCGTTTCCGCTGGCGAAGGTAAAGCGCCCATTCTATCAGCTGCAAGGCGTGGCCTTCCAGATGAAATTGAACGACGGGTTCGTGCTTTTGTGGCTTCTGCAGATCTGGCATTTAGGCTTAGCCTCGAGGGTGTAATAAAATGGCGTGAAGCAAGGGTTGCCCAGCTGATAAAAGGTGACAGTCTTTACACGCCACGAGCCGAACTTGTGACCAGTGATCTGTTGTCGATTGATCAGATCCAGCGCATGAACAAACGGCTTGGTGAATTTATTTCAACCCATGTTGAAACAATTCTTGGACGGTTGGTTGCGCTACAGACACCTGATAATTTCACAAATGCAGAACAAACAAATGCCATAAAGGCAGATGAAAAGAATTTGTCTGTTGTTAATCGTGACTGCAGTCCTGTAGGCAAGAATGTTGAGGGTCAAGCGCCCGCCCGGCTGAGCGGGGCCGCTAAGGGTATTGCTTACATCTTATTTGAACGCTTGGGCTCGGTTCCCACAGCGGAAGTCGCTCATCTTATTCGTACCTTACAGGAAAGTGACAAGCCAAGCCTTGCACGATTGGGTCTACGGTTTGGTGTTGAAACTGTTTATATGCCAGAATTGTTAAAGCCTGCCCAAATTAACCTCCGTAGCTTATTATTTTCTTTGGCCCAAAGCCAGTTTTATGATGGTGCGCCGCCGCCTGCAGGCCGTGTAGCGATCGATCAGATTGTTGATGTGCCCGATCTTTACTGGCTTGCTGTTGGTTATCGGCGGCTTGGCCAACGGGTGATGCGCGTGGATATGGTTGAACGAGTTGCAATGTTAGTGCGTATAGCCGCGCGCGATGGGCATTTCAAAATCACTGAAGACATGCTTTCTTTGGCAGGAGCCACTCGTGAACAGCTTGGCCAAATGCTAATTGATCTTGGATGTCAGGTTGTTGGTGAAGTAGCAAATGAAGATATGGAAAAGCCCGCGCTACAAATTTTTGAGCGCAAACGTAAGGTGCGTCAGCCGCACAGGAATAGTGCGGCGCTAGTAAAAAAAGGCAATGAAATAGAGCCAAAGCAGGATCGAAATGCTCAGAATCAGAGTGTAAAATCTGGTGGTTTCAGGCCTGGGCTAAGCCAAAAACGAGCCCCTGAAAAAAAACTTGATCCCAATTCGCCTTTTGCCGTTTTGGCTGCATTGAAGACCAAAGCTTGAAACTATGGGCGCAGTCGCGCAAAAAACGGTTTTACGGCTCGATAAGTGGCTTTGGTATGCTCGATTTTTTAAAACGCGTAGCGCCGCAAATAAGGCTATTTCTGGTGGGAGGTTTCGGGTTGATGGAATAATTATGACAAAACCACATCGGCAGGCTCTATGTGGTCAGGTTTTAACTTTTGTTCAAGGCGACAGAATTCGTGTGATTGAGATTTTGGCTTTGGGTGGTCGCCGAGGGCCAGCTGTAGAAGCTGAATCACTTTATAAAAATTTGGCGCCTGTAAAAGACTTACGGGCAAAAAAAACGCAAGTCCAAAAGTTTGAATTTGAGGTCCGTGGCAAAGGCAGCGGACGACCAACCAAACGCCTGCGTCGTGCAACTGATCGGCTGAAGGTAATATTGAATGATAATGAGGATTAAATGTTAAATCGATTTTCTGAATGGGTCCGAGATTTTTCTGTTGGTGGCGCAAGCGTGCCAAAGGAGGATGATAATTTTACCGCAACCATAACCGCTTTGCTTGTCGAGGCGGCTATGGCTGATGGCACACTTGACCCTGATGAAAAATCCCGCATCTTACATTTGTTGACTGATCAGCTAGAACTTGGCATCGAAATCGCAAAAACCACCCTTGAAGATGCAATTGTTGCTCATGAAACGAGAGTGGAAATCCATGGTCTTGTCCGGCAGATCAGGGAAGACACTGAAATGGAAGACCGAGTAATCATTTTGGAGATGATCTGGGTTGTAGTTTTGGCTGACAATCAGATTGATGAACATGAATCTCAGTTGATGAGACGTCTTGCGGGCCTCCTATTTATAGACGATGTTGAAGCAGGCTTGGCAGCAAGACGTGCACGAAAGCGTCTTGGTCTTGCCGATTAGTTGCAACTGCGATAGATAAATAAAAAAAATCAGGTTAAGCTTAAGTACGCTTTGTGTTTTGCTAAAAACTTTAGAGGAGAAAATTCACAAATGACCTACATAGTCAATGATTTCTGCATCATGTGCAAATATACTGATTGTGTTGAGGTTTGTCCAGTTGACTGCTTTTATGAGGGTGAAAACATGCTTGTTATTCACCCTGATGAATGCATTGATTGTGGAGTTTGTGAGCCTGAATGTCCGGCAGAGGCAATATTACCTGACTCTGAGCCAGGTGCAGAAAAATGGCTTGAACTTAATCGTGAGATGTCTGGGATTTGGCCGAATATTGCGGAAAGACTGGATGCAATGCCTGATGCTGACAAGATGCAGGATGAAAGTGGTAAATTTGACAATTATTTCAGCAAAGTGCCGGGGCAAGGTTCATAAATTGCGACTGCTGAATTTTAGCTAATCAGGTCTTTGGCCTATTTATTGATTTTTTCAAAGAATTATAGTACAATCAAACTGTGATAAAGCTATAGCCTGTGTTTTGTAAAACTTTTGAGTTTTGCCTCAGTGGGGGGTTATCGTTAGTGACGTGGGTGAAAGAATTGTCCTAGTCATATGTTGTTTCAAATGTCTGCTGAGGGCAAAAACTGTGCGAATTAGCGTTGAGGAAAATATGACACGTAAAAGTGAGAGTTCGTTCGAAGAAGGTGATTTTGTTGTTTATCCAACGCATGGTGTCGGTCGTATTTTGGGTACAGAAGAACGCGAAATTGCCGGCACAAATCTGGAAATGCTTGTTGTTCGGTTTGAGCATGATCGCATGACTTTGCGAGTGCCCATGGATAAAGCACGTAGTCTTGGACTGCGCACTTTGAGTTCAAAAAAGCAGATGGAACAGGCTATAACTACACTACAAGGTAAAGCTAAGGTTCGTCGTACAATGTGGTCCCGCCGTGCTCAAGAATATGAGACAAAAATCAAGTCAGGCGATCCTGTCTCAATCGCTGAAGTAGTGCGCGATCTTCACCGCCGCACAAACCAATCTGAGCAATCTTACTCCGAGCGGCAAATGTATCAGGCGGCACTCGAACGGCTTGCTCGAGAATTTGCAGCGATTGAAAAAATTGATCAGGATGCTGCAGCGCTTCGCCTTGAGGACCTTATGGACGCAGCGTAATATCTCTTTCCCTGGGGTTACTTCTGTTATCCTCGCAAGACTGGGAAGCAACGTGGCTTTGATTTTGAAATGCTGGTATTCGTTAACTTGGATGCATTTGGTCACGCCGTGGTGCGTGTATGGAGTTTGTTCTGGCTATGGTCAATGCGTTTATTCAAGAGCGTGAGCTGTTTTCGCCAGTAACGCCCTTTCACAGTGGTTTTTTAAAACGAGACAAACATCAAATATACTATGAGCAATGCGGGAGTCTGAGCGGCCAATGCATATTATTTCTTCACGGTGGCCCTGGAGCAGGTACGGCCCCTGCGCACCGTCGTCTTTTCGACCCAAAGCGCTTTCATGTAGTTCTATTTGATCAACGGGGTTGTGGGCAATCACGGCCGCAAGCGAGCCTAGATGGAAACAGCACCCAAGATTTGATTGAAGACATTGAATCGATTCGAAAGTTGCTTGGCATCGATAAATTTACATTATTTGGCGGCTCATGGGGCAGCACGCTGGCTTTGGCCTATGCCATTGCTCACCCAAATCATGTTAAAGGGCTAATTCTGCGTGGTGTTTTTCTTGGCACACGCTCTGAAGTTAACTGGTTTTTGAATGATATGGGCAGGTTTTTTCCTGAGGCTTATGAAAGGTTTGCGGGTCACCTTGAGCAGATGGATCGCCATGACTTGCTTACAAGCTATTTCAACCGTCTTATCGACCCTGATCCAGCAATCCACCAGAAAGCAGCAGAATCTTGGGCGTCATATGAGACATCCTGTTCTACATTAAGGGCAGGAAATCGTTATATGGGAGGGCCTTCAGCGCTTACAATGGCGCGGATAGAAGCATACTATTTTGTTAATGATTGTTTCATGCCAGCCAATCATATAATGAATAATATTGAACTTATTGATCATTTGCCAGTTACTATTGTTCAGGGTCGGCATGATGTTATTTGTCCGCCAATCACTGCTTTTCAGTTGGCTGCAAAATGGGGTAAAAAGGCTAACTTGGAGATTGTTGACGTAGCAGGACACTCTACTTTTGAAAGTGGTATCGCTCACGCCCTGATGGCGGCGTTGCAGGAAGTCTAGTTAAGAAAATTTAATATGTTTTCTCTGCATTGAATAAAGCTATTTTACTATAGTTAAGGATGATATTTGGTAGCACGGAGTTTCTTAGATTGTATAACACACCTTATAAGTGATGAAATCAATTGCTACATTGGAGGCCGGGGAATAATCTTTAGTCTGTGGGTTATGGGATAAGTAAGATGAATGATGATGATGTGAGGTTAAAGTCTATGGTGGATGTAACCTTTGAAGAGGCTCTTAAAGAGCTGGAAGCCATTGTGAAATCGCTTGAGCGTGGAGAAACATCGCTCGATGATGCAATTGCTGCATTTGAACAAGGCACCCGATTAAAATCACATTGCCAATCCCGTCTTGAAGAAGCACGTATGAAAGTTGAAAAGATTAAGTTGCCAGCTACTGGTAAGCCCCCAGAAAGTGTATCTGATTTTGATATCGGAGAGTCTTGACCTTTGAGTTATGAATGATTTTCAGGAACAATTTCGAAGAGACGCTATGGCCTGTGAGAATGCTCTGCAGCAATTATTAGCTCGGAGCATCTGTTTTTCGGCAAACAGGCTTCGTGATGCTATGGAATATGGGCTTTTAAATGGTGGAAAGAGGCTGCGAGGGTCACTGGTTCTCGCTGCAGCACGAATGGTAACTGGTGACACTGTGGATAATAATCAGGCGTTGCGCACTGCTGCTGCAATTGAGTGTCTTCATGCTTACTCGCTGATTCATGATGATTTGCCAGCTATGGATAATGCTAACACTCGTCGTGGGAAACCTAGTTGCCACAAGGTCTTTGGCGAAGCAACTGCCATTCTGGCAGGTGATGCTCTACAAACAATGGCATTTGATATTCTTGCTGACAGCAAAACGCACGATGATGCTACAATTCGGGTCCAACTTATTGGACAATTAGCAAAATCTTCAGGGCTAGAGGGTATGGCGGGAGGGCAGATGCTTGACCTAGAGGCAGAAGGTCGTTCATTCGGGCTTGTGGAAACAAAGGAGATGCAAATGATGAAGACTGGAGCGTTGATTACTTGTGCAGTTTTGTCTGGTGGTATTGTTGCAGGTGCAAACTCTTCTTTGCTTTCTGCGCAAGCTTCTTTTGCCAAAAATCTTGGTTTAGCCTTTCAAATCGCGGATGATTTGCTGGATTATAAGGGTGATGCAACGCTTCTGGGCAAACCGGCAGGCCAAGATGCTTTGCGTGGCAAGGCTGGTTTTGTTGCTTTAATGGGACACCAGGGTGCCGCAGTTGAAGCAAAACGATTGATTGATGATGCGAATATGATATTGGAGCCATGGAAGCGTTCTGCAGAATATATGCAAAGCCTTGCGAAGTTCGCAATTATTCGTAAAACCTGATACCCTAAAAAGTAATGTGATAGGTTTTGTGCCAATGTCACAGATGACCCTCCTAGGCTGCTAAGCTTTTTGATTTTGAGATTATAGGATGAAAATCTGAATGCAAACTCCGTTGCTTGACCAAATTACTCAAATTGATGATTTGAGGTGCCTGTCAGAAGGAAATTTACCGCAACTCGCTAATGAGCTTAGGGATGCTACTATTTCTGCTGTGTCCAAAACAGGTGGTCACCTTGGGGCAGGCTTGGGAGTGGTTGAGTTAACAGTGGCACTTCATTATGTATTTGTTACGCCATACGATCGGTTGATTTGGGATGTTGGCCACCAAGCGTATCCGCACAAAATTCTGACGGGCCGACGTGATCGCATTGATAGTCTCCGGCAAAAAGATGGTTTGTCTGGTTTTACCAAGCGCAGCGAATCAGAATTTGATCCATTTGGTGCGGGGCATTCATCAACTTCTATATCATCTGGCCTTGGGATGGCTGTGGCTAGTGAACTGCAGGATATTCGCCGAAATGTGATAGCAGTTATTGGTGATGGCGCAATGAGTGCTGGTATGGCATACGAGGCGATGAACAATGCAGGAGCAACTAACAGTCGCCTAATCGTGATCCTGAATGACAACGATATGTCAATTTCACAACCGGTTGGCGCAATGAGCAGCTACCTTTCACGTTTGATTACATCTGAGCCTTATCATTCAATCCGTGATTTAATGCGCGAAGTTGCAAGCCATTTTCCTGTTGAAATAGAGCGAACGGCTCGAAGAGCCAAAGATGCTGCTCGTGAATTATTGGGAGGGAACTCAGTTTTTAGTCAACTGGGTTTTACACACATTGGGCCCATTGATGGTCATGATATCAGTCAGCTATTGCCTGTTTTTAAAAACCTCCGTGACTCAAGTTCTTATGGTCCGGTGTTGCTCCATGTAATCACTGAAAAAGGTCATGGTCATCCGTTCGCTGGTCCATCTGCAGAAAAATATCATGCGGTACCTAAGTTTGATATAGTTACTGGTACCCCGCAGAAATCAACTGGGAATGTACCAAGTTATACATCAGTATTCGCCAATAGCCTGATTGCAGCAGCCGAAATTGATCCAAAAATTGTTGCCATTACAGCAGCGATGCCATCTGGTACAGGTCTTGATAAGGTAAGGGATCGCTTTCCAAACCGTGTTTTTGATGTTGGTATTGCCGAGCAACATGCGGTGACTTTTGCTGCGGGATTGGCTTCTGAGGGTATGAAACCCTTCTGTGTGCTTTATTCAACATTTTTACAACGTGGATATGACCAGCTTGTCCATGATGTCGCAGTGCAAAATCTACCTGTCCGCTTCGCTATTGATAGAGCAGGTGTTGTTGGTGCTGATGGACCCACTCACGCGGGGGTTTATGACATTGCTTATCTTTCTTGTTTACCAAATATGGTGATTATGTGCCCTTCTGACGAAGCAGAACTCACGCATATGGTTACAACTGCCGTGGCTTATGACGGAGGTCCGTGTGCTCTCCGCTACCCTCGGGGTGAAGGTGTTGGTTGCACTATTCCAGACGTTGGTCAAAATCTTTTGATTGGCAAGGGGAGGTTAGTACGGGACGGCAGTGATTTTGCAATTCTTTCACTAGGGACAAGACTTATTTCGGTGAGCGAGGCAGCTGACCGTTTGGCAAGTGATGGTATTAACATCACCATTGCTGATGCTCGCTTTGCAAAACCACTAGACACTGATTTAATTGATCAATTAGCAAAAACGCATAAAGCGCTGTTGATTGTTGAGGAGGGGAGCCCCGGTGGATTTTCAGCACATGTCATGACGTATCTTGCCAATCAGGGGCACCTTGATGGAACGTTAAAGGCGCGCACCCTTACTTTACCGGATGTCTTTATTGATCACGACAGTCAGAAGGAGCAGCTTGCTTTTGCCAAGCTTGACGCAAATGGTATTTATAATGCAGCTCAAAAGATCTTGTCTCTGTTAGACCTGAGATTAAGTGGCAAAAAAATTATGGGTGACAACCTCCGTCTATCATAAATATGTTTGCCTGATTTTGAAAAACTTCAATCATCAAGGTCTTTTAGTTTGAAAAAATTACATAAATGGGCTACGAGCGTAAGCCAAAGTCACATTCAAGACGGCAAAAAACTACGTGCTGATGCATTGCTAATTGCGCGTGGGTTGGCTGGTTCACGAGAACGCGCATGTGAACTGATTGCTAAAGGTGCCGTTCTTGTAAATGGAGTTACTGTTGTTAAGCCATCAAAATTACTAGCATCCGATTGTGAGTTTATGCTTACCGCAGAAGACAATCCATGGGTAAGCCGTGCTAGTCTGAAGCTTGCTGGTGGACTTGAAGCATTTCCCATGATCGATGTCAGCGGGCGCTATGCAATTGATATTGGTGCCGGCACGGGTGGTTTTACGGAGGTACTGCTCGCGCAAAACGTGAGGCATGTATTGGCTGTCGATGTTGGAAGTGGACAATTGGCTGAAAAAGTGGCAACTGATCCACGTGTTACTGTAATGGATAAAACAAATGCAAGACATCTGAAAGCAGACGCGCTAGTAATGCCTATAGATCTCATTGTTTGTGATGCTTCTTTTATTTCTCTTAAAAAGGTGCTGCCCGCTGTGATGAGCTTGTCCAATGTGGGGACATATATTTTAGCATTGGTAAAACCTCAATTTGAAGTGGGAAAAGGCATGGTTGGGAAAGGAGGAATTGTTCGTGATACTGCAATGCATGCTAAGGTTGTTGCGGATATTGAAAATTGGTTAATCAATAAGATGAAATGGCAGCATATTGGAACAGTACCATCACCAATCTTTGGGGTGGATGGTAACCAAGAGTTTTTGCTGGCCGCTTGTAAAGTAGGGTAGTTTTTCAAAAACCAGGTTAAGAGCTAGTTGACGCCTTTAACAAAAATTAAACCCGCACTGCGCCTTATGACGCATCAGTAAATCAGCCAGAACTAAAGACATCATTGCTTCAGCAACGGGTACGCCCCGAATGCCCACGCAGGGGTCATGTCGTCCTTTTGTAACAACATCAATATTTTGATTGTCATTGTTGATTGATTTACGTGGGGTGAGGATCGAAGAAGTTGGCTTGATTGCCACCCGAACAACAACCTGCTGACCTGTCGAAATGCCTCCAAGAATACCACCAGCGTGATTGCTAAGAAAGCTCGGTGTTTCAAGGTTTTTTCCAGCTCGCATTTCATCGCTGGCAAGACTACCGTCAATGCTTGAAAGCGCAAAACCACCGCCAATCTCAACTCCCTTGGCGGCATTAATGCTCATCATTGCCGCCGCTAATTCAGCGTCTAGTTTGCCATAAACCGGTTGGCCCAATCCAACAGGAATACCGTCGGCAACAATTTCAAGAATGGCACCAGCTGATGATCCAGTCTTACGAACTTTATCAAGATAAGTTGCCCATTGCCCTGCCATCGTCGCATCTGGGCAAAAAAATGGATTATTGTGACGCTCGTTCCAATCCATTTTATTCTTGTCAACGGCATGTGGACCAATCTGTACAACCGCTCCGCGTATTTGATACTCTTTGCCAAGTGCAGCTTTTAGAAGCATATCAGCAATCGCTCCAGCTGCAACCCGGATGGCGGTTTCGCGTGCGGAGGATCTTCCGCCACCTCGATAATCACGATAGCCATATTTCATCTGGTAAGTGTAATCTGCGTGACCTGGACGAAATTGATTGGCAATTTCACTGTAGTCTTTTGAACGTTGGTCCTTGTTACGGATTAGAAGACTAATCGGTGTGCCAGTTGTCTTGCCTTCAAAAACACCAGATAAAATCTCAACTTGATCATCTTCCTTTCGTTGGGTCACGAATTTGCTTGTTCCGGGGCGGCGGCGATCAAGATAGGGTTGAATTAGTGCTTCACTGAGTGGTAATTTTGGTGGCACCCCATCAACAATACAGCCAATTCCTGATCCGTGGCTTTCGCCAAAGCTTGTAACATTCAATAATGTACCAAAACTATTATTTGCCATCTTAGACAACTGATATATCTGGGGCATCTACTGCTTTCATGCCAACAACATGATAACCACAGTCAACGTGGTGCGTTTCGCCAGTAACCCCTGACGCAAGATCAGACAGTAAATACATGCCAGCACCGCCAACATCATCAAGGGTGACGTTTCGTTTCAGGGGAGAGTTATATTGGTTCCACTTGAGAATATAACGAAAATCACCAATACCGGAAGCGGCTAAGGTTTTCATAGGGCCAGCTGATAGGCCATTGACACGAATATTTCGGCCACCAAGATCAACAGCCAGATAACGAATAGAAGCTTCCAGTGCAGCTTTAGCAACGCCCATAACGTTATAGTGGGGCATTACGCGCTCTGCACCGTAATAGGTGAGGGTAACCATTGAGCCACCGTCATTCATCATGGCGGAGGCCCGACGCGCAACATCGGTAAACGAATAAACAGAAATATCCATTGTGCGGGCAAAGTTATCACGACTTGTATCAACATAGCCGCCTTTCAACTCTTCTTTATCAGAATAGGCAATGGCATGAAGCACAAAGTCCAATTTACCCCATTCTTTTTTCAAAATTCCAAATGTAGCATCCATGCTTGCTTCGTCGGTTACATCGCAAGGCATAACAATGTTGCTACCTATAGATTTTGCTAGTGGAGTAACCCGTTTTTCAAGGGCTTCGCCTTGATAAGTAAAAGCAAGCTTGGCGCCGTGCTCAGCCAACTTGGCGGCAATGCCCCAAGCGATTGAACGTTCATTGGCAACCCCCATGATCAGGCCTTTTTTGCCTGCCATTACACCAGATGATGATGCTATATTTGACATATGTTTCTGCCCTTTTCATCGAGAGATAAATTTAGAAAAGTGCACTTGGTGGTGGCCCGTACACTCAGCCATAGAAGTTTACTCTAACACGGACCAAACATACAAGTGATGCCATGAAAATCAGCAGCATTCACGCATTTACTCAGCTAAAATAATCAAAAATATGCAGATCAGCGTAGCGAGTAGCTTGTACTGCGAACCACTTCAACACGGGCACCAACGGTCAATGGGCTTTTGCTCTCCAGCTTAATGATTTTGCCGTCAATTTCGATGTGATTTCGGTAGCCACTAATTTCACTGATGTTTTCTTCAACCATAACAGTCGATACTGTGCATAACTCTTGCTGTTTATAGCCAATGACACGGCCATTTTCTGGATTTTTTTTGGCATGCTCGCGGCCAATTAAAGCCCCAGCGACGGTTCCTGCGGCACCAGCACCATTGTTATTTGACATTTTATTTCCAACAGCTGAACCAATAAGCCCGCCAATAATCATTGACCCTAGGTCTGAACTTGCTTCTTGCTGTGCATAGATTGGAACGTCTTCCGTACGGCAAATACGCTGATCTGACGGTGTTTTTCGGACATATGTTGAAGTCAGGGTGATTGTATCGACCACTGTGCCAACAACTGTTTCAACGCGTGTGTCTGCCATTACACTACTTGTAACAACTGATGTAGAAAAAATCAAAGTAACAAGAGAAGAAATACACCATTTAATGATTTTATTCAATGTTTTATGTGTCATTTTTTACCCATACCTGTTCAGTTTTAGACACGTTGCTTGCCTGACGGTTTTGCTTTCACTCTCACTATAGAGCTACAAGAGTGACTTAAACCATTTAACATAAAATACAACAGTAAAATTGTGCTAAACGAATGTGGCAATTATGAGGTCCATTTTGGATTCTAGCAATGTTTTTATGCTGAATTGTATGAGGTTCAGCAGAAATTCTTTTATAAGTTCTGTTGTGCTAGGATGAACTAGCTCCCACATATTAAATCAAGTATTATATTCTAAAGCTGCTCTTGGTTCATTTTTTTTAAGATAGGACATTCATGGAAATCGCACCTGGTACTGATCCATTTACTTTGTTTCAAAGCTGGTACGATGAAGCCGCTGAAGCTGAAATCAATGACCCAGATGCTATCGCATTGGCGTCTGTGGATGCTAAAGGCATGCCGTCAGTTAGGATGGTATTACTGCGTCGGTGGTCATCAGATGGATTTTTGTTCTTCACAAATTATGAAAGCCGCAAAGCTGATGAGTTGTTAACTACGGGAAAGGCTGCCTTTTGTATGCACTGGAAAAGTTTGCGCCGTCAGGTGAGAGTAATCGGAGCGGTGTCAAAAGCCACTACCAAGCAATCGAATGAGTATTTTGACAGTCGGGGTCGTGGAAGCCAAATTGGCGCTTGGGCGTCGGCACAATCAAAACCACTAGCTAGCCGTGATGTTCTAGAGGCGAAGGTTAAATCAACCGAAAAAAAATTTCCTAGTGATGTTAGCCGACCACCCCATTGGGGTGGTTTTTGCTTAAAGCCAGTGGAAATTGAATTTTGGCATGACGGTGAACACAGGTTGCATGACAGATTTCGTTTTTTGAAACAAACAAATGGTGGTTGGAGTGTTCAGCGCTTGAATCCATAGTGCATCGACTGGGACACCTAGCGGACAAAAAAATATATAGAAATTGCTGAGATCGGGATAGTGCGCCCGTTTTTGTCCAAAAACAGTCGTTTGTTCGACGCTTTTTGTTATTTTTATTTGTACACTTAAATTTACAAAATTTAAAGCATCACTGTGGTGCTCCGTTGCGAACAGTTAAATTTAGCTGGAGGGTCCGGCATGAAGCCTTGCGCAAGTGTTGTTGTCATTGGTGGTGGTGTTGTAGGTGTCAGCACCTTATATCATCTGGCAAAAAAAGGCTGGACTGATGTAGTTCTTGTTGAGCGCAAAGAGCTTACCTCAGGGTCAACTTGGCATGCGGCGGGTCTTCTGCCTTTGTTCAATATGTCCTATTCAGTTGGCCAGATTCATAAATATTCAGTGAAATGTTATCAAGAACTAGAAATAGAGACAGGTATGAGTGTGGGTTTCCGCAGAGTCTCTAATATAAGGCTTGCTGGGAATCAAGAACGGATGGATGAATACCGTCAATATGCTGGTGTTGCCAGCACTATTGGTGTTGAGGTTGATTTTTTGACCCCTGAACAGGTTCTTGAGTACTGGCCAATGTGCAATATTAATGGTGTTGTAGGTGCCATTCGTCATCCTCAAGATGGTTATATCCAGCCTGCAGATTTAACCCAAGCTTTTGCTCGTGGTGCGCGTGATCGTGGCGCTAAAATTTATCGCAATACAGCTGTTACTGCTATTACCCAAAACGATGATGGTGTTTGGAAAATCACCACGAATAAGGGTGAAATTACTTGCGATCATGTGGTCAGTGCAACTGGCAATTTTGCCCGCAAAACTGGTGCAATGGTTGGTCTAAATATTCCAGTCATTCCGGTCGAACATCAGTATATTGTAACCGAGGCACATACTGATATTGAGGCACGACACAGGGACGGTGAGCCGGAGATGGGTGTGCTTCGGGATTCTGATGGCCGATGGTACATGCGAGAAGAAGCTGGTGGGTTAATCCTCGGCCCCTATGAAACGGGTGCACCCGTTTGCTATATGGATGGGCCGGGAGACGAATCTGAATATGAGCTTTTCCAAGAGGCCCTTGAAAGGTTGGAACCACATATTGAATCTGCAATACGTCGTGTTCCCGCGTTTGGTGAGTCCGGCGTTAAGCGTGTTTATAACGGTGCAATCGCCTACACACCTGATGGCAACCCAATTGTTGGTCCTGCATGGAATTTGCCAAATTTTTGGTTAAATGAGGGACATAGTTTTGGCATCACTGCTGCTGGAGGCGCTGGCTGGCAGCTCGCCGAATGGATTGTGGAGGGTGAGCCAACGATTGATATGCTCGGTGTTGATCCGCGCCGCTATGGCAGCTATGCAACCAAGTCCTACTTAAAAGTGAAAAACGAAGAAGCTTATGCCAGCGTTTTTGTTACGCATTTCCCCGATGAGGAACGGAGCGAAGGGCGGCCACTTCGGACTGCACCTTGTTATGATCGGTTGAAGGCGCTTGGCGCTGTGTTTGGACAGAAATTCGGCTGGGAACGAGCAAATTGGTTTGCCCCCGAAGGTGTCTTACAGGAAGACCATTGGTCATTTCGTCGGTCAAACTATTTTGAACATATAGGAAATGAAGTCCGTAATGTTTCTGAACACGTTGGTTTGCTTGATATGTCAGCATTCGCTAAGGCGCGAATTTCTGGTTTTGGTGCCGAGGCGTTTTTGGATTATCTTGTTGCTAATAAACTGCCGAAGAAGGTGGGGCGGGTGGCTTTATGTCATGCTCTCACTGAACGTGGTGGTGTGCATTCCGAATTTACCATTCAGCGCGAAAGTGCAGATAGTTTTTATCTTGTGTCTGCTGGGGCTGGGCAGCGGCTTGATCATGACTGGCTCAAAAAGCATATGCCAGATGATGGATCGGTCCGTTTTGATAATCTAACAAACTCGATTGGTGTTCTTGTTCTTGCGGGGCCGCGAGCACGAGATGTTCTTAATAAAATTACCCGCGCAGACTTGTCAAGTTTAGCTTTTCCATGGCTTTCTGGACAGATGATTGATGTGAATCTAGCTCCAGCAATGGCCATGCGTGTCAATTTTGTAGGTGAGCTTGGGTGGGAGCTACATCACCCGATCGAATATCAGAACCATATTTTTGATGCGCTGATGGCAGCTGGTGCCGAATTTGGTTTGAAACCTTTTGGTGTCCGCGCAATGGATGCAATGCGGCTGGAAAAATCTTACCGTTTGGTTGGAACCGAACTATCGATTGAATATTCGGCATTTGAAAGTGGGTTGCATCGCTTTGTTCACCTTGATAAGGGTGATTTCAAAGGCCAGCGCCAATTGAATGATTGGCAGAAACGTGGTTTTGTAAATAAAATGGTCACGATTGAAGTGCATGACACTACCGATGCTGATGCTATCGGTGGTAACCCTATTATGACTGCGGATGGCACAATTGTTGGCCGTGCGACAAGCGGTGGCTATGGTTTTCGGTTAAAAAAATCATTGGCTTTGGCGATGGTGCGCTCGGATTTAGCCTTGTCCGGCACCAAATTGATGATTGATGTTCTGGATCAGCGCCTTCCAGCCACAGTCCTCGAGGATTCGCCATATGATCCTGATAATGCGCAAATTCGTGTATAAGTGTAGGGTAAGATGTTTGAAAGGATTTGTTAAGTGAGTGATGCAAGCAAAGACGAACGCCGAAATCATCGTAGTGGTGGGCGGGAAGCCCGACGCAAAGCTCGTGCGTCCGGCACTCTGGCCCTTGCCGCCCCGTTTATCACACGCCAGATTGCGCCTGTTGATATCCTTAATGATGAAGGGGCTGAAATTATTGAAAATAACGCTGAAATAATTCTTGAAGAAATTGGCATTGATTTTCGTGATGATCCTGAGGCATTGACCATTCTCCACGATGTTGGGTGCGATGTTCAGGGCGAACGTGTGCATTTTCCACGTGGGCTTGCTCGTAAGTTATGTTCAACTGCACCATCGGGGTATACGCAGCATGCGCGAAACCCGGAACGGTCAGTTAAAATTGGAGGCATGAATACGGTTTTTGCGCCGGTTTATGGTCCTCCCTTTGTAAGGGACCTGAATGATGAGCGTCGTTATGCGACAATGGAAGACTTCCGCAACCTGATAAAACTGACCTATATGCATCCAGGCTTGCACCATTCCGGGGGCACAATATGCGAACCTGTTGATTTGCCAGTAACTAAACGCCATTTGGAAATGATCTATGCGCACCAGCGCTTTTCGGATAAGCCCTATATGGGTTCGGTAACTGCGCCAAGCCGAGCTAAAGATACAGTAGAATTGTCAAAAATTCTGTTTGGAGATGAATTTGTCGCCAATAATGCTGTGTTAACAAGCTTGATAAATGCCAATTCCCCAATGACATGGGACGATACTATGCTTGGGGCACTTAAGGTATACGCGCGCAATAATCAGGCAGTGATTATTTCACCCTTTATTCTTGCTGGCGCAATGTCGCCTGTATCGGTAGCTGGCACGCTGGCACAAACTCTTGCTGAAGCATTAAGTGGCATCGCCTTTACCCAGGCGGTAAACCCGGGTGCGCCAGTTGTTTTTGGTAGTTTTGCCAGCTCTATGTCGATGCAAACTGGTGCACCGACATTTGGCACGCCCGAACCAGCAAAGGTTTTGTATGGCTGTTCTAAGTTGGCCCGTCGCCTTGGCGTACCTTTTCGGTCTGGCGGGTCATTAACCGGGTCGAAAACTGCGGATGCGCAGGCAGCTTATGAATCGGCTCATACAATTTTGCCAACGGTCATGGGTGGTACAAATTTTGTACTGCATTCAGCAGGTTGGATGGAAGGTGGCCTGGTAGCCGATTATGCAAAACTGTTGCTTGACGCCGATCAATTAACCATGATGCCAAAACTAGTTAATGGAATTGATTTGTCTGAAAATGGACAGGCTTTGGATGCCATTCGGGAAACTGGTCCTGGTCAGCATTTTCTTGGATCAACGCATACGCAAGAAAATTTTGAAGATGCATTCTGGCGTTCCCAAATGGCTGACAACAACACATTTGAGCAATGGTCAGCTGAAGGGTCGATTGAGAGCGGTGTACGAGCTCGCAAACGTGCTGGTGAAATGCTCGCAGCCTATGAAGCACCTACAATTGATTTGGCAATTGACGAAGCATTACGTGCCTATATTGACAAACGTATGGAAGAACTACCCGACACGGACTATTAAGCTTAACGTTGACTGTTTAATTCTACAAAAACTGGCAGAACAGCCAATCCCAAAAAACACCATTTTGCCAATTTTTTATACGGCAAATTGATAGCCGTACTCCAGCGAGGCATCGACAAGCCAGTCATGGACATAAGGAGCAAAACTGGTCCGGCAAATCAAGATAAACTTATCATTTGATAAGGCCATCAATGTTACAGCTGCATGAGAAAGAAGACTTTGTGCGCATGCCCCGGAAAAAAATTTTGATGGATGTAGATCTAGGCTACACCCTTTTGCTAGAACGTCACGGACGGCTGGACCACTAAGCGACAGAGCGCACAAACTATCGCTGACATCTGTTATGGCAAAGTTTTCAGTTTTAATCATGCGGGTCAGATCGTCTTGTAAGATTTTTTCTTTGCCAGCCTCGCATAGCAATAGATGTTCATCTGGTGAAAGCCAAATAACATGCCGCTCGCCCGCTGATTGAAACTGGTTTTCTGAAGATGGAAAATTACAGCCTATTGCAACTTTGACAGCAGCATTAATGCTTTGATCACCCCGAATATTTAGCTTGCCAAGATGTTCTATTTCTCGAAAAATCAGGCCCAAGATACCACCATTGGGGTTGATGCTTTTGCTGGTTGGTTTGTCCGCAAGTGCGGTCTGGCCAAAAAACATCGATTTATTTTTAGGTGAATTAGCCATCTATCCGTGCTCCCTTCGGATCGTAAAATAGGGGTTCAACCACTTTTGCGTTCAAAACTGTTCCATCAAGCATTGGAAAGTAAATGCTTTTTCCCATTAAGCCATGGCCACCTTTCAGCATTGCCATTGCAATTGACCGATTAAAATTTGGTGAGAAATAGGATGATGTCACCTGTCCAAGAATGTCCATTGGCAACGGCTGTTCTGCATCAAAAACTGCATGGGCTCCCTCAGGAATAACTGTTTTAGGATCGCTGCATAAAAGCCCAACAAGCTGTTTACGATTATCATTTCCCATACTTTCACGTGCAAGGGCGCGCTTGCCTATAAAGTCAGGTTTAGATTTTGAAATAATCCAGTCCATACCAAGATCATGTGGGGTGACAGACCCATCGGTTTCCTGCCCAACGATAATGAATCCCTTTTCCGCGCGTAGTACATGCATTGCTTCTGTGCCGTAAGGGGTTATGCCGTGGGCCGAGCCCACCTTCATCAGATGGGTCCATAATGCTAACCCATGCCGTGCAGCAATATTGATTTCATAAGACAGCTCTCCAGTGAATGAAATGCGAAAAATACGCGCTGGCAGCCCACCTATGTGACCATTTTTCATCGACATAAACGGAAAGTTTGCTGGTGATAAATCAATATCAATTCCTGCATCTTCTAAAATTTTGGCAGCATTTGGTCCGGATACTGTAGCGATTGACCATTGTTCAGTCACGGATGTCAGGTAGACCTCAAGATTGGTCCATTCGGTTTGGAGCCATTCTTCCATCCAGTCCAGAACGCTTGTGGCACCGCCAGTGGTTGTGGTCATATGAAAGTGATTTTCAGCAATCCGAGTTGTGACACCATCATCCATAACCATGCCATCATCTTTTAGCATCAGACCATAGCGGCATTTCCCAATGCCAAGTTTGCTCCAAGCGTTTGTATAAAGACGATTTAGAAATTTGCTAGCATCACGTCCACGAATATCAATTTTGCCAAGTGTTGATGCGTCAAGAATTCCAGCAGTGGTACGTGCCGCTTTTACTTCGCGGCTCACCGCTTCATGCATAGTCTCATTTTCTTTGGGGTAATACCAAGCCCGCATCCACTGACCAGCATGTTCAAATGTGGCGCCATGCGACCGGTGCCAATTATCCATACGCGTCAGACGCACTGGATCAAATAGTGCGCCGATGTCACGGCCAGCGATAGCCCCGATATTTGATGGCGTATAGGGCATGCGGAAGGTTGTGGTGCCTACATTGGGAATTTCGTTGCCAAGAGCATCCGCGAGAATTGCTAGGGCGTTAATGTTGGATGTTTTGCCTTGATCGGTCCCCATACCAGTTGTTGTATAACGTTTTAAATGTTCAACTGATTGATACCCTTCGCGTGCGGCTAACATCACATCACTGGCGGTGACGTCGTTCTGAAAATCAACAAAGGCTTTGGGGCCGCGTCCTGCGAGATGTCCGTTTGGAATTTTCCACGCGGCAAGTGGATGCCAATTTTGTTTTGTAATTGTGACGTCGGGTACGGTTAGGCTGATTGCATTATGCCCGGTCGCTGAGGCGGCCTTGGTGCCAGCGCGGACTGCTTCTTTTAGGCCAGTGGCAAGGTCAAAACTGCCATTGCAGGCACCAATGTTAAAGCTTGGCTCATGCGTTGCCGATGGGCTAAAACATAATTTGGCATCATCCCATTTCAGCTTGCCGCGTGCTTGTGAATGAAGATGGACCGCAGGTGAAAGACCTCCTGACATGGCAATCAAATCACAATCACGATGCATGACCTCGCCAGTGATAGCAGTTGCGCTATCATCAATGGGGGCAATTTCAACCCGGGCAACGCGACGTGTGCCATAGGCGGAAATAACTGCATGTCCCTCAAGAATTTCAATGCCAGCATCACGCGCAGCGCGAACCAATGGGCCTTGTGGTTTGGCACGAAGATCAGTAATCAAAACCTTGGTTCCAACACGATGGAGGTCTAATGCTGTCCGGTAGGCATCATCATTATTGCTTATCACAATGGCACGCTTGCCTGGGCAGACACCATAGCGATTGACATAGGTGCGAACAGCACCAGCCAGCATAACTCCTGGAAGATCATTGCCGGCAAACACCAATGGCCGTTCATGCGCACCCTGCGCAAGAATGACTTGCTGTGCCCGAACCTTCCACATGCGTTGGCGCGGCAGATGGGCTGGCCGTTTCTCAAGGTGGTCGGTAACACGCTCATTCAACGTCAAGAAATTATGGTCCATGTAGCCAAAGACTGTGGTTCTGGGCAGCAAAGTCACATTCTGCAGGGCCTTTAATTGTCTTACTACATCAGCAATCCAGCTTACTGCTGGATATCCGTCAATGATTACATTGGCCTCGCCAAGAAGCCAGCCCCCAAACTCGTTCTGCTCATCCGCCAGAATAATGCGGGCACCACCGCAAGCTGCTTGTAATGCTGCCATCAATCCGGCAGCACCGCCACCAGCAACAAGAATATCGCAATGTGCATGGGTTTTTTCATACCGGTCAGGATCATTATGATCATCAGCAGCTTTTCCAAGACCGGCAACGTGGCGGATCACATGCTCATAGCTCATCCACATTGCTGCTGGCCACATAAAGGTCTTGTAGTAAAAACCTGCAGGAAAAAATCGGCCAAGAACTGAATTAATGGCACCAATATCAAATTTTAATGATGGTGTACGATTCTGACTTTCTGCATAAAGTCCCTCAAAAATTTCAATTTGGGTTGCACGTAAATTTGGCTCAGCATATGCGCCTTTGCCAAGTCTGATTAGCGCATTTGGTTCTTCTGATCCGGCGGCTAGAATCCCACGAGGCCGGTGATATTTGAAAGAACGCCCAACAAGATGCACATCATTGGCCAACAGTGCAGATGCCAGCGTGTCGCCTGCAAACCCAATATAAGCTTGGCCATCAAAAATAAATGTAACAGGCTTGGAGCAGTCAATACGAGATGCAGCGTTGATGCGGGCCACTTGCTGGCTTTTAGATACCTTTAGGAGCCCTGCCATTATTTTCTCCCTTCAGTCTGGCTGTGCTTTCCCGTTTTAGCGGCCTTTTCTGCCAAAGTTCCACGGCGCCAACTAGACGAATAGCTGGTTCTTGCGGAGGCCTTTTTAGGCAAGCTGCCCATTGGGTAAACTTCGATAATTTCGTGCGTAAAAGTGTCACGTGCAAGGTTGAACCACTTTCGACATCCAGCGCTATGATGCCACCGCTCCAAAAAGAGTCCCTTTGTATTATCGCGAATAAACAAATAATTGGCAAATTCAGCATCAGAAATCTTGTTTTCTACCAAAGGGCGTGCAATATGTGCCTCGCCGCCGCAGGCAAATTCAATTTCATCACGAGGGCCACAATGCGGGCAGGGAATGATTAACATAATACTCTCCTAAAAACTGGCTTAATGCGCAACGCCAGCAGCGCCATGCTCATCAATCAGAAGGCCAGAGCTAAACCGGTCCAGCGTATAAGGGGCAGCAATTTTATTGGGGCGATCGTTGGCTATCAAATCGGCAAAAACATGCCCAGATCCCGGTGTTGCCTTAAAACCGCCGGTGCCCCAACCGCAGTCAAAATAGAGACCTTCGATATCTGTTTTTGAAATTATGGGCGAGGCATCTGGACATGTGTCAACAATACCACCCCAATGACGCAGCATACGAAGTCGTGATAGCACTGGAAACAACTCAACCGCAGCTGCCAGCATATGTTCTGGCACTGAAAATGAGCCGCGCTGTGCGTATGAGTTATACTTGTCAACACCAGCGCCAAGGACCATTTCGCCCTTGTCTGATTGGCTGATATACATATGAACAGCATTTGACATAATCACTGTATTAAGGATTGGCTTTATCGGTTCTGAGACAAGTGCTTGTAAAGGACGACTGGCAACTGGCAAATGGATGCCCGCCATTGCTGCAACAACGCTTGAATGGCCAGCAACAACACATCCAACCTTTTTTGTTTTGATAAAGCCGCGACTAGTTTCAACACCAATGATTTTGCGGCCCTGTCGACGTAGTCCAGTGACTTCGCATTTTTGAATGATGTCAACGCCCAAATCGTCTGCCGCCCGAGCATAGCCCCACGCCACTGCATCATGGCGTGCGGTGCCACCGCGTTTTTGCAGAAAGCCACCCATAACTGGATAGCGGATTGATTGATCAATATTGATGGTTGGCACAAATTTCTTAATTTCTGCTGACCCAAGGATTTCTGAATCGATGCCATTTAGTCTGATCGCGTGAACCCGCCGTGACATTTCGCGCAACTCATGTTCGCTATGGGCAATTGTCAAAACGCCACGTTGGCTGAACATTACATTAAAGTTTAGATCCTGCGTCATACCTTCCCACAGTTTCATTGAATGTTCATAAATGGCGGCTGATTCGTCCCAAAGATAGTTTGACCGGATAATGGTTGTGTTACGGCCTGTATTGCCGCCGCCAATCCAACCTTTTTCAATTACGGCAATATTGTTTATGCCATGTACAGCTGCTAAATAATAAGCTGTTGCCAGCCCATGACCGCCGCCCCCAATGATGATTGCATCATATTCAGACTTTGGCTCAGGGTCGCGCCATGCACGCTGCCAGTCCTGATGATAGTTCATCGCTTTTTTGGCAAGTGCGAGTGCTGAATAGCGTGGGCTGCCGCCTGGCAGTCCGCGTTGACCACGATCTGGCTGGTTTTGTGCCATATCATTCACCCTTTTAACCTAATTAAAAAATTATTTTTACTAGTATAGACACAGGAACTAGATTTTGCACTGACATGCTGCTGATTTATACAAAAATACCAAGCGTAGCAACGACACTCAATATGTTCCAATCAATATGAAGGGCCTGGTTCTAAGTCTAAAGGATGCTGATTGTCAATCAAGGCCACGTCAAGAGATTTTGTCTGGGTTGCCTTGCTTGACCTGCGGAACAAAATTGCGGCAGTATTTAGGCTGTAAATTGTGGTTCCAAGTTAGCAAGAAATTTGGAATCATTTTCTATGTTTTAATGAGATGAGGTGATTATCATGGCTGTGATAAATTCAATTGCGGATCGGACACAGGAAATGAAGGGTTGGCGACACCTGCTTCATCAGCATCCGGAATCTAGTTATGAAGAAGTGTGGACGTCAGACTTCATCGCTGAAAAGTTGCGGTCTTTTGGCATTGAGCTCCACCGTGGAATGGGAAGAACTGGCATTGTGGGTGTTTTGCGTGGCACCGGCTCCGGAACTGCTGCGATTGGATTGCGGGCAGATATGGACGCATTGCCAATGCAAGAAATGAATGAATTCGCTCATGCCTCAAAAACGCCTGGACGGATGCATGCGTGTGGCCATGATGGGCACAGCACCATGCTTCTTGGGGCGGCGCAATATCTTGCAGAAACCAGGAATTTTGATGGCACAGTTTATTTCATTTTTCAGCCTGCTGAGGAAGGTGGTAATGGTGGCGAGGCGATGATTAAAGATGGCCTATTTGATCAGTTTAATATGAGTACTGTTTGGGGTATGCATAATTGGCCTGGCATGGATGTTGGTAAGATTGGTGTGCACAATGGAGCTTGTATGGCAGCGGCTGATTTTTTTGAAATTCATATAACTGGATCAGGTGGACATGCGGCAATGCCCGATTTGGCAATTGATCCTATTCCCTGTGGGGCGGCGATTGTGCAATCTCTACAATCAATCGTATCGCGCCGTATTACTGCGTTAGAAGCGGCAGTTATTTCAGTCACTATTTTTGATGCTGGAAGTGCATTAAATGTCATTCCTGGATCAGCGCGCCTTGGTGGAACAGCACGTTCATTTTCACCTAAAATTCGTAAGTTGCTGGAAGATTCAATTTACGAAATTGCTCAGTCAACGGCCAAAGCTTATGACTGCGCTGTCGAAATTGACTGGCAGCTGGGTTATCCACCAACAGTAAATCATGCTAACGAATCAGTCCGAGCGGTAGCTGTTGCGTCGGATATTTTGGGTCATGAAAATGTTATTACTAACTTGCCACCATCAATGGGGGCAGAAGATTTTTCATTTATGCTCTCAAAAAAGCCGGGGTCTTATATTTGGCTTGGTGCTGGGCCGGCAAAAGAAGGGGCAATGCTGCATAATGACCGCTATGATTTCAATGATAGTGTGCTTGCTACCGGTGCTAGCTATTGGGCGCGGCTGGTTGAAAGCGAATTACCAAATAAAACTGGCGGATAATCGATCTGCTGTCACTCATAATTTGTCATCCTTGTAATTCATTATTACGGGGCAAGCCTTAGGCTGGTTGCTCCGTCCAGTTATGCAGCTGAAAAATCTTGACTCTTGTCTTTTTCTAAAATAGAACAAAACAAGAACAAGAAATAAATAGATAAGCTAGGAAGTAACCAATATACGTGAAATTAATCAACCTATATCAACGGTGAAGAAAGCAGATTTGAATATGTCTAAATATCAAATTTATGATATAAAAAATAAACCTGATCTGTCACGCTTGCGGCATAAGTTGGCGTTAGTTGACGGGCATGATAAGCGCGCGCGCTTGCCTTTGGGCATAGATTCTCTTGACCATGCATTGGCTGGCGGCCTTTCTCTTGGACGGGTGCATCTTATATCAGGGTCGATGCAGGCTCATGGTGCGGTCAGCGGGTTTGTCATTGCGCTTCTTGGCATGCTGCAACATCACTTATCTATAAAAGAGCATGTAGGGCCTAATTATGCCAGCTCTATCAACCCTGCTAATTACCAAAATACAGATGTGGGGCTTATAATGTGGTGTCCGTCAAACCAGTGTGGTGGTGCCGGGATATTATATGGTCATGGTTTGGCCGCTGCGGGCCTAGATCCAGTGCGCTTATTGATTGTAGATACGCCCAGCCCGTTTCAGCGGCTTGCCGCGCTTGATGATATTTTGAGAACCAAAGGGCTAGCCGCAGTTGTGATTGAATATGATGGATTGCAGAAATCTGCTGACTACTGGACGCGCCTGGCACGACGCGCACAGCTTGCGGCTGAAGGAAGTGGAACAACAGTGTTTTTTCTTGGCGCCCCCATTGCGACGTCTGGGTTTGAAACAGCATGGCAGATTAAACCAGCCCCTGATTTTGCTATGCAGTCAAACCCCGTATTGGTACCGCGCAGTGTTTGGGATTTAACTCTACAACGTGCACGTGGTGGTCGCCCGCATACATGTAGGGTAGCCTGGCAGGCTGGCATTATTGGTTTGCAGGCTATAGACCAGAACGGAATTTCACCCCATATGCCAGTAAAGTCAAATCTGAGTATTCATCATTGGCAGCAAACCCAATGGTCAATTGTTGATGTCCAGTCTCCTGAACACAACCCAGCTATACATACCAAAGCTATATAGGCATAAAATCATGCCACCTGCTTATCGCCATATCATCTATATCCGGTTTCCTTATCTGGCAGCATCTCGCCTCCAGAGGAAAACTGATGTAGCCCTGCCGCTTGTGATGATTAAAAAAATCAGGGGGTCTGATACTGTGGTGTCCGGCTGTGCCAGGGCGGCAGCTTATGGTCTTGATGGCGGTATGCGGCTTGCTGATGCGCGTGCATTATGTCCAGATGTCATAATCGAAGATTGTAACCCTGATGCAGATCATGCTGATCTGCATCATCTGGCATTATGGGCCCGCCGTTATAGCCCGATTACCGGGGTTGACCAAAAATCTTATGGAATATGGCTTGATATTGCCGGGGCTGAACATTTGTTTGGTGGGGTGCGCGGGCTGTTGGCAAATTGCACTAAGCGGCTTCATCGTAGCAATCTTCGGGTGATAATAGCTGCGGCCCCAACTTATGGAGCGGCTTGGGCGTTGGCACATTATGGGCAGGCATCAAAACGCTTGATCACCGCACCAAAATCAGCAGCTAGTCAACCTGATGTGACAGCATATATGATAAGCAGTACCTGCCTGCGCCACCATCTAGCCCCTTTGCCAATCGCAGCATTGCGCATTGATACAGATATTGTAGATCATATGCAGCGGGTAGGCTTGAGGATGATTGGCGATATTACTGGGCTTGCCCGTGCTCCATTGGCCGCCCGGTTTGGAACGGATGTGCTGCTGCGCCTTGATCAGGCACTTGGCAATGAGGACGAAATTGTTACACCTGTCAGCCCGCCACAGCCTCGATATGTCTGCCGCCAATTTGCCCAACCCATTGGAGCGCCGGATGATGTAAAAGCGATGATTGATTATTTGGCAATAGAAGCAGCTGCCTTGCTTGAGCAGGTGGGACTGGCAACGCGCCAGTTACGGCTTGGCTGGCAGCTGGTTGATGGGCTGGTGTTTGCTCATGATGTGCATTTGTCGTATCCAAGCCGTGATGTGGCTTCATTCCATCGGCTGCTAGCTAATGCCAGTGATAAAATTAACCCTGAATTTGGCCTTGAGATGGGATGGATGGAAATGCTTGATTGTAGCCCGTTAGCCCCTCTTGAAATAACTCTACCACGCATGGCTAGACAGCAGCAAGATTTTGCAGCAGCACGTAATGCATACACTAGTCTTTTGGACCGGCTTGTGGCTCGTCTTGGTTATGGTGCGGTGGTAAGCTTGGCTCCACAAGATACCTGGCAGCCTGAAGCTGGGCAATCCTTTGAGCCGCCTGATCCAGAGCAGCTTTTTGGTGGGCCTAGAAAAAAGGCTGTCTGGCTTGGAAACTCTGCTTGTGCAACTGCTTCCTCGCGGCCTATCCGGTTGCTTGCCTATCCGCAGCCGGTTGATGTTGTTGCTCTTCTTCCTGACCATCCGCCAGCGCAATTTATCTGGAAAAAATGCACCCATAAGATCATCTATGCGACTGGCCCAGAGCGGATTGCACCAACTTGGTGGCAAGCTCCAAAGGGCAGTCAGACCCGGGATTATTTTCGCCTGCGCGATGATCAAGGAGCTGGATTTTGGTTGTATCGTGAAGGCTTGCCTGAACGCAATGAAACGCCTGCATGGTTTCTGCATGGTTTTTTTGCCTGATGATATCAATAATTCCAAAGCGCAAGGCCAGATCTCATGCACTACTTGGCTGTTATAGTAATTTCACTTTTTTAAAAGGAGCGTCACACCCTGATGAAATGGTGGCCACGGCGGCTGAGCTTGGCTGGTCAACAATTGGCATTGCTGATGTTAATTCATTGGCTGGGATTGTAAGAGCGCATGTGGCTGCACGTAATCACAATGTCCGGTTGCTTGTTGGGGCCAGATTACAACCTGTTGATGGGCCAGATGTTCTGGTGCACCCATGTGATCGTGAGGGGTATGAAAGCCTTTCAATGCTGCTTAGTGAGGCTAATATGCGTGGCAGCAAGGGGGCACCTGTGCTTTATCTTTCTGATCTTGCCCGGTTGCGGGAAAGCACCGCATTGCTGGTCATGCCGCCCCAACATCCAGATGCAAGTTATCAGGCGCATCTGCAAACAATCCGTCAGATCGCTCATGGTCAGCTATTTGCCGGTATGTGTCTTTATCGGGATGGTGCTGATGCGGCTCGTTGCCAGATACTTGGTGATTTTGCAGCTGATTTGGGGTTGTGTGTGGCAGCAGCAGCAAATGCGCTTTATCACACTCCTGCACGGCGACCCCTTGCCGATGTGCTTACTTGTATCCGTGAAAAGCAAGAGTTGGATCATGCAGGGTATCTTTTATCACGTAATGCTGAACGTCATTTGATTGATTGTGATGAGGCGGAACGACGGTGGCAATATGTGCCTGGTGCATTGGATGGAGCAACTGCGTTGGCAAATCTATGTCATTTTTCAATGGATGATTTGTCTTATGAATACCCGGATGAGTTATGGCCTGGGGGACGAACTACCATGCAAGAGCTGTCGTTCCAAACTTGGGCGGGGGCTAAAAAATGCTATCCTGATACAATTCCTAATCAGGTTATCGCTTATCTAAAACATGAGTTAACTCTTATAGAGCGGTTAAATATTGCCGCTTATTTTCTGACTGTGTTTGATATTGTCCGCTTTGCTCGTGGACGTGGTATTTTATATCAGGGGCGCGGTTCAGCAGCTAATTCAGCAGTTTGTTATTGCCTTGATATTACGGTGGTTGATCCTGAGCGATCACAGCCCTTGTTTGAAAGGTTCGTCAGTGAGACAAGGAACGAGCCACCAGATATTGACGTTGATTTCGAACATGAACGCCGTGAGGAGGTTATCCAGTATATCTATGCAAAATATGGCCATCATCGTGCTGGTATTGCCGCCAGCGTTATCACCTATCGGCGGCGCAGCGCGTTCCGCGAAGTGGCAAAAGTGTTTGGCCTTAGCCGTGATGTGCAAACAGCTTTGGCTGGTGAGGTGTGGGGGCGTGAGAAATCTGGCCTGGCTAAAGATGCACTGGAGGCGGCAGGGCTTGATGCAAAGAATCGGCGGTTGCGGCTTGCTCTAAGGCTGGTTAGAGATATTAGCCGGTTTCCAAGGCATTTATCGCAGCATGTTGGCGGCTTTGTGATTGCGCGCGGGCGGCTTGATCAACTGTGCCCAATTAGCCCTGCGGCAATGGCGGGGCGCACTGTTATTGAGTGGGACAAGGATGACCTTGATGCTCTTGGGTTGTTAAAAGTGGATATACTGGCTCTTGGCATGCTTAGCTGTATACGGGGCGCTTTTGATTTGCTTCGCACCCATTATAACCGGTCATTAACTCTTGCATCAGTTCCACCTGAAGATATGGCCATTTATGATATGTTATGCCGTGGTCATTCGGTTGGTGTGTTTCAGGTGGAATCACGGGCACAAATGTCGATGTTAACCCGCCTACAACCGCGCTGCTTTTATGATCTTGTGGTACAGGTTGCAATCGTGCGCCCTGGTCCAATTCAGGGAGATATGGTGCATCCGTATTTGCGACGGCGGGCTGGTCTAGAAAAAGTGGATTATCCATCACTAAATCTACGCAAGGTGCTTGAGCGTACGTTTGGTGTGCCACTTTTCCAGGAACAGGCAATGCAAATTGCGATTGTTGCTGCTGGATTTTCAGGAAGTGAGGCAGATCAACTGCGCCGCGCGATGGCGACATTTAAAAAGCAAGGTGAAATTAGCCATTTCTGCAAGAAAATGGTCAATGGCATGATCAAGCGTGGGTATGACGAAGAGTTTGCGTTACGCTGTTTTCATCAGATTGAAGGTTTTGGCGCCTACGGGTTTCCAGAATCGCATGCTGCCAGTTTTGCGCTTTTGGTTTATGTTTCAGCATGGCTGAAATGCCATTACCCGGATGTGTTTAGTTGTGCTTTATTGAATGCTCAGCCAATGGGATTCTATGCGCCATCACAGCTAATTGCTGAGGCTAAACGAAGCGGTATTTCTATCCGGCCAGTTGATGTGAATTTTTCAATCTGGGATAACCGGTTAGAATTGGATCCTGATAATAAAAAGGGGCATCATGCTTTGCGCCTTGGGCTACGACTTGTAAAAGGGCTACAACGCAGTGAGGGAGAACGGATTGCCGCCAGTCAAGCAGCGGTAGGGCATCAAGTACGGTCAGGAAAAATGATGCAGGCTTTTTCTAGCCTTGATGATATTATGCGGCAGGCTGATATATCGGTAAAATCATTGCAGGCTATTGCAAATGCAGATGGGTTTTCTAGTCTTGGCATTAACCGACGCCAAGCCTTATGGGCGGCTCGTGGGCTAGCGCGACACCAGTTAAGTGATATGCCCCTATTTGCCCATGCTGGCCGTCGTCATGAACGGCTTGCCGGTAGGGAGCCTTTGGTAACGCTGCCACAGGCAGCGCTTGGTGAAAATGTTGTTGAAGATTATCGCAGCCTTGGTCTGTCGCTAAAAGCGCATCCGCTTAATCTTCTACAAAAATCACTAGCAGCAGATGGTTGGCAAATTTGCAGCCATGCACACAATGCTCCTGATGGAAAACGGCTTCGTCTAGCGGGTCTTGTTACGATGCGTCAGCGCCCGGGCACAGCCAGTGGAACGGTATTTGTAACGCTTGAAGATGGCCAGGGAATAGTAAATGTTATTATATGGCCAAAATTAACTGAAACCTATCGTGAGGCATTATTACGTGCGCAGATTTTGGGGTTAGTTGGCCGCGTGCAGCGCCAGCAAGCGGTGATCCATGTCATTGCTGAATCCTTGTTCAACCTAAATGGGTTTCTGTGCCATATCGATGCCAAGGCTGGTAAGGGCGACGGTGTTCGTATGAAAAGTCGAGACTTTTACTAGTATATCATCCTTATTCATTATGAAGTGTAAATGAAGAAGAGAGGTAAGCAATCTCTATTCTACTTAGCCGCGTGAAATGTTTGGCACCGCTAATGCAATACAGCGTTGTCCAGCGCTAAATAAAGCTGCACAGGCTGTACGCGCCTGATCTTCATCTAAATTATTGAAGCGAACACGCCATAAAGGCATCTCGCCGTGGTTAACTAGCGATAGATTAGCTGGGGTCATTCCGAGCACCTCATCAGCCATGCGGCGAGCTATAATTGCGGCGCGATGTGCATTGACACGTTGAGCAAAATTACCAATTTGAACGCTCCAGCTTGTTGTGCTGATTATATCAGCGCCTGTTAGGCCTGTGACATCAAGGTTAATGAATTCATCTTGTTGTTTAACAGACTTTTGATAAGTGGTTGTTTTTTTAGTTGGCAGAGACTTGTATCGCTTTTGGCTGCGTTTGGGCGAGGCCATCGGCAAGGTTGTTGGCAAGTCAAGGGCAGCGCGGCGCACAGTGATAGTCTTTATTCTTTTAAATTGATTATCCAAAATTTTCATCATATGACGGTCACGACTGCGCGATGTTTTACCACCAAAAACCACTCCTATTAGACGAATGCCTTTACGTTCAACCGTGGCGACCAGGTTAAACCCCGATGCATTAATGTAACCGGTCTTAATACCATCTGTACCCCTATATTTTGAAAGCAATTTATTGTGATTTCCGTATTTCCGGCCTTTCCAGCTAAAGTTCTGAGTGCTGAAATATTTATAAAATTGGGGAAAATCACGCCGCATAGCTACTGCGAGTTTAGCCATGTCGCGGGCTGTTGATTTTTGTTGTCGATTGGGAAGGCCAGACGCGTTCTTAAAGGTGGTGCGTCTCATGCCAAGCGCTCTTGCTTTGCGGGTCATTCGTTGGGCAAATTTGCGTTCTGTGCTTGAAAGTTTTTCTGCGATAGCAGTAGCAACATCATTTGCTGACTTTGTAACAAGTGCAAATATCGCCTGTTCTGCACTAATTGACTGGCCTGGTTTCAGATATAGTTTTGATGGTGATCGACCTGCTGCTTTTCTAGAAACTGGTATTAGACTGTTTAGTGTGATTCGGCCAGCTTCGATATCCTCAAACAACAGGTAAAGTGTCATGATTTTTGTCAATGATGCTGGATAACGCAGATGATCTGCATTTCTAGAAAATAGAACTTTACCGCTAATTTCCTCAATGACTATTGCCGCATATTTGTTTGCTAGTGCTGGGGTTGGGCTAAATCCGAAATAAAGAAATAACATTACGCCCGCCGCTATTAGTTTTAATAAAAAAATAGTTCGTGCCGATATTAAGGCGGTAAGAAGTGGTGCCACAAATATTTGAAAAAGCAATTTAATGCCATGACAAGTCGATTTATTAGCGTTTGGCGGCATGTTATGTAGCGGCTTGCCTGCGTCTAATATTAGCATTTAGGCCAGCCTCTTGTTGGTTTACTAAAAAATACACCAGTCTGTTGGTCAAATCATAATGGAATTAATAATCTATTCAAGAAACGTGACAATATTCTATATGATTTTTTTGGAATTCTTCCGGTGAACAAAAAAAGTTGCCTTTTTTTTTACTATCCCTCTTTTCCTAATCAATGAGAATACCAATATCATTAGGTGTAAGTATAGATTTCTTTTTTATGCTAAACTGATAATCGTTCAGTAAAAATATCGACAAAGGTTTCGAAAAACAGTCTATGACGAATGAAGATGATAAAAATGGTAATGGTCAGCTAGTACTTGATAGCCGCAGCCAAACTAAAAAACCGTCGATGTATAAAGTTGTTATGCTTAATGATGACTACACCCCTATGGAATTTGTTGTGCATGTTCTGCAGAAATTCTTTAGGCGGTCTTCATCCGAAGCGACACAGATTATGCTAAATGTGCATCAACGTGGGGTTGGTGTTTGTGGAGTGTACAGCTTTGAAATTGCTGAGAGCAAAGCGCAGAAAACGATGGATCATGCGCGAGAAAACGATCATCCACTGCAATTGCAATTAGAAAAGGAATAGGTAAATGCTGTCACGCGAACTCGAAGAAACATTGCGCCGTGCAATGTCGAATGCCGCGCTGCAATCGCATGAATTTGCTACGCTTGAACATTTGTTAATGGCTTTGACTGAAGACAGCGACGCTATGGAAGTGCTGCACGCTTGCGATGTTGACATTAAAGAGCTGGTTAAAAAACTTGTAGAATTTATTGAAGTTGATTTGGCTTCCATTGTTAACACGAATGGTGATGTGGATGTTCAGCCAACTGCCAGCTTCCAGCGCGTAATCCAACGCGCGATTATTCACACGCAATCGTCTGGACGTGAAGTGGCAACAGGCGCAAACGTTTTAGTTTCTATTTTTTCAGAGCGTGAAAGCCATGCCGCTTGGTTTCTAAAATCATTGAACATGACGAGGTTAGATGCTGTTTCTTTTATCAGCCATGGCGCCGAGAACAGTGTAGCGAAGAGTGCAGATGAAAATGATAACACTGATACTGTTAGCAGTGACGAAAAAGACCCCTTGAGTCAGTTTGCCGTAAATTTGATTAATAAAGCCGCATCAGGCAGGATTGATCCATTAATTGGCCGTGATAGTGAAGTTGATAGAACAATCCAGGTTTTGTGCCGTCGGACCAAGAATAACCCTCTGTATGTTGGTGACCCTGGAGTTGGTAAAACGGCTATTGCTGAAGGTTTAGCGTTAAGAATCTATGAGGGTGCAGTCCCAGAAGTTCTTTCTGCAGCAATAATTTACGCGCTCGATATGGGACAACTGCTTGCTGGAACTCGCTATAGGGGTGATTTTGAAGAGCGTTTAAAAGCAGTAATGAAAGCGGTAGTTGATGATGAAAATGCTGTTCTGTTCATTGATGAGATCCACACTGTAATAGGCGCTGGTGCAACATCTGGTGGGGCAATGGATGCATCCAACTTACTGAAACCCGCTCTTCAAGAGGGTACGCTGCGATGTATTGGTTCGACGACATATAAGGAGTATCGAGGCCATTTTGAGAAAGATCGAGCTCTTGTTCGTCGGTTCCAAAAAATAGATGTCGCGGAACCGTCTATTCCAGACACCATCAAGATTTTGAATGGTTTAAAAAGTCGTTATGAAGACCATCATAAGGTACGATTCACCAGCGCAGCACTGAAGACTGCTGTAGATTTATCAGCGCGTTATATTAATGACAGAAAACTGCCCGATAAAGCGATTGATGTGATTGATGAGGCGGCAGCGGCACAAAATTTGGTTCCAGTATCTCGCCGCCGGCAGACTATTGGGCAAAAGGATATTGAAGCGACTGTGGCAACAATGGCACGAATTCCGTCAAAGCATGTTAGCCGTGATGACAAAGTTGTATTAGGCTCGCTCGAAGATGACTTGAAGCGTTTGGTGTTTGGTCAGGATGAAGCAATCGGTGCACTCGCGTCAGCTATAAAACTATCGCGGGCTGGGCTTCGTGAGGCAGAAAAGCCAGTTGGGAACTACTTGTTTTCTGGACCAACTGGTGTTGGAAAAACTGAGGTTGCACGGCAGCTTGCTGAGGCACTTGGCATAAAACTTATGCGCTTTGATATGTCTGAATATATGGAACGTCATACAGTGTCTAGGCTAATTGGTGCGCCTCCAGGTTATGTTGGCTTCGATCAAGGTGGCCTTTTGACAGATGCTGTGGATCAGACCCCGCATGCGGTGCTGCTTCTTGACGAGATTGAAAAGGCCCATCCGGACCTGTTCAATATTTTGCTTCAGGTTATGGATCATGGGAAGTTAACTGACAATAATGGTAAGTTAGTAGATTTCAGAAATATTATTTTAATAATGACAACTAATGCTGGAGCACAGGAGTTGTCAAAATCAGCAATTGGCTTTAACCGAACCCATAATGAAGGGGCTGATATTGAGGCTATTGAAAAAATGTTCACCCCAGAATTCCGCAATCGCCTTGACGCGATTATCCCATTTTCTCCACTTGGCAAGGATGTGATCAGGCGAGTTGTAGATAAATTTATTATGCAGCTTGATGGTCAGCTTGCTGACCGTAATGTTGAGATCGAATTAAGCGATGCCGCATTGGATTGGCTCTCCGATCGGGGTTATGATCCAAAATATGGTGCTCGCCCGCTCGCTCGTGTGATCCAAGAGCATATCAAAAAGCCGTTAGCTGATGAATTGTTATTTGGTGGGCTTGTCGGAGGTGGCTTAGTGTTTGTTGACGTTGCTGATGATAAATTAACTGTCAGTGTGAAAGCGGCTCCTCAAAAAGTGCCAACCGGTGGGCGTAAAAGAGCTGCCTTGCCAGCTTCGTAAAATAATTAAATGAGAGATGGTTTTTTTTGTGTGATAATTATTTTGTCTTGAATTAATTGGCTCTAAATGGGCTGGCTAGAGCTATATGGTTCTTTTCATCGTCAATGCCCTGTTTTTCGGATGACAGGAAACGCAAAACTGCCTCGCGAAATCCAATATGCGAAATCAAATGCACGGAATGAGTGGTAACAGGTAAATAGCCGCGTTGCACCTTGTGAAGGCCCTGTGCACCCGCCTCTACCCGTTTCAATTTATGTTGGATCGCAAATTCGATTGCCTGATAATAGCACGCCTCAAAATGCAGATTTGGAATGTCAATATCTGCGCCCCAATTACGACCAAAAAGGGCATCCTCTCCAATAAAATTCAGCGCACCACCGATAATTTTCCCATTCATTTCTGCCATGACCAGAAGCATCTGGTCAGCCATTGTCTGGTGAAGTTGAGTAAACACCTCATATGTTAAATAAGCGCCACCCCATTTTTTGTCGATTGTTGATATATAGAAGCGGTAAAAGTCATCAATATGAGCCACGGTGATTGCATTACCGGTAAGTGGAAGCAACGTAACCCCTGCTGCCGCCACTGAGGCACGTTCTTTTCGGATATTTTTTCGTTTCCGCGACGATAGGCTTGCCAGAAAGGCATCAAAATCAGAAAAGTCCTGATTGTGCCAATGGAACTGGATGCCTGTTCGATGAAGCCAACCATCTTTGACAAGTAGCTGGACATCATCTTCAGGTAGAAAATTGATATGGGCTGATGATAGTTGATATTTTTCCAGCAGGCGGACCACGCCCTTGGCAAGGGCTACCTTTAGATCACTGCGCTCATCATGCACCAGAAAACGTGGGCCGGTGGCGGGTGTAAATGGTATGGCGCCTAATAATTTTGGGTAATAGGTTCCCCCAGCCTGCTCGAACGCGTTAGCCCAGCCATGGTCAAAAATATATTCGCCTTGAGAGTGATGCTTCAAGTAATGGGGCATCGCGCCAAGCAATTGACCGTCATTACTGCGCAAGAGCAGATGCATGGGGCGCCAGCCACTGTCGCCACCAACTGCCCCACCAGCCTCTAGCGCAGCTAAAAATGCATGGCTAATAAAAGGATTCTGTTTTCCGGCAATGGCATCCCACTCATTTGCATCGATGGCCGCCATTTCGGTGCCAATATCCAGATTTAATGTGCTACCATTCATTAATTTTCAAACCGGTAATTAGGTACGAACAGGGATGAGCAGATCTATTACGACTTTTGATAACAATCTAGAAAATTACGCGAATGGCTAATCAATCTCAAAAATACCATCAATTTCAACAAGACAGTTTAGTGGTAACGCATTGGTGCCGACTGCAAAACGAGCATGCTGGCCAGCATCACCAAATGCACTAACCATTAAATCAGATGCTGCATTTACCACGATAGGCTGGCTAAAAAAATCATCTGCCGAAGCCACGAACGCGCCAAGCTTTACGACTTTAACAACTCGGTCTAAATCGCCACCACATGCAACTTTTAACTGAGCCAACAAATTTATAGCACATATCTTTGCCTGTCCTTGCGCTTTTTCAATGCTAGCATTTTGACCAACTGTACCGGTCACCTCCAGCTTGCCGTCCACAAACGGAACTTGACCTGATACAAAGACGAGGTTGCCAGTACAAGTGAAAGGCAAATAGTTGGCTGCGGGGGTGGGGGCATCAGGAATTGTAACGCCAATCCCTTGGAGCCTTTGTTCTACTTTGCTTACCATGGTCTCGTTCCTCATTTGTTTACGGTGGCAACGAATTATTACAGAATATCAGTGCGGAGACACTTAAATTATATTTTACGAAGCTGGCATAAGCACGAATCAATGGCAAGCCAGTTTGAGTTGTGTAAGGGGTTTTGATTTATTAAAAAGGCCCCACAAAACTGTGTGGGGCCAGTTCTGCAGGTTTTTCTGCGAGAAGAGTTTAACTGCAACCAGTAGTACCACCACAAGTGTTGCATTTTAGACAGGTACCGTTGCGAACCAATGTAAAGTTCTGGCACTCAGGACAGGCTTCACCCTCGTAGCCTTGCATACGGGCCTGCTGGACAATATCTGCCGCTCTTTGATTGTTTTTTCCGGCAGTTACACCACTGCCAATCTCGCTTGTCATATCGTTAGCAAGCCCCACTTTGCCAGTTGGAGCCGCACCCGGATTGGATGAACGCATAGTTTCTAGATTAGTGCTTTCTTTGGCAGCAACCGCAGCGCTTCCGTCATTGGAATAGACAACTAATCCCTGCCGGCGAATAAAACCATGGCTTGTAACACGGTTCATTAGATCTGATTGGCTGTCACCTTCGCCTGTCGTTGTTACGTCAAGGTCCTCAAGATTTACATGGCCAAGATCACTCCGGTCAAGATAGGAAATTGCCAGCTCGCGGAATGTGTAATCAAGGATTGATGTTGACATCTTAATGGCGTCATTGCCGGTTACGATGCCTTGTGGTTCAAACCGGGTAAAGGTGTAGGCTTCGACGAACTCTTCCAAGGGCACGCCATACTGAAGGCCAATCGACACTGCAATAGCAAAATTATTCATCAAAGAACGGAAAGCTGCGCCTTCTTTGTGCATGTCAATGAACACCTCACCAATACGACCACTTTCATATTCACCAGTCCGCAGGTATACTTTATGGCCACCAACAGTTGCCTTTTGCGTATAGCCTTTCCTACGATGTGGCAGACGCTCTCGTTCTGCCCTGATTACGCGCTCTACTATTTTTTCGATCACTTGTGGAGCGGCTGCAGCCATTGGTGCATCAATTATTTCTTCTTCGTCAATGTCGTCAACAAGGCCAGATGACAATGGCTGGCTAAGTTTTGAGCCATCACGGTAAAGTGCGTTTGCTTTTAGACCAAGGCGCCATGACTGCATATAGGCCTCACCACATTCCTGCACTGTTGCTGAGTTTGGCATATTGATTGTTTTTGAAATGGCACCGGAAATGAAGGGTTGTGCTGCAGCCATCATAGTAATGTGGCTTTCAACTGACAGAAAGCGTTTTCCAACTCGGCCACAAACATTGGCACAATCAAAGATTGGCAGATGTACATCTTTCATGTGAGGCGCCCCCTCTAGGGTCATCGCTCCACATACATGAAGATTTGCAACTTCGATTTCGATCTTACTAAAGCCAAGATATTCAAGAAGGTTGAAGTCAAAATCATTCATTTTCTCATCTGTGACACCAAGCTTGTTTTTGCAGAAATCCGCTCCAAGAGTGAATTGATTGAAAACAAATTTTATATCAAAAGCACTGCCAAGGCTGGCTTCGATTTTGGCGATTTCTTTATTGCCAAACCCCTTGTCTCTTAAAGCGTTCAGCGAAATTGACTGACATTTTTCTAGGCTACCTGACCCAACTGCATATCTAATGATGTCGTCAGTTTGGTCTTGTGCATATCCCAAACGCTCCAACGCCTCGGGAATAACACGATTGATGATCTTGAAATATCCACCACCCGCAAGCTTCTTAAATTTGACAATGGCAAAATCAGGTTCAATACCTGTGGTGTCACAGTCCATGACTAAGCCAATGGTGCCGGTTGGTGCAACTACTGTAGCCTGTGCGTTGCGATAACCATGCTTGCTGCCAAGATCAACCGCTAGATCCCATGCTACTTTTGCTGCATCGGTCAGCAATTTATCAGGGCATGATTTGATGTCTAGCGGTACAGGCAGGATTTCCAGCCCTTCATATCCGCTGCTTTGGCCATGCGCGGCAAGACGGTGATTGTTCATAACCCTCATCATGTGTTTAGTATTTTTTTTATAGTTTGGGAAGGCACCAACCTCGCCTGCAATTTCAGCTGAAGTGGCATAGGCTATGCCAGTCATGATTGCTGATATTGATCCACAAATTGCTCGGCCTTCATCACTATCATAGGAATGGCCTTCGGCCATCAACAGTCCACCAATATTAGCGAAACCGAGACCAAGCGTTCTATACTCGTAAGACCGCTGAGCAATTGCTTTTGATGGGAATTGTGCCATTAAAACTGAAATTTCTAATGTTAATGTCCAGAACCGGACAGCGTGTTCAAAGGCGGGTATATCAAAACTAAGATCGCCCTTGCGAAATTGCATCAGGTTAAGTGATGCGAGGTTGCAGGCGGTGTCATCAAGAAACATGTATTCTGAACAAGGGTTGGATGCGTTTATCCTGCCACCCTCTGGACAAGTGTGCCATTCATTTATAGTGGTATCATATTGCAGCCCTGGATCAGCGCATGCCCATGCCGCATGAGCAATCTTTTCCCAGAGATCGGCTGCCTTGACGCGTTTTGCAACGCCTCCGTCACGGCGCTGGATCAGCTCCCAATCCCCTTTATCGAGCACGGCTTGCAGATAGTCGTTGCTGACCCGGACAGAGTTGTTCGAGTTTTGTCCAGCTACGGTTAGATAGGCTTCTGAATCCCAGTCTAAATCGTAGGTTTTAAATTCAATCTCGGTATAACCTTGCTGAGCAAACTGAATCACGCGCTGCACATAATTTTCTGGTATCATAGATTTGCGAGCTGATAGGATTGCTTTTTTCAATGTTCTGTTTGATTTTGGATCAAATAGCCCATCACCAGACAGCTCTTCCGTAGCTTGACATGCAGCCATCACTTCGCCCATGTGTTTTTGAGCTAATTTTGAACCGGCAACAAGAGCTGCGACTTTCTGCTCTTCTATGACCTTCCAATCAATATAGCCCTCAATGTCCGGATGGTCGATATCTACCGTGACCATTTTGGCCGCTCGACGTGTGGTTCCACCAGATTTGATTGCTCCTGCCGCGCGATCACCAATGCGTAAGAAACTCATCAATCCTGATGATTTTCCACCGCCTGACAGATTTTCACCTTCGCCACGGAGCTGACTGAAATTTGATCCAGTTCCCGACCCATACTTAAACAAGCGCGCCTCACGCACCCACAAATCCATGATTCCACCTTCGTTCACTAAATCATCGCTGACAGACTGAATGAAACAGGCATGCGGTTGCGGATGCTCATAGGCACTAGATGAGCGGGTTAATTTTTCAGATTTGTAATCAACATAGAAATGGCCCTGACTAGGCCCATCAATCCCATAAGCCCAATGCATACCAGTGTTAAACCACTGGGGGGAGTTTGGCGCCGCCATTTGCGTTGCTAACATATAGCGCATCTCATCAAAATAGATTTTTGCATCTTCCTCGGTGGAGAAATAGTCACCTTTCCAGCCCCAATAGGTCCATGTACCAGCCAATCGGTTAAATACCTGTTTGGCTGAAATCTCACCTGAATAGCGCCCGCCCTCTGGCAGCTTAGCTAGGGCATTTGTATCTGGCTCGCTACGCCACAGCCACGAGGGAATTGACGTTTCTTCAATCCGCTTTAATATATTCGGCACACCAGCTTTGCGGAAATATTTTTGTGCTAGAATATCGGTTGCAACCTGTGAAAATTGCAATGGAACCTGAACGTTCTCAGCTTGGAACACAATCGTTCCATCAGGATTACGAATCTCACTGGTAGCTGATCTGAACTCAATATTCTCATAAGCGTCTTTCCCAGATGTTGTGAACCGTCTTTCAAAATGCATTTATTTTTTCCTTTGATATAACTTATCCACAACTCTTTCAGTTGAGAATATCGTTTTGTTTCCATGCGTTAACACAGATTGATCTGTGTTAATCCTACAACATCTAGCGGGTGCAAGACGAACAACATACCTCATCTAGGAGGTCAGGGACAATAGCCAAAATAAAAGAAGGGTAGAATAATTATGATCAAATTGCATAAATGTGAATTTTGATGTTCTGATTTTGCTGTTACTGTTACTAATAAGTGATTGATGACGAGTTGTTTTTGCTTTGAAACGCGCCAAAATTTTTTGGGTTAAAGGGTGTAAAAATATTTTTAAGTCTAACCCTTTTCTGTTATCCTAAATTTAAGCAGTTTATTGACTAGTGTTGAAAAATTTACCTTTGGGGTCTGTTCGCGACTGGACTGGCTGGGTCACTTAAGGCTATAAAAATGTTGTTTATGTTGCCAACAGCGGAGTTATAAGCGGGGGGAAAAAATTAATGGATTTAGTAACTCTTCTGACTTTAAAATTAATGGCAAAACAGGTTGGGATTGATCAATTTAAAAATCGGTATTACGAAGAACGTCGGGCGCGTTTGGGTAAGCCACCTCGTCGTTATGTAAGGTATAATGGCTTATCGGAGGCCACAAAAGTACCAGCAGACTGGCATGGTTGGTTGCATCATACTGAGCTATCGCCACCACCATCCGGTGGCTATGAAAAATACGAATGGCAGAAAGAACACCTGCCTAACTTAACAGGAACAAGCGATGCTTATCGCCCGCAAGGACATATGTTGAATGGTGGGAAACGGAAATCAGCCACCGGTGATTATGAACCATGGAACCCAGTTTAATCATTTCAGGTTCTGGAAGTATTCTGATATTGCGTTTTAAGATTTCGGCGTCTAATCGTAAGGAGAAGTAATCGATGCATAGAAATACTGTGGAAACCATTATGGGAGCCATTGTTTTGCTGGCCGCAGCCAGCTTCTTTGCCATGGCTTACGAGGTTGCTAATCTAAAGGATAGTGATGGGTATGGTATTATTGCGGAATTTGGAAGCACTGGAGGTCTCGCGATTGGTGATGACGTTCGTATTTCAGGAATTACGGTGGGTCAAATTACGGCGCAAAAGTTAGATCCTAATACGTATATCGCAAAAATATCTATGTTGATTGATCCTGCAGTAAAAATACCAACTGATAGTAGTGCTCGAATTACAGCTGCGTCTCTTTTGGGAGGAAATTATCTTGAGCTGATGCCAGGTTCTGCTACTGGCACGCTAGCTGCTGGGGGGGTTATCTATGATACTCGTGATCCGGTTAGCCTCAGTGATCTGCTTGGCAAGGCAGTTTTTTCACCAAGTTCTTCAAAGAATTAATGTGATTCTTATATGAAGGATTCTATCGTTAAAAAAGTTAAGTAGCAGTTAAGCTAAATACATGATCATTTGCCATTCAATAATACGTCATCATTTGCTAATCGCTCTAGCCCTCGCTCTTTTGTCTGGTCTTTTGGGCGGAGTTGTTTCTGCCTCTAATGCTGTTTGGATTGATGGAAGTAAAGCTCGATTGCAGGCACTGGATAAAATTACAGCGCGAATCTCCACTGTTGAATCATTCGTTGGTGTCGCGCATTTTTTTGGCACCCTGGAAATTACAGTTGAGCGATGTGCGTTTCACCCGCCAGAGGACCCTCCCGAGAATGCAGCATTTATCACCGTATATGACCGAGGCCACCGCGACTTGAAGCCAAACCTCGTTTTTTCGGGGTGGGTCTTTTCATCGAGTCCAGCGGTGTCAGCTCTTGAGCATCCAGTATATGATCTAACCTTGCTTGCTTGTATTAATGATTAATATTGGATTTTTTAAGACTGTTAAGGAAGGGCTTGATTAGCTGCTCACTGGGTGTCTCTAAGGCTAGGTCACCTTGACGGACGAGCGCATTATTTAATATTATCTGAAAGTCAAGGCGATCAATTTCTGTGGTGCCAAATTGTTGCAGGTGGTCATTAGTAAACTGTGCATCAAGCATTAGAAATTTACCATGTTGCAACCGTGCTATAAGATGAACGAGCGCTATCTTTGAAGCATCTGTTTTCCTTGAGAACATTGATTCACCAAAAAAAGCTGCTCTTAAAGCAACTCCATAGAGGCCACCAACCAGTGTCCCGTCTAACCAAACCTCAACAGAATGAGCAAATCCCATTTTATGAAGTGCAATGTATAGTTGACGTATGTCTTTATTAATCCAGGTGTCTGTTCTCTGATCATTAAGAAACGCACATTCATCAATGACCGCTGCAAAATCCAAATTCAATGAGATCTGATAAGGTGCTTGTCGGATGCGCCGCCGCAACCGTCGGGGCACATGCACTCCATTACCAAGAGATTCATCAATCGGAATAAGTGCCCGATGGTTGGGGGCATAAAATTTTAACTCAACACTGTCATGACTTTCCGCCATGGGAAACAACCCTAACGAATATGCCTTTATAATTGTCTCTGGCGAGTAGGTGTAACGGGTAGCCAAGTGATGCCTCCACATAAAAGACGTGAAGTTACTGTTCTTTTAAGAACACCTCTTCAAGCCACCGTATATTGTAGTTACCATCCTTTATCGCGTCGGCTTCTACAAGGCGTTTGTGAAGGGTTAATGTTGTCGGGATAGGCTCAACAACAAACTCTTCTAACGCCCGTCTTAACCGTGCCAGACAATGTGTCCTATCATCACCACGAACTATTAGCTTCGCAATCAAGCTGTCATAATGAGGAGGCACAGAATAGCCCGAGTAGAGACATGATTCAACTCGCACACCGGGACCTCCAGCAGCATGGTATGCTGTCACTTTGCCTGGGGTTGGCATAAAGGTCTCAGGATGCTCAGCATTGATTCGGCATTCAATAGCATGACCCGTAAATTTAATATCGTCCTGAGTAAAGGACAAAGGTAGACCTGACGCAATTCGAATTTGTTCGCGCACTAGATCAATGCCGGTAATTTCCTCTGTAATAGGGTGTTCAACCTGAAGGCGGGTGTTCATTTCAATAAAGAAAAATTCACCATCCTCGTAAAGAAATTCCATAGTGCCAACACCAAGATAGCCCAGTTTACGTGTAGCTTCGGAAGCAATGCTGCCAATGTGCATGCGTTGATCTGCTGTTAATCCTGGTGAGGGGGCTTCTTCAAACAGTTTTTGATGGCGGCGTTGAATTGAACATTCACGTTCGCCAAGATGTACAACGTTGCCGTACGAGTCGGCAATCACTTGAACCTCAATATGACGGGGCTGGCTTAGATAACGCTCAAGGTAAACTGTGTCATCACCAAAAGCTGACTTGGCTTCGGCACGCGCAGCTAAAAAGGCTTCTTTAAGGTTGTTGGCGGTCTCGGCTACCTTCATTCCACGCCCACCACCTCCGGAAGCGGCTTTTACCAGCAAAGGATAGCCAACTTCTGCGCTGATAAGCAAGGCTTCCTCGATTGTGTGGACGGCACCTGGTGAGCCCGGAACCAGAGGCAGTCCAGCATTGGCGGCGGTGACTTTGGCCTCTACTTTGTCGCCCATTGCCCGAATATGACGAGGTTCTGGTCCAATAAAGGTCAGTCCGTGCGCCGCAACTATCTCTGCAAAATCGGCATTTTCAGATAAAAAACCTACCCCTGGGTGGATTGCATCTGCGCCAGTAATTGCGACGGCTGAAAGGATGGCAGGGATGTTAAGGTATGATTCTGCACTGCTTGGTGGGCCAATACAAACTGATTCGTCGGCAAGACGAACTGGCATAGAATCTGCGTCAGCGGTTGAATGTACGACAACGCTTGGGATATCAAGCTCCTTACATGCACGTAAAACGCGTAACGCAACATCACCACGGTTGGTTATCAATATTTTTTTAAACATAATGATTATTCAACTATAACAAGAACTTCACCGAATTCAATCGGCTGAGCGTTGCGCACAAAAACTTTGACCACCTTGCCCGCTTTTGGTGCTGTAATTGGGTTCATAACTTTCATTGCTTCGACAATAAGAAGAGTTTGACCCGCATTAACGCTATCACCCTCGACGATAAACGCAGGCGCATCTGGTTCTGGTGAGGTGTAAACGGTGCCAACCATGGGCGACGTAACGGCGCCTGGATTGTCCGCTGGATTTATTTCCACCTCCGATACTGTCTCAATTGCTGAAGGCACTACAGCTGATGTCGTTGGCGGTTGGGCTGTGACAACTGGACTAGCACTGCTAACTCGCGATAGCCGAATGGCCACTGTATCTGTTTCATACTCGAGCTCAGCAAGATTTGCGTCACTCAGGATATTAGCAAGCTCTTTAATAAACTTCGTTTCACTGCTTGATGAGGTTTTGCTGACTGCAGTTTTTTTTGATGTTGTTGCCATTATTAATTATTTCTCCAAAGTCTGATCAGGAATGGCATTGATGGCCATATAGTACGAAGCAGGACCAAAGCCCGCAATCACACCTTTAGCAATGCCTGAAATTAATGACGTGTGTCGGAAAGGCTCTCTAGTATGAATGTTAGAAATATGAACCTCAATTACGCTGCCGGGGAAGAGTGAAAGTGCGTCGCGGAGTGCAACCGATGTATGGGTCAAGCCACCCGCATTTATTACAATCCAGTCAGCTTTATTAACGCATTGGTGTATCCGGTCTATAAGTTCACCCTCTGAGTTTGATTGAAACGAGTCCATAGAAAGCCCGAGATCGGCCGCTATCTCATGACATTTGGTTACGATATCATCAAGAGTTGTGTTTCCATAAATTCTCGGTTCACGTATGCCAAGCATGTTAAGATTGGGACCATTAATTAAGCAGATATTCATTTTTTTAGCCATTATTCAGTTACATTACACTTATTCGATGGTTGCGCAAACGACCTAGTTTTGTTTTAAGCGCTCACGATCAATTGCACTTTGTAATTCATCAATGCTAACCGCCCCTGGTATAACATTTTCACCAATTATAAAGGCAGGCGTTCCATTAAGATCCAAAGCTGCTGCCCCCGCCCGAGTGCGTTTAATAATAGCGGCTGTTGCTAAGCTGTCCATATCTTGCTGCAGTTGGTCAATGTTTAGTCCAGATTTATTTGCTGCAGCCATAATTGATGCATCACTAACTTGCCCTCTATAGGTCATCATTTCTTTATGGAATTTAGGAAATTTGCCTTGTTTCTGAGCAGCAATACCCGCTTGTGCAGCTGTCAGTGATGATTGACTAAGGATAGGAAATTCTTTAATCACCATCCGAATATCATCATTATTTGCTAGCATTTTTTGAATGGGTGCAAACATCCGTTTGCAATAGCCACAATTATAGTCAGTGAATTCATAAATAACTATACTGCCATTTTTATTACCCATAATAGGGTCGCCATCATCAAGCTGTGCTTTTTTTATTCCTGCTTGTATTTTCACTTTTTCCTCATGGGCTGCTAATCCTATCAGCGCATCACGGAGTATTTCCGGGTTTTCTTTGATATAGTTTTTGATCACTTGGCGTATCGCTGCTTTTTCACCGTTATTGAAATTATTAGCTGAAGCTGCAGCAACCGAGCAGAGTAGCGTTAGAGAGCTGAAAAGTATTAAGGATGCCGGGTTAAGTAGAGCTAACAAGCGTGACATAAAAATGAACCCTTTTAGATTTGGGTGATGCCCAAGTTATTGAAATGATGTTAATCTTGATCTTATATAGGACAAAATGGCTTTTGGCAAAGCGATCACTCTGATGCTTTGCCAAATCTAAATACAATATCCTTAGCACGAGTTACTAAATCGTCTGATAAATTAGTTTGCTTTAGAACACGTTTTGCGAGGCGCATTGCTTGTTTTTCATTTCCAACAAGAATTGCTTCTTCGGCAAGACTGAGATCTGCCAGGGCAATTTTTCCAGCGCGCCCATATGCAATTGCCAATTGTCTGTGGATAAATGCCCACTTAGGCTCACTGTTTTTGGCCAAAGTGATGACTTCAATGGCGCGCTGCAAACGACTTTTATCATGTACTGCAATCAAAGCGCGCCCAAGATTAAGCTGAATTTGTGGGCTATTTGGTCTTAATTCTAAGGCCTCTTCGTAAGCTGCAGCAGCAGCATCAGGTTTGGCCATTGACAGCAATATATCACCCATAAATTCGCGATAGAATGGATCGTTTGGGACTGCTTGGGCTAGCGTGTCCATCAGTTGATAGGCACTTTCCAGATCACCACGCCGATAATACGCAATTGCATGCCCATATTGGCGGTTGGGATCATCAAGACTATCGTTCTTGTTTAAAATAGTCTGTGCAGGTTCGCTGTAGGCACGTAATTTATTCACCAAACGGTTCATGAGTTGTTGTTTAACTATTGGCAATTTAGTTGTTTGATGACTAGTTTGTTTTGTGTTGTCTTCATAGATTAAAAGACGTTGTGCCGTGCCCGGATGTGTTCGGTAATATTGACTTTGGCGATTTTCAGGAAGAGCACGCTGCGCTGCCATTCGTCTCATCATTTGTACTAGGCCAGTTGAAGTAATTCCGGCTTTGTTGAGATAGTTTAGCCCAAGCTCATCTGCAACCGCCTCGTCATAGCGAAATGAGCGCAGCATCTTCCGCTTTGCCTGATCACTGCCCCCAATGACCAAGCCCATCGCGGCATCATTTGGGACCCCACCGGCTGCTAGTGCTATTGCAGCCAGTGCAGCCAGTGTGCCGGCCCGGCCTGCATCTCGCAACGTTTCATCTCGTCGCGGCACGTGGCCAGCCTTCAGGTGACCGAGTTCATGTGCAATAACACCTAGTATTTCTTCTGCTGACTGGGCTTCTAGTAAAAGGCCAGAATTCAGATAGATCACTTGCTCCCCTGCAACAAATGCATTGAAATTGATATTAAGTATAATACGAAAATCAATACTGTTTGGTGCATATCCAGCTGCCTTGATAAGTGGGGCCGCCAAGTCCTGAATTCCTGTTTCAAGTTCTGTATCTCGAATTAATCCAGCAACTGTAGTTTTTGAAATTGAAACAAAAAGTAATAGGCATAAAACTAAATTTGATGCGGATAATGCGTTCATGTAACAACTTTTCTGATAAATATGTGGCCTCTTTGCGAAAGCTCTGGTATGTCCGGTGATTTTATGATGGCACTGTACATTAACACTATCTACAATTGAATTGTCCATATTTGATGCGAACGTATCAACCAAACGGAATGAACAATGGCCTTAAAAATCGGTCAAACAAGCAAAATCCCTGCCTTCCTTGCTATGCAGATTATGAGCGTTGCAAATGATATGCAGGCTGCTGGTGGTGATCTAATTCATCTTGAGGTTGGGCAACCATCAACTCCACCACCAAATGCTGTTTGCAAAGCTTTACAGGCTTCTTTGAAAAATACTGAATCGCATGCCTACTCAGTAGGCCTTGGAAACTCATCCCTGCGTCAACGAATTGCTGGGCATTATCATGACTGGTATCAATTATCTGTAGACTGGCAAAAAGTCGCTATAACCCCCGGGTCATCACTTGGATTTGCAATCTCTTTTCTGTCTGCCTTTGATAGAGGTGATAGAATTGCCATAGCTACACCTGGATACCCCGCCTACCGCAATCTAATGCTGGCAATTGGTATTATACCACAATTGTTGCCGGCTCGTTCTGCTCAAAATTGGATGCCTGATCTAGAAGAGCTGGTTATGAAGGATGACATCCCTGATGGTTTGTTGCTTGCAAGCCCTGCTAACCCAACCGGCGTTGTGATAAGTGATAAAGAATTAGAAAATATTTGTCGCTGGTGTGAAAAACACGGGGTCCGGCTGATCATGGACGAAATTTACCATGGTCTGACATTTGGTTTGCAAACACAAAGTGCACTTGCCTACACTGAAAAAGCTATAATTATAAATTCCTTTTCCAAATATTTTTGTATGACCGGTTGGCGGCTTGGTTGGATAGTTCTTCCTGATGATATAGTTTCAACTGCAGAAAAATTAGCACAGAATATTTACATTTCAGCGGCAACAATTAATCAACTTGGGGCTATTGCCGCCTTTGATTGTTATGAAGAACTTAATGCTAATTTGCCGCGCTATCAAGAAAATCGTGATCTACTGTGCCGTGGATTGCCTGCGGAATTTCTTGGCGAACATGCTCCATCAGACGGTGCATTCTACCTATACGCTGACGTCAGCGCGTTGACAAATGACTCAGTTGCTTTTGCTAACCAAATTCTTGCAGATATAGGAGTAGCAATTACGCCAGGTGTTGACTTTGACCCACTCGAAGGCAAAACACACCTGCGACTATCCTATGCAGGTAGCACAAGGGATATGCAAAAGGCTATTCAAAGGATTAATAACTGGCTTAGCAAAAAACTCCCCAGCGGCTAATAAAAATCAGCCGCTAGCTTGATCACTTTTCTGGAAGACTGACTTAGCTGCGCGACCACCATCCCCGTCGCGGCGATTTTGGCTCACTACTTCCAATTTCAATCACATCTTGCGGTGTTGAACTAATAGCCATTCGCGATGTTGATTTTTTACTTGGGTCAGCTTTAGGAGCTATAGTGCTGGCAGTTTTTCCAGGTGATTTTTTTATAGGTTTGCGAGCCGGCTTCTTGTCAGCACCCTTTTTCTCAGCTGTAGGCTGATCAATGGCGATTTTTTTGTCTTCAACATTTACCTTTGCTTTTTGTGTGCGAAATGCTTTTTTCATTTTCGGATCTGAGCTGTCTGGAGCAGTTGTTTTATTTTTGGTGTTGTCAACATTCTCAGCATCGACATTTTGGACGCTAATTGGCTGCTTTTTTTGGCTTTTGGTTGGTTTTTTTAGAGCTATATGCTCTTTTGCTACCTTGTCATTTTTAGTCACTTTAACGTTGGTGTTTGAACCTTCACTATTGCTTGATTTAAGTGCTGAAGAATTTTTGCCAACAACAGTTTTTGTCACTTCGTTTGCTTGTCCACGGGTAGGTTTTATCTTTGCAGATGTGCCATTCTGACTATTGTTAGGTTCATTTGCCTTTTCAGATGAGATTTCATTGAGTATATTTGATGTCTTAACATCAGTAGATTGAACCTCTGCAGTCTGATTTTCGTCAGTGTGTCCATCTTCTGGATTGCGCCGCCGCCGCCGCCTTCCGCCGCGCCGTCCACGACGACGACGCTTTGAAACACCGTCTTCAGTGTCTTTTTCAATATCAGTTGGGTGAGTTGATACGATGTTATCTTCGCTCTCACTTTTTTCAGTAATTTCATCATTGTCATTACCACTTTGTTTTTCTTTTGGTGCTTGACGCAAATGCTGTTTGGAGGAAGACTTGCTTTGCCAGCCAACACGATTCACCGTATATTCAGGCGCAATTAAATTATCATCTGATAACAGTAAGATAGTTATGCCAAAGCGGCCTTCAATTTCTGCTATTGTGCTACGTTTTTTATTCAATATAAAAAGTACCACATTACGGTGTGCCGTAATGTGTAGCTCATCCATTTTTCCTTTTTGAGCTTCTTCTTCAATAGAACGTAGCAACTGAAGCGCAGCTGTATCAATAGACCGAATAAGCCCTGTACCTTCACAATGTGGACAAAGGTTGCTGATTGATTCATTTATGCTAAGCCTAAGCCTTTGACGTGACATTTCCAAAAGGCCAAAATGACTTATTGCGCCAATTTGGATACGAGCCCGGTCATTGCGCATAGTATCTTTCATTCGACGTTCAACAGCATGTTGATTACGCGTTTCTTCCATGTCGATAAAATCAACGACAATAAGGCCTGAAAGATCACGAAGGCGCAGTTGGCGGCCTAATTCATCGGCAGCTTCGAGGTTGGTTTTTAACGCTGTTTCCTCAATATTTCTTTCACGCGTTGATTTCCCGGAGTTTACATCGATTGCAACAAGAGCTTCAGTCTGGTTTATTACAAGGTAACCTCCCGACTTCAAAGTTACTTGTGGGCTATGGATCGCATCCATCTGATTTTCTATATCAAAATGTTGAAAAATAGGATCGGCGCCCTCAAATTTCTTGACCTTTTTAAGGTGGCTAGGAATAAGCATCTTCATCTGGTTTCGGGCAACTTTATAAGCATCTTCGCCCTCAACTAGCACTTCATCAACCTCATTTGTATAAAGGTCACGAATTGAACGTTTGATTAGGCCACCTTCTTCATGGATGAGGCAAGGGGCCTGAGATTCAAGTGTCAGGCCCCGTATATCGTCCCAAAGCTTTGATAGATAACTAAAGTCCCGCGTTATTTCACTTTTTGTGCGTTTTGCTCCAGCTGTGCGAACAATTATGGCCAGGCCATCTTGAATGTTCAGCCCGCCAACCACCGTTTTTAGCCGTTTGCGATCTGCTACATTAGTGATTTTTCGGCTTACACCGCCACCACGATTATTATTTGGCATCAATACACAATAGCGTCCTGCGAGCGAAAGATAGCTGGTCAATGCTGCGCCTTTATTACCGCGTTCTTCTTTAACTACTTGCACAAGCATAATTTGTTTGCGGGAAATAACTTCTTGAATTTTATACTTTTTTATCTGATGCTTTGGTCGAATGTCATCTTCATCTGCGCCTTCACCACCAAGCGTTTCTGGCGTATCATCCTCTTTTTTTTCAATATTTTCGTTTTCAATGTCAACACGATCAGCTTCAATTAACGCTTCACGATCTTCAACAGGAATTCGGTAATAATCCGGGTGGATCTCGCTAAATGCTAAAAAGCCTTGACGGTTACCCCCATACTCAACAAAAGCAGCTTGCAAAGAAGGCTCAACTCTTGTGACCCGCGCTAAATAAACATTTCCTTTGAGTTGCTGCCGGTTCTTTGCTTCATAATCAAAATCTTCAATTCGTGTTCCGCTGAGCAGTACAACCCGTGTTTCTTCGGCTTGGCGTGCGTCGATCAAAAGGCGCTTTGTCATTTATTTTTCTTTCCCCGGCCAACCTACTCCAGCCGCCATCGTAGGACGTCGAAGAAATTAGGTAAGGCAGGTTTTGTTTGTCCAGCCCTAATTCACGCGAGCCACCAACCAAAAAGCTGTGGCCGTTGCGGCTGCTTTTTAAGTGAGGTTGGGTTGGGTGATACATCAGGTATGTCCAAAGGTTTAAAGTTATATTTTGCGTGCCGAATCATCAGACTTTTTTGGAGCTATTAGTTAATGAGCGTCAATTAAAATGTTCTTTAATCGCGGCTCTAAATAAGGTCCTGTAGCCAAACATGATCAGGCGAGTAATTCAAGTTTTGTTCATCTGTGAAAGCATCAATCTCGATACTTCGCTTCCCTCGCGGCTTTATCAGATCGTAACAGTAAACTGCTCTCATAAATTCAATCTTAAAATACTTATATACCCGCTAAAGCTTTTTTGCCAAGAAAGTAATACAATTTTGGTGAACAGATCCAAATTAATTTTTTGATTCTGCGTCAAGAGCCAATTGTGAGCTTAAAAGGTTAACTTCAGTGAAAGAAGATCAGAAATGAAAAAAAACAGAGATGAACTATAGAGTGCGAAAAACAGCACTTTTGGGCTGCTTGTCAATTTTTATACTTTCGCTGATGATAGTGGTGTCTCCTAATCTATCTTATGCAGAAAACGTAGTAACTGGAATGCGCGTTGGAGTGGTTGAAGTAGATGATCATGCCGCACTTCGAGTTGTGGTTGAATCAAAGTCCCCATTGAATGCTAGTTTATTATTGCTTCAATCGCCATATCGTTTAGTCATCGACATGCCAAAAACTATTTGGGATGTTAAAAATTTAGCGCCTTATGGCCAGCTAACATTAGCCCCAAGTAAGGCCTATCGTTTTGGAACACCAGCGCCAGACATAAGTAGGTTAGTAATTGAACTGGAAAAACCAGCAGCACCTATCCGAGTGTTTTCTTTGCCACCATCTGCGGGAGGAAACCGTTTTGTAATCGATCTAATGGATCGTGGCAAAACAGCTTTCCAAGTTGCTGCCTCTGCATTGGAGAAAAACTCAAATATTGATCTGGGTCTGGAATCGCTATCGGATGTACTTGCTAAAAATAAAGTAGGAAAACATATTAACGGAACATTTTTGACACTGTTACCAAAATCAAAACCATCTAATCCTGGGGTTAAATCATTACCCAGGATATTGCCGGCTGGAAAGCCACACCCAAGAAAATGGGTGGTGTTTATTGATGCTGGCCACGGAGGCAAAGATCCAGGCGCTATTGGTAAGGCTGGAACTAAAGAGAAAACGATTACCCTAGCCGCAGCTCGCGAATTGGAAAGACAGTTACGAGCGAGTGGTCTAATAACCCCAATTCTTGCTCGTGATGATGATCGCTTTTTGCGGCTTCGGCAAAGGATTAGGCTTGCCCGGCAAAATCAAGCAGATTTATTTATTTCACTTCACGCTGACTCGGCTCAGTCCCCTTTTGCGCGAGGTATTTCAGTTTTTACGTTGTCTGATAAAGCGTCAGATAAGGAAGCCGCGGCTTTGGCACGTAGTGAAAATAACGCTGATTTAATTGGTGGCCCTGATTTATCGCAAGAAGACCCTGATGCTGCAAGTGCTTTAGTAAGGATGTTCCAGAGGGAGTCTATGAATCAATCTGCACGCTTTGCAGCAACAATATTGAAAAAAATTCGTGACTTACCTGGTGGGGACAAGCGTGGCCATCGCTTTGCTGGTTTTGCGGTTTTAAAGGCTCCTGATATGCCGTCTGTGCTGGTTGAAATGGGGTTCTTGTCTAACCGAAGTGACGAAGCTAACCTCAAATTAGAGTCATATCGCCACAATTTATCCAAAAGGTTAACAAAAGCTATTTTATTTTACCTCAGTGAACATGGTCCAAAACTTTAGTTAATGATGGCCTTGATGAGAAGCAGGTATGAAAAAGTGTTAGGGGCTGGTGCCAAAGTTTTAGGATATTCACATTTGCCTTACATACGCCCAATTTTGGCTGTAACATAGAGATTATGTTTAGATTTGTTTCGATCACACTATCACTTATTTTTTTAATGCTTCTCCTTGTTGGAGCAGGAATATTGTGGGTTTTTTGGACCTACGGCAAAGGACTCCCTGATTATCAGCAATTGGCGAATTACCAACCGCCCGTTGTTACCCGAGTTCATGCTGGTAATGGAGCCTTATTGGCTGAATATGCAAGTGAGAAGAGACTTTTTGTTCCAGTTGAGGCTATTCCACCAAGGTTAATACAAGCTTTCATTTCGGCTGAGGATAAAGCATTCTATCACCACTTTGGTGTTGATTTTCGCGCGCTGACTCGTGCTGCATTCACTAACATAGTGAACTATGGTAACGGTCGTCGGCCTGTTGGTGCTTCAACAATTACGCAGCAGGTAACAAAAAATTTTTTACTTACTAATGAAGTTTCCATTGATAGAAAAATTAAAGAAGCAATATTATCGTTTAGAATGGAACGGGCTTTTGCTAAAGATCAAATTTTAGCCTTATATTTGAATGAGATTTATCTGGGCCTAGGCAGTTATGGGGTAGCTGCAGCCGCATTAAAATATTTTGATAAATCACTTGATCAATTAGATTTACCAGAAATGGCTTATTTAGCTGCCTTACCCAAAGCTCCTAACAATTACCACCCTATTCGCAATCGTCGAGCCGCCATAACTCGGCGCAATTGGGTGCTCAAGGAAATGCAGCAAAATGGCTATATTTCTGATGATGAAGCCGGTAGAGCAAAGAATACACAGTTGCAAATGAGCAATCAAAGCGGCTTTGATGCAGCTGATGCTCCCTATTTTACAGAGGAAGTGAGACGGCAACTCATTAGAAAATTTGGGAAAACATCGCTTTATGATGGAGGCTTGTCGGTCCGAACAACACTTGATCCTTTCTTGCAGCAAATTGCTGATAACGCGTTGGAACGTGGTCTTGAGGCACTGGATCGCCGACAAGGGTGGCGCGGACCTCTGGGAGTTCTTGCGGAAGGCGCTGATATTGAGAAAGTGCTTGCTGAACAAACAGCACGGCTGCGCCCAAACCATTACGCAGCGCTTGTAACTAAGGTTGAACGTCGTGCTGCAGAAATTTATGTTCAAGGAAGAAAGGCAATTATTCCTTTTGAACTAGCATACTGGGCATATCCTCCCCGCAGCAAAGATGGAGTTCGCCCACCAGCACTAAGTGATCTTCGAAACGCTCTGTCAAAAAATGATATTGTAATTGTTCAATCACCTGGATCTACTCCAGATTTAACTCAAAATAATTTCGACCCAGCACTAAATCATTTTGCACTTGGCCAACGACCTGATGTTGAAGGTGCAATTGTTGCCCTTGACCCTCACACTGGACGTTTATTAGCAATGAGTGGAGGCTATAACTTTGCTGAGAGTGAGTTCAACCGTGCCGTGCAGGCGCTGCGCCAGCCTGGTTCAGCCTTTAAGCCCTTTGTGTATCTTGCTGCACTCGATGCTGGCTATAGCCCAACCACTCGCATTTTGGATGCTCCGTTAGTTGTTGATCAAGGACCAGGAAAACCAAAATGGAAGCCAGCAAATTATACAAAGAGATTTTATGGTCCTTCAATTATGCGAGTTGGTATCGAAAAATCTCGCAACTTAATGACAGCGCGTCTAGCTATGACCATTGGTATGAAGAAAGTACAAGATTACGCAAAACGATTTGGCTTAAATGATAATTTACCATTACTTTTATCTATGTCACTTGGTGCTGGTGAAACAACCTTACTCCGGCTGACAGCGGCTTATGGCATGCTTGTGAATGGTGGACGGAAAATAACACCAAGCTTGATTGACCGAATCCAAGATCGTCACGGTAAAACTATTTACCGACATGATGATCGAAACTGTAAGGCTTGTCTTGTGCCTCAGGGATGGAATGGGCAATCTATTCCATCTCTTCCGGATACGCGTGCCCAGCTCACTGATCCATTGTCGGCATTTCAGATGGTTTCTATGCTAGAAGGCGTTGTCAAGCGTGGCACGGGTCGGTCTATTCGCAAGTTGGGTTTAGTTGTCGCTGGCAAAACTGGGACGACTAATGACAATACAAATGGCTGGTTTATTGGGTTTACTCCAGACTTAGCCATTGGAGTTTTTATAGGATATGACAGGCCACGGCCGCTTGGAAAGCGGGAGACTGGTTCCACAGTCGCAGTACCTATTTTTGGTGATTTTCTGATGCGTTCTCAGATTGATAAACCTGTGATTCCATTCCGACGTCCAAACGGCATTCAAATTATTCCAGTGCATTCTGAAACAGGTGAACGCGTCTCTGCAAAAAACAAGAAGGCTATTTTAGAGACTTTTAAACCTGGTCAAAGACCCGGTGGAAAGTTGATTGACGTTGCTCCTGGTATGAATATGAAAATCAGGGCGCCGAATCGAACCTTGACAATTCAGGGCTTATATTAACCTCGTTTTCTATGAGGAATTGAATTGAAGACTTGCCATTATACCCATCTGCACGTTAGGAACAATCTGCGTTTTTTTTTATTTAATCTAAGAATGGGCCATTAACTTATGCAGGCCGAAACCGCAGCCAAAATTGACATTATTAAAACTGCAATCGATCTGTTGCGAAAACACATTGATTATGAAGACGCAAAATTGCGTTTGCTTAGCCTTGAAAGTGTAATTTCAGATACAAATTTCTGGAATGATCAGTATCAAGCGCAAGAAACAATGCGTGAGAAGAACCGGATTGACCGTTTGTTGTTAGTCATTGATACGTTGCAATCTGAAATGGATGACACGATTGAGTTACTTGAACTTGGCATTGCCGAACATGACAGCGAGATTGTTTGTGATGCAGAGGCTTCACTGGAAAATTTAGTTTGTGAAGCTGAAAAACGGCAGTTGGAAAGTTTGTTGTCTGGGGAGGCAGATGAAAATTACTGCTTCATTGAAATTCATGCGGGAGCGGGTGGCACTGAGGCTCAAGATTGGGCTTTGATGCTTATGCGGATGTATAGCCGGTGGAGTGAATCACGTGGATTTAAAATTCAAATTATTGAGGAGAGTGTTGGAGAAGAAGCAGGGATTAAGTCAGTAACGATGCGAATTGAGGGTGAAAATGCCTACGGCTGGATGAAAACAGAATCTGGAGTTCATCGATTGGTTCGGATCTCTCCCTACGATAGTTCATCCCGACGTCATACCAGTTTTGCTAGTGTTTGGGTCTACCCAGTTGTTGATGATAATATTGAGATTGAAATAGAAGATAAAGATTTGCGTATTGATACATATCGTGCTTCAGGAGCTGGTGGCCAGCATATAAATAAAACGGACTCCGCAATTCGCATTACTCATTTACCAACCAACATTGTTGTGCAATGTCAAAATGATCGTTCACAGCATCGCAATCGTGCTACTGCATTTAGCATGTTAAAAGCCCGTCTTTATGAGTTGGAACTGCAACGCAGAGAGGATGCCGCTAATGATGCGGCTTCCGGCAAAACTGATATTGGCTGGGGTAATCAAATTCGATCATATGTGCTGCACCCCTACCAGATGGTTAAGGATTTGCGTACTAATGTTGAAAAAGGCAATGCGCAAAGTGTTCTGGATGGAGATCTTGACGATTTTATTGAAGCAAGTTTGGCTGCCCGTGTTGGAAATCAGCGTTAAGTTATATATTTATCTTGAATGTAGTGAGGTGGGTTTATGTTGAAGTGCTTTTTATCTGTACTAGATAAATGGCAAAAGCTATGAAAGCTGCGGGTTATATCCTTACCATCAAATAAGGTTTAATTGTTAAAGGAACGTTAATGCTTCTTAAACGTCCTGTAGTTTCCCATCAACTTTAAACATTGGTCACATCGATAAATTTCAAGTACTTTAATTGGGACTTGTTATTTATTTACCAATTATTATCTAAAATTCGTTTAAATTAACTCAAAAACAGAACTTTTCGCAACAATCATAGCGGTGTTTGTTGTTAAAACTTTTATCACTCATTGTAAAAAAATTAATGGCTAAATTAAATTAGCTAGGAGTGTTGTCACTTGGAAATAAAAATATGACCACTTTTCTGCCACGTTGTTCGCTTAATAAAAAATAGTGATGATCGTCTGCTGTATATAGCTGAGGAACAAGATTCTCCAATTTGAATCATCAGATGGATCCTAGTCGCTTGAGAAGGGTTTTCGATATTTATAAAATATGATTTGAATTCCGAATGAAAAACACTCTAAACAAAATTTTTTCTAGATAGCAAGACAGTCTGACTTTGGCATGCTAAAAGAGCTAAATTTTTCAGCAATAAGGGACACAGAGTGTCTACAAAAAAACAAACTTCAGCAAAAGGTATTTTTAAAACCTCTGTTCTAACGGTAGCGATGATAGTTACTGTGACTATTGGTGCTATTTATCTATATGTAAATCAGGCTGGAGGCCTCCGGCGGCTTTTAGAAACTGAGTTGTCCCTTATGGTTGGTGTTGACACTGCAACAGTTGGTCAAGCTCGCTTTAGTTTGATTTTTTCGTCACAACCCATTCAGGTCACTGCGAAAAATATTGTTATTAGTTTGAAAAGTGAAAAGATAAATCTTCCAAGTACAGACATAAGATTTGGCCTTACAAGCATATTTAATGGCCAACCAGAAATGATTATACTCCGTGGCATTAAACTTGACTTGGTAAAAAAAACAGCTGGCTGGGCGGGATCGCCAGCCCTTTTATTTCTTGGTCAGATAACAAAGGGATTAAATCAAGCAAACTCTCCTTCTAACGAATTGCGCATTGGCCATAATCGCCTTCAAGGAATTAAAAACATTGTGATTGAGACAGATAGATTGTCCCTTTCGCATGAAGTTGGAACAATACCAAAGCTGGCTTTTGAAGATATTTATATTGATGTCAGATTGGGTGATAATGGCAAGGTTTTTGGACATCTGCGTGCTAATTGTTTAAATCAAGATGAACATGATGCAGGAAGTTTTGCTGTATCCTTTGAGGGTTTGCCGGGAAGTCATCAAATTAAACTTGATCTTAGCGCTTCAAAATTAGCAACACGTTTTATCAGTGGATATACTGACTTACTGCCTGTGTACTTGCGGCAAATTGGCGTTTTATCTGGACGTGTTGGTTTAGAGGTAAACGATGGATCTTTGGCTAATCTTAATGCTGATGTAAAGCTAACCGATGGAGTTTTAGTTGTTCCAGGCGCCAGTCAAAATATTGATTTTGATACTGCAAAGCTCGTTTTTGCCTACAGAGGATCGAGTGATAGCCTAACTGTTAGCCAAGCAGAATTAAATATGGGTGGTAAGCGTCGTCTATCTTTTGATGGTGTTGTTAGACAACTTTTGGAGCCTGTATCGGTTATAAAGGGTGTTGTTGAGGCAAGTAATCTTCCAATACAGTCGGTGTTCGAAAGGTGGCCTAATTCGGTAGCACCTGATTTAAAAAACAAAATCAGAAAAATGTTTAGTGGTGGATATTTCAAATCTGTCAAGGCCACTTTTGAGGGAGCCTTTGTCTCAGAAAATAATAAATGGGACCTTCTAAAAATTGACCTTGATAGTCAATTCTCAGGTGTGCGCGCCAATGTGGCCAGTGGCCAATACAAACGAATTGTTTCGACTGTTCATGGTAAGTTGGGTTTGACTGGTGTTACAGGCTCTTCTGTAGAGGAGGTGGTTGTTGATTTAACAATGGAAGACGGGTCGATGTTGATCGCTGGATTTGATCAACCGGTCAATCTTTCTTCAGGACAGTTGAAATCGGTATTTCGAGATAAGAAAGCCACCATGGAACGTTTGGCGCTTGATATGGGGGGCGTCGGCCGACTTGCTCTTGATGGTACTCTGAAAATGGGGAGCGATTGGGAGTTGCATGACCTAAACGTAAATCTCAATGTGCCAGATATGGATGTAGCTCTGTTTTCTGCTTTATGGCCTCAATGGGCATCATCTGAGACACGCGATTGGGTGGCAGAGAACATACCGGTTGGACGCATTATAGATGCAAACTTGTTATTGAGTGCAGATCTTTCTGCTCCTAAAGGGGTTAGAAAAGTTTATGATGTTAAAGGAGATATGAAATTGCGAAACGCCCATTTGAAATGGGCTAAAGATGCGACTTCATTGACAAATGTTGATGCGGATATCCAATGGAATAATGACAGATTTTTTGCGAGTATTCTCGGTGGCAGGGTTGAAGATCTAATTTTGCAAAAGGCGAGCGTCTCAGTTGCGCCAGTTCTTGAGAAGGTGAAAAAAAATGCAGTCGTATCAGTAATTGCGCAGGGTGGAGTTAGCACTGTCTTTAAGCTGGCTCGCGAAGTTGGTCTCAAAGCATACGGTATTTTTGATTTTGAAGAAGTTGGGGTTGATGGCGACATCAAATTCACAACAAAAGCTAATGTTCCTTTGCACCAAGAAAGAAATTTTATTGAACAAATTCAAAATTTTGAAGCATCCCTCAGCAATGGTTCTTTTAATAATTTGCCGAACAATATGAGTATAGAGAATGCTGAGCTCGAAATGAATATGACAAAATTAAAATCCGAGATAGTGGGCACAGCTTTTGTTGATGGCGTGTCAAATGATTTTAGTTTAACGATTGAAAACAAGACTGGCCAAACAAACATAACCAGTCATATCCCGCCTTCAACTCTGCTTGTGGAAAAAATTGCAAATTTATCCGGCCTTGATCTCAGTGGGGCTGTAGGTGGCAAGTTTGATTATTCTGGTGATTTGTCTGGGCTGAATGCTTTACTGGATGTCACTATTGATCTGCAGGGTTTAAAAGCTGTTATTCCAGAATTAGGGTGGTCAAAATCATCCCGAGAAAGTGGATGGTTAAGCCTGACTGCTTCGATGAAACGGGGAAAGTTAGATGCATTAAAGAATATAGCGTTGGTAGCTGGGAACCTATCGGCTCACGGTGAGCTGGTTTTTGATAAAAACGGTCAGTTTGCTGCGGCATTTTTTGAACGTGCTGCATGGCCAAAGAATGATGTTAGGGATTTGATAATTAGACAAAATGATACCCTCAAATGGGCAGTTGAGGGTAACGCCAAGCTTTTAAATTTAGATACAGTTTTTAATGAGAACCAGACAAAGTTCGTTGGAGAAATAGATTATAATTTTTCGGGTGATCAAATTTCTGTATCTGACAGAATTACCTTATCGGGTCGTCTTGCTGGCAACAGGGCAAGCAACGGTATTGGCTTTGCTAGCTTCCAGGGAACAATGTTTATTGATGACAATACGTGGCTAGACGAAACGAATATGAAAATACACTCTAGCCCTGATGGGAATAAGGTCACTGCTACTGGTCTTATTGGTGGTGGAGAAGTAAATTTAATATTTGATGCAATGAATGGATCCAAGCCTGAATTATTGATTGAGACCATGAATGGAGGAAGGATTTTGTCAGCTCTTGATGTGACAAATACTATTCGTGGCGGTCGCTTGACTTTAAAAAATGTATTTCAAGATAGTACATTAAGTTCCTATGATACCAAAATCAGACTTAAAAATTTTCAGGTTGTTGAGGCTCCAACCGCGTTAAGGGCCTTGTCAGTTCTTAGCCTCGTTGGTCTTTATTCTCTAGTTGACGGCGATGGAACGTCTTTTAGGCAGGGTGAAGCAGATCTTGAGGTAAGAGGGCCAAAGGTCAATATTAAAATCCTAAAAGCAAGCGGCGATGCTTTGGGAATAGCTATAACCGGCACCTACAACAGGTCGAACAAAAAAGTCAATGTTAGTGGTAATTTAGTGCCCGCAAACTTGATTAGTAAAGCACTTGGGTCATTGCCATTATTAGGAGATCTAATTACTGGGGTTGATAACAGTGGAGTCTTTGTAACGCAGTTCAACATCACAGGAACTTCTGACAATATGGAGACGTCGGTGATTCCAGTTTCTACCGTCGCCCCTGGATTGATTCGCGATATTTTCTCACCAAATTGGTTGAATAATGAGCAAAAACGTATACTTTCTCCAGACGAAAAGCAATAAATTCTGCAAGAATTGAAGTATTTAATACAATGGTCTGGCCGACTATTTAATGACAATTAATGCATGCCGTTTTTTGCCAGCAGAGATTTTAACTTTTCCATCTTTAAAATCAGTGAGATTAATATTTTCATTTTCAACAGTGACTACATTATCATTTATACGTGCACCACCTCCTTGCACTAACCGTCTTGCATCTCCTTTTGATTTAGCAAAGCCTACCATGTTTAACGCGATCACTATTGTCAATTTTGCAGCTGCATCAGCTCTAATAGTAACCTGATGTAAACCATCACTCATACCTTTATCATTAAAAGTTATTTTGGCTGTGGCTCTAGCTTTTTCTGCAGCTTCTTTACCATGGCAAAGGTGGGTTGCTTCATCTGCAAGAATAATTTTTGCATCGTTAATGTCAGCGCCTTTCAGTGCTCCAAGCATACGAACATCTTTGATTGGTAGTTCGGTGAACAGGCTCAGGAAACGCTCAACATCGCCATCTTCTGTGTTTCGCCAGAATTGCCAAAAATCGAAGCTAGATAACTTTTCCTCGTTTAGCCAGATTGCACCACTCGCTGATTTGCCCATTTTTGTTCCAGATGAAGTGGTAATCAAAGGTGAAGTTAAACCATAGATTTCTTGCCCATCAACCCGCCTAGCTAGATCAATTCCGGTTATGATGTTTCCCCACTGGTCTGATCCACCCATTTGTAGTTGGCAGCCATATCGGCGTCGTAGTTCAATAAAATCATATGCCTGTAGAATGACATAGTTAAACTCGAGAAAGGATAATGGCTGTTCTCGGTCAAGGCGTAACTTGACTGAATCCATGCTCATCATACGGTTCACGGAGAAATGGGAACCATAGTCGCGTAAAAAGCGGATATATTGAAGAGTGTCTAACCAATCAGCGTTATCAACCATCAGTGCATCTGATGGACCATCACCAAAGGTTAAATATTTTTTAAAAACATTTTTTATACCTCTTTTGTTGGCCTCAATGTCCTGATCAGATAGTAGCGGCCGTGCTGAATCCTTACCAGAGGGATCACCTATTTTGGTTGTGCCGCCACCCATTAAAACAATTGGCTTGTGGCCACACTTCTGTAATAAACGCAGCATCATTATCTGGACAAGTGAACCAACATGGAGGCTATCAGCTGTGCAATCAAATCCAATGTAGCTTGGGATGATGTTATCAGCAGCCCAGGCATCGAGTGCCTCAATGTCGGTTGCTTGGTGGATGTAGCTGCGTTCGTTAAATTGCTTCATTAGGTTTGATTTATAGGTCATTTTTGATCCAGATTATCAAAAGGTCAGAGCTCGATCCTAACAATGATTATGAACTTATGTTCCTCGTGGTTGGTTAGGCTAGTGGGTCAAAATCAGGTTCAATCAATGCTGCGTCAAGATATGCTGATACGCGTTCAACCATTGGGTCAAGGTGATCCGTGAAAAAGTGATTGGCGCCAGGAACTATATCGATGTCAATAGTTACGCCCTTCTGTATGGAGAGCCGTTCCACAAGCTTGGAAATGGCGTCAGGCGGAACTTGTTCATCTTTTTCGCCGTGTATCATCAAGCCTGAAGCGGGACATGGCGCAAGAAATGAAAAGTCATGAGAAATTGCTGGTGGAGTGGCCGCTATGAAACCACGTATCTCTGGGCGCCTCATCATCAACTGCATGCCAATCCAAGCGCCAAAGGAAAAACCGGCAATCCAACATTGACGTGATGATGGGTTTTGTGCCTGTAGCCAATCCATTGCAGTTGCAGCATCTGAAAGCTCACCGTCGCCGTTGTCATATTGTCCTTGGCTACGTCCAACTCCTCGAAAGTTGAAACGAAGAACTGCAAAGCCTCTAGCTTGAAAATGTTTGTACAATGCATAGGTGACACGGTTATTCATAGAGCCACCTTTGTCAGGTTCTGGATGCAGGATCAATGCAGTAGGGGCATCGGAAATTTCACTCGGCATGTAGCGGCACTCTAGCCGCCCATCAGGACCATTAATAATCACTTCGGGCATAACTGTTCCGTTCTTCTTGCACTATTGTAAACTTGGCTTATATCTTAATATGTGTGCTACGCCAAGCGAGGTTTCACATCTTATTGCTTGTCAGGGCGTGTTTTAAAGGCGTTTCATAATTATAAGAGTATTTGATTTTGTCGGACTAGATGGCAAAGCTACGTAACAATCAATTTAATATCACAAAAGAAGCATTGGATTGAGAAATATGTTTGAGAACTTACGCTGTGATCTTAATGCAATATTGGAGCGTGATCCAGCTGCAAGCAGCCGACTGGCCGCAATGTTTCTATACCCTAGTTTTCAGGTGATGGTTGCTTATCGTCTATCACATTGTCTGTGGCACTCAGGGCTAGAGTTTATTCCGCGTTTAATTATGCAAATTGCACGTGTGTTAACAGGAATTGAAATTCATCCTGAAGCTAAAATTGGGCCTGGGTTTTTTGTTGATCATGGAATGGGCACGGTTATTGGACAAACTGCTGAAATTGGTCGTGATGTTACGCTTTATCATGATGTAACACTTGGTGGGGTCATGCCTGCTGTGGATTCTAAAAAACAGCGTAACGCCAAAAGGCATCCAACTTTAGGGGACAACGTTATTGTTGGCGCAGGAGCACAAATACTCGGGCCAATCTTGATTAGTCGTTGCGCAAGAGTTGGAGGTAATTCCGTTGTGACAAAGGATGTGCCCGAAGGTGCAACAGTTGTTGGCGTCCCCGCTCGCCAGATGAGTAAGGCTGCCATAAAGTTAACTGATACATCGGGGTTTATGCCTTATGCTGTTCAATCTGGTCTTGATTTTGATCCACGTGAGCGTACGATCCGGGAGTTGGTTAATGAAGTGCAAAGCCAAAAAATGCGTCTTGTTGACCTTGAAAAAAGCATCTCTGGTGCTGCAATCTCAAAAACTAAAAAGAAAATAACGCGTAAAGTTAAATCGAAATTAGCTAGTAGGTGATGATATGACTTTGACCAATGATAATACGTGATATGTCAATCTATCTTGATAACAATGCGACAGCACCACTGCGACCAACTGCAATCGCTGCGATGCAAGATGCGATGGGTCCTCCAAGAAATCCATCATCCGTTCATGGGTTTGGGCGTAATGCCCGCTTTATCGTCGAAAATGCAAGAGAATCATTAGCAATGCTTGTTGGTTGCTATCCATCAGATATAGTTTTCACGAGTGGTGGCACCGAAAGCAATAATCTTGTTCTGGCTCAATATGACCATTTGATCACCAGTGCTATTGAACATGACTCTGTTCGGCATGTTCATAATCAGTGTAAAACAATTTCTGTTGACAAAAATGGGTTAATTAACCTTGATTTTCTGGCAGGAGAACTTGCTGCCATTGATGAACACAAAAAAACCAAAACTGTTGTTTCGGTGATGGCAGCGAATAATGAAACTGGTGTTTTGCAGCCAATTGATCAGATTGCAGAAATGGCTCGTAAAGCGAATGTGGCGTTTCATAGCGATATGGTCCAGATAGTTGGCAAGAGCCATTTAGATTTTACTCATTCACAAATCAGTTATGCTAGCCTGTCTGCTCATAAGATTGGCGGCCCTGCTGGTGTAGGAGCCATACTGGTACGGCCAGGCTTTAAGCTTGCTAACCTAATGCGTGGAGGAGGACAAGAACAAGGGCGGCGGCCTGGAACAGAAAACCTCATTGGCATTGCGGGCTTTGGCGCAGCCGCCTTGGAGGCGCTTAATGATATTGGCCATTTCAATAAGATGGCGGTATGGCGTGATGAATTCGAAACTCGGATGCTTGCTGAACGGAGTGGTATTGAAGTGTTTGGTGGCGTTGCATCACGAATTGGAAACACGAGTTGTATTGCTGCTGCAGGCAAGACTGCGGAAACTATGGTGATGTCATTTGACTTGGCTGGCCTTGCTGTCAGTGCTGGTGCGGCTTGCTCATCTGGAAAGGTTAAATCAAGCCATGTTTTAGAGGCAATGGGGGCAGATGTGCGGGCTAATGAGGCCATCCGTATCTCTGGTGGTTGGGCAACGTTAAAAAGTGATTTTGAAAGGCTTGCAGATGTGTTTTTACAGCTGTACAAGCAACCTACTTAAGTCGCTTTGACTTTAAATAGTTATAAAAATGTTTAATAAAAGCTGCTGAAGGTAAGCTGAGGAGTTACATCGAAGATGCCTGATATTATTTTTATTAAACCGGATGGGACAGAAGAGAATATTACTGTTAAAACGGGCGAAACTGTTATGGAGGCAGGGCGCGATGCTGGGCTTGGTATTGAGGGCACATGCGGTGGAAGCTTGTCATGTGCAACGTGCCATGTGATCTTGGATATGGATTGGTTTATAAAAGTCGGTGTTCCTGATGAGGATGAAGCTGATATGCTTGATTTAGCGTTTGGACTGACTCAAACTTCCCGGCTAGGCTGTCAAATTGAGATGTCAGACGCGCTCAACGGTTTGCGCGTTACAATTCCTGAAGAAATGTGAAATTATATTTATGGAGCAGATTGTTGTAAATAATAGGGTAAATAATGGTTTAACTGAGGAGCTGAACTCGCTGGGGTTTGCCAAATCTCCAGCCGCTACAAGGGTGGTTGTAGCGATGTCTGGCGGGGTTGACTCGTCGGTCACAGCGGCGCTGCTAAGTGAACAAGGCTTTGAAGTTATTGGCATTACTTTGCAGCTTTATGATCACGGTGTTGCTGTGCAGGCCAAAGGAGCGTGTTGTGCCGGTGCTGATATTCATGATGCCCGCAGTGTTGCTGCAAGCCTTGGAATTCCGCATTACGTCCTTGATTATGAAAATCGTTTTCATGATCAGGTGATACAGGATTTTGCTGATAGCTACCTTCGTGGTGAGACACCTATTCCATGTGTTAGATGCAACCAAACAGTAAAATTTACTGATCTTTTAAAAACAGCACGTGATCTTGATGCTGATTGTCTTGCTACTGGACATTATGTCCAGCGTATTAAAAGCGGCAATGGCGTAAACCTTCTTTGTGGAGCTGATTCAGCAAAAGACCAGTCTTACTTCTTATTCGCAACCACTAGCGAGCAATTAGAATTCTTACGTTTTCCACTTGGTGGTCTTAATAAGATTGAGACAAGGAATCTGGCACATAGATTTGGACTCAGCGTTGCTGAAAAGCCAGATAGTCAGGATATTTGTTTTGTGCCAAATGGCCGCTACGGCGATGTTGTGCGCCGATTGCGGCCTGGCGCGGTAGACGCGGGTGATATTTTACACATTGATGGAAATTTCCTTGGGCGTCACAATGGTGTAATTGACTTCACTATTGGTCAGCGTCGTGGCCTTGGAATTGGTGGCCGCGCCAACGTGAATGAAGCTGATGGCCCACTTTATGTGGTTGCAATCAATTCTGCAGCCAATCAGGTGATTGTTGGTCCACAAGAGGCTTTAGCGTGTTTTGAGGTGCGTTTATCGGAAGTAAACTGGATTAATGAACGTCCAAATAGTGGGAAAAGCGTTTTAGCGCGGTTGCGCAATACTGCACCTGCAATGTCAGCAAAGATTTTATATGATAAAGAAAATTCTTGTTCGGTTGTCGTTCTCCTAGATAAGGCTCAATACGGTATTGCCACTGGACAGGCAGCTGCAATTTATGATTCTTCAAAACCTGAGATTTTACTTGGCGGGGGTTGGATTTCGCATGCGCCTTTAGCTGCAAATGAAAGCAAAGGCTAGTATATTTTTTTGAAAAAAACATAATGATTAGCTGGTCTAGCTAACATTTTTTGTTTCTGCAAGGCTAACATTTAAGATTTCTGCACCGTTAATATAGGTATGATGAATGATCTGCTGCAAATTCAAAAAGGTTTGAGGTCTTCGCGAAGTGACCCTAGTCCTCGTCACGGAAATGATGACGAATTGGAAGAAGATGAGCTTGAACATTTCACACCAGACTGCTTTGTTTTGCCGGTTAATTACAACCTCTACAATAAAGGCTATACAACCAAGCATTGGTTGAGTGTTTTTAGGGGGTTAGAAGCCGGTAGTTAATCTCCTGTTGCCCAATACTTTGTGAGGTTACCGTTGTTGTTTGATTTTTAATTCTTTTGTGGAGGGATGCTAGCTTATCCGCTGGTTGTCAGGCAGTATGAAGGTCTTAGACTTGGCAAGAGTTTTGCAAACCTACCCTGAGATGATGTTTATACAAAGTAGAAATCGATGAGTCAGCAAGCTTCGCTTATAAAGCTCAAAGAAAAAATTGAAGCTGCAAAACGCAGTCTTTCTGAAATGCCATCATTGGACGGTGCTAACGGGATCGGTGATGGTGCTACTGCGATTATTAATTCTGATCCCAGTTCAAAGGAAAATGCTGCACTCATTAACATCCAAAAAACGGATGCTCCAAAAATATTTGATAAAACGGTTGTCGATTTGCCAAATATTGTTGCGCTAGAAGCGGCAAAAATGAATGAGATAAATCGTAGAGAAACGACTTTTGATAAAGCAAAAAATCCTTTTAAGGAATTTCATTTTTTTCACCGAAAAGAGCAGCTAGCAGACACTCCAATTACAGTGCTAAATGGTCAGGCTAATAAAAATGGGAATATAGTTGTTGAAGGCAATGCTGATGATTGTTTGTTTGACGATTTCGATCGTCGGTTGAAAGCAATTGAAATTGATGTTGCTCAAAATTGTTTGCATATAGATGAACTCATTGAACTTTCTTCTGGGATTTCTTCTCCTCAAGCGCCTGTTTCTGCGCCTAAGTCTATGCGCCGTCTTCTTAGGCGCTATGTGTTTTGGTTTGTGATTGGCTGCTTAGCAATGGGTTGGTTTGCGCTGACACCGTCAGGCCATATTGGAATCAAGTATTTATTAACCTTATAATAAAAATTATCCACAGACTAAATATATTCTTAACCTACTATTCATATTAATAAAATCATTATAAAAGAATAACTTATGCACAGGTTTTATAAAATATAATAAGATTGGTAAAGGTTGCATGTTAAGCTCTACGTCAGGAGAGCACTCTTTCCCTCATAAATTATCATTTGATCTGGGGATTGATGAAGCGTTTATGGTAAAACGGGAGAAAAGTGGCATAAAGCGGTCTGTTATTTTCCCTAAAAATATTCAAATCTTCAATGTACCGGAATTTCAAAGGCAAGTTTCGTACCTATTTGATTCATTAAATATTAATATTGAGTTTCGGGTTACACGGCACAATCGGCTGGAGATGCGCTGGTCATTTCCACAAGAGGTGATTGAATAAAATCAAAGCAAGTCCAAGACTTGGTCAGAAATTTCGCCTGAAGAAAGTGTAGATTTTGAGACTTTAATTCTTTCTTTCGCAGGTTCTAGTCATTGAATCAGTTTTCGTTTTAATTAGTTCCACTGAGTACAAATTTGATGAGGTGTAAATCTGTGATTGCTAACGGGTCTCCATCTAACGATCTAACAACAAGTTTCACTTGCTCTAGTAGCTCTTTTGAAAGTTTTTGACGTTTTTTGACTGTGTTAACATCGGTTAGTTTTTGTTCTGAGAGTTTGAAATTAATCACTGAACGGAGTTTTGGGTTAGATGTGTTCAACATTTCGATGATCTCTTCACTATCCATTGCATCTCCATATGTAGCGATTGCAATTTCTAGTGTTAGCATGCCTTTTCCACTTGCGAGGTTGGTGATAAATGGAAGTGGAAATGTGTAGTAAGTGTGCTTAGAAAAATCGAACTGGCTTTTTGATGGTTTTAACTGTTGTTCTTCAGTTTTTTCTGCGTCCAGGGTTTTATCATTATCTGCCTTTGATTTTGCTTTTTCCATGATGGTTTGGATGTCGTCTTGTACTGGTTCCGTTGACGTTAAAGTTTTATACCCGATAAAAAAAAGTCCTAAAACACCGACCACACAAGTGCCAATTGAGATTGGCAGAATTAACTTTGGTAATTTGTCTGGATTTGTTTTTTGAGTTTCGTCAGCAGCCATAATAAGTTAACCAATCCATTTGCTTATGAACTTACCAAGCTGATTAATCCATAATTGTAATAAATCTTGTTTTGTCGTTAAAAAATAAATGATACTAAAAATTAAGCACATAATGATTGAAAAGGTAATTGTGATGCTGCTTAGATAGCGACGAAAGCTTAAATTTACAGCAATTTTTTCTGGCGCATCGCTTCTTTTTTTAATATCACCTTGAAAATCAGTTATTTCACGAATTTTATTAAGCAGTTTATGCAAGTCCTTCTGACTCGCTAATAATTTTTCCTCTAAGCTTGTAATACGGGCATCTATTCCAGCAGCATCTGACTCAAATGTTTTTTTACTGGTTTGTTTTCTGATATTTGCAGTAGAGTTGGAAGCCTGCTCTTGAGATAAAACTTGTTGGGTAGCCTGTTCTGCTGGGAATTTTTTGGCTATCTGAGTTGATACTGAAACTGTAGATGTCTTTGATTCAGTTCTAGCAAGAGCAGATCTTGCGGCTTCTATTTGTGCTTTTAAGCTTGGATTTGCCATCTGCCTGTGCCTTCTTAAGTAATTGTCTGTTTTCTATACCGTTAAAACGAGCAATTTGAACCTCAAATCTAGACCCTTACAAGCACTTTTGATGCCAAGCGCGTAAACGAGCTGTCAGTAGATTCTGACTGACGTTTCACCATAATTGTAACCAATAATTTTGCAGGACCGAACCTCACTAAAATTGTGCATTTCTGAATTAATTATTTCGGTCCAGGTGTCTTGTCCTAAACGTTCTAGTAACCGTTCACTAATTTTTTGAACTGTTTGCGTACACGAACCAAACTCTGTTGGTTTAATACCATTATCCTCGTGCCCGCATTTTGCGCTGCTGTTTCCAATGATTTCAGCTCGTGTATTAAGCCAATGAACTGAAACTCCACGAACTGCTCGTCGATGTTGGTTATATATTTGCATTTCAAGATTATAGGAAATTAAGGAAGCTCCTCTTTCATCAGTTCCAAATACTAATTTGATGTCGCATGGGACCTGTTCTCCTTGCAAGTGAACGCCTGCATCTAAAGGATTGATGATTGTTAAAGCTATTGTCAAAAAGCAAATGATAGAGTTGCGCCGCAGTGCATTATTAAAATTTATTGAAAAAATTTCTAAAAATTTTGAAATCATGTGGATGCCCTACTTAATGTTATTGGCATAGTACCTGCAAGAGCATTACTGAAACTATAACTATATGATGTTTAGCAAAAGTTGACACAATGATCTACCTTACTGCTAATAATGTGCAGGGTTGGCTAGTATTTTAATTTAAAAAGGAACGCTTTAAATGGCAGAAGAAGAAGAGATCAGTGAAGCTGATTTAAGTGGACGCCTGGCGACTGTTCTTGAAGAAATTCGTGATGTCATGGAAAAGCGTAAACAGCGTATTGAGGAATTGCGTCAGGAAATTACTGATATTGAAAATGACAATGACGATTTAGAAAAAACTATCAGTGAGTTATTGGACAGCTTCGGTTAATTTTCTTGGCCTTTGGTAACAGCATGTCCTTGAATTGCGGTCGCGCCCAAAACCTCTGTTAAGTCAGAATTTTCAATAATAAAACGTCGAAGTTTTTCATCAACTAAAGCCTCAGCTGCCTCATTTGAGGCTGCTTCAACTTCCAAAAAACCATCAATAATCCACTGTACCTTTACTTTCATTTCTTGTCTCCTTTACCTTCTCTCGGTAATGGTTTGAAGTTGTACGTGCTAAAAAGTTCTTGGGATTTACTTTGAAACGTTACAAGATTCTTATTGTCAAGCTGAGACTCAGAGTCGTCTCGCTCATCTTTAGTATTAGGCAGATCCAGTGCAACCGCTATAGAATACCATATATAGGCATTGCCGTAATCTGGTTCCTTTAAGATCGTCAAATGATAATTCGCGTATTGTGGAATTGCTTGTAAATCTTTTTCGTCTATTCGTGCTTGCAAAGCCTCACCAACTCGCGCACGAACCTGATCAGCCATCTTTTCAGGCAATAAATCCATGATAGTGTCCGCAAGGTTTTCCGCATCTTCTATGCCACCTAACTGGGCTTGCCATGACCAGTAAAGCGCGTCAGCGTAATTGCGTGGTCGCCCTTTACCAGCATTTAGTAATACTGCAAGATTGTATTGAGCATCATGGCGAGCCGCTTTTGCCTGTGCTTTAAAAAGAGTTATGGCATGAACATAATTTTTATCTTTGACGGCCTGTACAGCCTCCTTAAATGCTGCATTTTCAATTTTGACTTTTGTATTGCTAGCAAACAAAGGGAGGGGAAAGAGAAAAATAGCAATAATCACAAATCGAACAAAGAACTGATTGGCAAACGTAAAATTTTTAATCATCGTCCTGCCATCATGACCAATTGAAGGTATAATACCCGCATTTTAAATTTTGAATTTGGACGTTGCTCATAAACCACAATTCGTGGCCGATTGGCATTTTGGCGTTGGAACTCTATAGACATATTTTCTGGTAAGTAGATGCCGTGCGTCTCTAATGTGCCGGAGGGATCACTGTCAAAAGCCTGATGGAAATCTATATCAATCCATGTTCGTGCTAACGCTTTGCCAAGAATCTCTGGTAAGAACTCGCGCACATCATCGCGGCCAGTGAAGTGTTTTTCACCATCAAAAAGTGAGAAGGGCTGGCTACTTTTGTCTTTGTTGGTGGTTGCTGGAAGTCTCTTTTCAAAGGGTACCAGCGATGTATTTTGTTTGTGGGGCATCGTCTACTTTCTTCAATTGCCTAGTTAATATGATGCATTAGCATCTGCTAAACAAGTTGAATCTCAGATGTTATTCAGCTCACGAGTCTCTTGTCACTCTTTGTTTTATTTTTTTGTGAACACTAAGTAGTTCAATGTCTTTGGCATAAAACTTGCTGCATTATCATCAAATAATATTGTAGGTTACAAAATCATGATTTCAGTAATTCGTAGTGGTATGGATGCAGCACTCCAGAATTTGGACGTGACATCTAACAACATAGCTAATGCACGGACTACAGGCTTTAAGAAAAGAGAAGCTAATTTCGTTGATATGTATAGCACCGCCATTAAAACGCCAACAGGCGGTAGAATTGGTGTTGGTGTTAGAACCCCAGAAATCAGGATGATGCAAACGCAAGGAAACTTAAAGAATACTGATCAAGCCCTTGACCTCGCCATTGAAGGCAATGGTATGTTTGCGCTTCGCAATGAAGCAAACCCAAACTCTGATTTGTATACTCGTGATGGTTCTTTTGGCCTGAATACGGATGGTGTAATAGTTAATAGAGAAGGGTACTCTCTTCTATCAGCAGGGGGCCAACCGATAAATGTCCCGATGACATCTGCTGGAGTTTTGACGGCTAACGGATTTCAAGAGTTTAATCCTCCTGCAAAATTGACCTCTATCGCGATTATTAAAGATGGCAGTATTGAGGCGACCTACGGCGGAACTAATATAGTTACGGTAGGAAAAGTTGGCCTGGCTTCATTTGGTGATCCAAATAGGTTAACGCCCGTTGGTGCCAACCTCTTCCGTTCAAGTAAAGCGTCAGGAGCAGCAGTTTTAGCTGAGGCTACTATTGAAGGTCGCGGTAAAATCCATTCGGGTGCTTTGGAAATGGCTAACACTGACATTACCGAAGAGTTGTCAAATATGATTAGAGCACAACAAGCTTTTTCAGGGTCTTCCCGTCTCCTTCAAGCTGAGACAGAAATGGTACGAAAGTTTGTTTAGGGTTTGGTAAGTCTATTACTTTAATGTCAAAGACCAATTTAAACTAGTAATTGAAGCGTCGGTTGGCTCTTCAATTATCAAGCAACCGTTGCTATCCAAAACCAGTGTTGTATTTAATATCATTTTTGCTGTTCCTGCTCTTTCAGCCGTTCGAGCAATTTGTTTAATTAGTTTGTCAAAATGACGCCGTGGAATTTCCACACTTGCTTCAATCACATTACGGTTTAAAGGGATGTGTAATTGCCCATTAGGGCTTATTTCTGAATCGTTGGGATTTATCACCATCAAGCATGTGCCGCGGGCGATAGTTATTAGTGATAATGTAATTAAAAGGCTTTCAGTGCCTGCCCAAGACTGGATTTGTTGTTCAGCGCCACGAATCCGCATTTCAATAGTGTCAATATGCTCAAAAAATTCGGGCTTTGTCATGTTTTTATATTGCTTGTAGGTTTTTCATGTTGTCACGAAGGTTTGCAATTGCTGCTTTTTTAATTTGTGAGACTCTGCCACTGGAAACATCGAGGACTTCAGCAATTTCCATGACATTGAGTTCTTCCACATAGTACAATTGGATAACGAGGGCTTCATTGCCAGAAAGCTCCTGTAAAGCAAGTTTCAGCACTTCTTTAAGGTCTTTGCTGTTCAGCAAATCTTCAGGTGAGTCATCAGCAGAGGCAAACCAGATTGAATATTGATCATATACGCTATCAAGAGACTCATGGGAGTTAGCTTGAAACGCTCTTTCCCATTCTCTAAATTCAGGCTCACTTATCCCCATAGCATTGCTTATTTCCACCGACGTTGGCTCGTGGAAGAGTTTCCCCCGGAGGTCTGATACTACTTTATTGTAACGCTTTTTCATCGTTATTGTGGTTCGACATAAATTAGAAGCTTTTCTCAAGTGATCAATAATGTCACCTTTGATTCTTATTGAGGCGTAAGTTGCAAAGGTTGCACCTTCTTTCAAAGTGTATTGCTGTGCTGCATTTATAAGAGCGGCAAACCCGATCTGGATTATGTCTTCAATCTCAATGGCATGACTTGCTCGGCCATAGATGTGCCAGGCAATTTTCTTTACCAGATTGGTGTGTGACTTGATGACCTCGTCAACATCCATTTTTTGATCAGCATAATGGTCGCGTTTTACTGAACTCATTTTCGACCTCCGTTATCAAAAAATTTTAAAGATTTACTGGAATGAATGGGCACAGTTATCAAAGTCTTGGCCATCTCTTTAAAACAAGCTGAAGGCACTGAATTGGGCTGGCTAAGCGTTACTGGGTTTCGTTGAGTGACAGCGTGTTTTATTTCTTTTGAATATGGTATCATCCCAGCGTAATGCAAATTCACGTCCAAAAAGCGTATTGCTATTTCACGAAATTTTTCAAAGCTATTTTTTGCCATACTATTAGTTTCAGCCATATTTACGGCAACTGCAAAGTTTTTTACTCTGGCCTCCAAATTTGCTGCTTTAATTAAAGCGTAAGCATCTAGAAAACTTGTTGGCTCCTCTACCAATACAACCAAGGAGATGTCTGATGCGCTGGTGAAAAATAATGTGCTCTCTGCAGCACCAGCCGGGCAGTCCACAATCAAATAATCAATATTTCTACTAAGATTTGAAATCCCTGATAAAATTTGATGACGCCGCTTATTATCTAAATTTAAAAGCTCGGTTAATCCTGAACCCCCTGATAAAATACTCAAATTATCACTAAATCTCGTAATACTTTCTTCCATTGTGCATGTGCCATCTAAAAAATCTGCCACTGATTTACTTGGTTTTGTTCCAAGTAATACATGCACGTTTGCAAGGCCAAAGTCGGCATCAAAAAGAAGCACATTCCTTCCGGACTGTCCAAGTGAGATTGCAAGGTTGACTGCGGTGTTTGTTTTTCCGACACCGCCTTTGCCACTAGTTACTGCAATTGAAAGTGTCATTTTTAATTTTCTGACTTATGAGTAAAAGGTGAATTTGTAACTTCAGAATTCAGGTTCTCTTGCAGATATTGCATCAATACACTCTCTGATGCAAATATTGGGGCGTCTACGATAGACTTTGAGGCTGAAAAAAGGCCAATTTTAGCATCAACTGCTGCAAGGGAAGAAAACTCGGTGGTTGTTACGTCACATTCATCAAGTTTTGTCAGCGCAACTATTGGGTCAAGGAATTTTAATTTATTCATTGTTAATTCAATCATGTTTGAGCTAGTACTAGCTGGGATTGTTGCAATCACGCTTAAATCTTGAGGATCAAAACCCTGATATATTTCTGCTAGCTTGGGTATTGCTTGTCCAATTGGCAATGCTAAATCAAAAACCATTATTTCGTTGGGTTTCATTTTTTTGAAATCTGATGAAGGCGTATTAGTGCCAACTGTATAAACCTGGCTGTTGAGCAACCTAGCAAAATCCTGCAATCGATTAAATTCACTTTGTCCTTCTGATCTCATTTCAACTGTTATCACCTCTTTGTTTGGACTCGCTTCTTTTAGCATGGCAGTAAGTTTGCCAACTAGTGTTGTTCTACCAGTGCCAGATTGACCTGTTACAAAAATCAGTTTTTTTGACAAAAGCTTTTCACTGTTCGTATATGTCAAATGCGAAGTCAAATCGGTTAAAAAGGCCTCACAGCCGTCATGATAAGCCAAACCCAGATAGGAACTCTTGAAGTCATTAAGAATTTGGGATGAAAATCCAGCTTGCTGAAGAATAACCCTGCTATTTGCGGATAAATTCTGATTGGTACCATTTAAATCTGTGATGAAGAGTCCGTTCAGCATGTCTTGAAATTCAATCATCTGTTTACGTAAACTATTTAGTTCGCTGACATGCGGTGTTGATTGTTCGGGCACAATTAAAGGTAGTTGTTTGCCTGGAGCATTGATGATCTTATCAGAAAAAATATTTGCAAATTTATTTTTGGCAGTTGAGTTTTGCTGACTTAGTGTTGAGCCGGCAGACGCCTCCATAACAACTTTTCCATTTCTTTTAGTTGTTGATAAAATCACTGCATCTGGTCCGAGTTTACTAACAATCTCATCCATAGCGGCTGCGCTATCTATTGCTTGTACCGTTAATTTTGACATTAGTTAAAATCCTTTTTTTAATGCAGCAAAAAATGCTTTGTTAATCTTTGATCTCTAATTTTGGATCTTCATCATTGCTAATGGTGGCAATAACATTAATTTTACGATTGTCCGGTAATTCTGTGAAACCAAAGACAAACAAGTCATCTATATGATTTCTCAGTAACACAGATAATTGACGCCTGATTTGCGGTGCAACAATTAGCACGGCCTGTTTCCCATCAGCCAAAGATTTTTCACTGGTTTGCGATATAGACTTGATTAATCGTTGTGCTAGGTTTGCATCAAGAAGTAAGCTACCATCAGTACTTTGGTTAGCTATTGAAATCAGCATATGTTCAAGTTCTGAGCTGAGCGTAATCACTGGAAGTGCTTGATTTAAGGGTGCTATTTGTTGGATAAGAAGACCTGCCAAACTTGGGCGCAAAGACTCAGCTATCTCTACTACACCTAGGTTTTGTCCAGACATGTTTGCCAACGCTTCAAGAATTTTTCGAAGATCACTAATTGGCACTCTTTCTTTAAGTAACTCGCAAAGGATCCCAGTTAAGGTGTGTAGTGGAACTAACTTTGGAACTACGGACTCCACTAAACTAGGTGAAGTCTGTGACAAATTATCAAGCAATTTTTGTACATCGTCCTGCCCCACTAATTCAGAGGCAAATTTATACATTATTTGTGACAAATGTGTTGCGAGAACTGATTCGGGCTCAATAACTACATATCCATTATTTTCGGCTTCAGACTCTTTGTGCCGTTCAATCCAAATTGCATCCATATTGAAACTTGGATCTTTGACTTCTATGCCAGAAATTTTTATGTTTGTCTCATCCCCTGGAATAGCCATCTTGCAGTTTGGATAAATGACATCTTCTCCTACAATGGTTTGACCAACCCTTACTCGATATTCATTTGCACCCAATGACATGTCATCACGGACCCGAACAGCAGGCATTACAAAGCCAAGTGACTTAGATACTTGTTTCCTGATGCTAGTGATTCGATTGACCAGAGGACCCCCTGTATCCTCATCTACCATTTCGATGAGTCCGTAGCCAAGCTGAACTGATAAAGGTGAGTTATCAGTCACATCAGTTAAATCAATTTGATCTGGTTTTCTTTCTAATTCATCTTCAGCGTTTTCTCCCATCTCATCTGGTTTATTTTCAGCGGTCAGCTCTTTGCGCCGCATGATAAACCCTGCCACTCCAGCAACCGCGGCAGCTACTAAAAAGAGTGCGTTTGGCATGCCTGGAACTAATCCCATAAGGAGTAACACGGCTGAAACAGGGATCCATGCGCGTGAAAGCGAAATTTGTGTGCCAATATGGGATGCCATGTTTTGAGTTGATGAGACGCGTGTAACAATTATTGCTGTGGCAATAGCTAGCATTAGTGAAGGAATTTGGGCCACTAACCCATCACCAACAGATAGTAAAATATATGTTTCTGCTGCTTGTCCAAAATCTAGGTTGTGCTGTGAAACGCCAATAATCAAACCACCAATTATGTTGATTGCGAGAATTAAGATGCCTGCTATTGCATCACCTTTTACAAATTTTGAAGCACCATCCATTGCGCCATAAAAATCCGCCTCCCGTGAAACTTCTTCCCGTCGTTCTTTAGCTTCTTCATTGGTTAGCACGCCTGCGTTGAGGTCGGCATCAATTGCCATTTGTTTGCCTGGCATGGCGTCAAGAGTAAACCGTGCTGAAACTTCGGCCACTCGTCCTGCACCCTTTGTAATAACTACCAAATTAATGATCACTAATATTACAAAGACAAAAATTCCAACAACATAATTGCCAGCAATTATAAACTGACCAAAGGCACTAATAACCTGGCCTGCTGCTTCTGACCCCTCTTGGCCTTTACCAAGGATGATACGGGTTGAAGCAACATTGAGGCCGAGCCTTAACACTGTTGCAATTAGGAGTAGGCTTGGAAAACTTGAAAAATCAAGTGGTTTGAATGTGTGAAGGGCTACCATCAATACTAATATTGACAACAAAATATTCGAGACAAAAAACGTATCAAGTAAAAAAGTTGGTAATGGCAATACCATCATGGCTACCAAAGCCAAAATTCCTGTTGATAGAATTAGTGCTGAAATAGTGGAGCTTAGGCCCGTCATTCCAAATTTTTTTAGTGTCATAATCATGACATTCACTCTGAACTTGTGGGTTGATTAAATTTAAAGTCGACAAAAACAAGCTGTATACTAATAAGACTAATTAATTTAAAGATGATAAAAAACAACAATTTAATCCCTTTTCTTTTGAACTCGAATCTAAATTTTTGTACGTTCAAGTCACCTTAAAAGGCAATTTTTGTGCCAATTTTCTTAGTAAGTTTTGATTGATTAAAATGTTACAAATTTTGGGTTGGTTCAAATGGGCTGATAATGTAGCAAAAAGCCAAGAAAGGTTAAGTCAACAATGATTGGGCTGTGAGCAGTCAATTTTCTGGAGAATCTGGTTGGCACAGAAGATGCATAAAGGGGTGTGATCAAAAAAATGACGCGCGAGCACTTCAGGAGCTTTTTATGAACAATGTATCATTAACATCAATGAGTTTAATCACAGGCATGGCTCTTTTGACTGGTTGTGGGCACATTTACAAACAACCAGAAGCGAGTGCCATAGCTGCTGTAGAAGCATCACAAACCCAAACGCTCGTTAATATAAAAGATGTGTTTGACACGACTTCAGAAAACATTCCTACGGTAACGGCGGTCGGCTACGCTGTGACTTCGACGCAACCGGGACGTAACGAAGCTCAGAAACGTTTGATGGCGATTAGATCTGCTCGGATGGCAGCGATGAGAGATTTAGCCGAACAAATTCATGGTCTAAGAGTAGATTCTAGTACAACTGTGATTGACTTGATTGTGCAGAATGATACGTTCCGTGGAATGGTAAACGGAACCATTCGAGGTGCTCGAACAGTAAGAATCAATCCAACTGGTTCGGATACATATGAAGTCGTTTTAGAGATTGACCGTGAAACAATTGGTTATCTGTTAAAGACTGCACGGACTTCGGCGTAAAGAAATGCTTAATAGAAGTCATTTTTTAATAGCTCTTGGGCTAGTCCTTTTAAGCATTTCCATTGCTAAAGCTGCTGATGAAAATCTAAAACTTGTCACTGCGACTGGCCGTGCTGCCATCCTCTCTGATGAAAATAGTCAGGAAACAAGGAACCGCGCGCTTGAAGATGCTCTCTATAACGCAGCACTTCTCGGGGGAGCAAAAATTGATGGTTTCAGTTCAGTTCAGGCAAGTACTGAACTGGATGATCATTTTGTGGTTCGGCCATCTAGCAAGATATTAGATTATGATATTTTAAACGAACAGTTTGACGATATTAGCTATACTGTTTCAATTGAGGCTGCAGTTGGGGACATGCCAAAAACCCGATGTCAAAATAGGTCAGTGAATAACGTGACTATGTTTGCACCCAATTTTAGCGTGGATGAACAGGTCCCAGCCTGGATTTCACAAATTCCAGCAAGTTTGATTAAGGACCTTTATAAAAAACTTGAAAAAAAATCAAATGTTAAAATATCAAATGAGGCAAATGTGCGGTTGGATCCAATTGAGCTTAATCGTGATCAAAGATTTGACTACAAAGCTTTAACATCAGGGGTCACAGCGATTTCAGATGGAGATTTTGCATTTTCAACAACTATTACACTGAATAAAGTGGTTCAAGAAAGTGGTGCTCAAGCAGATCATTTTATAGATGCTCAAATTGAGAGTTCGCTGTTTCTTGATAGTGATTACAAAAATATGAAATTGCTGAAAAACCGAGCGAGAGTAAAAATTCAAAAAGTATTTCCAATCAAATTTATGGGCGCATTAATATCGCCCAACCAAACAAAAGTAAGGGAAGATTTTTTAAATCTCATTTCGGATCACTCAATACAACTAACAGAAGCAATGCTTTGCTCACCACTCTCTGCAACAATGGTCGCAAAAGATGACGGGTTGCATGTTTCAGTTGGATCCCGTCAGGGCCTGGAAAACAATAGGTTAGCGATTGTCTCAAATAAAACTGTGCCCTGGACAGTGTTGCGTGTTGTCAAAACCAACACTAACACAGCGCTCCTTAAGCCGTTGAACCGACGTCGTTCATTGAAACAACTTAATGGAATACCGGTTTCATTTTTGGAGTTTGATTGATGCCTGTACTACTAGCAGTGTTTTTTTCTATGATATTATTAATGTCAACTGTCCAAGCGTCAGAACCCATTGTTGTGCTGACTTATGGAGAAAGCCGTGGTGATTCTGGTGCAGCACTGGACGAATACAATTCCCATCCACTGTTAGAAAACCAAAATCTTTATAAGGCCCATCAGGTGCTAAAAGACGAAACTTTAGGTCATGTAATGGAGCAATATTATGGGGGTAGTGGCTTAAATATGAAATTTGTTGAAATAGCAATATTGCATTTTAATCGCTCTGCCTTTGTTAGAGGTAATCCAAATTTTTTATATGCTGGAAAAACATTGCATTTGCCATCAGTAAATCAGATTAGGGATTTGATCACAGGAAAGAAATCTAGTGATAACATCTCCCCTAAGAATGGAACTCGTAATGAAATATTTTTCTTTGGTGGATAAAAATTTTTTTATTTTGGTTGTAATTTCCTGTCTCTTTTTTGGGCTTTCGAATAATACCATGGCGGCTGAAATGATCAGCGGTGCAGAAATAAAGAAAAAAATAAACGCATTTCTGATAAAAAAAGATTTCATGGGTGAACCGTTGATTTCAGAAACACGATTGTTTCCCGCTTGCTTATCGGATATTTTAATACGGCCAATGTTTGGTGGGTTGAAAACTGTGGAGCTGTTCTGTTCAGATCCAGGGGGGCTCAAAATAGCAGTGCGCACAAACGCAGTTAGTATTGTTAAAGAAAACATAGGGTTAGGTTTGAAAAAAAAATCAAATTATAAGTCAGAAAATACTTTCAATTTTGAGGGCCTTAGATCACAGGATTCATTAACTGGTGAACAGTTATCAAAAAAATTTCTAGCTTTATCGAGAAGTGTTCAAAAAGGTCAAGTTCTAACAGTAAAGGATGTTGTGTTTAAAAATACTAAATCCTCTAATTTATCAGGATATTTTACAAATATCAGTGATGTAGTTGGGCGAAAAGTAAAAAAAAACCTGAGCATTAACCAGGTTCTCCTCAGCCGCCATTTAGAGATCAATTGGGACATTCAAAAAGGTCAAAAAATACTTATTCAATCAGCTGCTGGGTCAGTTGTTGTTGTCAGTTCTGGAATTTCAAGAAAGAATGCTCAGATTGGGGAGCTGTTGCAGGTGAAGAACCTTCAAAGTGGAGCATTAGTTGAAGGTATTGTTGTATCTCAAAATAAAATTAAAGTTTTAACTAAATAAACTAAATTACAAGTCGTAAAGAATGTATCGGAGGTCAATCAAGATGGTAGATATCGTAAAAAATACTTTAAGTAGGGTAGAGGTAAGAAAAGCAGGAAGCAGTGCGTCACAAGACGTTCAAACTTCCCCAATCAAGGCTTCTGTCAAGGGTACTAGCCAAAGTGTAGAATTGAAGTCACTTGACCGTCAATCTGCAGTAAAAGAAATGGCAGCAGCAGCACCTGTAGACAGCAAAAATGTAAATCGGATCAAAGACGCAATCCAACGTGGAGAATATCCAATAGACCTGGATCGTGTGTCTGATGCTTTGATGGAGGCCTACAAAGAAATGAAAAGCTAACGGGAGATATTTCTAAGTGTCTCTGAAAATGGAAGAAATGGACGCGTTGAAACGTATCGAGGAGATCATCGATGCGCTTGAAGTGCGTGGTGTAACCTCATCAAAATTTTCTGGTTTATGCTCTGAACTCCAAACAATTTTGGAAACGTTGCCGTTTAAATTAACTTCAATTTCTTTGGAAGACAATAAAACAAAAGATCACATTGGTGTAATCATCAACCGATTAAGAAAACTAGAAACCTTTGCTACTGCCCAAAGTGAAATAACATCTGGATTGCAAAAATATATCGCTGATCCTGACAAATGAGTCAAAAGGTGATAGTTTAAAGCAAGTTGCTAATGGGCTTAAATAATGTGATCATAAAACTATCCGGCGAACAAATGTCAAACCTAGTCTTACTGTCAGAAAATCCAGCCTTTATTGTGGTTATTACTGCCTTCACACTCCTACTATTGTTCATAGGTTTTGTGTGTTTTCATTTATTAATCAGATTAAACAATTTGGAAAAATCATTGAAAATGATTGGGAGGTCGAGCTCAGATATGGCAGCTAACCTTTTAAACTTTTGCCTTAGCTGGGATGAATGGACTAAAAGTTTTGAGAAATTTGAGAAAAAAAATAATCAGTTAATCATTGTTATTGAGCAAATCCGTCATGAACAAGAGTTGCTAACAAAGGTTTTGGGCAGTAAAAACAAACTTTCTAAAGCTATCGAGTTAGCACGTTCTGGCTCAAATGTTGATGAAATAATGCTTAAAGCAGGTGTTAGCTCCGATGAAGCCAAAGCAATTGCAAGGTTTCATGGCCCTAATGATAATGGTTGTTAACTTTAAAGTTACAGTCTAAAGCCACTTTTTAGCCAAGTGGCTTTAATGGACTCTATGCCGTGAATCAAGTTGACTACTCTGATTTCAGGCGCATTCCCTATTTGAACATTATCAGTATTAATTTGTATGATAATTTCTTTTTCTTCGTCTCTATCTCTGATTATGTTTGCGTTGTGATCTGCGGCAGTTTTGCTAAAAAATTGCACTGATTTATAAAGACATACCAAAGAAATTGTATATTTCAATTTTTTTCCTGCTCAACTTCTGGTTCGTTTA
>JAOEUK010000008.1 GCA_028382965.1 Candidatus Puniceispirillum sp.
TTTAATTAAAACTATTTTTACAGCTGTTGCTGACAAACCTTTTTTTAAAGAACGCGCAATAATTCAAATGCTAAAAATAAGAAACTATTAGCTCTGGATTTGGTCGTGTCCGCTCAACTGGATTTTTGATTTTTTCACCAATAAAAATAAAGCCCGCAATACGATCCTCTCCCGGCACTCCACCTAACGCTCTTAAAACTTTATTGTTGTAAGCGTACCACTCTGTCAACCATTGTGCGGCATAGCCGTATGATTGTGCGGCATAAAGCAGAGTTGTGCAGACTGCTCCAGCTGACAAGTGCATTTCCCATTGTTGTATATTTTTATGCTGGATAGGCTTTGATATTACAGCTATAACAACGTCAGCACGCTGCATGCGGCTACTTTCAATACCTTTAACTTCTTCAGTGATAGTTGCATTATCTTTTTGAAATGCCGTTAGAATTATTGTTTCATCGAATCTCTTTCGAGCATCGCCCGCGATAACAACGAGACGCCATGGCTTTAGTGCGCCGTGGTCAGGAACCCTGAGGCCCACCTCCAAAATTTTTTGGAGATGTTTTCTATCTACACTGCCGGGCGCCATTATTTTAGCAGTTACAGAACGTCGAATGGTAAGAAAGTTAATTATGGCTTGATTATTATTCATTAAAAAGCCTCTCAAAGCATAATAGTTAGAGTTTACTGGTATTAGTTTGGCAATCTTTTCTGGGGTCACACACAACGAACCTGCGATTAATGACTATTTCCACTTAGGAACTTAGATGACGTAAATCTTTTCTTTGTTAGATATGGGGTCACAACTGCTGTCATCTAATTTTCAAATTGCAATAGTTAAATGTTTAAAGTCAATTGAGAAAAAAGTCGACTTTAGTAAATGTACTGGTTGGGATCATACTCATTCTCTACAGCTTTTTCACAACTGTTCGACCTAATTTGGAGAGGATTGATTTTAAAAAAGGCCACCCTTGAAAAAAATTCTAAGGGTGGCCCCGCCAACATTTATTGGGAGACAAATGCGTGACAAACATAGATAAAACATTTCAAGATTTCTTTACAAATAGCCTAAATCGATCAGCACCAAGTCAATGCGCTGATAGATTATTTGAATATTAGGATTCCGTTGCTTTAAGTGCTTTTAATTTAAGGGGTGAAATTAGATTCTTTTTGCCATAGCATGGAGGAAATCAACCTCGGGTTGGTTTTCAAGCTTCCAGCCCAAACAACCAATTTGGTTTGTGCCTGACCTTTGTTCGTAGTAGTACGCTCTTAAAAGTTTTAGTGTTGATACACCAGTATATGATCTTGTAGTGTCAGATAACACTCCCCAAGACCTAACTCCTTTAAAATTCCTCTTTTTTGTTTTTGATATGTAGTAAAATCTGAAAAAAGAAAAGTTAGACAACAGGTCTGCACCATCTGAGCCTCCAATAGTCATTAAGAATTGAATGACTTCTTCTGAAGACCTGACAAGCTCTTCGTAAGAAATCTCCGTATAATGATCAGATAAGCCTGAAGTATACTTATTAGCAATAGCGCTAATCTGATGAGGATTATTAATGAATTGACTAGAAACGTCGGCAATTACACAATCATACATCCAACTTGGACAATATTTTTGTTTTGAGGACATAAGCGAATCAAACTCCAACTATTTAAAAAAACTTAAAAAGGCCTAGATTATTTTCAGTAAAAACCCAATTCACTTCGTCCAACATAAATTAGAATTACATATACATACAATGAAGGTGCACATGAAAAATATTAAAAATAAAATTGAGACAGTATGGGCAGAATTACTTCATCAAAAATCAAAAAATTACCTGATCCGTTCAAAAATCGACCAAAATATAGCAATATCAAATTCAAACTTGTCCGCGAGTTTTATGGGTAATCGTCAGCTAGCAAATCATAACACCGCTGATATTAAATATAATTTAACTAAAATAGCAGAAACAAAATTACCTACTGATAATCTCGACAAAGAAAATATTGAGATGGTTTTCATACAACATCAACAAAAATTAAATAAAAGATTATTAGAGAACTCTAAAGATCTTTTTTTAGCGCTAGAGCAACTTCAACTTACTCATAAACGTGTAATGAAGACCAATGAAGAAATCATTAAGTTTAATACAAGCCTGATCAACAGCACATCTGAAATTCTTGAAAAGGATCAATTGCCTGAGACAATGAGGCTCGACAAAAACCAAATTATATCTGAATTAGACAAAATTCAGAAAAAACAAAGGTCCTTTGATGTAGAAACAGAAAAACTAATTACAAAAGCCGAACAAATAACAGAAAAAAATGGAAAATTGTCAATTGAACTGGACATTAAGCGTGAAAAAATCAATAAAAATCGCAAGCGCATATCTAGTCTAAGGGCTGATCTTTCAATTTTTCTTGAGTAGTTAATTAAATGTTAGTTTAAATTATAGATTATTGTGGTTTTCAGAAACTTTTGGCTCGCAATGATCTGGGCCATCGGCTCTGGGCATAGCATAAGATTTCACAAACCCCTCTCACTTATGGCCTCATTGCCTCTTGTCAAAAAAGAAATAGAACTTAGCTGTAATTGTAAACATAGTTGCGCTTGATTCATTTCTTTTTTTCTAATTTAGTTTTGCATTGCGGCGCACTGAAGAAAGCAGCAACAAGCCCACAAAAAGAGCTGGTAGCGCACAAATAAGGAATCCAAGCTTGTAACTTCCCGTAAAACTGAGCAAAACTGAGTAAATTAAAGGTAGAACAAGTCCACCACACTGTCCAAACGACAATACACCACCAGTCACAGCGCCTTTCATTGAGGCTGGAAAAAGCCGGACAGCCTCAGCCAGCACAATTCCATGCCACGAAAATACTGTTGCGGTTACGCCAGCAGCAATGAGCGTGATCTGCCAATCATTCCAAGTTGAGTCGAATAAACTTGTAAGGCTGACAGTGACAAACATTCCAAGTGCTAAAAACCCGAGGATTAACTTAGGGTTGATAAAGTTGCTGCTAAGCCAACCCCACAAGATTCGACCAGGTATTGCCACTAAAAATGCGGAAGAGAATATTCTTCCAGCTTCCATCAAGCTATAGCCTGTTTCTGTAAGGTAGATTATGAAATAGGCTACAAACGTTGTTTGCAAACCAACAAAGGCAAAACAGCCAAACGCCAAACTCCTTAGTTCGGATGCGCGAAGAACCAATAAAATTGTTCCTTTAAAATCTGATAAGTGTAAGTTTCGGTTTTTATCCCTATCGCCATCGAACTTTTCCCTGAGAAATTCCAATGTTATAGCTAATAGAACGCAAGATCCTGCAATAATAAGTAGGGTGTTGCGCCAACCATAAAGTTCAGTAAAAAGAGGACCCAGAAAACCCGCAATCAAAAGTCCTACAGGCACAGCGGTCTGTTTTATGGAGAACACAAGTGGCGCCTGTTTAATTGGTGAATAACGGCCAAGTAGATGCGAACTTGCCGGCGTTGAAGCTGCCGCTGCACCAATTGCTATCGCGGACAAAATTAATAATGGTATTTGGCCTAGCGTTGCAAAACCCAATCCAAGCCCAGTCAGTAGAAGTGCTACTTGGCTTATTCTAAGAGCACCATACCTTACAATTAAGTTGCCACAGCCCGCCTGGGCGATAAGTGAAGCTGCTGCCATTATGCCAACATAGACACCGAGCCAAGAGGGATCAAAACGCAGTTCAGAAAAAATTACAGGTGCCAACACAGCTGGCAATACTTTTCCAAAAGTAACGAAAGACTGCTGAACAAACATGGAGCCAAGAGCCAATAGAAGCCACTGCATCACTAAAAACCTCATTGATATTAGGCCACAAGCCAATATATAGCTCACTATTATATCGCAATAGGGTGTAATCAAAAAACCTCTAACGCTGGCGAGAGACTAACGTTACTTAAGTCCAACCAAGAGAGATTATAAATCGCATAACGAGACTGTTTAAAGAATAAAATTATCTGGAAAGAAAAACTTCAGCAAGAATTTAAGGTACATTTCTATTATTAATGTTTACATCTCTTTTTTTTCCGCTAATTCTGACGGATGATTTAGCCATTCTGCATTATTGTCACTTAGTGGTGTAGGATAATCCCCAGTAAAACAATGATCTGTGAATGCAGGATTATTGTTATCTCTGCCATTTTTGTGTCCCATCGCTTTATACAACCCATCCACTGACAGAAATGACAAGCTGTCCACGCCAATAAAATTTTTCATCTCTTCTATCGATTTCAAAGAAGCTAACAATTGATTTGGGTTTGGCGTGTCAATTCCATAAAAGTCTGGGAATTTTATTGGTGGTGAGGCTATTTTCATGTGTACCTCAGAAGCTCCAGCCTCTCGCATTAATTCGACTATCTTAATAGATGTTGTGCCACGGACTATTGAGTCATCGATCAAAACCACACTTTTACCATTTACAACTTTCCGGTTTATATTGTGTTTCAATTTCACCCCAAAATCTCGACTAGACTGTTGAGGTTCAATAAAGGTTCTTCCTACATAATGATTTCTGATGATACCTAGTTCAAATGGTATTCCAGACTCTTCAGCAAATCCAAGCGCGGCAGGCACACCGCTGTCAGGCACAGGTACAACAACTTCAGCAGAACTAGGTGACTCTAAAGCCAGTTGCCGACCAATTTTTTTTCTACATTCATAAACGCTTCGACCATCCACCATGCTATCTGGCCTTGCAAAGTAAATGTATTCAAAGATACATGGACGATAAGGCGCCACTGGAAAAGGCTTGAAACTCTGAAGCCCTTGATCGGAGATCACAACGACTTCCCCATTTTCAACTTCCCTAACAAACTTGGCTCCAATAATATCTAACGCACATGTTTCCGATGAAAGAATAAAAAAATTTTCGAGTTTTCCTATCACTAATGGCCGTATACCAAGAGGATCCCGAACACCGATAAGCTTGTCTCCTGTAAGGGCAACTAGTGCGTACGCTCCCTCTACCATACCCAAAGCGTCAACAAATCTTGATACTTGCGAATCCTCAATAACACTATCAAAAGTCAACCTAGATCGAGCAATCAATTGAAGAATGGCCTCGGTGTCAGATGTTGACTGAAAAATTGCTCCGTTCTTAACTAGCTCATTTCGCAAAGTTAAAGCGTTCGTAATATTACCATTGTGTGCAACCGCAAAACCTCCTCCAGCAAGATCTGCAAACAGAGGTTGGACATTTCGTAAAGCAGGCTCTCCAGATGTTGAATATCTAACGTGCCCCATAGCCGAACTACCCGGCAGTCTGTCAATCACAGGTTTTTTTGTAAAATGATCACTGACAAGCCCTAGCCTTCGTTCTGAATGGAACTGCTTGCCGTCATAGCTCACGATGCCCGCAGCTTCTTGCCCACGATGCTGTAGTGCATGCAAGCCCAGTGCTGTTATTGTTGCAGACTCAGAATGGCCCCAAATTCCAAAGACGCCACATTCTTCCTGCAACTTGTCATTACTACTGTTCCAAAGAAACATTTTGAACCCTATAATTGGAGATTTTAATAAAGATTTATAATTGTCATCAAAATCCATTATCAGTTGATTTTACCATTTTAATGTTACAAAAGAATTGGCAACACCACAAACAATCATAAACAACATCAACATTAAGCGGTTATTTTTTATTTTTGATAAAGGTTTTCTTCTTTATATTTCTCTAGTAAGCCTTGCTTATTTAAGCACCAGTGGCAAAACCCTCACTGGCGTCAGGTTGTGCCAAAACATTACTAAAATCGAATTATTTGAGTTTGGTGTTATTTTTATTCAATTTTTCTTTATAAAATCATCTGTTTTGATTTATTTCCAAGCGCTGCAAAACCAGCTGAGAAATAAAACGCTATATTTGACGCACTTTCTGAATTAAGCCCGACTTTGGTCTCTCGCTTGGAAACAAATGGCGTTTTCGGCCGTAAGACAGCCCCAGCAAAGTAGCCAGCCAAGGCTATTTTAAAAGCTGCATTATTTTGGATCTCTTTTATCTCGCTATCGCGGACAATATTGTCAAAAAGGTTTTGTTGAAAAATCAAACCAACCTCTACAAGCAAGTGGAACTGTTTTCCAAAGTTCGACTCTAACTCATTGATTAATATTTCACCTTTGTGTGGATCATAAAGTCGCGCTGACTTTCCCAAAACCTTGGACGGGATAAACCTAACTCTCAAATTAAGTTCAGTGTCTGCAAAATATATTAATTGTGTCAGGACATTTGGAACTGTGTTGTCCGAGCGATAATCTACTTTTTTGGGCTTTAGTTCATCGTCAGCAAATAGTTTTAATAAGAATTTTTCAGCAGATGTCTCTACCTTATGTAAATTTTCACTGTTTACAGTAAAAATTTTAGCTAAGACTTCAAATGGGTTGCCCACGAGCCCCTTATGTTTTTCGTTAAATTTTTTTAGTGACAATTGTTCATGGATTTTTCCATAACGATCAAAAATATTGATGAGCGACTGGGCTGCATTAGGAAAATTATTCACAAAATCATTAATTTCTCGTCTGCTCATTGGCGTATCTATATTTATAGGATCAGCTAGTACACGTTTTATCTGGCTTGTCATTTCAGGGCTGTTATCGCGTGTAAGTTCTTTAACATCGATATCAAATCGATCATTAATTTTCATTAAAACGCTGATTGATAACGGTCGTTGATTGCTCTCAAGTAAATTTAAATAGGAGGTGCTAATGCCAATTTCCTCCGACATTTGTGTTTGAGATAAACTAAGTGTGCTCCGTATTCGCCTTAGCTTGCCTCCAACAAAAAATTTGTCACTCATAAAGCTTTTCCTAGTCTAAAAAAATATTTATAGTTTTTAGCATACTCTTTTAAATAATCAAGAATACCTAATCCGGCCATTCTTCCAAAAACTAGAACTGCGGTAAGCTCCAAACCGCCGGTTTTAACTGGTTTCTCTTTGGTATTTTGAGAGATCTTTGGGCTGTCTTTGTTGGCTGTGGGCGGCAATAGGTGGCAAACACCATGACCAAACGTGACCAGACTCACACCCTTGCCCAACCTTTCCTCACAGTATCAGCGGCTTGTTTAAAAGCCCTCGCAGATATCTCAAAAACCTTGTTTATTTGCGTTAAGTTTTATTTTCTGGCAGGCTATTTTTATAATTTTCGATTAATTTAAACGCAAAAAAAAGTGGGCGAAACACTTAAAAAAACTCAGCCATAATCATATTACATTGAATCAATTTGCATGTTCGTGGGGCCTCATTTTTCTTAAATTTATCAAATCTATAAGCTTTAAAATTCAAATTCGAGCATTTATTGCATTGATTATAAGTTTAGCTGTGACAAATGCTAATTCAGCAACTTTTGATGCCGCTGGCCAATGGGGAGACTTCAGCAACGCTGCTGACATAGGCGTAAACCCAAGTGTAGGAGACTCCTATACTTATACTAATATTTTTACTGGAGTAGATGCATTAGTTACGGTCACGGGAATGACTAAAACTTCAACAACCAGTGGTTCTGCAGCTGACAATATTGGTGTCAAAGTTGACGAAAGCGACCCAACGCTTCACTCAGCATGGTCAAATCAAAAAGATATGAATGTGATATTAAGTGGTGATGGTACTGGCTCAGAGACTGCTTTAAAACTGCGTATTGACTTTCTCCAAAGCGGCACATCTAGTCCAATAATAATTGAAAATCTATCGATCAATATCAAAGATCTTGAAAGTATTGAGTTTACTGAATTCAGTGGTCTCAATAACTACATACTCTCAAACCCCACTCTTGCCGTTGCATCTAACAGCAGTGGTACATATCGGATTTCCGGGAATGGCGGTAGTTCCAATCTAGCGGACCAAAGATTTTGGGTTGAATCAACTTACTCAGCAGCTAACTCAGTAACCATAACTGTGGGTCGGGATGCTAATAGTTCTGTTAATGGATCAGGTAGGTACGCTATCTCTTTTCAACCTGAAACCTGGACATCCCCAGTTACAAGTGCCGTTCCGTTACCCACGCGTAACATTTTTTATAATGCAAACAGTGCAACATCCGGAACACCTCCTTCAACTACCAGTGGTGCTGGCGTATTAACTGTTGCAGGCAATACTGGAAGCCTTACAAAAAACAACCTCACTTTCTCTTCTTGGAATACTTCATCTGATGGGAGTGGTGTAACACTTAATGCTGGAGACAGTTACACTCCTTCATCAGATATTACGCTTTATGCGCAATACGGTGTTGCAGACCCTACAACTAAAGCTGACGTAATTGGAACGGTAAAAGCTATTTCCACTAATGCCATTAACTTTAGCAGGGCTAGCATTAGTTCTGTAAGCAATCGCATGAGCTTTCTGCGTGGAAATAGCAATCCTGCTCAAACATCGAGACAGGGTATCAAAATATCTTTTGCCAACCCGTTACTTGATTTGTACTTTGATAGCCAAGACCCTGGTCCTATGTCATTTAATGAGAGGGATATTTCTAATAGCTTAGGTCAAAAAACAGATAGTTTAGATGCAATTTTTTCATCAGTGAAAAAAAAATCTGCAAAACTGGCAATGGCTAAAATGAAGGATATATCAGGCGCGCTTAACCTTAACCCAACAACAGGTCCATTAATTGACGACTGGTCAATATGGTCTGAGGGTCAAATAACAATTGGTAAGACTAAAAGCACGAGCTCTGCTTCGTCTCAAAGCGTTAATGGCGTTAACATTGCCATCGGTATTGATGGACCATATGGCGATTTGGATACGATTGGTACTGTATTAAATATTGGCAAAAATGACGTTGACGTTGGCACTTTGGGCAGCACCATTAAGGCAAACAAGATCAGTTTATCAATCTATGGTACTAAGAAACTTGAAAACAATGTTGGTGTAGAGGCCCAAGTGGGATTTGGCAGCATTACATTTGAAACCACTCGTGTTGATACGCCACAAATACTCACAGGTGAGCGGGATGGGAAGATGATGTTTGGTTCTCTTGCCGTCGTTGATGAGCCACTGAGATATGACGATGTGACCATAATACCCTACGCAAGAGCTGAATGGGCGTACATTGAGCTCGATGACTATGCAGAATCTGGGGGCAGCCTGGCATTGCACTATGATAAACAGGACATCAACAGGAAAATGCTGTCGTTAGGTCTGGATTTGTCTCGTGAACTTACTCAAGACAATGCAACAGTCAAACCATTTGTTGGCATTAAATACGGATTAGACATCACCCCCGACAGCAATATGACTTTTAATTATTTGGGCAATAGTAAAAAATATTCGAATACTCTTAAGAAGGCTGGAAAACCCAACTTAATGCTCAAACTAGGTGTTGATTATGAGAATAAAAACGGCACCACGGCTTCTTTTGCTTTTGAGCGCAGTGAGATGATTGGAACTGGCTTTTCTAATGCTGCTTGGCTAAAACTCAACATACCGCTGAGCTGATAACTTTGACCAAAAATTTACCTTAGCTTCTGGAATATATTAGGATGGTTTACCAACTGTTGGCACGTAGAAGCCGTGACCAAACAAAATAAGCCAACTTCCAGTTAAGGCTGAGGGCTTGTTCTTCAAACTATGTTAAAATTGTAAGTTGGCATCCCGTACCGGATTTGAACCGGTGTTGCCGCCGTGAAAGGGCGGTGTCCTAAACCACTAGACGAACGGGACATTTTGAGTATTTAAACTACCCAAACATTTGTTTAGTCAAAAGATGAGTTCAAATCAAGCGGCTTTTATCAACTCACTATATTTTTTGCAATAACTATACTAATGGCTCTTAAAGACAAACTTTAGCGAGCAAAAGAAAGAGGTGGGACTGCCACATCATCAACTTCAAACTGCATTGCATTTCCACCACGAAAGCGATCGCGCCGGACACGACCTAAAAAATGTAAACACTGACCATCACTGGCTTCAAGGACTGCCTGGCCGAGTGGCGTTCCACCAACTTGAAATGCAATGGCATTTATAGCTCCGCTTCCATCATCAATTTTGCAAGACAAATGGATACCACCCTCACCAATAAGCTTTGCAAATTTGACACGACAGTCAGGGATAATAAATCTAGGTTCAGGATTGCCACTGCCAAAAGGGCCCAGTCGATCCAGCCAGTCAGCAAGCTCTGGCTTACAGCCTGCAACACTAAGTAAGCTGCTTGCTTTGTGAACAACCTGAGGAATAACCCCACCCAAATCAGTCATTAAACGGCCATTTAAAAATGTCTGTAAATCAGCAATTTTTTCAGCTTTAACAGTAAATCCAGCAGCCATATCGTGACCACCCCCACCCTCCAAAATGCCCGCTTGATGAGCGGCGATGATTGCGCTGCCAAGTCGAAATCCTGCAATACTTCGGCCCGATCCTTTACCAAGCCCATCATCATTCATGGCAATAATTAAAGCAGGCTTTCCAAACCTTTCTCGCACTCGGCCAGCAACAATCCCTATGACCCCCTCATGCCAACTTGAATCATGAAGGATCAAAACTGGGTGATCGATTTCTGCTCCACGGTCAATAGCTGCGATTTTTATCCCTTCTTCTATTTCTTTGCGCTTCCGATTCAGTTCATCAAGCCTTAGGGCAAGACCGGCTGCTACGTCAGGATCACGACAGGTAAGCAGTTTTACCCCGAGACCCGAACCATCAATTCGTCCTGCAGCATTAATCCGCGGGCCAAGAAGAAATCCAAAAGTATATACATTTGGAGCAGAGTTCATTCCTGCAACGTCAGCAAGTTTAGTTAAACCAGCATGGCGTCGTTCAGCCATAACCTTAATTCCTTGCTTAACAAACGCTCGGTTTAACCCTTGAAGGGGAACAACATCACAAACAGTCGCCAAAGCAACAATGTCAAGATAACTGAGCAAATCAGGCGGTGTTAATTCTGCCGTAAAGTAACCGCGTTCACGCAGGCAGCGTATCACACCAACAAGAACAATAAACACAACACCGGCAGCGCAAAGGTAACCATAAAGTCCATCTTCATCTAGGCGGTTAGGATTCACTACTGATTGAGCTCGAGGAAGTTCAGGACCAGCAATATGATGATCAATAACAATCACATCCATGCCGACTTCAGCAACAGCTGCTAAAGGAGCATGAGCCATAATACCACAATCAACCGTCACTAGAAGCTCGGCACCTTTTTCTTTTAGCGCTATTAAAGCAGCTGCGTTAGGGCCATAGCCTTCAGTAAAGCGGTCTGGAATATGAACATCACACTTCACATCAAGATCACTCATGACCAAAACCAGCAAAGCAGCTGCAGCTGCTCCATCAACATCGTAGTCACCAAAAATACCAATAGGTGTTTTTGCTACAACAGCATCTGCTAACCTATTGGCAGCCTTATCTAAGTCTTTAAAGCGGGATGGATTGGGAAGTAAATCTCGAATTTTTGGCTCAACATAATATGACACTGTTTCTGCTGTTAAACCCATTCCCGCCATGATACGAGCTATTGGAAGAGGAAGATCATCTAACACTTCTTTAAGGGCTGCAGCAAATCGGTCTTGATTCCCTTCTGTTAAGGGCGAAATCGCTTTAACCCAGCGCGCACCACTTTGAGATTGATTTATGCCAAGGAAAGACTCTTCGCCCATCACTTATTTAAATCCAGATTCAAAATAGGCATCGCTACAGGTTTAGCACGTACAATTGCTAGGTTTTCAATTTCATTTAAGGCCCTGTTCAAGTTAATTTCAGCGGCTTCATGAGTTGTCATCACCAAGGCTACGGCATTACCGGGTGCCCGTCCCTGTTGCAGCAAGCCTTCAACTGAAATAGCGTATTTGTTCAAAATACCTGTAAGTGTGGCAAGAACTCCGGGTTGATCAACAACCATCAATCGGACATAAAAAGGGTTGTCAGGCCAAGCACCATTCTTAATGGCACTTGTATCTAACAATGTGTTGATTGGCTGGCCAAAGGGAAAACCACCGCGCCCCACCGCGATATCAATAAGATCTGATAATACAGCAGACGAAGTTGCCCCACCGCCCGCTCCAGGACCAACAGCAAGGATGCTGCCAACAGGTTCACCGTGAAACTCGACAGCATTAAGCACACCATTGACTTTTGCAAGCTGACTCCCGAGGGGTAACAAACATGTCTGCATGCGCGGCATCAAGCCCGGCTCTGCAACACCTACAAGCTTAATTCTAAAGCCAAGCTGGTTGGCATAGGCAAAATCCACCGATGATACATCACGGATGCCTTGAATAGACACTGCGTTAAAGTCAGGTTGATGCCCAAAGGCGATTGCTGCAAGAATTGTTAGCTTATGCGCAGCATCAATGCCGTCAACATCAAAGCTTGGTTCAGCCTCGGCATAGCCAAGCCGCTGTGCGTCCGCCAGCGCTTCGTCAAAATCACAGCCTGTTGTTTCCATCGTTGAAAGAATAAAATTGCAAGTACCGTTTAAAATACCAGCAACACGCGTTATATCATTACCTGACAGCCCCTCACGGAGGGTCTTTACAGCAGGGATACCACCAGCAACAGCCGCTTCAAATAATAGATTAACCCTATTAGTTTCAGCCAGCTGGGCTAATTCTAATCCGTGGTGGGCGATCATTGCTTTATTGGCAGTTACCACGTGTTTTCCAGATGCAAGTGCAGCGCGCACCAGTTCAAGGGCAACACCCTCGCTTCCACCAATCATTTCAACAATAACATCTACTTCATCACATTCAGCCAGTTTGGCAGCATCATCATGCCAGTCAATGTCGTCAAGATTAATTCCACGGTCCATTGATCTGTTGCGCGCACTTACAGCAGCCAATTGTATCTTTACCCCAGCTGCCAAACAAAGCTGGTCACTGCGGTTGATCACTTGGCGAGCAACCTCTGCGCCAACAACTCCAAGTCCGGCAATGGCAATTTTTAGACTAGATTTTGCGTTTGACATGATCATTTCACTTTTCAAATTTTTTGCATACCTGCTGCTTAGGAATTGGCGTTACAATGGTTTAACCATTTGCCTGATTTCTGGCAAGCGTCCAACCCACAATCAAAAACATTTGATGCAGGTTATTGCAATTAATTATTTTGCACTGTAGGCCGCCTGATCATTTAACGTATTTACTACCTCACTAGTTTTTTACTTAATTGTTTTATAAGGAGCTCCAAAACCACCACCACCTGGAGTTTCAATCACAAAAACATCACCATTTTTCATGCTACGAATATCAGTAGCTGTCAGATATTCAGTGGACCCATCAGTACGTTCAACCCAGTTGTGCCCAACTGCACCATCAGCACCACCATTCATACCGTAGGGCGGAACAATCCTATGATTGGCAAGGATCACTGCCTCCATATCCTCAAGAAAGCGAAGCCGGCGGCGCACGCCATTACCACCATGATGTCGACCAGCTCCACCCGACCCTTGCCGAATTTCAAAGCTTTCAAGCAACACTGGATAGCGCCATTCCAAAATTTCTGGATCAGTTAAACGGCTATTTGTCATGTGCGTGTGAACTGCGTCCGTGCCATCAAAATCAGGTCCAGCACCTGATCCACCACACAAGGTTTCGTAATATTGATGAGTGGCATTTCCATAGAAGAAATTATTCATTGTGCCTTGTGATGCCGCCATAACTCCAAGCGCTCCATAAAGAGTGTCAGTAACAATTTGTGATGTTTCAACATTGCCAGCAATCACAGCTGCCGGATATTGTGCTCTTAGCATACAGTCATCCGGAAGAATAATATCAATTGGTTTTAGGCAGCCTTCATTCATAGGGATATCATCAACAACTAAAGTTCTGAAAACATACAAAACTGCTGCCCGACAAACAGCTGCAGGCGCGTTAAAATTATTTGCACCCTGCTTACTAGTTCCGGTAAAATCCACCACAGCAGACCGGGTGGATTTATGAATTGAAATAGTCACTTTTACCTGCTGACCATTATCCATAGGGTAGGTAAAATTGCCATCTTTAAGCACATCAATGACGCGGCGAACTGATTCTTCGGCATTATCCTGAACATAACCCATATAGGCAATTACAGTTTCCAGACCATAATGCCCAACCATCTTATGAAGTTCGCGAACCCCTTTTTCATTGGCTGCAAGCTGTGCCCGAAGATCCGCAATGTTTTGATCTGTATTGCGAGCTGGATATTTGGCTGAATCAAGAATTTCACGTATTTCCTGCTCCCTATATGTGCCAGCATCAACAAGCTTGAAATTATCAATCAAAACACCTTCTTCTTCAATATGTTTGGAGTCAGGTGGAGCTGATCCTGGCGTGCGCCCACCAACATCAGGATGATGCCCACGCGATGCAACAAAGAATAAAACGTTCTCACCATCTTCGTCAAAAACTGGTGAAATCACAGTAATATCAGGAAGATGAGTTCCACCATTATAGGGATTATTCAAAACAAAAGCATCACCAGGATTAATATTTTCATTGTTGCTGCGGATAACCGCCTGCACAGATTCTCCCATTGATCCAAGGTGGACTGGCATATGCGGTGCATTAGCTATTAACGCCCCTGATGGATCAAAAACAGCACAGGAAAAGTCTAACCGTTCTTTTACATTTACAGACAGCGCAGTATTTTGCAACGTGTATCCCATTTGCTCGGCGATCGACATGAATAAATTATTGAACACTTCAAGCATAACCGGGTCACAGTTTGTGCCAACGGCAACGCGCGTTGCTAGCGCTTCAACACGACGCACAACAAGATTGCCAATAGCGGTCATTTCCACCTGCCACCCAGGTTCAATAACATTTGTTCCTGTTGACTCGGTAATCAGCGCTGGCCCCATGAGAAGCTGCCCAGCGGCAATCTGGTCACGAGCATAAATTGGCGTGTCAACAAATCTACCATCCATATAGCACTGAACAATATCCAATGTTTCCAATGCTCTATCAACTGGTAAAATGACATTGCTTTCAATATCAAAATTACGGCCAATGGACTCAACCGATATGGTTGCTGCTACAAGTCCTTTATTAGGCATCAAAAAGCCAAAGCGTAATTGATATGCCGTCTCAAATTCTTTAGTCATATCACCAATTGGCCCAAAGGCGACCGCAAGTGCCGTGTCAGAGCCTTCATAGCGAAGATGGACAAAGCAGTGGGTTTCGATGCGCTGGCTGTCAATATCCTGTCCGGTTAATTCGGACACGCTTTGGCCTGCCAGATCATCCAGCTCGCGGCGTATGCGTGCCAAAATTGTCGCATCAAGGCCTGTCTCGATTGAACGCTCCCGCAAAGCCGTCACGTCAGCCAATCCCATACCATATGCCGACAAAACACCTGCAAATGGATGAATTAGCACCGTTTTCATCCCCAAAACATCAGCAATCAAGCACGCGTGCTGCCCACCAGCTCCACCAAAACATTGAAGGGCATATTCAGTAACATCATAACCTCGTTGAACCGAAATTTTCTTGATCGCATTTGCCATATTTTCAACGGCAACGCGAAGAAAACCGCTGGCAATCTCTTCTCCACTGCGTTTAATTCCAGTTTCAGCCTCAACCTTTATGGCAAGCTTAGAAAATCCATCACACACAGGCGCAACATCAAAAGGTTCATTCTGATCTGGGCCAAAGACATGCGGAAAATATTTTGGCTGTAATTTACCAAGCATAGCATTGCAATCAGTCACAGCCAATGGTCCACCGCGACGGTAACAAGCTGGCCCCGGATTAGCCCCTGCACTTTCAGGCCCCACCTGAAAGCGACCTTGGTCAAACCGACAAATTGATCCACCACCAGCGGCAACCGTATGAATAAGAAGCATTGGAGCATGTATCCTAATGCCCGCAACAACTGAGTCGAAAACCCGCTCATAAGCCTTTTTGTAATGAGCAACATCGGTTGATGTACCTCCCATATCAAAGGTGATAATCTTGTTAAATCCTGCCTGTTTGGCAGTTTTTACAGCTCCAACAATCCCACCTGCCGGGCCAGATAGAATAGCATTCTTACCCTGAAACAGCCCCGCACCCGTCAAACCACCATTCGATTGCATTAATTGCAATTTTGCACCTTTTGACTGGTTGATATCGCACGCCAACACGTCAATATAGCGCCGTAAAATGGGCGACAGGTAGGCATCAGCAACTGTTGTATCGCCTCGCCCAACAAATTTTATCATTGGGCTTGTGCCATGACTTGTTGATATCTGGGTAAAGCCAATGCTGCGCGAAAGATCGGCAATCGCCAGTTCATGAGCTGGCATGCGGTACCCATGCATCAGAACAATAGCAATGGCCCTAATACCATCATCAAAAGCGGCCCTCAAGCGCGGCGCAAGATCATCTAGATTGAGCGGCGTGATAATATTGTCATTAGCATCAATGCGTTCAGTAACTTCTTCAATGCGTTCATACAACATCTCAGGAAGAATAATCTTTTTGTCAAACAAGCGTGGTCTCGCCTGATACGCAATTCGAAGCTGGTCACGAAATCCTTTTGTAACGACGAGTATTGTAGCATCACCTTTGCGCTCAAGAAGAGCGTTTGTAGCAACCGTTGTTCCCATTTTTACAGCATCAATCGCATTAACGGGTAACGGTGCCTCTCTGGCAATATTTAACAAATCCCGCATTCCCTGCAGCGCCGCATCTTTATAGGCTTCTGGATTTTCCGACAACAATTTATGAGTTAGCAACTGCCCATCTGGCCTACGAGCCACAAGATCAGTAAAGGTACCGCCCCGATCCACCCAAAATTGCCATCCCAGTTTATTCTGCTGTTGTGTCTTCTTTGTGATTTCCATGGCTAGCCCTTAAGTATTCACTTTTTATTATCCGCCGTTTATTATTGGACTTGAATTTTGAGACTCTTAAAAAAACATTCAAAAACGTTTACAATTTATCGACAAACGGTCAACGTTGGATTGCAATCATGTTTGACTAATTTCCTATAATATTTGTTGTCAATTTTTTTTTTGCTGAGGTTGAGTAACTTCTAAGTTACCATAGTATCCCTTTAGATAACGATTGTTTGTGTTAACTGTGTAAGAATATTTGGTATCTGTTTTGCGTTTCTTCGTTTCCTTCGGCTAAATTTTGAAAACATTATCAAACTTTGTTTTCATAATTGTAAGGTTTTGTCGCTGTCTTCAGACTAACTCTATATAACCATTTTTCGCTTCTGATATTGCTAAAGTTAAGGTTGCTTGCTTAGAACTACGTTGCGTGTATCCAAGCATTCCATCACTGTTCGCACAAAAATTCCAGACGTTTGGGTCGACTGTTCGCGCGTAAACAAACAATCTTCCATCAAATCCCTCTACCTCTGTTAGTTCATAATATTTGGTTGGCATAAGTGTTAACTGTAAACTAAGTGTGCAACATTTTTGCTACGTCAGTATTTACAACTCAAATAAATCAATTGCTTATTTTTTTGTGCTAAAAGTGTGCTACATAAAAAAAGGGTTCCGAAATAACGGAACCCTTTGAATTTATTTAATAAGTTGTAAGTACGATACTAACGCTTTGAGAACTGGAAACTACGGCGCGCCTTAGCCCTACCATATTTCTTCCGCTCAACAACGCGGGAGTCACGCGTCAGGAAGCCACCAGCTTTCAAAACTGGTCGCAACCCCGGCTCAAACAAGGTTAATGCTCGGCTAATGCCGTGACGAACCGCACCCGCCTGCCCTGAAAGACCACCGCCACGAACCGTCGCAAAAACGTCAAATTCACCCAAGCGCTCAGTCACTTCGAACGGCTGAGCTAAAATCATCTGCAAGACTGGGCGAGCAAAATACACATCCAATTTACGACCATTGATAATGACCTGGCCTGTGCCACGCTTTACCCATACACGGGCAGCAGCGTCTTTCCTGCGACCTGTTGCATAAGACCTTCCAAAACTATCAATTTTTGGTTCTGCTGGAACCACTATATCAACAGCAGGCACTTCACTACCGATTGCACCCAATGCGGCCAAACCTTCAGTGTTTACCTCTGTTTTTTGTGTTTCTTCGGCCATGACTACCTCACATTCTTAGAGTTCATACCGGCGACATCCAGTATGACAGGCTGTTGAGCTTCATGCGGGTGACTAGGACCAGCATAGATGTGCAAATTACGCATTGCCTGCCGACCAAGCGGCCCACGAGGGATCATTCGCTCTACCGCTTTCTCTATAACACGCGTCGGGAAGCGCCCATCCAAAATCTTGTCAGCTGTCCGCTCTTTAATACCACCAGGATATCCTGTATGCCAGTAATAAGTCTTGGCGCTACGTTTATTACCAGTCAAGTGGACTTTTTCAGCATTGACTATAATGATGTGATCACCATCATCCATGTTTGGGGTATAGGTCGGCTTGTGCTTACCGCGTACGCGCATCGCAACAATTGATGCAAGACGCCCAAGCACGAGATCTGCTGCGTCAACGACGAACCAATTTTTCTCAATATCTTTTGGGGTTGCAACATAAGTCCTTGGCAAAGGCATGTAACTATCTCCAGTAAAATTAATCTGCTACGGTTGTTGTACACCGCACACGGCTAAAACTAGTAGCACTTTATAAGGCCTTTGCACCGCGGCGTCAAATGTTATTTTATATGAAAAATTAAAAATAATTCATATTTTCAATATGTTACAATATAGGTATTATTTTACCACATACTTTATAATGTTTGAAAACAATCTAATTAACGAATATTGGCTTTTTACATCTTAGAATGATCGTAGGCTTGGATTTATTGACAAAACTTGTAAGATCTGTGCCAGGATAGCGGTCTACACAGTCTGCTGAGCCCTCTTTCTTTCAAATCGCCGGGATAATTACAGCCGTCAGCAATAGGAATTTTACCATGTTCATTCTAGTCGATAATTATGACAGCTTCACATGGAATTTATGGCATTTTCTGTCAGATCTTGGTGCCAAAGTTGAAATTGTGCGTAATGACGCTGTGTCTGCTGATGAAATTATAGCACACAATCCCGAGGGCATTATTGTATCCCCGGGCCCTGGAGCACCTGAAAATGCCGGCATAACGCTAGAGTTGATTCTAGCTGCAAAAAAGACAAGTACACCGCTTCTTGGTGTTTGTTTGGGGCATCAGGCCCTTGCCGTTGCCTTTGGATCTGCTATTCAACGAGTTGACCCTCCAGTTCATGGCAAACTTTCGTTGGTGGAGAAAACACATAGTAACGCAATTAAAAGTGATATTTTGGCGCTTTGCCCTGATGAGTTTCCAGTTACTCGCTATCATTCACTGGTTGTTAATGAAGCTAGCCTTTCGAACGAACTGACTATCACCGCACGAACCGCAGCTGGCACAATTATGGGGCTCTCACATTGTGAGGCTGAACTTCATGGCGTTCAGTTTCACCCAGAATCAATTGCATCAGTTGCTGGCTACAGAATTTTGGCACGCTTTCTGCAAATCTGCGGTCACGGGATCACATCTGACCAAAAGCTAGATAGATTAGAAGCGCAAATACTTCGCCTTGACCAGCGTTTTCCTGACCAAATGCACGCCTAGCATTTACAGAACCCCTGCCACTGTTTGCCCATTCTTTTATGCTGTAAGTTTTTGTATGGTTGACCAAATGGAAGCCCACCTTGGTAAAATCCGTTAAATAGCCAAGTACTTTTAAATCCAATTTTGCATTTGTGTTCAAAATAAAGCTTACGGCTTTATACTAATATAATTTCAATTTTAATTCTTGTGACAATCTGATGTCACGTTTTTGGCCCTGCCCCCATCTTCATATGAGATCGTTAAGCATTTTCCAGCTTTGGTTGCATGAGTGGATTTTGAACAAAAATTGGGCGCAAACAGTAAATTCTGATATCAAGTATAATGCTTAACCGTTAATAATCTAGTCGGTCAAAAATGTTGGCTAAACTTGCATTGCGTATTTGAGGATAATATAGTTTGGCACAATAGGCCACAAGCTTTATATTATATGGACCACTATTGCGAGTTTGAGCTTTGTTGGCGCTGGCTTAAATAAATTGGCGTAGAAGGAAAAGTCATTTGACGTCTGAGATTGTAAAATCATCCCTGATGACGCTAGTCGCTGGTGAGCGCCCAACGCCATTAGCTATTCAAGGCTGCTTTCATGCCATTATGGATGGTGATGTTGGAGACGCGCAGATGGCAGCCTTTTTGATCGCGTTGAAAATTCGTGGTGAACAGGTCGATGATATTGCCGCTGCTGCAACTGTTATGCGTGAAAAGGCCTTAACAATTAAAGCACCCGATGTGTCAATGGATATTGTTGGCACTGGCGGTGATGGATTTGGTACCTACAATATTTCAACTGCCAGCGCTTTCGTTGTGGCAGGCTGCGGGGTTCCAGTTGCCAAACACGGAAATAAGGCTGTGTCGTCTAAAAGTGGTGCAGCTGATGTTCTATCAGCACTTGGCATTAAACTTGATTGCGATATTTCTCTTATTGAGTTTGCTCTAGCCGATGCTAATATTACATTTCTAATGGCACCACGCCACCACGCGGCGATGCGCCATGTTGGCCCTGTTCGCGCTGCGCTTGGCGTTAGGACCATTTTCAATTTGTTAGGACCATTATCTAATCCGGCACTAGTAAAACGTATAATGGTTGGGGTTTTTGACCAAAGCTATTGCGCTCCGTTTGCACACGTGCTCGCACAGCTCGGCACAACGAATGCGTGGGTTGTTCATGGTGCTGACGGGCTTGATGAAGTTAGCACAACCGGCAAAACCCATGTTGCCGCACTAAATGATGGCAAAGTGACGGAGTTCACCGTCTCGCCTGATGATATTGGTCTACCAACCGCCAGTCTTGACCAACTTCGCGGCGGTGATGGAAAACACAATGCACGCTACCTTCGTGCTCTTTTGGAAGGCGAGACCGGCCCTTATCATGACATTGTATTATTTAATGCGGCAGCGGCGCTTGTAGCTGGTGGCCATGCAGAAAACTTGCAGCAGGGTGCAGCACTGGCTCAGGCGGCACTGGATACAGGCGAGGCCCTTGCCTCCCTTGATCGTTTGATTGCCATCACAAATGACAGGGCTTAGCAAACATGCATAATATCCTTGCCACCATCATTGATGAAAAGCATCGCGAGGTCAAAGCCCTTGCGGCCACCTCGAATTTTGCTACGCTTGACAACGCTGCAAAACAGGCATCTCCTGTTCGCGGATTTGCCGCCGCTCTTGCACGCGATAATGTACGCGGCTACGGCCTTATTGCCGAATTAAAAAAAGCATCTCCCTCAAAAGGACTTATCCGGGCTGATTTCAACCCTGCCCTTTTGGCCAAATCCTATGAAATGGGTGGTGCCAGCTGTTTATCTGTACTAACAGATAAACAATGGTTTCAAGGAGCGCCTGAATATTTAAAAGCCGCTCGTGATGCAGTTAGCCTGCCAGTTTTGCGCAAGGATTTCATGATTGATCCATTGCAAATTGTGGAATCAAGGGCCCTTGGCGCAGATTGTATTCTGTTGATTATGGCCGCACTTGACGACACCAAAGCGGCCGAATTGGAGGAATGTGCCTTAGATTATGGCATGGATGTGCTAATCGAGTGTCATGATTCCAAAGAGCTGGCCCGTGCAGCCAATCTGCGCTCACCACTTATAGGAATCAATAATCGTAATCTAAAAACGATGGAAATATCGCTTAATGTTGGCACTACAATGCTACCACATCTGCCAGCAAACAGGATTGCGATTGCAGAAAGTGGCTTGTTCACGCCAGAAGATCTTGCGAAGATGGCAAAAGCAGGTGCGCGCTGTTTCCTGATTGGTGAGTCATTGATGCGGGCTGATGATGTTGCCGCGGCAACAAAGGCCATACTAGCTAACCCTATACCCACTTAATTCCAACCGTTGCATTTAGAAAGAGACTGTTATGGCTGAATTTACGCATTTCGACAGTAACGGACACGCCCATATGGTGAATGTTGGTAATAAAGTAGCCACTAGCCGGGTTGCCATTGTTAAAGGGCATATCAAAATGTTGCCAAAAACACTGGCGATGATTACAGAGGGAACTGCCAAAAAGGGTGACGTTTTTGGCGTTGCGCGTCTCGCTGGTATTATGGGAGCAAAACAAACTGCAAATCTGATCCCATTATGTCATCCACTTGGGCTTGATCATATACATCTTGACCTTGTGGCTGACAAATCATTACCCGGTGTGCAGATCACTGCAACCTGCGCTGTATCTGGGCCAACAGGCGTTGAAATGGAAGCAATGGCAGCAGTTTCAACGGCCGCTTTGACAGTTTATGATATGTGTAAGGCAATTGATCGCGGCATGGAAATTGGCAACATTCGGTTAACCCATAAGTCAGGTGGAAAATCAGGTATCTATGATGCCCAATAACGATTCAAGTAAGCCAGCACTTCTGGGAGTTGATTATGCTTTGGCTAAAATCATTGCAATGCTGTCACATACAGGAACAACTGTACTGCCCCTTGTCGAGGCATTGGGATACACCCTTGGCAAGGACCTTGTTGCAGGCCTGACACTGCCGCCACAAGCGGTATCAGCGATGGACGGCTATGCAGTTCGTGGAAAAGATGTCAGCATCTTACCCTGCCAGTTAACTCGCATTGCCGAATCTGCAGCTGGTCATCCCTGGGCTGGTAAAATAACCGCTGGAGAAGCTGTTCGCGTATTTACCGGTGCGGCAATGCCGGATGGCGCTGATACAATTGTTGTTCAAGAAGATGTTGATCCAGTTGCCGAACAAGACAACGTTGAAATCACCGTTCGCAGTGCTGAACCGGCTGGGCGCTACATCCGTCCTGCGGGCTTAGATGTTACGAAAGGTCAAGTCATTCTTTCAGCTGGAACTTTATTATCTGCACGTGCCATTGGACTGGCCTGTGCAGCCGGATTAACTGAAGCCGAGGTTAGCACACGCCCAAAAATTGGTATTTTATCAACAGGTGATGAGCTAGTTCACCCCGGCAATATTCTGCTACCAGGCCAAATTATCAGCTCCAATGCAAGTTTTTTGAAAAGTTTTGTGACTGCTTGCCAGGCCGAAGCTGTTGATCTTGGCATAGCCCGGGATGTGCCCGGTGCCATGATTTCTGCTATTCAAAATGCCAAAAACCTGGATCTTGTTGTGACAACAGGTGGGGCCTCGGTTGGCGTGCATGATCATGTAGTCTCAGATCTGGATAATGGTGCGGATAGCGGGCTGTCCTTCTGGAAAATTGCCATGAGGCCTGGCAAACCCCTTATTTGCGGTAGTGTTGATGGCATTCCATTGATCGGTTTGCCAGGCAACCCTGTTTCAACTGCAGTTTGCGCTTTGGTTTTTCTCCGTCCAGCGATTGCGCATATGGCCCGTGGAACACAGACAACTCCCACTTTCATGGTCCCTTTAGGGGTTGATCTTGGCACAAATGATCACCGTCAGGATTACATTCGTTCAAATCTACAAGATAGTTCAAATGGCCAAACTATTCTGCCAGCATCGCGGCAAGACAGCTCAATGATGTCAGTTCTCGCAGGGGCAAATGCCTTAATTGTGCGCCCACCATACGATCCGGCAAAACGCGCCGGTGATTTGGTAAAAGTGCTGCATATTCCAATCCTTCTTTAGGGCTAGGTCGGCCTTCAAACTCAGCCTCATAACCGCAAGAGCTGAGGCAGCAAAATCAATTTTTACGATTTTTATTTTTATCTGCCTTGAATCTTATAAAGAACATTGTTAGAACATAAGTAGAACAAAATAGAACAATTTGGAGTGAGTGTTATGCTAACGCAGAAACAAAGCGAGCTTTTGGCCTATCTTAGCAATTATATGGAACAGCATGATGTATCACCATCTTTTGACGAGATGCGAAACGCGCTAGGTCTTGCCTCTAAATCTGGCGTCCACAGGCTGGTTTCTGGCCTGGAAGAACGGGGCTATATTCGCCGCCTTGCAAACCGAGCCCGAGCTATTGAAATTCTAAAAAAATCTTTTGCCGGCCCAATTGTGGCACGTGCAGTTGGCGCGGCAACAAATCTGGTAACCCTTCCACTTCTCGGGCGCATTGCCGCTGGAACGCCGATTGAGGCACTAAGCGATCCAACAAACCATCTTGAACTCCCAGCAAGAATGGTTGGCACTGGAGAGCATTTTGCCCTTGAAATTGTTGGAGATTCAATGGATGGTGCTGGCATTCTAGATGGAGATACAGTTGTAATTCAGCGAGCAGAAACAGCCCAACATGGCGAAATTATCGTTGCACTAATTGATCAGCAAGAAGCCACCTTAAAAACTTTGCTAAAAGAACCTGGGCGCGTTGGGTTGAAGGCTGCCAATCCAAAATATGAAACACGGTATTTCAGCACTGGCCAGGTTGAAGTGCAAGGCAAGCTCACAGGGTTAATCAGGAATTACTAACAATAGAAGACAGAATATAATGACAAATATAAAGCAAATAAATTCTAGTCATTATCTTTAATACCATTTTGTCAGCAATAGCTAAAAAATGCTGATTCCAGGCAAAAAAGTTAGATTAATATTGGGCATTTAGCATCTATCAGGGGTGCAATTAACAAGATCGATAGTGTATAGTGTTATCATTGAATTTTAGTTCTGAAAGCGATTTTACGATCAGCCTACGTGGAAGGGATTGAGATATTATGAATGTAGTCACAAGGTTTGCACCATCCCCAACAGGTTACTTGCATATTGGCGGGGCAAGAACGGCTCTTTTTAACTGGCTCTTTGCGCGTCATCATGCCGGCACCTATCTCCTGCGAATTGAAGATACTGACAAAGCCCGCTCAACCGATGATGCCATTGCCGCAATTTATGATGGGCTGCAATGGTTAGGCCTTGCTGGTGATCAACCAGCTGTGAGCCAATCGGCACAAAGCGCTCGGCATGTAGAGGTGGCAAACGCACTTGTCGCTGCCGGTGCGGCTTATCAGTGCTTTCTTAGTGCTGAAGAATTAACCTCTATTCGAGAGGCTAGTAAAAACAGCGGTGATACAGTGCGCTCGCCATGGCGAGATCGTGGACCGTCTGAAGCACAGCTTGGTAAGTCTTTTGTTGTGAGAATGAAAATGCCAAGTGATGGCAGCACAACCATTAAAGACGCTGTGCAAGGGAATGTTACCGTTCAGAACAAGGTACTAGATGATATGGTTATTCTGCGGGCTGATGGTACACCAACCTATATGCTGGCTGTTGTTGTTGATGATCACGACATGGGTATTACGCATGTGATTCGAGGCGACGATCACCTTAACAATGCCTTCCGTCAATATATGGTGTATAAAAGTATGGGCTGGCAAGAACCAGTTTTTGCCCATATTCCGCTCATCCATGGGAGTGATGGAACAAAATTGTCAAAACGACATGGTGCATTGAGTGTTGGCGCCTACCGTGATATGGGGTTTTTATCTGACGCCATGTTTAGTTATTTGCTTCGGCTTGGCTGGAGCTCTGGAGATAAGGATATTATCTCTCGCGACAATGCCGTTAGATTGTTTGATTTGGACCGGATTGGCAAGTCTCCAGCTCGCTTTGATAATGATAAACTACGTGATATAAATGCTAATTATATCAAACAAATGGATAGTCATTCCTTGTTCGAATTAATTGCGAAACACTTCACAGCATCGAGTGATGCAGCACAACAGCGCATTTTATATATGCTGCCATTATTGAAAGAACGAGCAAAAACGCATCTCGATATTGCAGAATCTGTGTCTTATCTCATTGTTGATGGCCCCATTGATATGGACGCAGATGCTGCAGTTCTTTTAACCAACGAGACAAAAGACATTTTACTTGATCTAAACAAAGCACTGACCTTTGCAAAGTGGGATCTTGAAGGTTTGAAAGTAGTCATTAATACCTTTCTTGAAGAAAAAGACCTGAAAATGCGAGATATTGGTCTACCTCTGCGCGCAGCTATTACAGGAAAGAAGCAGTCACCATCTATTATAGAGATTATGGTGGCTCTCGGGCGTTCAGAAACCAACACTCGACTGCAAATGGCTTGCAAATTGCTGTAGTTTGTGCTAGCTTATTGTATTTCCTTGTCAATACGTGGTCTTTGACACAATACGCGCTAAGGTCTGCTACTGGACGCGGTATCCGTTGATTGACTTTTAATGTGAGGTCCGAAGATGGCTGATAATTCGCGTTTCGAAAAATCCATAACCATCACTGATAACATGTCAGGCAAAGCGGTTACTTTGCCTGTATGCTCTGGTACCATTGGACCTGAAGTTATTGATATCAGAAAACTTTATCCTGCAACTGGTATGTTCACTTATGATCCAGGTTATGGTGCAACTGGGTCTTGCACATCTGGCCTGACATATATTGATGGTGACGAGGGGATTTTGTTACATCGTGGTTATGCCATTGAGGAGCTCGCTGAAAAGGCAGATTTCCTGGAACTCGCCTACCTACTGTTGGAGGGGGAACTCCCAAAACCAGCTGAAAAAGAAATGTTTGACACTACAATCACGACACACACGATGGTTCACGAACAGTTATCAAACTTTTTTCGTGGATTCCGGCGCGATGCTCACCCAATGGCTATCTTGTGCGGGGTCACTGGAGCACTGTCAGCTTTCTACCACGACTCAACTGACATTCATGATCCTATGCAGCGCATGATCGCATCGCGGCGCTTAATTGCTAAAATGCCAACGCTTGCATCTATGGCATACAAATATTCTCTTGGTCAGCCCTTTAACTACCCCCGCAATCACTTAAGCTATGCGGCAAATTTTCTTTATATGTGTTTTGCTGTTCCTGCAGAAGATTACTTAGTTGATCCAATTTTGGCAGATGCGATGAATAAAATTTTTATTCTTCATGCTGACCATGAACAGAATGCCTCAACATCAACCGTGCGCTTAGCTGGGTCATCAGGAGCCAATCCTTTTGCTTGTATTGCTGCGGGAATTGCTTCTTTATGGGGTCCTGCTCACGGTGGGGCTAATGAAGCAGTACTAGCAATGCTAAACGAAATTGGCAGTAAAAAAAACATTCCAGAATTCATTAAGAAAGCGCGAAATAAAGACGATCCTTTCCGTTTGTTCGGCTTTGGACACCGCGTTTATAAAAACTTTGATCCACGTGCCAAGGTACTTCGTAAAGCCTGTCACGATGTATTAGGCAAGCTCGGTGTTAATGACCCTCTTTTAGAACTAGCAATGGAATTAGAAGAAATAGCTATTAGCGATAGTTATTTTATTGAAAAGAAACTTTATCCTAATGTTGATTTTTATTCTGGCATCATTTTGAAGGCGATGGGTTTCCCCACATCAATGTTTACCGTTCTCTTTGCTGTGGCCCGGACAACTGGCTGGATTGCGCAATGGAATGAGATGATTACTGATCCCACACAGCGCATAGGTCGCCCAAGGCAACTATACACAGGGCCTTTAAAGCGGCCCTATAAAAACCTTCAAGCACGCTAACGAAGCTTATTATAATTATTTTAGACGCTTAATTGATGTATTAGGAGGGCCAAGCCATTCCTTTATTGCTGTAACTAGAAGTCTTTCAAATTTATCACAATCGCCTGTTAACAAAGTTTTAAGTTCTATTGCGGCTTTTCTTGCTCTTTCCTTTACATCTTTGTTATCAAAAATATCCAATATTGCCGATGCAAGGACTTTAGCATTAGCCTGTTTTTGGAAGTAAAAATCATATAGCCGCCTCCCAAGAATAACATTTGGCAAGATTACTTGGTCTAAATCCACTAATTGCCGACCCACAAAAGCACTAAAGGCTCCGGTTTTGTAACAAGTTACCCCAACTGTACCGCACAAAGCCGCCTGCAAAGTCACAGTGCCAGATGTTGCTATCATTGCTTCACTTGACTGGAGAATAGCAATGATATCACTTGGGCACTCAGTAACATCGATTTCATGGCCTTCAGTATAAGCCTTTATCATTGGCAAAAGATGTGGCACTGCTGGCAAGACGAATGTGAAATTAGGATCATGCCGTTTTAAAATAGCCGCCGCAGTCAACATTTCAGGCAAAATCAGTTTAACTTCCGTTCGGCGGCTTCCAGGCAACAATGCAATTTGTCGTGAGTAAGGTGGTTTCTTTTTTATAGATCTTTTATGTACATAATTTTCAAACGCTTCAGGATGGCCAATAAAATGCGCATTCAAACCAAGTGAACGGAAGTGATCTGGTTCGAAGGGAAATAAACACAATAGACCGTCCATTGCACTAACAAATTTTTTTGCGCGCCAGCTTCCCCAAGCCCATACAGTTGGCGCTACACAATGTATAATCGGTGCCGACCACCCAACAGCCTTCATCCTTCTGCGTATTCGAGTGGCCAACCTTACAGAAAACTCTTTATTATCAATAGTTAAGACAATCCGTGGCTTAGCAGATATAACTTGCTCAACAAGTTTGTCAGCAAGGGCTGACAAACTACGATAAGATATAAGCGCATTACCAAACCCCATAATGGATAGTGTTTCCATATCAATAAGAGAGTTCAGCCCCTCATTCTGCATCAACACTCCGCCAACACCAATCCAACCTGGATTATTATACCTTTTGTTTACCGCTTGCATAATATGTGAAGCTAAGCGGTCACCAGATGGCTCACCGGCAAGGATGAAAATTGGCGCAGTCATTATCTACCTTTACGCCGAATACCTACCAACGTGATATGGTAGTCGGTGCATGTTTTCTGAATGGACACTAAATTGTCTGCCATCAATACTGAGCCCTCTTCAACTGCCAAAAATGAAATTCCAGACCTTGCTGCTACAAGTACTGTATTGCAGCCAATCACAGGCATATCAAGACGCAGGTCCTGTGCATTTTTTGACATTTTCACAAGGCAGGGAACTCCTCCATCAGGATCACAAAGCTCCGCGGACCGCAAAATCATCGAATCAGTACCTTCTGCTCCCTCTATTGCTATAACACGACTATTTTGAACTACAATCGATTGCCCCACGTCATAGCCACCAAGTGCTTCCAGAACTGAAACTGCAAGAGAAACTGACTCATTCTCCTCAGCGCTTGCAGCCTTTCCAGTTACAACTCCAAAAGGCATTCTTCTATGAGGTAAAAAGCGGTCTGGCGCTATCGTTTCAATACCCAGTTCAGCAAAATAGCTCGCTAAAGTTCTAAGAACACTATCGTCACCCTTCGTTATCATCTTGCCAAGAAGTTTTATCCCGTCAAAATCTGGGCGCAATGCCGTCATTGATGGCCAGTCAACCTTGCCAACCATCACAAGCTGGCAAATGTTGTTTTTCGCTAATGTTGACCTTGTTTCACTAACCGCTCCTAAACGAATTGGTATCGAATGGTAGCAAGTAAAATCGGCATCAGCTTGGCCTTCAATTGGAAGAACCAAAACATTGTGGCCATCTGCTGATGCTGCAGCCGCAACTTCAACCGGCAGCTGCCCTTTTCCAGCTATAATAGCAAGTTGTGTCATGGTCTAATCAAACCCTTATCGACAATAATTACACCACAGTTTTCAGTTAGCGTTTAAATGATTGGCAAATACCATTGCGAGCAGCATTATCAATAAAATTGAACAGTAGATCAAATTCAGGCTGACCTTGAAATTTTTTACGAACTTCATCTAGGCGACTAGAAAACAATCCATCACCTCTGATTAAAAGACGGAAAAGCTCGCGTAATGCTAATACTGTCTTTGGCGCAAAACCACGGCGTTCAAGCCCAATCAAATTAATTCCACTTAGCTTCGCACGATTTCCCGATGCAATGCAAAAAGGAATTATATCAGCATCAACAAGACTGTGAGCTCCAACCATAGAATGATCTCCAACTCTACACCATTGCTGTACAGCAGCAAATCCACCAAGCATTACATGGTTACCAATTTTTACATGACCGCCAAGCGCAGCATTGTTGGCAAAAATCACATGCTTGCCTACGACACAATCATGAGCAACATGTGCACCGGCTAAAAACAGACTATTATCACCAACTACGGTTTTCATAGCATCAATTGCAGTACCAGGATGCATCGTCACATGTTCACGTATAGTGCAATTTTGGCCAATAACGAGTGTAGAAGGCTCATTGTTGTAAAAAATATGTTGAGGGGTACAACCTAAGACTGCAAATGGATAAACCTCACAACCAGGACCAAGAGTAGTGTGGCCATCAATCACAACATGGCTATGAAGAGATGTCCGGTCACCAATAGTTACGTTCTCACCAATATTACAAAAAGCACTAATATTTACGTCATTGCCAAGTTCTGCCGATGGCGACACTATTGCTGTTGGATGAATAGATGTTCCCATTTTCTTAACGGTCCGGATCGACAATCATTGCGCTAAATTCAGCCTCAGCAACAGCCTTCCCAGAAACCATTGCTTGGCCCTTAAATTTCCATAATGCGCCCCTGGCTAATATTTTAGTAATGTGCATTTTTATTAAATCCCCAGGTCTGACTGGCTGACGGAAACGAGCCTTCTCAATCGTAGTAAAAAACACCAACTTTCCACTTGTGAAATCAGGTGTTGAGGATGCCACCATTACAGACGCCGTTTGTGCCATGGCCTCAACAATCAAAACCCCAGGCATGACCGGAAAATTAGGGAAATGACCAACAAAAAAAGACTCATTACCACTAACAGCTTTAATACCAGTCGCTTCTTTATCTTGAACAATATTCTCAACACGATCAATCAGTAACATTGGTGGCCGATGAGGAATTAGTTTTTTAATCTGATCAATATTCAAGACTTCTATAATTTCGGCCATTTTCATACCATTCTTTCAGAAGTAATTTCTAAGATGTGATGTGATTATTACTGGTTAAGATAATCCTGTTGGTCACGTTTTGCCTGACCGGCGGATCAATGCCTGATTGCGCCAAAACTGCCGTGATGAGATGGCGGGGAAACCAGCCACATGTTCACCAGAGCCAATATTTTTTGTTACACCACTTCGAGCAGTCAACACCGCGCCATCACCAATATTGACATGCGGAGCTATCCCAACCTGACCACCGATAGAAACCTTTGTGCCAATCGTAACACTGCCGGAAATTCCACACTGCCCTGATATAATTGATTTGGCTCCGATTGTCACGTTATGCGCTATATGGCAAAGATTATCTATCATTACATGAGCCCCAATTCTTGTGTCACCCAAGCTACCTCGATCAATTGCACAAGCACTACCTATAATCGTAGAATCTTCAATTTGAACAAGGCCCAAATGCTTCATTCTAATTGCTCCACCTTCAGTCATCTCAAAACCAAACCCCGAGTCTCCAATTACAGTCCCAGAGCCAATTTCAACATAATCACCAAGAACACAATGGGAAAGTACAGAATTTGATCCTATGTGGCAGTTCTTACCAACTTGAACTGAAGGGTGCAAAACAGCACCAGAATCGACAAGTGTTCCTGGCCCTATAAAAACATTTTCCATTATAGTAGCCGAAGGATGAATTACAGCATCCTTTGCTATAGCCGTAGGCGGCGTGAGACTTAGTTGATTATAGTCAAAATTCGGTCTTTGGACTAAATATTCTAATGCCCGAGCAAAACCAATGCGCGGTACATCTACCATTAGGCAGCTATTCAATCTGTTAACACATGCTGCCCCAGTTTTATCTGTGATGATAATAGCGTTTTCAACATCTAACCCCAAAAGCATCTTAGAAACACTCTGAAAAACCAGTGCTGCCGACGCAATCTTGTCAAAAGAAACGATGTCTTTGATAACATTATTTTTAGGACCTTTGACAAGCTTGGCGCCAATTTCAATAGCAAGATCATTAGCTGTCACACCGTCAACAATTTTATAAAAAGCGGGGTTAATTGTCATCACATAAAAATCATTCCATATCTGGATTTTTTAATTCTACCTCAATCCGAGCATTTTTTGTTCGATCATTTAAGCGCTCTAAAACTTCATCAGAAATGTTTAACTTTGGTAAAAAGATAACAGTGGATGCATGGTTTAAAATGAGGTCAATTTCACGTTCATTTGCAATCGCAGTAATTTCCTCAATTGCTAAAGAACGAATATCGCCGAGGGCCTTTTGGTAAGCACTATCAATTGATTGCCTTTTATACTGGATTTCTTTTTGCACCTTGGATACACGAACCTGAAAAGCATTAACAAGTTTTTCGTACTCCTTTTTTGCAATAGAATCACGTTTTCCAATTAAATCAATTTCGTTTTTCTGCAAATCAATTTCAACAGCGCGAAATTGCTCCTGAAACTTAGAGCGTTGACCATCAAGAAGTTCACGAACGCGGTTGTTTGCATTTGCTGCTCTCAAAATTCCATCAAGATCAACTACAGCAATATTTTTCACTGAAACCAAAGGTGGATTAGCAACGATCGCTGCGGTGTCTTGGGCGAAGCTTTGTCCAACAAATACACATGAGACCAATAGACAAGAGAAAGCGCCAAAAAACAAGCAAGTAGCCTTTTTTAACATTTCCTAAAGCCTTGTTCCAATATTAAACTGAAAAGTCCTTGTTGTATCATGAGGCATTTGTGATAACGGCTTTGCCCAAGAAAAAGACAATGGACCGATCGCTGTTGACCAAAAGAAACCAGCGCCTAAGCTTGAGCGCACCTTAGAAGCATTAGGTTTTATAACACCGGTTGGGTAGTCTGTATCCCATAGCGAGCCAAAGTCGGTAAAAACAGTCCAACGAATTCCCGTGTCTTCATTCAAACCGATACTTGAAATGACCTCAAAACGCCCGCTATACATTTTTTTACCACCCACTGCACTTTTTGAACCTGTATCGCGGGGTCCCAAACCAGTAGAGTCAAAACCACGAATATCTCGACCACCAAGGTAAAAATGCTGTGAACGCGTCACTTTATCGCCAAGACCAGCGATATAACCAAGCTTACCTGAAACACCAAGAATTACTGATTGAAACAGCAATGGCTTGTAATAAGCTGCTGAAATTCGAGTTCGTAAAAATTTGACGTCACCACCGAGACCAGAAATTGTTTCATCTAACTCAGTGTAAAATCCTTCTGTAGGATCAAAACGATTGTTTCTGGTGTCTTGAGACAAAACATAAGTAACCGAAGATTTAAGAAGCGACTTGTTATTTTCACCAGTTGTAGACGTCGCAGTCTGTGACGAGAGCGTTGTTTTTGTTTGACTTAAGTTGTAACGGAGTTTGTGAGCGATATCACGTGCTGCAGCATAATCAATTCCTAATGTGAATCCATTTTCATTTCTAGTGGAGTCATTTTCTGTCGTTTTCATTTTAAAAGCATCTAAGCTTCCAGTTAAATTTCTTCCCATAAAATACGGTTCAGACAACCCAATGTTAAAGTCTGTTGCTGTTCCAGATGTTGAAAGAAGAATTTTGGCCCGACGACCTGTTCCTAAAAAATTGCGCTCATTGATCCCAATAGAAACAGTTGTCTGATCCAATGACGAATATCCCAGACCAAGAGCCAAATCACCAGTAGACTGCTCCTCAACCGTGACTTTTGTCACCGACTGGTCTGATGTAGAGCCACTAAGAGTTTGGACCTTTACATCACTAAAAAAACCCAGATTTCTAACATTTCTAATCGACCTATCAATTTTCAGCTGGTCGTATGCATCACCTTCAACAATTTCAAATTCACGCCGTATGACTGAGTCTGTTGTTCTAACATTATTAATAAACTCTATCCGTTCAACAAAGTTACGTCGTGCTTCTTCAATATTAATTTTAATATCTAACTCAGCTTTGCTGCTATTTGTTTCAATATTTGGAGTAACATTGACAAAAGCATAACCCAATGACCCAAGTTCGTTCGAAATATCGAGTAATCCCTGCTCTAAATAGCGAACATCGTACCAAGACTCATCGTTAAAATCGATGAAACCACTCATCTTATCAACATCAATACCTTTTATTTCGCTCGAAATCGAAACTTCATTGACCTTATAGCGAACCCCTTCATTAACCAGAAACGTTATCGCAAAACCACTGCGATCAGGTAAAAGTCCTCCACGAGCACGCTCAATGTTAATATCTGCAAAACCTCGTGCTAGGTAAAACTGACGAAGTAGCCTTACATCGTAATCAAGTCGACCTTCATCATATTTATCGTTTGCTGATAAGAATGCCCACCATCGCTTTTCACGGCTTGCAATCTTTTGACGCAATTCCTGGTCAGTAAAAGCCGCATTGCCAAAGAACGCAATTGAGTCAATTTTTATCAACGGTCCCTCGTTGATTTCAAAAATTAAATCGATCCGGTTTTCATCAAGTTCAATAATTTTGGGCTCAACTAAGGCTGCGAAGCGTCCACCTTGTCTATATACTTCAATAAGTTTTCTAGTAGCATCAATCGCTACGTTACGATTAAAAATACGTCGGGGCTGTACATCTATCATTTCCAGGAGAAGGTCATCAGAAATAGCATCATTTCCCTCAATATTAACCCTGTTAATAACCGGGTTTTCAACGACAGAAACAAGTAGGATAGACCCGTCCAAGTCCAGTTTTATATCTTGAAACAATTCTGTATCATAAAGACTATTTAGAGCACTGCTCAAAGCATTGAGTGACGTCAAATCACCAACTTGAATCGATAGATAAGATTTAACTGTTCCGTCCGCAACTCGACGATTACCATCAACTCTGATATCTGAAACTCGCACTTGATCAGCTGAACTTTGCGCTACAGTTGAATGCACTGAACCCACTACAATGAACAAACTCAAAACAAGACTAAAAACAGCATTATTAAACATTGATTTTTCCAATTTCAACCGAGACAACTAAATTACCTATAGACACCATAACGACGCAATAAAAACCTACATTTAAACAAGCCTTAACATAATCATTCGTTAAACCTGTAAAAATTAATACTAACCATACACATGAAACCAGTTACTGAAGAAGCCGAATTATATCATTTACGACCAAGAACAAGGTCAACCCAAGTAATAGAGCAATACCACCGCGCATCATGATTGCCTGAAATCCAACCGGTAATGGACGACCGCGACAGGCTTCTAGCAAAAAGAAAGCCAAGTGCCCACCATCCAAGGCAGGAACAGGAAGTAAATTAATTAAGCCCAGATTAATAGATATTACTGCAGTAAGCAGGACAAATGGCACAAGACCTTGATTTAAAACAGTACCAGAAATTTCAGCAATACGGACTGGCCCTCCAACTTCACCTTGCTGCATATTTCCTGAAGCCGCACGCCCTAAACTACGCAAAATAACAACTGACATATGGAATGCATCCGATGAAGCTTCAGCAATGGCATCTGTTAATCCAAGCCTTATAAACTCACCTGAAGGTGGAGACTTAACTCCCAATATTCCAATATCTAATTGTAATTGTTCATTATATTCTGAATTTGGGGTGACGTAAACCTCTATTTCACGGGAATCACGCTGGAGAACAAAAGACAATCGTTTATTAGGGCTCTCGACAACAAGTCCCCGCATATCATTAAAATTCCGAATTCTAATACCATCAATTTCTAACACCCTATCCCCTGCAAGCAAACCTGCACTGGCAGCAGACGTACTTGGCATAACTTCTCCAATAACTGGGGGGATGACCTGTTTGCCAACCGACATGTAAATAATTGCAAACAGCATAATGCCAAGAATAAAGTTAGCTGCAGGGCCAGCTGCAACAATTGCCATACGCCAATACAAACCTGCATTAGCAAAACTGCCTTCTACATTATTAGTAATTGCAGATGGCGTGCTTGCAGGGTCGTCATCACCACGCATTTTGACGTAACCACCAAGAGGAATAACTGAAAATCGCCATCGAGTTCCAGACTTCGAAGTCCACCCAAAAATTTCCGGCCCAAACCCAATTGAAAAGACATCAACTATAACACCCGCTTTTCGAGCAACCCAATAATGGCCAAGCTCATGAAAATAAACCACTGGCGTAATCAAAAGCAAAAAACCAAAAATGAGGTCGAAAAAACCAAGTTCAGGCATGCATAATCCTATAGAAAATAAATAAAACTGTATTGTAAAAACAACATATCGCTAATCTACCCCAATTTAGCCATTTTTGGAAACATTACCTTTGTCTACAATGCATTGAGCCTCTTGCCGCGCCCACTCATCAATTGCAGCGATAGCATCAATTGATGACAAATCACCATCTAGATTCAAAGCAAGGGTTGTCTCAACAACATGAGCTATGCCAGTAAAATCAAGTCTTCCATTTAGAAAATTATCAACGGCAATTTCATTTGCAGCATTAAGCACAGCAGGTGAGACCCCTCCTGAATCCAAGGCTTGCCGAGCTAAGAAAAAACATGGGTATCTGACGGGATCAACATCGTGAAATGTCATATTATCAATTTTTGTAAGATTGAGTATCTTTGTTCCCCAGTCAAGCCTGTCTGGCCAGGCCATTGCGTAAGAAATAGGGATCCGCATATCAGTCATACCGAGTTGGGCAATGATTGACCCATCACAAAAGTACACCATGCCGTGTATTATTTGCTGAGGATGAACCAACACTTCAATTTGATCAGACTTGAGGCCAAAGATCCAATGAGCTTCAATTACCTCAAGTCCTTTGTTCATCATTGTTGCACTGTCAACAGAAATTTTTTGTCCCATGTTCCAATTTGGATGTTTGATTGCTGCTGCAGGCGTGATTGTCTGAAACTCTGATATTTCCCGTGTTAAGAACGGTCCACCCGATGCTGTGAGGCAAATTTGACTTATTTCAGCTATTTGATTGTTTTCTTTATTCTCTGCCTGACGACCTTTCCAGCCGCCCCAACATTGAAAAACAGCATTATGCTCGCTATCTACAGGCAATATGTGAGCCCCACATTCTGCCGCTTTATCTGTCACTACCCCACCTGCTGAAACCAAGGATTCTTTATTGGCAATGGCCACTGTTTGTCCTGCGGCTACGGCTGCCATTACAGAGGGCAAACCAGCAAGACCGCTGATGCCGGCTATTACAATATCAACCGGCACTGCAGCAATATCAGTGCAAGCCTTTTCTCCAACAACAACCTCACAATGAAGACCGCTAACAAGATCAATTAAATCATTTCTTTTGCTTTCATCATGGATTCCAATAATTTTTGGTTGAAATTCACGTGCAAGCGCAGCTAGACCAGTGTAATTTGTACCTGCCACCAATGCAAAAACAATGAACTGGTCAGGATGCTGACGAACTAACGCTAATGTACTTTGTCCGATTGAACCAGTTGCCCCCAATACCGTGATATATTTTGTAAAAGACATGATCTAAACCGTTTATATACCAAATAAATAGAAATAAATTGCTGGAACAGCAAATACATACCCATCAAAGCGGTCCAGCATACCACCATGGCCAGGTAAAATTGAGCCACTATCCTTGACTTTTAAGTGACGCTTTACAGCAGATTCAAACAAATCACCAGCCTGTGCCAATACACCAATCACCAAACCCACAATTAGCGCTTCACCTAAGCTTGCAAACGTAAAAACGTCTGACAAAAAAATTGTCAAAACCATTGCTCCAATCAACCCACCAACACTGCCAGAGACAGTCTTTTTTGGACTAACCTGTTGCCATAATTTTGGCCCACCGACATGTCGCCCAACAAAATAGGCGGCGCTGTCACACATGGCAATAATCGCGGCAAGAGCAATAAGCAAAATATTGCCAGACGGTTGAGACAAAAGGAAACCAGCGTAGCCAAGACAAAGGGAGAGAGATCCAACAAACAAGGCCACCAAGTAGTTGGTGTAAACCAAAACCAAAAAGGTCAACAAAAACACAATACCAACAACAAGAACTGGGGGCCGCGCAATAATCCAATGAGGAACTGACTGGACAACAATTAACCCCAGTAGTAAGTATCCTAATACTGTTGGCATCGCTGTTAAACGCTTAACCTCCAGTCCCATGAGGACAGCAAGAAAACACAACGCTAAACCGCCAAATTGTTGATCATACCACAAGACAAAAACAACTGGGATAAGAAGTAATGCCCCAAATACACGGCGCATTGTTCCCGATAATTTAACGGGCTCTATCACGCTAAATCGCTTTGTATCATTCGAAGGTGATGAATTTTATCCAATCTTCCACCGTATCGACGCTCACGCTTATAATACTCTTCTACCGCTAATAAAAAATCAACTTCAGTATAATCTGGCCAATTTTTATCACTAAAAACCAGTTCAGCATAGGATAAATCCCAGAGCATAAAATTTGAAATGCGTTTTTCTCCTCCAGTGCGAATTAACAGATCAACCGGTGGGAGCACCTTTGTCGAAAGCCTTGATTTCAACAGGTCATCATCTACAAGGCTGGCACTCAAAAGTCCTCTTTCAACCTCATACGCAATTTGTAATGCGGCCGCTGCGATATCCTGCCTTCCCCCATAATCAAGAGCTACAGTCAAATTCAGTCCAGAATTTGGCGCGGATTTTTTCTCTAAACTCGTAATCAAATTTTTTAATTCAAGTGAAAACCTATCACGCCGCCCAACAACACGCAGGCGAATATTTTTATCTAACAAATCCTGCGCCTGGGTAGTGATAAATCTCGTCATTAAACCTAAAAGACCTTTTACCTCTGCCGGTGGACGCTGCCAGTTTTCAGTGGAGAAAGCAAAAACAGTAAGCCAGTTAATTTTTTGATCAATTGCTACTCGACTAATGTCCTGAAGCGTGTGAGCACCTTGGTTGTGCCCTTTCAACACCTCAAGACCATTATTGCGAGCCCAGCGACGATTACCATCCATTATGATCGCCAAGTGATTTAACGATTGTGGCATTGTGAAACCCTTCAGATCTACATTAATTATGTAACTATACTTGTGTTATTTCTTTCTCCTTATGCGAAAATGCATCATCAACCTTTTTTACATAGTCATCGGTTAATTTTTGCACCGTATTTTCTTCTGTATGGCGATCATCTTCAGAAATCAAACCACCTTTTTCCGCTTTGCGGACGGTTTCAATACCTTCACGCCTGATATTTCGAATTGCAACACGGCACCCCTCAGCATAACGTCCAGCAATTTTGACCATGTCTTTTCTTCTCTCTTCTGAGAGATCAGGAATTGGAACTCGGATAAGACCACCCTCAGTCGCCGGATTTAATCCAAGGTTTGACTCCCTAATCGCTTTTTCTACCGACGGTGCCATTGAGATGTCCCAAACTGACACGGTTAACAACCTTGGCTCTGGAGCAGAAATATTACCAACCTGATTCATTGGCATTTTAGATCCATAGGCATCAACCATAATAGGTTCAAGCATCCCTGTTGACGCGCGACCAGCCCGAAGCCCCATAAACTCACTGTGCAAATTGGAAAGGCTCGCATCCATCCGGCGCTCAATGTCATCAATGTCAAGCTTGGCCATCTATCCCCCCTACCTGGATCAGGTTTTTCGAACTGTAACAAACTATAGTCATCGTTTTACGAAACGATTGTAAATTGCCCTTTGTGTTTCACAACACGTTCAAATTCGCCCGGTGTCTCAATGGAAAAAACCAATATAGGAATATTGTTTTCACGTGACAAAGCAATTGCAGATGCATCCATAACCCTTAGGTCATCGGATAATACTTGCATGTAGGACAAGCGATCATAACGTTTAGCGTCCTTGTTCTTTTCAGGGTCATCTGAGTAAACACCGTCAACTCTTGTCCCCTTCAAAAGGGCCTGGCAATTCATTTCTGAAGCGCGCAAAGCCGCAGCAGTATCTGTTGTAAAAAAGGGATTTCCAGTTCCAGCCGCAAAAATAACCACTCGTCCTTTTTCAAGGTGACGCGTTGCCCTGCGGCGTATGTATGGCTCACAAACCGCACTAATATTAAGTGCGGACTGAACGCGCACTGGCACATCCAATTGTTCAAGAGAGTTCTGCATCGCCAATGCATTCATAACTGTGGCCAACATGCCCATGTAATCTCCAGTAGCACGTTCCATACCAGCCGCTGCACCTGACATACCACGAAAAATATTTCCACCACCTATTACTAAGCAAACCTCAACACCGCTTGCTACAACGTCTTTTACCTGTTGCGCGACAGTCCCCACCATTTCTGGGTCAATCCCATAGGGCAAAGCTCCCATCAATGACTCACCTGATATCTTCAACATTACTCGGCTGTAGATATGTAACGGTGATGATTTAGACCCCTCTGTCACGTTTCATATACTCCCTTAGATGAACAAAAATACGGCCCACAAGGACTTAGGCAAGCTGAGCAGCAACATCAGCGGCAAAGTCAGATGCTTCTTTTTCTACACCTTCGCCAAGATTAAACCGAACAAATGCCGTAAGTGCAATATTAGCGCCAGCTTTTTTCCCAGCATTAGTTACCACATCAGCAATCCGTGTTTCCCCATCTACTACAGACGTCTGTTCAAGCAAAACAACCTCCTGGTAGTATTTTTTCATTCGTCCTTCAACCATTTTTTCTGCAATTTCTTGAGGTTTTCCTGATGTTTTTGCTTGTTCGATCAGCACGTCACGTTCACGCGCAACCGTCTGGGCATCTAAATCTTCAACTGACAAGCTTGCCGGTGATGTCGCCGCAATGTGCATCGCGATTTGCTTGCCAAGTGTAACAAGAGTTACCTCGTCTGCAGTTGACTCAAGTGCAACCAGCACACCGATGCGGCCAAGCCCTTCAGCTGTCGCGTTGTGCACGTAAGGTACAATTGCTCCATTTAAAACTTCTAGAGAATGCATCCGACGTAGAGACATATTCTCACCAATCGTTGCGATCTGATGAGTTATCTCTTCAGCAACAGTCCTGCCTGTTTCTGGAAAGTCACAGGCTTTTAAAGCTTCAAGGTCACTGGCCCCAAGAGCCAGAAAAGCCAAAGACGAAACAAAGGACTGAAATTCGTTGTTGCGCGCGACAAAGTCAGTTTCAGCGTTTAATTCAACAACCGCTCCTTTTACCCCAGCAACGGCAATACCAATAAGACCCTCAGCAGCAACACGGCCAGATTTTTTTGCGGCAGCAGCCAGCCCTTTGGTCCGCAGCCAGTCAATAGCAGCGTCCATATCCCCATCAGATTCACCAAGGGCTTTTTTACAATCCATCATGCCTGCGCCAGACTTTCCACGCAGTTCCTTAACCAGAGCAGCAGTCACACCCATTTCATCGTCCTTCTCTCAAAGCTAAAATCGTTGATTGGCAGATCGCCAAATCAAATTATTCAACAACCGTTCAGAATAATATTTCCAGATTAACAGTTTCAATTTTAGGAGCTTGCATCACCTTCAGCCACAGGCGTAGCGTCACCTTCAGCCACAGGCGTAGCATCACCTTCAGCCACAGGCGTAGCCTCAGGCGTAGCCTCAGGCGTAGCCTCAGGCGTAGCCTCAGCAGCAGCCACAGGCGTAGCCTCAGCAGCAGCCACAGGCGTAGCCTCAGCAGCAGCCACAGGCGTAGCCTCAGCAGCAGCCACAGGCGTAGCCTCAGCAGCAGCCACAGGCGCAGCCTCAGCAGCAGCCACAGGCGGCGCAGCTGAAGGAACCTCTACGGCAGAGCCAAGTGCTGCTTCAACCGGCATTTCACTTGCTTCACCAGCATCCACACCACTCTTCATCAGTTCTGTTTGCAACCCATCAAGGACAGCTGCCTGAACGAGCTCACAATAGAAAGTGATAGACCGCATCGCGTCATCATTGCCCGGGATCAGATAATCGACACCATCCGGATTGGCATTACTGTCCACCACAGCAGCAACCGGAATCCCAAGGCGGTTTGCCTCCTGGACAGCAATCGCTTCCTTATTTGTATCAAGGATAAACAGCATGTCAGGAATACCACCCATTTCCTTAATCCCCCCAAGAGTACGTTCCAATTTTTCCTGCTCTCGAGTGATCTGAAGTGCCTCTTTTTTAGTCACTTGGTTAATCTCACCACTTTCAATGCGCGCTTCAACTTCTCGCAATCGACGTATTGACTGTGATACGGTGGTCCAATTTGTCAACATGCCACCAAGCCAACGATGATTAACATAATATTGGCCACAATTTGTTGCAGTTTCAGCAATTTTTTCTGCAGCGGCACGTTTTGTACCAACAAACAAGACCCGTCCACCACGTGAAGTGACGTCGCTTAAAGCTTTTAGAGCTGCATGTAACATTGGCTGTGTTTGCTGAAGATCGAGGATATGAGTTTTATTACGCTCTCCAAAAATGAATGTTTCCATCTTTGGGTTCCAACGACGAGTGCTGTGACCAAAATGAACGCCTGCTTCAAGCATCTGACGCATTGTAAAAGTAGGGAGAGCCATTTAGTATACTCCTATTCTCCGGTTAAACCTCCAAGGGGGAAATGAAAGGCTATTGCCCTCACCGGATGGCCAACAAAGCAGATTTTGCCGCGTTGAGGCCGCCCCCATGTGTGAATTAAAAGTTGATTACTATCAACACACTTAAAAAGCAACCCTACAGAAATAAAAATACAAACCAATCAGCATTTAATCAAAATGCTTAAACAAGCATTATAATTCATTGACACGCAAAATACCTGGCATGCGCCGCAATTCCTCTCTCAATTTTCCACTTAACTTAAAACGACCAGGAAGGCCAATACTTACCTCTCTCTCTTCAACTAACAGTTGTATTTTAACTTCCGCCTTGCCAGGCCCATCTGCTTTTAAAGCTTCTTTTAGCAGTTTCAGTGGCTCCACATCCTTGACCCAAAGTGCCACTCCTCCATGCCAAGCGGCAATTGCATCATCTAGCAACTGAACACGGCCAGCTAGCAAACGAGTTCCATTATTATCAGCTTTTAAATTTGCAGAAATCAAAAGTGGTTTTTCGGAATCTAATAACTCATTGCCTTCAGCAAGCACCTCAGAAAAAAATGTTACTTCAAACACTCCGGTCTGATCAGTAAACTGAACAAAAGCAAAACGATTTCCACGCTGTGACATTCTCACTTGTTTACTGGTTACAGACCCAGCAAGATTGACCCGCATTGGAGGGTTACCACTTTCGATAAGTTCATTTAACTTTGTATGAGTAGTCACACGTAAACGGCTCAGTTGATTTGCATAACTATCAAGTGGATGCGCTGATAAATAAAGGCCAAGAGAGTCAAACTCTTCTTTCAACCGCTCCACACCAGCCCAATCAATGACTTCTTTTAATCTAATTTTATCGTCAACAACACCTCTTTCATTTGCGAACAAACTGTCCTGATTTGATTCAGATTCTCGTCGCATTGTGTCAGCATGGGATAAAATAAAATCTATATTTTCAATGATTTCACGTCTATTGTGATGAATTTTATCGAGTGCGCCAGCTCGAGCTAAAGCCTCCACCTGGCGTCGGTTTATCACTTCTCTTGGTAACCGTTTTAGAAAATCCTCGAGAGATTGAAATGGGCCATCCAAATCTCTAATATTAGTTAAGCGATTCATCGCCTCAAAACCAACATTCTTGATCGCAGACAAAGCGTACCTCACCGCCAAGGCCCCGTCAGCTTTATTGTCATTAATTTTTTCAACAGCAAAGCTGGATGATGACCTGTTTATATCTGGCGCCAACACCAAAATACCTTTTTGCTGACATTCCTGACGAAACATTGCTAATTTATCAGTATTTCCTGTCTCAAGCGCCATAGAAGCTGCCAGAAACTCAGCTGGATGATTGGCCTTTAGATAGGCTGTTTGATATGAGACAAGAGCATAAGCCGCAGCGTGCGATTTATTAAACCCATATCCCGCAAACGCAGCGATTTTATCAAAAACATCTGATGCCAGTTGTTCTGAAAGGCCATGCTCAACCGCACCCTTAGAAAAGATTTGACGCTGCTCATCCATTTCTTTCTTAATCTTTTTACCCATAGCTCGACGTAGAATATCAGCGCTACCGAGTGTGTAACCAGCAAGAACCCGGGCAGCTTGCTGCACCTGCTCTTGATAGATCATAATCCCATAGGTCTCAGCTAGCACTGGCTCCAAATCCGGGTGCATGTAAATGATTTTAGTTGGATCATGTTTACGTGCAACATAATCCTTTATATTCTCCATTGGACCGGGACGATAAAGAGCTACTACCGCAATTATGTCTTCGAATCGATCCGGCTTCAAGCCACGAAGAACATCACGCATACCACTCGATTCAAGTTGAAAAACTCCACCTGTGTCTCCATTAGACAACATCTCGAAAGTGTTTTTATCGTCAAGAGGTAGATCACTAAGGTCAACTTCCGTGCCATTCTGGGCGATAAACTTTACAGCTTTTTGAAGTACTGTGAGCGTCTTTAAGCCAAGAAAGTCAAACTTGACCAAGCCAGCTTTTTCCACCCACTTCATGTTGAATTGGGTCACCGGCATATCTGACCTAGGATCACGGTAAAGTGGAACAAGCTCCGTTAACGGGCGATCACTGATCACAAGTCCTGCAGCATGGGTTGATGCGTGGCGATAAAGCCCTTCAATTTTCATCGACACATCGATTAAATCTGCAACTTGTTCATCTTCGCGACGCTGCTTACGCAGCTCATCTTCAGATACTAAAGCTTCAGCAATTGTTGTCGGTTTAGCAGGGTTATTAGGTATCAGCTTAGCTATCCGGTCAACCTGTCCATAGGGCATATCAAGAACACGCCCAACATCACGCAATGCGGCACGAGCCTGAAGTGACCCAAAGGTAATGATCTGTGCTACCTTATCATGTCCGTATTTATGTTGCACATAAGTGATCACCTCGTCTCTACGATCTTGACAAAAATCAATATCAAAATCCGGCATTGATACACGTTCAGGATTCAAAAATCTTTCAAATAAAAGGCCCCATTTCAGGGGGTCCAAATCAGTAATTGACAATGCCCAGGCTACAACAGATCCCGCCCCTGAACCGCGACCGGGACCAACTGGAATATTTTGAGCCTTCGCCCATTGAATAAAATCAGCAACAATTAGAAAATAACCTGGAAATCCCATTTGCTTGATAACATCCAGCTCAAACTCTAGTCTGTCAAAATAAGGCTTAGCAATTAATTTTTCATCTCCCGCAGACATTTTTTGGTTATAAACGTGGCGAATAAGTCGCTTAGAAAGCCCATCTGAAGCCTGCAAAGTCAATTCTTCTTCTTCACTTCGTCCATCAGGCAATTTGAAAGGTGGTAAAATTGGATCACGAATAACTGCCATCACGCTGCAACGCCGAGCTATAACTAACGTATTCACAATTGCTTCTGGAATATCCCGAAATAATTCAGTCATTTCCAAGCCACTTTTAAAGTAATGTTCAGGCGAATATCTTGGCCGGTTTGCCTCGGCAAACTTACGACCTGTGCCTATACACACAAGTGTGTCGTGAGGTTGGCTCATATTTGCATTCTCAAACCGACAATCATTGGTTGCAACCAATGGCACATTTAGCTGATCAGCAATATTGAGAAGATAAGGTTCGGCAGCATGCTCGACTACCAAGTTATGACGCTGCAATTCGATATAGAACCGATCAGTGAAAATCGCCAAAAGCTTGCTTGCTCTTTCCTTCGCCAAAGCCGGTCGGCCATCACCAGCAGGCCCACCAACAAAACCAGCTAAAGCACCACCGCTTAAAAGTAACAAGCCGTCTGCATGCGCAGCAAGATCACTTATTTCACAGGCTGGGTTTTGAGAAGCATCTGCTTCAAGAAGAGTTTTTGATAAAAGTTTTGAAAGATTGGTGTAGCCAGTGTCATTTTTAGCCAATAACACAACTTCACCCTGCCCCTGCTGATCCAAAAGGTTTATCTGAGTTCCCATAATTGGTTGAACACCAGATCTGGCAAGTGTTTGTGCAAATTCAAGTGCACCAAACATATTATTGGTATCAGTAATGGCAGCTGCAGGCTGGTTATCGTCAAGAATTAATGACAAAAGAACTTTTATACGCAAGGTAGATTCTGCCAGGGAATAAGCACTATGCAACCGAAGGTGAACAAAATTAAACGGCATACAAAACTCTCAGGATATTGCAGATGATATTGTAACTCAAATTCAAAAAAATATTATCAAGTTATCCTATTGGAATGACTTGCCCATTTTCAATAGTCAAAACAGAGTCCATATTAAGTGCTAGCTGTTGGTTGTGCGTTACAACTAATGCCGCTGTTCCTGTCGCCCGCGTAATTGAAGACAAATGTTGAAATACTTCCTTTGCGGTATCAGGATCAAGATTACCAGTTGGTTCATCAGCAAGCAAAACCCGTGGTGCATTCGCTACAGAGCGTGCAATTGCCACACGCTGCTGTTCGCCACCAGATAGCAAGCCTGGGCGATGATCAGCCCTTGCTTGCAAACCAACCATAGCTAAGAGTTGGTCAGCCCTAGCCGCAGCTTCAAAACGATCAAGTCCAGCAAGCATTTGAGGTATCATGATATTTTCTGAAGCCGAAAATTCAGGCAACAGCCGATGAAACTGGAACACAAAACCTATATCTGTTCGGCGCATCAATGCCCTTTTTGATCGGCCAAGACTGTTAGCCTCCACGCCATCAATCAGAACTAAACCAGAATCAGGTTGCTCCAATAATCCTGCAATATTTAACAGCGTAGATTTGCCAGAGCCGGAAGGACCAATAAGTGCCTTCATTTCTCCAGCATGAACTGATAAGTTGGCATTAACAAGAATATCCAACTTGACCAAACCCTGGAAAAAACTTTGCGTTACACCACGCAATTCAAGTAAAGGGTTGCTATCCGTTGCTTCTTGAAGCTTATTCATAGCGCAAGGCCTCAGCTGGAGCAATTCGAGATGCCCGCCAAGCAGGATACATACTTGCAAGAAAAGATAACCCTAGAGCCATTAAAACAACATAAAGTACTTCTTTTGAGTCAATCTTTGCTGGCAAATTTGAAAGAAAATAAATTTCTGCAGCAAAAAGTTCTGCCCCAGACAAAAACTCAATACAATTCTTAATTGTGTCAATATTCCAACAAAATAACATTCCAACTAAGGTTCCACAAAATGTACCAACAATACCAATACTGGCGCCTGTCATAAAAAATACACGAAGAATGTTACCGCTGCTTGCACCCATTGTGCGCAGTACCGCAATATCTGAGTTTTTAGAACGAACAAGCATTATCATCGATGAGATTATATTAAAAGCAGCAACAAGAATAATCAGTGTCAGAATCAGGAACATAACATTGCGCTCAACTTGTAATGCATTCAAAAAGTTACGGTTACGTTCCATCCAATCAAAAACTCTTAAATCTGAGTCCACAACCCCACGAACTTGATGTCTCAATGATGCAATCTCTTCTGGCGCAGACACATAAATCTCTAGACCAGACACAGACTTTTCATACCCCAAAAAAGAAGCAGCTAAATCTAGTGGCATGAAAACAAAACTTGAGTCGTATTCATACATACCAACATTAAAAATGCCGGCAATTTTGAACTTCCGGCGCATAGGCACTGTGCCAAATGCCGTTGTTTTTCCCCTTGCCGTTGTTAAAGTGATGCTGTTACCAGCACTAACTCCTAATTTAAGGGCCATCTCATGCCCAATCAAAACCCCATCTTTATTACGGAACTGGTTGATATCGTTCTCTGTAAGTGAATTCCATAAAGGTTTGCGGACTGCCAGATCAGACCAACGGACACCACGCACAACAGCTCCGATACTAACCCTATTTTGCGTCGCCATAATCTGACCTTCAATTTGCGGCGTTACCGCAATCACATTGGGCATATCAGTAATTTTGAGCGCAAGTTCATCAAAGTCGGCAATGCCAACTGGTTTATTGGAGTAAACAGCAACATGGCCATTGAGCCCCAAAATGCGGCCAACAAGTTCAGCTCGAAATCCATTCATAACCGACATCACAACAATCAAGGTAGCCACGCCGAGCGTGATGCCAGCTACAGAAAACCAAGCAATTACCGAAACAAATCCTTCTGCCCTGCGTGAACGCATGTAGCGAAACGCTAGCATACGTTCGACTGAAGAAAAAAAATGTTGCATTTGTTCGCCCTTTAAACCACTTGTGCGCCTACATGTTTCTTTAGAATTTTATTTTTATGCTACATTAGAAACTAACTTTAAGGCTTCAGATGGTGACACCTCGAAGGTCTCACCAGTCTTTCGCCTTTTTACCTCAACCACACTATTTTGCATGCCACGTGGTCCGACAACAATTTGCCATGGGATTCCAATCAAATCCATTGCCGCAAGCTTTGCCCCGGGCCGTTCGTCACGATCATCAAGCAACGGATCCGCTGATGTCTCAATCAAATCACTATATAGTGTTTCACACGTCTTATCACAAATTTTGTCCCCTGGTTTTAAATTGACCACAGCAACCCCAAATGGAGCAACAGAATCTGGCCAAATGATACCCTTGTCATCATGGCTTGCTTCAATAATACCGCCAACAAGACGCGACACCCCAATGCCATAAGATCCCATATGAACCGGAACAATTTTCCCATCAGGACCACTCACATTTGCCCCCATCGCCGCCGAATATTTGGCACCAAAATAAAAAATATGGCCAATTTCAATGCCTCGCATCGTCATTAAATCCAAATCGGAAACGGGACAGTTATCCGGATCATGCTTTTCATCAGCCCGCGCATAAATTGATATGAATTTATCTACAAAAGGCTGTAAATCTGAAGCATAATCAATATCTGCAAGAAGATCTGCCTGTAGCCAATCTTTGTGAAAATAAACACCGCTCTCACCAGTTTCTGCCAAAATGATAAACTCGTGGCTCATATCTCCGCCAATCGGCCCAGTATCAGCCTCCATTGGAATAGCTGTAAGGCCCATTCTTGCAAAAGTCTTTAAATAGGACACGAACATCTTGTTATAGGCCTTTCGCGCACCATCTGCATCGAGATCAAACGAATAAGCATCTTTCATGAGAAATTCACGTCCCCGCATAATGCCAAACCGCGGCCGCACCTCATCCCGGAACTTCCACTGAATGTGATATAGATTTAACGGCAACGATTTATAACTCCTAACATGCGAGCGAAAAATATCAGTTACCTGCTCTTCATTTGTTGGTCCAAAAAGCATGGCACGATCATGCCGATCAGTGACGCGAAGCATTTCAGCACCATAATCATCGTAACGTCCAGACTCTTGCCAGATTTCAGCTGGCTGGATTGTTGGCATTAATATTTCTAAAGCTCCAGAGCGCTCTTGCTCCTCCCGGACAATATTCGAAATCTTATCAAGCACACGCTTTCCCAGAGGCAACCAGGAATAAATACCAGCGCTAGATTGCTGGATCATGCCCGCACGAAGCATTAACCTGTGCGATGCTATTTGTGCCTCTTTTGGCGTTTCTTTTAGAACAGGTAAAAAATACTGACTTAAACGCATTTAATTTCCTTCTTTTGAAAAGATTACATCATCTTGCCGTGCGACTAGCTGAATAAAAGATGTCGTATTATAATTTTATCGTCAAATTAAGATGAGAATGCCCTTAACGCAAGGGCCACAACCCATCTTGATTAAAAACCTCTTCCAATAAGGCTTCATCAACTAAATTAAGCTGGTCTGGCGCCCATCTTGGATTTTTGTCTTTATCAACAAGAAGTGCGCGCACTCCTTCAACAAAATCAGGGCGCCGAATCATCCGCAAGGCCAAATTATAATCAAGAGAAATCGCTTGATCAGCGCTTTCAAAACCCTCTGTAACCTTTAACAGCTTACAGAAAAGCTTTATGGAAAATGGACAATGTTCGGCAAACGCTGTCACAACTTGTTTTACAAAGGTGTCATTCGGCCTAATCAAATACAAATCTTGTGCCCGATTTTGCATTTCTTCAGCTGATACATCACTCCCAAAAATATGATTGATAGATGGCATATGCTGATTAAGAGCCGGAAGTCCTGGATCCATTCGATATGATGTGATCACCTGATCGATTGCAGCCGTTTCGCATTTCAAAAGTGCCTTTCTCAACGCTTCAATTTGCTCGCATGAAACCATCGCGCTGGCAAGGCCAAGCATGATGCAGCTTGCCCCATCAATAACATACCCCGTCATCCCTAAGAGACGTGCAACAGGAATTGGACAACGCCCCAAGAACAGGCTTGCTCCAACATCAGGGAACAGCCCAATACTGCTTTCTGGCATCGCAAATTGGGTAGTTTCAGTCACGATAATATGGCTGGAATGTTCGGCAAGGCCGGCACCACCACCCATTACTAAACCATCACATAAAGCTATAACTGGTTTGCCAAATTCTGCGATGGCAAGATCAGCTAAGTACTCCCCTTGAAAAAATAAGTCTGCCGCATCGACATTTCTTGCCAAGAGAGCCTCACGGACTTGTCGTATGTCACCGCCAGCACAAAAAGCACGAGAAGCACTGCTGCAAATCACCACATGACCAATAGCTGGATCATCCTTCCAGCAAACAAAAATATCACGAAGCAACCAAACCATATCATAATTTAAAGCGTTCAGCGTCTCTGGTCTATCCAGAACAACTACCCCAACAACCCCAACAACATAATAGTGGACGTTATCATTAACGTTCTTATGATTGTGATCTTGCAGCATTGCAGAAAGCTTTCCAGATCGTTATGGTCTTAATAAGGTTACGTTAATGAATGGATTAAACAGCTCATGAGTAGAGGTCAATACCCTTCCACGCGAATGCGGCGCAACCGACAGACAGCTTTTTCTCGCCGTCTTGTTGCTGAAACGCGCATCAATACGGCTGATCTGATTTGGCCTCTATTCGTTGTCGAAGGGACAAATATCATACAAAATGTAAAATCCATGCCCGGGGTAAATCGCTATTCCATTGATTGTCTTCAAGACCAAGCAGCCAAGGCAGTCGAAATGAAAATTCCAGCTATTGCGATTTTTCCGTCCATTGATACTGAGCTCAAAGATGACTCTGGCAGCCTCGCACGTGATGGCGATAACCTTGTTTGCCGTGCAGTAAAGGCTATAAAATCGGCCTACCCAAATCTTGGAATTGTGTGTGATGTAGCACTGGATCCTTTTACCTCACATGGGCACGATGGCCTTCTCAAAGAAGGTGAAATTTTGAATGATGAAACTATTGCTGTCCTATGCGAACAGGCCATTCATCAGGCTAATGCAGGCTGTGATATTATTGCTCCATCAGATATGATGGACGGGCGTATTGGCATCATCCGGGCTGCACTTGATGGTGCTGGACACCAAAATATTCAAATTATGGCCTATGCTGCCAAATTTGCGTCAGGATTCTATGGACCATTCCGTGACGCTGTTCGTACTGGGGCATTGATTGGTAAAACTGAAAAATCAACATATCAAATGGATCCTGGAAATAGCGATGAAGCCATGCATGAGATCGCACTCGACCTTGCCGAAGGGGCTGACATAATTATCATAAAGCCTGGCATGCCGTATCTAGATATTCTTGCACGAGCTAAGGCTGAATTTGGTGTGCCCTGTGTTGCCTATCAAGTATCTGGCGAGTATTCGATGCTTTGCGCCGCTTTTAACCAAGGATGGCTGGATCGTGAAACCACGATTACAGAAGTTATGATCTCTTTCAAGCGTGCAGGCGCTGATGCCGTAATTACCTATTTTGCTCCAGAAATAGCCGCCATACTAAATCAGTCCTGATTACCGTTCAATTTTCTAATTTCTGTGAAATTATACCTAATAAGATATTCAAGTAACTAAGCTTTTTATTAAAATAAAAAATTGTGACATTGATAATTGACCAAAAATTTAATTGCTAAAAATATTTAAAACAACCGATTAAAAAACGCTTCTAGATTGGATTTTTTAAAGAGCCTTTTTAATCAAAAAAAGGTTATAAAAGAGAGAAGTCGATGACGGTGACAGCTAAACGAGTTCGAGAGGCAGCGACGTTACTAAAGGGAAGTGTTATTCGTACGCCAATGTTACCAGCGCCAATGCTATCTCATAACTTTGGATGCAACTTGTTTTTGAAGCTGGAATGCCTCCAACACACGTCATCATTTAAGGCGCGCGGTGCATTAAATGCACTGCTTGGCCTTAATAAAGAACAGCTAAAACATGGCGTTATAGCAATGTCAGCAGGAAACCATGCACAGGCTGTCGCTTATCATACAAAACGCATGGGAATTTCTGCGACAATAGTTATGCCAGCTCAAACACCCTTTGCAAAAGTAGCACGCACAAGAGCATTCGGAGCAACTGTTGTGCTTGAAGGGCGCAACCTCAACGAATGTGAAGGCACAGTTAACAGGTTAATTCACGAAAATGCTCTGACACTTATACATCCTTATGACAATGAATTAGTAATGATGGGACAAGGCACTGTAGGACTTGAAATGTTAACTGATGAACTAGACTTAGACGTTCTTATTGTTCCGATTGGAGGTGGTGGATTGATTGGAGGGATTGCAACAATTGCGCGCGAAATGCGCCCAAATATAAAAATTTATGGTGTTCAGACCGAACTTTATCCAACTATGAAACTTGCAGTTGCAGGAAAAAAAATTACCTGTGGCGGAGAAACATTGGCTGAAGGCATCGCTGTCAAAAAACCAGGTGAAGTTACTTTGCCCGTAATCCGGTCACTTGTTGACGATATACTACTAGTCAATGAACGTGAACTTGAGTGGTCAGTGGGCGCCTTGGTTGAGCAACAGCGTATTGTTGCCGAGGGAGCCGGTGCCGCTGGCATTGCTGCTATTCATGCCAACCCGTCATTATTTTCTGGTAAAAAAGTAGGAACAGTTATTTGTGGCGGCAACATTGACCCAAGGCTTCTAGCATCCATATTAAATAGAAACATGGCTGTAGATGGTCGAATTGCCCGTTTGCGAATTGATATTTCTGATGAACCCGGCATGCTAGCTGCAATCACTGCATCAATCGGTAAATGCGGTGGTAATATTGTGGAAATATATCACCAGCGTTTATTTTATGATGTTCCAGCAAAACTAGCAAAAATTGATGCCGTAATCGAAACGCGCGGTCCTGATCATGTTGATGAAATTATTTCATCTCTTCGTGCAACTAATTTTCAAGTCAGGCAAATGGAAAATAATGCAACTTAAGTCCCGTTGGAAAATCTATAACCTTGATGTTGAATACATCTTCATTTACTCACCACTTATTAGGCAATCTAAAAAATGGATCAAGACAACCGACTACATCGCAGGATACCACTGCCTATGCGTCTAAGCATGCAAAGTGTTTGCCCTTATATAAAAGGGCAAACAGAGCAGCGTATCGCAGTAGACATTGCAAACAACCCTCAATGCCATGAAGAACTAGCAACCGCCGGATTTCGCCGCGTAGAAAACTGGGTGTATCGGCCAGCCTGCCCCCAATGCAATGCTTGCACACCATGGCGCGTTGATGTTTCTGGTTTTTCCCCGAGCCGTAGCATGGCTCGCATCATTCGAAAAAACAATGACCTAACCAGAATCATTTCAAGCCCTAATCCAAAAGAGGAACATTACACCCTTTTTAAAAGCTACGTTACCACCCGGCACAACGAAGGCCAGATGGCCAAAATGGATCAACAAGATTTTACGAGCATGATCAGTAACAGTCCGATAGAGACAGTTTTGATTAGCTATAAAGATTGTGAAAGCAAGCTTTTTGCCAGTGTTCTCGTAGACATACAATCTGATGGATTGAGCGCAGTTTACAGTTTTTTTGACTCAACATTAAAATCACGCTCACTTGGAATTTTCATGGTTCTTGATTTATTTGCGGTTGCCAAGGAAATACAATTAGATTGGCTCTACCTTGGATATTTTGTAGAAGGAAACACAAAAATGAATTATAAGGCGCGCTTTGAACCGGCGGAAATTTTTCAGGATGGTCAATGGCAGGCGGCAAGCACCTTACGCGTTAAAACCGAACCTCCACGAATCTCTTTAAATAGGATAGGTCAGTGAAAAACTCCTTTGAACAACTGCGCCAGAACAGCCAAACCGATGTGCGATCTAAAATCCGTTCCGGGTCTTATTGCGATCATACATCAGGGCTTGCACAGGGATTTTTACAAGCCAATGTAGTGATTCTAGAAAAATCCTATGCATATAATTTTATAAAATTTTGTGAACGAAACAGAAAGCCATGCCCGCTTGTGGGAGTAACACAAATAGGATCACCATATCTTCATACCCTTGGAACTGATATTGATATAAGAACAGATGTTCCATCTTACAATATCTACCGGTATGGCGTGTTAGATGACACGATTACTGATATCACAACTCTGTGGACCGATCAGATGGTTGGATTTGCGCTAGGTTGTTCATTTACCTTTGAGCATGAGTTGATCCGCGCAGGCATCCCTATTTGGCACATAGATAATGATCGTACGGTGCCCATGTTTAAAACCAGCATAAAAACAATTCAAGCCGGGCCATTTTTTGGTCCAATGGTTGTAAGTATGCGCGCCGTTCCAATTAAAAAATTGGCTATGGTTCGCGCTATCTCAGCAAATTTTCAGATGGCTCATGGTGCACCAGTGCATTGGGGTAATCCCGCCGATATTGGGATTGCCGATCTGAACGCGCCGGACTGGGGAGATCCATCACCCATTGGCGATTGTGAAATTGCGGTATTCTGGGCATGTGGTGTGACCCCACAAGCGGCAATTCTTCAGGCAAAACCAAAAATTTCAATTACGCACAAACCAGGACGAATGCTTATTACCGATATCGCCGAAGATGCCGAAGTCCCAAGCATATTAACCACAGGATAATCCAATAATAATCATACCCATAGAAGATTATTGATCATCATAAGGTTAGGTAAATTTGGCCGGACGCGGAAATCCATTGGGAGGCAATTTACCGGAACCGCCGCGCCGGGCAGACCATAAAGATAAGTCAGACTCAGTCCGAATACGCCCACCTGTAGCATGCCAGATCAGTCCATTAGCCTTATCAAACACCGTAACATCGGCAAGGCCACCATCCTTGAAACGCTGCAAAATAACCCCTTTCCCTCGTCCCATTTCAGGCACCTCGTCAAGGGCAAATACAATCAATTTACGGTTCACGCCTACGGATGCAACCATATTACCATCGGCGGTACTGCACGCCACCGCGCGAGATGTACTGGACAAATTCAAAACCTGTTTTCCACTTCGTGTTTGCGCCACAGCGCTCTGCATATCGACAATGAGACCATGGCCAGTGTTTGCGGCAACCAACAATTTACCATCTCCGGCAATCACCAGTTTTACGATTTCACTATCTGCGGGCAAATCAAGCATTAAACTTATAGGTTCACCAAAGCCACGCCCACGCGGCAATTTGTCGCCGGATAGGGTATAAAAACGTCCATTATCAGCAAAAAGTAGAATTTTATCAGTTGTTTCCGCATGCAGGACATGACCAGCTGAATCACCCTCTTTGTATTTGAATTCACTTTTGAGGTCTTGATGACCCCTCATTGACCGTATCCACCCATTCGCAGAACAGATAATGGTAATTGACTCTCGTTCGACAAGAATTTCAGTTGGATCAAAATCAATAATTGGAGCTTTGGAAAGTTGCGTCTTTCGCTTATCTTCGGTAACAAAAATATTTTTCATATCTTTGATTTGATTGGAAATCATTGACCATTGCTTTGTTTCATCAAGAAGCAAAGTATTTAAATTAAGCTGTTCGGCAATCAGCTGATCACGTTCATTTTGGAGAGCCATTTCTTCCAATCGTCGCAAAGAACGAAGCCGCATATCTAGTACAGCATTAGATTGATTTTCATTAAGCCCAAAACGAAGCATTAGTTCATCACGCGGATGGTCTACCTCACGAATGATGGAAATGACCTCATCAATATTTAAAAAGACAATCAGATAGCCTTCCAATACCTCAAGGCGAGTGGCAATCCGGCCAAGCCGGTATTGTGAACGACGCTGCAATACAACGCGGCGATGCGTCAACCAGGCATTGAGAGCCATACGCAAATCCATCACTATTGGGCGGCCATCAGCATCAAGCACATTTAAATTTAGCGGCACCCGCACTTCGAGATCAGACAATTTAAACAAGCTTTCCATAACCACTGCCGCTTCAAGACGTCTTGATTTTGGCTCCAAAACAATGCGAATATCCTCAGCTGACTCATCACGAATATCAGCTAAAACTGGAAGACGCTTTGCCTGCAGCATTTCAGCAAGCCGTTCTATCAAACGTGATTTCTGAACCTGATAGGGAATTTCAGTGACAACAATCTGCCATGCCCCACCCTTTTCAGTTTCAACTTCCCATTTTGCCCGGACCCTAAACCCGCCACGTCCAGATGAATAAGCCTCTTTAATAGATTCCCATGGTTCAATAAGCAAACCACCAGTGGGAAAATCTGGCCCTTTAACAAAGGTTAACAGTGTTTCAATTGATGCGTTGGGATGTTTGATCAAATGCAACGATGCATCGGCAAGCTCAACAATATTATGAGGTGGAACTGATGTTGCCATGCCTACAGCAATTCCCTGCGCCCCATTAGCGAGGAGATTGGGAATCCCAGCTGGCAAAAGTGTAGGTTCATCAGATTCGCCATCGTAGGTTGGTCTAAAGTCCACAGCATCTTCATCTATTCCGTCAAGCAGAAGCCGTGCAACTTCAGTCATTCGCGCTTCAGTGTAGCGCATTGCAGCTGCGTTATCGCCATCGATATTACCAAAATTACCCTGCCCTTCAACAAGGCGGTAACGCATGGCAAATTCTTGTGCCATTCTCACCATCGCATCATAAATCGCAGCATCACCATGAGGGTGAAATTTGCCCATTACGTCACCAACAACGCGGGCTGACTTTTTGAACCCCTGCCCAGGATCAAGCTTTAGTTGGCGCATAGCAAATAGAAGTCGACGATGAACAGGTTTTAAACCGTCCCTTACATCGGGAAGTGATCGAGATGTGATTGTCGACAATGCATATGCGAGATAACGTTCTGATAGCGCATCAGAAAAGGCTGTGGGTTCAATTCTTCCTCCAGTTGGAGTATCAACATAATCGTTCATAAAAGCACCTTACTAAATAATTATTTGCCGTCATAGCGGGTATCAACCATGTCGGCTAGACGTCTACGTTGGGCTGGTAAGCCCAAATTATGGACTGCAAACACACGCTTTGATAAGAAATGACCAGTAAGATCCAATCCAGCAATCCAGTCATGTTTGGAACAGGAAACACCACCCAAAAATTTGGGCAATGCAAGCATCCGGTTTGCAAAGGCTCCAGCTTGATGAACACCCACAGCCCCTCCTGATTTTGGGCTGACATAGGCAAGATCAGTAGTCTCACCGCTGGCAGCACAACGCGACAGATCAAGCCGGTATCCAACAGCGGCCAATAGACCAATCTCCCAGCGTACATAGCCCTCTAGCCAACTTGTATTATCATCATCCAAAACAATAACATCAAGTAATGCCGCGCTACCTTCATATAAGCCAGGTTGTGCTTCACGTTCCGGAAGCGAGCCATCAAGAACGGCACACATCGAGGCAACTCCCGAAAGCCGCAATGGCGAATCAAGTAGCATTGCGGGAATTGATTGAACAAGTTCAACCTGTATTTGCCCCAATTGTTCGTCAAGCCTTGCTCGCCAATTTACCTGCACCCGGTTTCCTGGCTGCATAACCCCTCGCATTTTTGATGAGCTGCCACCGCGCACCAACCCTGCATGACGGCCATGATGGTCTGTCAAAACAAAAAGAATAGCGCTGCCTTCTCCATGCGGACGAACTGACAGGACAATGCCTTCAGCTTGCCAATCAGGCATTATAATCAAGATCCCAAAGATTATATCGCGCTGAATCATCCATCCAGTCTTTACGATATTTCACATGCGAGAAAAGATGAACGCGACGGTCCAGTGCTGCCTCAAGCTCTTTTCGGGCTGCTGTACCTATACGGCGCATTGTTTGACCTCCTTTTCCAAGAATAATGCCCCTATGCCCTTCTCGCGAAACATAAATTGATAGGTGAACTTCAACACTGCCATCTTCACGGTCTTGCCAACTTTCGGTCTCAACCGTTAATTGATACGGCAATTCTTGATGCAAATTCAAAAATAGTTTTTCACGCATAGTCTCCGCAGCAAGAAGGCGCATCGGCATATCTGACAAATCCTCTGGATCAAACAAAAATGGACTATGCGGCATTCTGCCGGCCAGCCAATTTTTAAGGTCATCAATTCCATTTCCAGTAGCAGCTGAAAGCATAAAAATTCGATCAAACTCAAAAATCTTTGACATTTCTTCAGCACGCTCTAACAGACGCTCCTGCGGTGCTAAATCAATTTTATTTAAAACCAATGAAGCATTGCGACCAGAATCCGCCAGTTTAACTAGGATATTACGTGTATCATCGTCAATGACGCGGCGCGCACAATCATGTAAAAGTAATAAAACATCGCCATCCTCGGCGCCTTTCCAAGCTGCTTGCACCATAGCTCGATCTAAACGCCGCTTTGGAGTGAAAATTCCGGGTGTATCGACAAAGACCATTTGAACATTTTTATGCATAGCTATACCACGAATGCGGCTACGGGTAGTTTGTACCTTTGGTGTTACGATGGATACTTTTTGTCCTACCATTGCATTCATCAGTGTCGATTTTCCAGCATTTGGAGCACCAATTAGTGCCACAAATCCAGCGTGGCTAGGCTCATTTAAATCAAACTCTATCCCAAAATCCCTTTCTATTTTGTCCTGATCAGTCATGACCAAACGTCCCCTCTTGCAGATGTTTTAGCAAGGCATCTGCCGCGGTTTGCTCTGCAACCTTACGGCTGCCTGCAGTCCCACTAAAAGCGTCAAAGCCCGTGATTTTAACTTCATAAGTCATCTGTGGAGTATGGTCAGGACCACTTTTTAACAATAAGTGGTAGACTGGCAACCCAAGCCCCCTTTGTAAACTCCATTCCTGCAATTTTGATTTTGCATCTTTTTCATAACGTTTGAAAAGATTGCTACTCAATGGCCATTGGCGTTCTAAAAACGCCTTTGCAGCATTTAGCCCTGAGTCTAGATATATAGCGGCCATAATGCTTTCAACAACATCAGCCATCAGACTATCATTTGCGGCGATATCCAGTCCAGTCTGTGATTGAATGTAGTTATCAAGTTTTAATTTACGGGCAATGTCAGCAAGGGTAGACATTCTTGCTTCCCTATGAAGACGAAGTGACAATTCCCCCTCATTATTATCAGGAAATGTTTCAAAAAAATAATGCGCCAGCAAAAGCCCGAGAACACGGTCCCCTAAAAATTCCAAACGCTCATAGCTGTTCTTTTTTCCAGCCTTACTTGAATGCCTCAATGCCTCATGCAAAATGCTGCGATCAGCAAACCTGTGACCTAGGTCTTTTTCAAGCCTTTGAAAGGGGTCAGCTGACATTAAATAATGCTATCTCCAATACGGCCATAGCGGATTGCGAAAGGCCATTTCCAAACCTCCCAAATACGGGCATTGCCATTATGGCTAAAAAACAACCTATCAGCCCGGCCAACTAAATTTTCAGCAGGAACCATACCAACTGATGGGGTGCGACTGTCTCGAGAATTATCACGATTGTCGCCCATCATAAAATAATGGTCATCTGGCACTAAATAAACGGCAGTATTGTCAAACGCATCATCATCTGATCTTTCTTGGATTAAATGACGGGATCCATTAGACAGAGTTTCTTCATAAACTTTATAGTTAATTGTTGTAAAACCGTTTGTGGCAGTTGCCAAACCTAAATACGAACGCTTAACGGGAACACCATTTATATGCAAAATTCCGTTCTTAACTTGGATCTGATCACCGGGAGTCCCTATAACTCGCTTTATGAACGCGACTGCTGGATCAGTTGGTTGGCGAAAAACTGCAACATCACCCCGCTTGGGTTCCTCCGCAAACACACGTCCACTGAATGGGGCTACGCCAAATGGAAAAGAATATCGAGAATAGCCATAAGATGATTTCGACACAAAGAGATAATCACCAACAAGCAGTGATGGAACCATTGAACCTGATGGGATATTGAATGGCTCAAACAAAAGAGATCTAAATCCTAATGCGACCACTCCAGCGACCAAAATTGTTTTTAGAAGTTCAAATTTGCTTTCTTTGCGCTTTTTACTCATTCGTTTTTATCCAATCGGCCTCAACGGCGCTTATAATGATAAATGCAAGAGCGAAGTGTGTCTCATCACTTAGAGACACAGACAGATTTGCGTTATACCCATCAGGCGTCATTGCCTCAAGTGCCATTTTGCAACGGCCAGTCAAATGTACACAGGGAGCTCCACTTCGCATAGTAAGAGTTTCTGCATCAAGCCAACTACATCCTTTAACACCTGATGGGGAAAGTGCCTTGTACAGAGCTTCCTTTACAGCAAATCGCTTAGCCAAAAACTTAACTGGGCTCGCCACCTTTTTAGCCGCACTTAATTCCGCCAATGAGTAAATACGTTTAGAAAATTTATTTGGATGTCGTGCTATCGCTGCCTCAATGCGGCGCGAGTCAACAATATCTGTACCAATACCAAGTATCATACTACTGGGCTGTCATATTTTGACACCTAGCAGCGTCAATTTTTTCGCGCATTTTTTTAATTGAGCATTCAAGCCCACAAAAAACACTTTCACCGATTAAAAAGTGGCCAATATTTAATTCTCTCATCTCAGGAATAGCCGCTATAGCACTTACAGTATCAAAGCAAAGCCCATGACCAGCATGCGCCTCAATTCCGTTACTCAAACTGTGACCGGCAGCTCTTTTGAGTCTTAAAAGTTCAGCAGGACGACCAGGAATATTATTACAATAGCGCCCTGTATGAAGTTCAACAATATCGGCACCAATGCGCTTGGCTGCATCTATATCAGTAAGGTTAGCTTCAATAAAAAGTGATAATCGTATCCCAGCAAGTTTCAACGGTTTCAGTAATTTTTTCAAGTTTTCTTCCTGCTGAATAACAGCAAGCCCTCCTTCAGTGGTCAATTCTTCTCTACGCTCCGGTACAATACAGGCAGCGTTTGGCCGAATTTTTAATGCAAAGGACACCATTTCCTCTGTTGCAGCCATTTCAAAATTTAAAGGAGCATCAATTGTTTCTCGAATGGCCAGAATGTCATCATCATGAATATGCCGGCGATCTTCGCGAAGATGTGCGGTAATTCCATCTGCCCCTGCCTTGATCGCTAGCATTGCAGCCTTTAAAGGATCGGGGTGAGTGCCACCCCGAGCATTTCTTATCGTTGCAACATGATCAACATTTACACCAAGACGAAGGGACTTCCTAATATTCAACAAAACATTCTCTTTTTTCAATAAATGGGTGGTTCAGTGATTTAGCGACGCGCATCTAAATCTCTATCAAAATTTGCCGAATTATGCACCATCTTTAACAGCCGTTTAGCCCTATGGACCCGCCATACCTTAACTGCCCAAAGGCTTAATAGGAATGAGACTAACCAGGCGATTATTCCGAGCACAACGCCGCCAATCAACATCGGCATCAAAACGTGCTCAACCTTAATAAAAAGTTCCGACGAACTCATATTTCCAGACAATGACATAAATTGAAGTACACTACTCAAAATAACACCAAGTTCTTCGATCGTCAGGGCACGCATAGTATCTCCATACCCCATTGCGCGAAGAACGCCCAGACCAGCCTTATAATCAGCAAGCCATATTGGTATAAACGTCCATGGATTTCCAAAAAAAGTACCAATAGCCGAAGCCAGTACGTTTCCACGCAAAAGCATGGCTAACGCACCTCCAATAAAGAAATGAAAGCCTATAAAAGGAGTGAATGACGCAGCCACCCCGCTAGCAAACCCACTCGCAATCGATACTGGTGTCCCAGGAAGCCGAATTATTCTCTGAAACAAATAAGAAAAAAGACGACGAAAACCCCTAGCTGGCCATAGTACAGCCCGCAATTGATTGAAAACACTTAACGGTTTACGACGCCGAAACATTAAAACACCTCATAAAGAACTCGTTTACACCTTTACAGTACTGCTCCGTTCCACACTTTCCACAAAGTTGTTTGCCTGTAAGACGGCAATTATCGTGCGCATATGCTCAACGTCTTTAACTTCAAGATCAAGTTTGAAGCTGAAAAAATCAGCACTTCGATCAGTTAAATGAATGTCAGAAATATTACCACCTTGTTGACCAATAATGGTTGCTACAGCTGCTAACGCGCCAGGCTCATTAGACAAGACTGTATTCAAACGACCCAAAACACGGCGTGGTCCCTCGTGCTCCCAACCTACATCCATCCACAATTCCGGCATATCATTAAAATCAACCAAGGTAGCACAATCAACTCTATGCACGGTCACACCCTTACCTGTGGTAAAGATACCAACAATTTCTTCACCGGGCAATGGGTGGCAGCATCGTGCCGTGGTAATGGCAACGCCGGAATTAACTCCCTGAATTGTTAATAACGGCTTATTTTTTTTTGTCTTAGCTCTGCTTCCTTCACCCGCCGATTTTGTTCGTTTTTTACTTTTGGCTAAATCTGGATACAGCTTTTCCAGCACTAACCCCGGTTGCAGTCGACCTTCTCCTATTTGAGCAAATATATCTTCCATTTTTTGGACATTAAATAGCTGTGGAATTTTATTAAGCACCCGTTTTTGTAATCGTTTGTTATTCTCAGAAAAGGCTTTTTGCAGCATTGATCGACCAACCCGGCTAAATTCTACAGCCCTCTCGGCGCGCACTGCACGTCTTATGCCAGATTTTGCTCTTCCAGTTTTGACAAAATTTTCCCATTCAGCAAGAGGTTTTGCCGAAGATTTAGTTACGATCTCAATCTTATCACCATTTTCAAGTTCAGTGGCAAGTTGACGATTTTTTCCATTAATACGAACCCCGCAGCACTTTTCACCAACTTTTGAGTGAACGGCATAAGCAAAATCGACTGCCGTTGCACCTTTTGGCAAGGCAATTAAATCACCACGAGGAGTAAAGCAGAACACTTGATCATGATATAAATCCATTTTGGTATGCTCAAGAAACTCTTCAGCACCAGCTTCTTCATCTAAAATTCCAACTAATTCTTCTATCCATTTAAATTTAAACATATTTTTGTCAAAAATATTAGTTTTGTAGTCCCAGTGAGCAGCAACACCATATTCTGCTACCGAATGCATTTCAGGTGTCCTAACTTGGATTTCAATTTTATGATTTTCTGGGCCAATAACTCCAGTATGTATGGATTGATATCCATTGCGCTTTGGGGTCGAAATGTAGTCTTTAATTCGTCCCATAACGTTTGGATAAGCGGCGTGAACGCATCCAAGCGCTCTATAACAATCTTCAGAGGATGGCACTAAAACTCTAAAGGCCATAATGTCTGATAGCTGATCCATTGTTACTTTTTTACGTTGCATTTTACGCCAAATTGAATACGCCGATTTCAATCTTCCATTTACGCTGCATTCAACGCCGCCCCTTTCGACAACATCTTGCAATTCAACACTAATCATCGGAATGACAATTTCAGATTCCTGAACCATAAATTCAAGGCGTGCACTTATGGTTTGTGCCATTTCCTGATGCAAAACAGCAAAAGCTTTGTCCTCTAAGCTATGTTGCAAGTTAGTCACACCAATTAACTCTGCCAAAGGCGCATATATGTCTAGCGTTTCTCTAGCTATTCGAGCACGCTTTTCCTGTTTGGGTATGTGTGAGATTGTATGCATGTTGTGCGCTCGATCTGCCAACTTAATAAGCAAAACACGCACATCTTCACTCATCGCCAATAGTAATTTCCGAAAATTTTCAGCCTGAAGCAGGTTCTCGCCAGTTTGTCGCCCAATCAGGCTTAGCTTAGTGACACCATCGACCAATTGCGAGACACTGGAGCCAAATTCGTTATCAAGTGCTGTTAAAGATACTTCACAATCCTCAACTGTATCATGAAGTAAAGCCGTAATAACCGTATCAAGGTCAAGTTGCATGTCAGCTAATAAGTTAGCTACAGCTATAGGATGTGTATAATATGGATCACCAGAAGCACGCGTCTGACCATCATGGGCTTCCATACCAAAAACAAAGGCACGACGAAATCGGTCCTCATCCACTGATGAATCATAAGCCCTTATTTTTGTAAAAAGTTGATCAGCCGCTTCAATCATATTGTTGCCAAGCCGAATAAACATTCCCAGCCGGCAATTCTCTAAAAGGAGGAACCGTCGTGCTGGAGCCTCTTTTAATCTTCACTTTGCACATCGGATAGGTCAACATCCTCAAAACCAGAGGGCTCAATTTCTTCAGCGCTTGCAATTTGCATACCGCTTGAATCATCGCCATAGTCACCAACCATCACAGATAAATCAACCTCTGCCGCGATTGCGGCATCATCACGCGTTTCCTGCTCCTCACGAATAGCAACCCGCTGTAATTTTTTAATTAACCCCTCATTGAGCACATCAATATCAACAGTTTCTGCCGCAATCTCCCGAAGCGCAATAACTGGATTCTTGTCATTGTCACGTTCAATCGTTGGCAAATCGCCCTTGAGTATCCCGCGCGCACGTTGGCTTGCCGTCAATACTAGATCAAACCGGTTTGGGATTCTTTCAATGCAATCTTCAACAGTTACACGCGCCAATTATATCTCCTATTTTAACAACCTTGTTCAAAATTCCGGTAACACAAAACATAATTTCCGTAAACAATACCGTGCCTGCAAGCAAAAAATAATTTGAACCCGAACAAAATGTATCCTCGTTTATAACGGCGGTTTACCTTAAATTTGAACAGTGAACAAGCAAAAAGAGTTAAAAAGCATACAAACTAGCATTGACAAAAATTGAATATCTTTACGATAATAATAAATTTGGATCAGCTTTTTTGATTGAAACGGAAAAACAAAGAAAAATGATTTGCCTATCAATTAATCGCGAGACGTATTTTTTGTTCAGCTGGTAATGCTGAAATGAGCTCCCCTATTTCTTTACAAGTAACCGGATGTTTCCAATTAGGACTCAACTCGCGCAGTGGGAGCAGCACAAAAGCTCTATCATGCAATCTTGGGTGAGGCAGAGTTAAGTCAGCTCTGCTGATTACCAACCCATCAAAATCAATTAAATCCATGTCCAACACACGAGCCTCATTACGTAGTCCACGAACCCTACCAAAAAGCACCTCAGTTTGATGCATTGCCGCCAAGGTTTGAGAAGCATCAAGTTTAGTTTTTGCAATGGCAACAGCGTTTAGATACCATGGCTGGTCAGAAACCGGCACTGGAGCAGACTCATACCAGTTTGAAATTTTTTCAACGTAAACTCCTTCTTGGGCAAGAGCAGAGAGCGCGGCGACACAACCCTCTCGTGGATTTCCATAACCAACCGGAGTCAGATTTGCCCCAAGTCCAATAAATATGCGTGATGTGGCCATTACTTCTTTGCTTCCTTAGTCAAATATTAATGAACACTAACAACATAATCGAAAAAAAATTAAAAAATTTATTGTGTAGCATAAAAATGACTGTTGTGAGTACCTCTCATCGCTTAGACTTGTCTATCAAAAGAATCTCAAACAGCCTTGAAAAACACATTATGATGCTGCTCGATTAAGGATTTAATTTTAACAAAATTTTAATTTTTTTTAATTCTGGAATTTAAAAATGAAACATGAAAAAACGGCACTTTTTATTGACGGATCAAATTTTTACGCGGCAACGCGGTTGCTGAATATGGATATTGACTATTCCAAACTTCACCAATATTTCAGTCAAGACACTAATTTAATCAGAGCCTACTATTACACCGCGCTTCCAGAAGACCAGGAGTTTTCGCCATTGCGGCCTCTTATTGATTGGCTCGATTACAATGGCTATGCAGTTATTAGTAAATTAACTCGAGAATTCACTGACCCCGAAACAGGAAAAAAACGGACAAAGGGTAACATGGATATGGAGCTTGCTCTTGACATGTTAAAACTAGCCCCACATATCGATCACGCGGTGCTCTTTTCTGGTGACGGTGATTTTTGTCGTCTTCTTGAGGATGTCCAAGGGAGTGGTGTCCGAGTTTCAGTTGTGTCAACAACTAAAACCTCTCCACCAATGGCAGCAGATAGTTTGCGTCGCATGGCAGATGTGTTTATTGAAATGGAGACATTACGTCATCTCATCGCACGACCATCTCGCCAAACAGAAGCCAATCCTGATTGAGATAGTTACTTAAATTAGTTATTTCGGGTATTAAGCAACCTCGCTTTATCACGGCTCCAGGTCCGGTCCTTATCCGCTTGCCTTTTGTCTTGTTTCTTTCGCCCTTTAGCAAGACCAATTTGAATTTTTGCTACACCGCGATCGTTGAAATAAATCGCAAGCGGCACTAATGTCATACCCTCCCGGCGAATCAGTCCAAGCATACGGTTTCGCTCTCGAGCTTTAACAAGAAGCTCACGAGGACGCTTTGGCTCATGGTTTGCACGCGCAGGTTCATAAATGGGGATGTTTGCATTAAACAACATCAGGCGACCTTTATCGTCACCAGCATAGGACTCAGCAATACTAACACGGCCACTGCGAAGTGATTTAACCTCACTACCCAACAAAATCAAACCAGCCTCTAACTTTTCTTCAATCTCATATTCGTGCCTCGCTTTGCGGTTCTCAGCTATACGTCCAGTTGAAATTATGCCTTTGGCCATTACAAATCCAATCAAACTGACTGATGCGCGAGCATTATCACTAAATCATCAAGCCCGCGCGGTTCAAAGCAGATTCAACACACGCCTTACTAGCAGGGGCTATCTCACAAAGCGGCAAACGCGTCTCAGCGCCACAAAGTCCAAGCAGTTTCGCTGCATATTTCACAGGCCCAGGACTTGCTTCACAGAACATTGCATCATGCAAAGACATCAGACGTTCATTTATCGATTGTGCTTTAACAATGTCACCAGTTGACCAAGCTTGATGCATCTCACTTAAAAGCTTTGGCGCAATGTTAGCTGTAACAGAAATACAACCATGGCCGCCAGCTGCAAGATAGGGTAGAGCTGTGGCATCTTCACCCGACAATTGGGCAAATTCAGCTCCAAGAAGGTTACGAAGCCTCGTCGGCCGAGCAACATCTGCAGTTGCATCTTTTATACCTTTGACATTTGGGCAATCAGCAGCGAGTCGGGTCAATGTTTCATCAGCTACATGTACGATCGACCGGCCGGGAATATCATAAACAATAACTGGCACTGGCACCACTTTGGCGACTGAAGAAAAATGCTGGTACAACCCCTCTTGAGTTGGTTTATTGTAGTAAGGGCTCACAATCAAAACTGCATCAGCGCCGGCACCCGCAGCATGTTTGGCGAGCCTCATTGCTTCTGAAGTACTATTAGATCCAGCGCCAGCAATGACCGGAACACGACCTGATGCCTGTTTGATGCAGAGCTCAACAATAATATCGTGTTCTTCATGCGAAAGCGTAGGAGATTCCCCCGTTGTCCCAACCGGCACCAGCGCAGCTGTTCCACTCTCGATCTGCCACTCTACAAGGTTACAAAAAGCATCCTTATCCAGCTGCCCATCCTTAAAAGGTGTAACAAGGGCCGTGCAAGAGCCTGAAAAAAGTACATCTGTAATAGCTGGTGACATATTCTACTCCTCGCGACATACCGCCTAAAACTGTCTTGCTGTAAAATAAGCATGACACAAGATAAACACAAGCTAGCAATTATTTTGCTCTTACGATTATCGTAAAAATCGGAAAATAGTCATATCCGAGTTGATTGACGATTCGACGTCAGGAAGCTACTCATGATGCTGAACTATTATATTCAGGAAGCAAGCAGATGTCCGATCCTATTCAATTGCCCCAAACACCTAAAGGTGCCCTTCAGATTGATCTCGCCATCATTGAAGCTGCAGCAACTCGGGTAAACCCATACATCTACAGAACTCCATTGCTGCAATCCCCAAGATTAAATGACTTTTTAGGGTTCCAACTTTTAATAAAAGCTGAATCACTCCAGCATACTGGCTCATTCAAGTTACGTGGCGCCACAAATGCTGTTTGGAGTCTCGACAAGGATGTAAGTCACGTTGTCGCCTATTCAAGTGGTAATCACGCCCAAGGAGTTGCACGTGCTGCAGCAACGCGCGGTCTAAAAGCAACAATCGTTATGCCAGAAGACACACCGGCAATCAAACTTGAAGGGACAAAGGCATTTGGCGCTAATGTTATAACCTATAATAGATACAAAGAGTCGCGTGAAGATATTGGCATGGAGCTAAGCAAAAAATACAATGCTGACCTAATCAAACCCTATGATGACGTGCGTGTAATCGCTGGACAGGGAACTGTAGGCCTAGAAATAGTACAGCAAGCTAGAGCGGAGGGAGTCTTACCTGATGCTGTGATATGTTGTTGTGGCGGTGGCGGGCTAATTGCAGGTCTGAGCATTGCCTTCCATGCCCATTTTCACAAATCCAACATATGGTGTGCTGAACCTGAGTTTTATGACGACACCAAGCGGTCATTGGAATCTGATCAAATACAACGAGCAGATACTAAACAAATATCAATTTGTGATGCAATTGTAACACCTGAACCAGGAAAATTAACTTTTCCAATTAACCGCCAGCACTTATCCGGCGGTGCCGTTATTACAGATGAGGAAGTCTTGAAAACAATAGCAACCTTGTTCAAACATCTGAAGCTCGTTGTCGAACCGGGCGGTGCTGTGGCTGTGGCCGCTGCTTTAACTGGTCAAATTCCATCAGGATCCAAAACTGTGGTTGCAGTTGCCTCAGGCGGTAACGTAGATAACACCATTTTTAAACGTGCATTAAGTGCAGGTGCATTTTTTTGAAAAGCTGAGAGGACTCACAGCCAGCAACAAGCAAAAACCAAAACATTATATCTCTTTGGAATTCTACATAAGATATTTAGAATGCAAAAATTTTGCAATCCACCTAAAGAAAAATTGGCTTCTATACCTTCCCTTAACCAGCCATTCCACGAGAGCCACGCGGATCAATCCAGCCTATCGATCCATCGTCACGAATGTGCACAACATTAAGACCAAAATGACTAGCGTTACGGAACATTAACATTTTGGAATCAGTAAGTTCCAACCGCATAACCGCTTGTTCTACCGTAAGCACCTCAATGTCGTAAGATAGCTCAGCAACAACAGGTAACAATTCCTCTTCATCATTAGCTTCATCAATCAATTGACCGGCGGCAGCGTATACCGCCATAGGCACAATATCGATATCATTCTCTTCTGCAACAGTAAGACCATGTCGATGGTTTTTAAGGCGCCGTTTATGTCTCCTCAATCTTTTTTCTGCGTGCTCTAGCGCGGCATACAATGCTGACTGAGCATCAAATGCCCTTCCAGTAGACTCCAACTCCATCCGCTGTGACAAAGCAACCCTTGTCTTTACCGTAAAGCCCGACTCAGCCTTTTCTAATGTAACGTGACCGCTGACAGCATTGTCAAAATATTTTCCCACAACATTATTCAGCGCAGTTTCAGCATACTCTTGAAAAGCAATACCGGTATCCATATTTTTACCTGAGATATTTATTTGCATTGGCAACTCATCTCCTGTTATCAAACCAAAAAAATGGTTTATGCGTTAACACCAGCTAGAACGCATGAGGATTGAGCACCAATCTCTGGACAACTTGAACGAATATCGTTTCAAATTGTTGAGCGTAGCAACCAATCTAACGCTCTATAGATATAGACTGCCAACCTTTGCTATTCCTTACAACAACTCTTTAACAAAAGTTAGTTATACATCTTGAATACGAAGTCCCAATGACAGCCGACCTCCCTTGACATGGTCAACCCCATGCAATGGTCTTGCCTTGTCACCTTCGCGTCCAGCAAATCTTGATGCAGACAACAAAACTATACGACCGGGTTTGTCATTTATCACTTTCCGCTCATTACCCTCACGGTCTTTGCTAACAAACAACTGTGATTTCCCAGCCAAATTGATAATTACTACAATATGTTTGTACCGCAGCCCATCTCTATGAATGCCAATTCCATGTGAACCTGACGCATATTTCTGTATAGCAAAATCATTAAATATGAATGGTGCCTTTATTGGCTCCTCGACAATCTCTCTTCCTGCTTGATAAAGTCCAACCTCAAGTAGTTTTGCCAAACTATCAATTGCATTAATGCGAGGCGCTGGAAAGCAAACTTCAAAGTCTTGAAACACACTTTTTTTTTCTAATCCAACCTCTTTGCTAGCTTTTCTAAAAAGCTGACGGTTACATAGTTCTCTGAGAGCAGTTATCTCCACAATATCTAACAAATGAAAGCTAACCCATCGTCGATCAGGTTGAGCTAACCTCTTTAGTGCCCTTTTGAAAACAGCGCTTCTATTTCTATCAATTTGAAACATAAAATCACAGTGTGCCGGAGTTAGGTAGAAATATAACTGAAGCTTTACATTTAGCGCAAACAAGTCCAGCTTTGCGCCGATGTCGCTCAACTGAAAAACATCCATTAGGACATGTCATTTGCCAGCGAGCACTCGAAAAATTTAAGGTATGACATCGAGTTGCTGTACAGCCGATCTCTCGTGCTTTTTTTCGCCACACTGCATTATGTCCATGATGGGGTCCAACCAAAGCATGAGCGATTTCATGAAGAATGGTATCGAGAATGTGACTTTTTTCGGCATTACGGATATAAAGCCGTGAAAGTGAAATAACTTGTTTATTGTAGTCACATTGTCCTGCACGTCGGCGTGCGTGATCAAGTTTCACTTTCCAGCCAACAAGCCCATATCGTCTCATTAATTCTATAGTAGTTTGAATAGCATGGGCATAAGGACGATCAGCAATCTTGCAGGAATCAGGAACATTTCTGTCGTGTGGCTTAGAAAAAAACGATAGTTTGTCTTTACCCATCGTCTCCAGAAGATGCTTAAATGGTGTTTTAATCACTTTGCTTAAATAGCCTGGTTATCTGTAATTCTAATCAAATCTTTAATTACTCTCATGCTCTGCAAGCCACCCAACAACTTTAGCTGCTGCCGGTATCCATACTAGTCCAGCCACCCCATAAAAAATAAGGTCTATGAAAAAGTTTATATTTGTAACTAAGTCAGCAAACTGCAAAACGATAATCACATAGATCAACAAGGCTGGAATCAATCCTAACGCTACAATAAGATGCCGCCACCGGTTCATCTAAATCTCCTGTTCTATTAATATAAAATTTTGGTTAATAATAACAAAAAAAAATACTAAAATTTCTTCAAGTAAAAATAGCCAATATAAATTTTTATTGGACATGATCCAGAAAATTCAAATATTACAAAAAAATACTAGCATTAAATAATTTCTTGGTTAAGAGTTTATTTGTTTGGTGTGCGTAAAGCACTGAAAAGGGAATCGTGAACTTTAAACACGAGCTGCCCTCTGCAACTGTAAGCAGTGAACCAATCCAATAAATCCACTGCCTGATTAGGTGGGAAGGAAGGATTTGGTGTTGATCTGCAAGCCAGGAGACCTGCCAAACATGACCACCGTGTTGCTTCGCAGAGGGCTTAGCTAGCAGCGGATTTCCCGTAATGGTGTCACTTTAGAGTGGTTCAGATACAATTTCTGAACCTGTTTTTGACACTATTGAGTTTTTAATAACTCAGTGCATGGGGAATATTTTTATGAACAAACACGCAATCCTTCTGTTTGCTGCCGCTAGCTTGATGATAGGGCCTAGTCTTTACGCTCAGGAAACATATGAGTTAAACGAGATCGTTATTTCTGGCGGCAACACACCAATCTTGCGCAACGAACTTGCAACATCACACACTATAATAAGCAAACAAGAAATCGAGCAATCATCAAACAAAAGTTTGAGTCATATTCTTCGAAACGTGCCCGGCCTTGCAGTAAGCAGCGCTGGAACTGCAACAACTCAAATTCGAATACGTGGTGGAGAAGGAAACCATACCTTGGTTTTGATAGACGGTGTCGAGGCAACAGGAGGTGATGGTGAATACTTTTTATCAGGCCTCTCAACATCTAATGTTGAAAGAATAGAGATAATGCGAGGACCGCAAACTGTTTTCTTTGGACCAGCTGCGTCCTCTGGAGTTATAAACATTATTACAACAGCTCCCTCAAAGAATGAATATAGCACTGCAATTTTGGGAACAGGGAAATCTGATCGTGCAGAATTTCTAAAAAGCTTCCTAATTGGTAAAACTCAAAACCTAATAAGCTTTAGTCATGAAAGGGATAACGGCCACGATTATTCATACAGCAACGGCGATAAAGATGGATTTGAAAGGGAAACCCTTCAATGGAAAATGCACACCCAAACGGATACGGGAACAGATATAAAACTTAACATTCGCTCAGCCAATGAAGAATATGACTATGATGACACTGTTTCATGGCCGGTAAGCGCAACTTCTCATCTTGATTATTTGGTTGACTCTAATGATCAAGGGAAAAGAAATGAAAAACAACTTTCAATACGACTAAAAAAATCTTTTACTTCTGGGCGGTCAGCACACGAGGTTGGTTATAGAGAAACGCGCTACAGCAGTTCAACAACAGCAAGAGGAAAAACAAGTGACAACAACAAAAAGAGTGTGAAATACCATTACCAAAAAGCATTAGATAAAAATCAGCTTTCTGCTTCCAAGACACTTGGTTCATTTATACTTGAAGGAACTGACGATAAAAATATTTTAACTCCAGAACATCAACGCACCGCCAGTGCACACGCATATGAGTTAAGGCATAAATTCAAAAACTCAACTGCGGTTCAATTTGGACTTCGATCTGAGAGTAGCAACAAATACGCTACAGCCAACACTTGGAAAATTGGCGTGTCAAAACCACTCAGAAACCAAAATAGTACAATTTCATTTGATGCAGGCACTGGAGTTGTTAACCCAACCTATTGCGAGATTTATGGCGGTACTGCATGTTTTGGATCCAAAGGCAATTCAAATATCAAACCAGAAAAAAACACTAGTTACACGATTGGATTAAATCAAAAGTTAAACACTTTTGATGGGGTGTTTTCCCTCGCAATATTTAAGGAAACATTAACTGATGAAATTACCGCTGGACCTGCCCCTAATTTTTATCCAACTAACGCAGTGGGCAAAAGCAACAGACACGGCACAGAAATTAGCCTAGACATATATCCGACTGAAAAGATATTCATAAAGACTAACTACACCTATTTGATTTCAAGAGATGCAAACAAAAATATTGAAGTTAGGCGTCCAAGGCACATTCTGGATCTTATTGGACGATACCAGTTTAGTAATAACATTAACTTTGCAGAAATAGCACTGAAGCATGTTGCAAATAACATGGACTCGTATCCGGTAAACTGGGCTGCAAAAAAAATGCCTGACTATACCACGGTTAACATAAAGACAGGACTTGAAATAAAAAACATTGCCTTCAACACCGAGGTATCCAATTTATTTGACGTAAATAATTCTGACGTTTGGGGTTATAGAAACCCTGGTCGTTCAATATTTTTTACAGCTAAGAAAACTTGGTGAAGACTGTCCCTCTAAAAAGGCAGTCAACATGCAATGCAGAAAAACATGATGCCAAAACTTAAACTAAAAAAAATATTTTCATTATTTTTGGTGTTTAGCCTATTAAAAATAGGCTCATCATTAGCGGCTAATGGATCAAAAAATATCACTGATTTCAATCAGCGTATTGTGTCTACTAATCTTTGCATAGACTCACTAGTTATTGCTTTAGTTGGTAGAAAAGGCGTTGTTGCCGTTTCATCCGTCGCAGGTGACAGCCGTTATTCACTAATAGCTAAAGAAGTGGCTGGAATTAAAAAAGTGAATTTTAACGCTGAACAAGTTTACTCACTAAAACCCACAATTGTTCTTGCATCAAACTTTTCATCCCCAAAAACGCGTCACGCGATGTCAAAATTAGGCTTAAGGGTTATTCTCGTTGACTATGCAAGGTCAATAGACGAGATAGCAAAAAACTTAGTTCACCTTGGGTACCTTTTAAATGCTTCTGGAAAAGCAAAAGATCTAATTGAAACGCTTAGGAACATTGAGTTCAGCGCAGACAAGTCACAGGGCTTAATGGCAATACAGTACTCAGAAAACAGATATGTTAATGGACAAAACTCTCTTATTAGGGATGTGTTTCAGAGATCAGGATTTGGAGAAAAAAACAGTCTGATTCAAGCACAGGGGGGTCGTTTTTTGCCTTCGGAATTCGTTATAAAAGCAAAGCCTGATTTACTTTTGCTTGATGAAAACAAAAATCAACAAATTCATTTTCAAAATCCAAACTATCATAGCTCATTATACAAAACACTAGGATCAACAATGGTAACACATATTAAACAGAAATACTGGTCATGTGGTACTCCCAAAATCATTGATTTAATACAGCAGCTACTTCAGCATCATGCACAAATTCTTGAGGCAAAAAAAATTGCTCAGTAAAAAATTCGTGGCTTACAGCATTGTCTCATTGCTTGCACTTTTCTCATTCCTTTCTTTAAGGATTGGGTATGTAAATATTGATTTCTTTTCAGCCATAATGAACGGAATTTCTGGGCAAAAAACAACCGACACAATAATCCTCTTTGAATTACGGTTGCCACGGACTTTAATGTGTTTAATTGTAGGGGCAGGCCTCGGTTTGGCAGGAGCCGCACTACAAGGTTATCTGCGCAATCCTTTAGCTGAACCAAGCATCGTGGGGATAAGCTCATCTGCAGCATTAGGGGCTGTTCTGTGTATTGGTCTTGGCATAAACACTATTAGTTTTTTTTATACACCTATTTTTGCACTCTCCTTTGCAATGGTGGCTTGTTTAATTTTAATTAAATTAACTCAAAACACTGTCAGCAGGCATAGTGTTATTCTTATTGGAGTTGGAATATCTGCGCTTTCAGGGTCATTAACCACACTTATATTGAGCCTTTCCGACAATCCTTTTGCTATCAACGAAATTGTTTTTTGGATGCTCGGTTCAGTTACAGATGTGTCGTATTTTCATGTTTTATTAGCAGGTCCGATGGTCCTAGTTGGCTCTGTTTTCCTTCTAAGATGCGCTTCCGACTTAAATCTACTCTCCCTAGGTGAGGAAACAGCAAGTTCAACTGGAGTCAATATTGGCAGACTTCGTTTAAATATACTTTTTGGTACAGCGCTTATAGTGGGCGGAACAACCTCGGTTACTGGCATTGTTGGTTTTGTTGGCCTTGTCACTCCCCACATGGTTAGGCCATTTGTAAATTACGAGCCTAAAAAAACTCTTATTTGGACGCCACCAATAGCGGCCCTTCTCATCTTAGTTTCAGATATTGCTATACGCATATTACCAACCACTGGAGAGATAAAATTAGGTGTGTTAACGGCATTATTAGGTACACCCTTCTTTCTTTACCTAATAGGTCAGCAACGAGATTAACATGAGCCACGCAATTATAACTTCTGATATAAGTGTCCAGATTCAGGGAAAAACAATCCTTCACCCAACTTCCATTTCAATCAAAAAAGGAGAAAATGTAGGAATCATTGGGAGAAATGGTGCTGGAAAATCAACATTTATGAAAGCAATGCTCGGTTTAATAGCGCATAGCGGAGGATCTAACCTTTCATCAAAAACTTTGTCTGATCGGGTTCGGCTTGCCTCCTGGGTTCCACAAGACAGAGAATTGGTTTGGGACATCAAAGTGGAGACATTACTTCAGTTTACCATTGAAAAAGTTAAGGAAACAGAAAACTTTAAAGCAATTAAGAAGTTTATAGATACCAAAGACGCTTTATCCATAACCGGAACCTTAAAGTTAGCAAACGCTCGGATAAAGTCTCTTTCAGGTGGGGAGTTAACATCAGTATTGATTGCACGGGCCCTTGTGCAGCAAACTTCCATCATTTTTCTTGATGAGCCATTAGCCAGCCTTGACCCAATTCAAAAAAGAACCATTCTCGAAGTATTACAGGAAATGTCCCAATCGGGAAAAACCATAATTTCATCTTTGCATGACATCGAACTCGGTAAGGAGTACTTTTCAAAGTATATTGCTATGAGAGAAGGTTCTGTTATTTGTGAAGGTACTCCGCTTCAAATTCTTAAAAAGAAACAATTTGATAAAATCTTTGTAGAGAAAAATAGTGTTTGTTAACGATTCATCAAAAAACAACAAAAAAGCCTTAGGTTGGCTTGCCTCAGTAGTACTTCATGCCTTGGTCATAATGCTATTTCTAAACATTAACTATTTGTCAGGACCCATTGATAAAAAAGAACTTACTGAAATTAATTTTGTAACGGAACTACAAGTTTTGGAAAAAAAAGAGCCAAAAAAACATATAGCAAGAACTAAACGCGAAAAAGAACCCATAGCGGACACCAGTAGACAAGAAATCACGCGTACGCCAGCCCTAGTACTAGGTAACCAAATAACCTCCACACAGATTAAGATAGAAAAACCAAAACGTAACTCTAAAAAAAAGCAAATCAAAACTCAAAAACTACGAAAAACCACGAAGTCTGCGTTCTTGACTCCACCAATACCAAAATCGAAACCTTCACCTCCCGTAATAGAATATGTTTCAGCAGGCGCCACTCCTTACATCGATAAGGATCCTTTAGCTGAGCTACAAAAGACAAACATTAGGTCAATTGAAAAACAACAGATCTCGAAAAAAAAGAATATCTCCGATTTAAATGCTAAAGAACCTCCTTTATACTCCAAAAACAAACGTGGTCCACAAACCCCCTCAAAAAGTAATTCAAAGAAAAGGATTTTATCACAGAATATTAGCAAAAAAAAAGAAACCAAAACTTCAGTGAGTGTTGCATCTATGTCGGTTGTTGATAAAAATATGCTTCTTAAGACTTGGGGGGGTGCTGTGCGCAACAGTATGGTGGATCGAACTCGCAATCTAAAGTTAAATGAGAGCATAAAAATCGCGCTGAAAATTAATACGAATGGTAACCTTATGAATATTATGATTCTAAATAAAAATGATAATGAGGCTGTTTTGCAAGATCTCGTTAAAGCAATTAAGACTCACGGCTCATTTCCAAAAGCTCCCAAAAAACTTAAGTTGGACTTTGTAACCTTTCCAGTAAACCTAAGGGCCAACAATTAGAAGGCCAAGCATGTCACATTTTCTTATTACTGGTGCATCCTCTGGTATCGGTTCTGCGCTTGCCGAATGTTTGTTACGGACTGGGAATTCAGTGTCAGGAATTGCTCGTCGCAAAGACCGACTTACAGCGATGTCAGAACGATTTGATCAATTCTATGGCTACTCGACTGATGTTGCAGACGAAACAGGTATAAAAACAGCTATTCATAATGCTGTGGCAATATCTGGCCCCATTGACGTTGCTATTCTAAATGCAGGCATTTACCAACCTCAAAACGGTACCCATATAGAGCCACGAATCTACGCAAATCATATGGCTGTTAATTATCTTGGCGTAGTCAATGCGCTGGCAGCAATTGTTCCAGACATGGTGCAAGCTAGATGCGGTCAAATTGCCATCGTTTCATCTGTTGCTGGTTGGCGCGGCCTTCCAAAATCCGCTGCCTATGGGCCAACAAAAGCAGCTTTAATTTCATTAGCAGAATCATTGTATTTTGATCTTACGCCGAAGGGAATAAAACTCCAAATTATCTGCCCAGGTTTTGTTGAAAGCGAAGCAACCTCAATCAATGATTTTGAAATGCCAGATCTAATCAGCACAGATATAGCGGCCAAACAAATTATTAGAGGTTTGGCCACAGATGTTTTTTCCATCAATTTCCCAAAATCGTTTACCCGCAAAATGGGATTTCTACGTTTATTACCTGACAAATTGTATTTTCATCTTATTGGTAAAAAAACCGGCGCTTTTTAAAAAACATTAAATCTAAAGGTAATCAAAATGCCAAAGCAGTCTCACCCTGTAGATGATTATGTGTTAGCTTTTGCTACCCTAAAACCAAACAATGCAGACGATCTTTATGATCTTGTTGCTAATGACGTATTCTTCACAGATCCCTTCAATGTTGTTCATGGAAAGGATGATTTTCGTCGCATCTTTGATCACATGTTTGAAACTTGTACTGACCCCCGATTTAGAATAAGTGACGTAGCCCATTCGGACAAAGCAAGCTATTTACGTTGGCAAATGACAGGTAAGTTAAAAAGTTGGCCATATACAAATCTCTTATTTGACGGCATGACCGAAGTTCACGTGAACAAACAAGGGAAGATAACCAAGCATATTGATCATTGGGACAGTGCTAGCCAGCTAATGCGGCATTTGCCAGTAATTGGTTCAATTATCCGACCAATATTGAAACTTTTTCAACTCAAGCCCGCCAGAAAAACAAGCTAGCTAGCCTTTGTCATCATTTATGCATTAATAGCATTTGCTTGACGTCAATAAGGCCGGATCGAAAGCCCCCTTCACAATAGGCAAGATACAATTCCCACGTGCGCTTGAAACGATTGTCAAACTTTGGCTCACTGATTTGTGGCCAAGCCGCATTGAACCTTTGGCGCCATTGATCAAGAGTGCGCGCATAATGACTAGCGTATCCACGCTCACTTACCAAAAGCAGCCCAGCGTCCTCTAGAGGACGCTGCAACATTGTTAACGAAGGTAACATTCCTCCTGGAAATATATATCGTTGGATAAAGTCAGGCTGGCTTTCATAAGAATGATAAGCAGCATGATCAATCGTAATTGATTGAACTACTGCTCGACCACCTTTTCTCAAGACTTTTGAGACTGTTGAAAAGTAAGTTGCCCAATAGTCTCTTCCAACAGCTTCAAACATTTCAATTGAAACAACTTTGTCAAATTTTCCCTGCAGATCACGATAATCCATAAGCCTCAAGTCAACTTTATCATTCAGCCCAGCCTCGTCAATCAAATTTTTGGCAAAGTCAAACTGTTCCCTAGAAATTGTAATAGCAGTAACATTTGCGCCAATCTCAGTTGCCATATATTTAGCAAAGCCTCCCCATCCACATCCAATTTCTAACACTTGATCATTAGGTTTAATGTCAGCTAGCTCTGTGAGGCGTTTGTATTTATTTAATTGGGCTGCAGTTAAATCATCATCATCCTCAGAGTCAAAAACTGCAGATGAATAGGCCATACTTGGGTCCAGCCAAGCCTGATAAAAACTATTCCCCAAGTCATAATGCTGAGCAATATTTCTTTCCGACCCAGCTTTGTTATTACGCCGAAAATGGTGAAACAACCTTAATCCCCATTTACGCAAAAGACTGGTTTTAAGTTTTTCATCTAAATATTCATCATGCCGAGCTGCTAGTTCAATTAAATCAGGCAAACCACTGCTACTCAACTCTCCATCCATGAAGGCTTCACAAAAACCTATTTTACCATCATTCAAAATACGCTGAACCGCATATTTAGAATGAATTTGTAAATCAGCCTTTGGGCCAGGCAAGATGCCAGAAAAAATTTGCTGACACTGATCCGGCATGGTCAATGTTAACTCACCATATCGTAAATTTCCCAGAATGCTGAAAAGTAATTTATCCCGATGGTGTAAAAGTAATCTTGAAAACATTGATCAATCAGCCTCATCATAATTTTTGGCACTTGACCAGTTCACGGGCGGGTCTGGCCTTTTGTAAAACGGTACCTTTTTAAGCCATAATTTTAAGGCTTCCAGATGGATAGATAAAATTGGCCTAAACGGCAACTGCATTGTTGATAAAAGTGAAAAAATCAAATTTTTATTATCCAATTTTTGCCGAGTTCCACGAAGTGTTGCGGTCAATGCAGGTTGCTCCGCAATAAAGTATCGCATGGCTAAATTTATTGATCCTTTGTCAACCTTTAACCCGAGCCTATATACACCATCAATCGGGAAAAATGGCGAAACATGAAACACCTTATCTGCTTCTAAAGTTGCATTGTTGTGGGTTGGTTTGCCTATATAGGAATGCATATCGCCAAAAGTATTGCGCACCTCATAAATATACAGAATATCAGTCCCAGCTTTATTCTTGGCTACATATACTGATACTGGACTAAATCCAGCACCAAGAATACGAGGAAACGTAAGTAAACGAGTAGAGTCAACAAATTGTTCCGGCATCAACTCGTCCGCGATTTGACGTACATAACTACTAAGTGGCTTTAATGGGCCCTTAGACTTGAAATTGGGCCCATGATCTCGTTGGTGAAATCCAAGCAAATTAAATCGATCAACTGAAAACAGAAAACTTTGGCGGTCAGCAACCTCTAACCTGTCAAGATCAATCCAAATTGAAAGCCCTCGCCTTCGCAGCACATGTGATGCAGGATGATGCTCGCCGCCATGTCGCATATGAAAAATATTAGAAACAACAATGTCGCACACCGACATCAAGCAGTTCCCATAGTTGGCGCCGGCAGTCGTTCATATGGCTTAACGGCTGATGGCCATGGAATATCTACACCTAACGTTTTAGCAACGGCTATTGCCGACTTCAACCCGTCCTCATGGAACCCATATCCGGTCCAGGCACCTGCGAAAAACAGCCCATTCTTACCCTGAATTTCACGAAGTCGAGGTTGAGCCGAAATCGCTCTAAAATCGAAAACAGGGTGCCTGTAGTAAAATTCACCATGAATTAGGGATGCATCTGGCATGGTCGTGGGGTTTAATGTTTCATATAGTGGATAAGCTGGGTCAATCGACTGCAGCCGGTTCATCCAATAAGTAAGACACAAATCATTTGCCAGGTCCAATCCCACGCCTTTAATGTTATCATTTCGCAATCGCGTAGGTGACGAACTATGAGAAATATAATTCCATGCAGCCCATGCCCCCTGCCGGTTTGGCATCAACTTAGCATCTGAATGCAGCACAGCATGATTTTGCTGAAAATGGAATGAGCTCAAGATATCACGTTCATCCGCACTGGCATCTTGAATAAGAGTCAGTGATTGATCAGCATGTGACGCCATAACAACTGCGTCGAACCAAATTTCCCCTTTGCCCTCGATTTCAATCATGACACCTCCATTTAGTCGCCGTATTTGACGAATATTCGTATTAAGGTGTATCCGATCAGTGAGATGCGCCTCAATCCGTTTCACATATTCGCGTGAGCCACCGGCAACCGTGCGCCATTGGGGCCGATCAATAAAATTCAGCAATTTATGGTTTTTCATAAAACTCATAAATGTGCGCACCGGAAAATCCATCATTGAGCTTATTGACGCTGACCAGATTGCCGCGCCCATTGGGATCAAATGATCATTAATAAAAGCTGCCCCATAACCGTGACGTGCAACAAACTGGCCCAAAGTTTCATCCACTGCGCCATCCGTTACTTGACTTGCTGCTGTTTTATAAAATCGCACCAAGTCGTAAAGCATTGACCAATAACGCCTTTTTAAAAAGTTGCTCGGTTGTGCTAAAAGCCCTTTGATCGACCCCTCATATTCTAGCTGCCCATTATTAAGAGAAACCGAAAATGACATATCTGTTCTCAGGCTTGGCACGGACAAAAAGTCAAAAAGTGAAACCAAATTTGGATAGTTTAGGGGATTATATACAATAAACCCTGTATCAACAGGCACAACAACATCTCCAAATTGAGCATCAACAGTATTTGAATGCCCACCAAGCCTTCCATCTTTTTCAAAAAGGTGAACATCGAAATGATTCTTTAAGAGAAAAGCTGACGCCAAGCCAGAGATACCTGAACCAATAACCGCAACACGCATAATATTCACCCTAATTGCAAGGAAACAGTATAGATAGATTTACATGGCATTCCATTGCCTTTTTGGATAGTTATAAAGAAAAATAATTAAGGCAAACAGAACCGCTGTTTGACAACCCACGAACTAATATGACGAGGATTTTATGCGGTATAACAAACTTGGCCAGACTGATCTTTTAGTGAGCGAACTTTGTCTAGGATCCATGACGTGGGGCACTCAGAATACTGCAAGTGAAGGCCATGAACAGATTGATATGTCGCTTGACCACGGCATCAATTTTATTGACACCGCTGAAATGTATCCAGTAAACCCGCGAAGTAAAGAAACTCAGGGCGATACAGAACGGATTCTTGGTCAATGGATTAGCCAATCTGGGCGACGCCAAGACATCGTAATTGCAACAAAAATTGTTGGGAAGGGCTATATGGATATACGTGAAGGAGCTCCAATTTCGCCAGCAACCATTGACCTTGCACTAGAGGCGTCGCTGCGTAGCCTAAAAACTGATTATATTGACCTTTACCAATTACATTGGCCCAATCGCGGATCTTACATGTTTCGTCAAAACTGGCATTATGATGCAAGCAATCAGGACAGTGATGAAGTGCTGGACCATATGACAAAAGTTCTTCACCATCTTGAAAAATGTCGAATTGACGGAAAAATTCGGCATGTTGGGCTTTCCAACGAAACGGCGTGGGGAACGATGCGCTGGCTCCAAATTGCCGCCGCCCAAGGATTGCCGCGCATGGTCAGCGTCCAAAATGAATACAGCCTTCTTTGTCGCCATTTTGATCTTGATATGTCAGAGGTCACCCATCACGAAAAAGTTGGACTACTTTCCTTCTCGCCACTAGCTGCAGGTCTATTGACTGGAAAATACAGCGGCAACACAACCCCAAGCGGATCGCGGCGAAGCCATGTTGCCGATCTTGGGGGGCGCATAAGCGAAACCGTATGGCCTGCCATTGATGCCTACCTTGGTATCGCGGCTAAGCACAATCTTGATCCTTCACAGTTAGCAATCGCATGGACGAAATCAAGGCCCTTTATGACATCAGTAATTTTTGGAGCTACTACGTTAGATCAGTTGGCAACTGCTATTGGTGCGGCAGATATCACACTTAACTCTAATATACTGGATGATATCGCGGCTACCTATCGCCGATTTCCCATGCCATTTTAGTGTGTTTTGCCATTGCATCAACAACTTAATTACTGGCATATTTTAATAGCCTGAACAAAGTGCATCAAAGAAAGAGAAAAACATTATGTCGAAAAACAGGTTTAATATTGCAGTCATTCCTGGCGATGGAATTGGCAAAGAAGTTATACCGGAAGGATTAAAAGTTCTGAAAGCCACAATGGAGCGATTTGAAATCAACCTACATTTCGATCACTTCGATTTCGCAAGCTATGATTATTACGCTGAACATGGACAGATGATGCCTGATGACTGGAAGAAGCAGATTGGCAATCACGACGCCATTTACTTTGGTGCTGTTGGCTGGCCTGATGGCATTCCTGATCATATTTCACTTTGGGGATCTCTGATCCTTTTCCGCCGTGAATTTGATCAATATGTCAATTTACGGCCCGCCAAGCTTCTGCCAGGTGTCCCCTCACCTTTGGCCAATCGAGGTGCTGGCGATGTTGACATGATGATTGTGCGCGAAAACACCGAAGGCGAATATTCATCTGTAGGCGGGCGTATGTTTCCAGGCACGGACCGAGAATTTGTTACGCAACAGAGCATAATGACCCGTGTTGGTGTTGATCGTATTCTGAAATTTGCATTTGATTTGGCTCAATCCCGCCCTCGCAAGCACCTGACCTCGGCAACCAAATCAAATGGCATTTCCATTACCATGCCCTATTGGGATGAACGCGTAGAAGAGATGGCAAAATCCTACAAAGATGTGAGTTGGGACAAATATCACATCGATATTTTGACCGCAAACTTTGTGCTTCATCCAGATTGGTTTGACGTTGTTGTGGCATCGAACCTTTTTGGCGATATCCTGTCAGACCTTGGCCCTGCCTGCACTGGAACCATTGGCGTTGCCCCATCTGGTAATATTAATCCAGAGCGGCTGTTCCCATCATTGTTTGAGCCGGTTCACGGCTCAGCACCAGATATTACCGGCAAGGGCATTGCAAATCCAGTTGGACAAATCTGGGCAGGGGCGATGATGCTGGAGCATCTTGGGTTTGGTAAGGCGGCAAAATGTATTACCAATGCCATTGACACCGCCCTATCAACGCCAGAAATGCGCACTAGTGATCTTGGCGGCACCGCAGATACAGTGTCTTGTGGTACAGCCATTGCCAAGATTATTTCTGACTAGAGCATATGGAGTTTTTTCTCCATCCCACACTTGAAAAAGAAACCATCTTTGTTGCACGGACTGAAGCATTACAAATCCGGCTGGTTGACGATGGCCGCTATTTCTGGTTCATAATCATTCCAGAAACAGCCGCAACCGAACTGCATGAACTGGACGAAGACATAGCTGCATCTCTGTGGGCTATGGCACGCCATCTCGGCGGGGCGTTGAAAACCCATTGTGATGCGATCAAAATCAATACTGCCGCGATTGGAAATATGGTGCCGCAACTGCATGTCCATATTGTTGCAAGGCACGATGATGATGATGCATGGCCCCAACCAATTTGGGGGCGGGGCGAGATGCAGTCGCTAAATGAAGAAACAAGGGCAGCGCGCCTGTCCATTATTCAAAGCTGGCTTGGCAGGATGTGACGCCCTTCATCACTCAGCAAAAGCGGGTTAATCGCCAAAACCGCCGATAAAGGCAAGATGCCATAAAGATGGGGAAACAGATCTCCCGTTCGCGCCGCTTCCCATTTTACACCAAGGCCATCTTCATCAACTGTTAAAAGCAGCAAATCCTCAACACCAGAAAAATGCATCGCCAGCGTTTCTCCAAGCTGTTCAGCCGTCGAAAAATGAATAAACCCATCTTCAAGGTCAATCTCCGCACCAGTAAACTGGCTTTCGGCTTTCGCATTTTCCCATAAGTCAACATCACATATTTTATAAATAAGGGTCATGTTTTATTCATTCCTTAATGCAATTAAGTGAGGTGCTGCATACATCCAGACATAGATAATCATGCAACAAAAAGCAATAATTTGTCGTATGCACGCCCTACACCTTGACAGTAACGGACTTCATCACCATGTCACTGAATAATGTCTTACGATCGCGCAAAATTAGAACCTCTTGAACGGCTAACAATTTGGCCACACCGGTCACTGTCGCCAAAGGGATTTGCTATTGTGATTACTCTGCTTGCTGGCTTGTTATCTAGCATTGGTATTGGATTTTTTTTGGCTGGAGCCTGGCCAGTCATTGGATTTTTGGGGCTAGAATTACTGGTTGTCTGGAGTGCTTTTAAGTTAAATTATCGAGCAGCAAAAGCTCATGAAAACATAGAAACAACAACAGAAATGCTAAAGGTAAAACATACTGACAAATATGGAAATTCAGCAATATCAGAGTTCCCAGTTGACTGGCTTAGAGTTCATCTCAGCCCACCAGTTGTCCCAAGCATTTCTTCTCGCTACCAACAGCGTGTGATGGTTTCTAGTCACGGCGTAAAAACGGAAATAGGAGCATTTTTACACCCAGGCGAAAAGGCAAAGCTTAGCGGCGAGATCGATGGAATGATAAAGCGGTCGCGTGCAGCTCGTGACAATATCGCCTAACGTTAGATTGCTTGACTAACCACCCTACTTCGTTAATGACACCTTTGCTGATTCAAGTGCCTGCCAAACACGATGCGAAGTAGCTGGCATTTCAAAATCAGTAACACCAGCACATGCCATGGCATCAACAACGGCATTCATCGTTGCCGCCAGCGCCCCAACCGTACCTGCCTCGCCAACCCCTTTTGCTCCAAGTGGATTAATCTTAGTCGGCACAGCAATAGTTGAAATCCTAAAATTTGGAAAATCTGCTGCAATCGGCATCTGGTAATCCATGAATGATCCGGTGATCAACTGTCCATTGGAGTCATGTCGTAATATTTCACCAATCGCCTGCCCAATACCTTGCGCTATACCTCCATGCATCTGGCCTTCAACTAGGTCTTGATTCAAAACAGTCCCGACATCTTCAACTACCACATAATCAGAAAAACTAACCTTGCCTGTAGCTGGATCAATTTCAACTTCACAAATATGACAGCCATTTGGATAGGTAACATCAGTTGGCATGAATTCACCAAGAACGCTAACACCGCCAACAGCATTGCTATGGCTGGCGATCTCAGCCCAGCTCATTTGGTTCTGACTTGTATTCAGTATATTTTGAAATTTACCCTCTTTAAAAGAGACAGCATCTATATTACAGCCAAGAGCTCCAGCAGCAATTGCTTTACTGGATTCAATTAATTCGTTTAATGCAACATGAAGCGCAGCTCCACCAATCACGGTAGCAGCAGAACCACCGCTACCACGCCCAGATGGCAGCAGATTAGTGTCCCCTTGCTGGTAAACAATATCGTCAAGTTCAACACCAAGTCGTTTTGAGGTCATCCGTGCTAAAGCAGTTTCGTGACCTTGACCAACCGACATTAATCCTGGGGCAATTACAATCTGTCCATCCTGCTTTACAGTAACCCTTGCAACATCCTTTTTAAGCTGCTTCAACGGACCACCAGCCACTTCGATTGGGTTCGAAATACCGATGCCACGAAGCATACCACGTGCCTCAGAATCCCTTCTTCGCTCACTAAACCCAAGATAATCAGCTTCTTTAGCTGCAGACGCTAAAATTTTTGGAAAATTTCCAGAATCATAATTAAAAGTGTGCCCAGTTTGATAAGGGATGTTCTCCGGTTGAATTAAATTCTTTTGACGGAGTTCCAATGGATCGCAGCCAATTTCACGTGCTGCTTTGTCAATTAATCGTTCAATTATATATGTTGCTTCAGGTCGACCCGCACCGCGATAAGGCGCATTTTGCATTGTATTAGTAAAATAAAACTTGATATCTGTTTTGATAAGAGGCGTCCGATATTGTCCAGCAACACCTCCTATATTATTCACTAACCCCTTTGATCGGTGAGTTAAATATGCACCAACATCAACGCGAGCATCAACCTTGAGAGCAGTAAAATTTCCCTGCTTATCAACTCCAAGTGAGGCCAAACCATTGACCGCACGTGCGTGCTCATCACTCAGAAACGACTCATTTCGGTCAGCGCTCCAAAAAACAGGCTGCTGTAGTCTACGCGCTGCCCAGATAACCAGTGCGTCCTCTCGATACAATGACCCCTTCATGCCAAATGACCCACCAACGTCAGGAGCAATAACCCTAACCTCATCCGTGCTAATGCCAAATAATTGAGCAATTTCACTGTAAAGATTAAAGGGACTTTGGACACTCGTGGTAATGCAAGTCTTACCATTTTCATCAATAAAGCCAATCGATGTCCGCATTTCAATGGAGCAAGCAGTAATTTTGGAAATATCAAACTCAAAATGGCTAACATGTGCAGAGCCGTCTAACGCAGCATCTACATTGTTTTGATCACCAAGCTGGTGGTGCGATGCGATGTTATCACTCATGCTAGGCCAAACACGTTGTCTATTAAGAATAGAATCATCAAATAGAACAGTGTTTTCAGAAGGATCAATCTCTAAATTAATCAGTTCCAATGCATCATTAGCTGCCTGACTTGAAGTCGCTATAACCATTGCAAGTGGCTCACCCAAATGCCGAACTTCATTTTCATTTAACAAAGGCCGAGGGGTGATAATTGTAACGCCACCATCATCCCGAAAAGGAGTGCCTTTCCAAACCATATTAGAGACATTATCAGCAGCAGCATCAGCAGCAGTCAAAACGCTAATTACGCCCTGCGCAACCTTTGCATCCTTACAGTCAAGTAGTAAAATTTTTCCCGCTGCCACGTTGCTGCGCAAAAACACAGCATACAAAGTATTATTCGGAATAACATCTGCCGTAAATCTACCATACCCCGTTAGAAATCGGATGTCTTCAAGGCGACCTTCATCAGAAGATTTTTTTTGGTCACTCATTCCAAAACTTTCATAATTACAGAATCAAAGCCAGAACTGGGTACAAGCTAAAAATTTAAACATGTAAAACCAGCAAGATAGTCAGTTTATAAAATTCCAATCAATAGTCTACAGTAAAAGCCTCGTACATTAGACAAACATGGATTCCTAAACAAATTATATAACATCTCAAGACCTATCAATTTTATACCTTTATTCGGTCTTGGCCCATATTTCTAATTCACATTATTTATCAGCTACCAAATGATTGACTTCATACACCTTGTCTACTCTACTAAGTTTAGTGAGGCCTTTATGAAAAAATATTTATCTTACAAGAAGGCGCCAGACAACCAGTTTTTGCTAATCATTCTAATCAATATCATACCATAAATCTGAAAGTGTGACGAATGCCTCAAACAAAAAATGATCCAGGAAAACCAGACTTCAAACAACTCTGGCCAACCCAGTTCATGTCGTTAAGCCTTCCTGGCTATGACACCGCTAACCCTGTTCTTGCAGATCATTTATTGACACAAAATACCGCACACGCAGATATGACGGTCGATTACAAATCAGATAATTTGTTTTCAACTGACCACCCTGCCTTGATTTGGCTTCGTCAATGCTGTGATAGAGCTGTTCTGGATTATGCCCGTCACGCAGGCATCGCTTACGAACTTGAATGGATATTGCAAGGCTGGGCAAACGTAAACATGCGTGGTGATTATCATAATTTGCATAATCATCCCCACTCGTGGCTTTCTGGCACCTATTATGTATCGGTCCCAGATCAGAGCGATGCTGATACGTTTCGTTCTGATTTAAATCCTAGTGCTATAAGTTTTTTTGACCCAAGGCCGCAAGCAAACATGAATTCTATTCGAAATGACGGACAAGTTGATGCTGAACACAGGCTTCTGCCAAATAGTGGGGATTTATTCTTGTGGCCTGCTTTTTTACACCATCTAGTGCATCCCAACATGGCAGAGATGCCACGAATTTCAATTTCGTTCAATGTTGTCCTAAAATGGAAGAATGAATATATTCCTCACTAGCTAAAAACCTTTGCACCTAGTCTAATATATTCCAGCGGTCGAGTGCAGTCGTATCAGATTCACGCGCGTCAACCCATCCAGAACCCTCTGGCCCATCTTCTTTCTTCCAAAACGGCGCTTTAGTTTTAAGAAAATCCATAATAAAGTTAGCACTTTCGAACGCGGCACCCCTATGCGCCGACGAACAGCCGACAAATACTATGTTTTCAGTCGGCAAAAGCCGACCAACACGGTGGATCACTACAACCTTTTCTAGCGGCCAGCGAGTTTTAGCATCAGCAATAATGATTTCAATTTCAGATTCTGTCATACCGGGATAATGCTCTAACGTCATTGCATCCACCTCGCGACCGCCAGGCAAATCGCGAACCGTACCTGTGAACGTAACAATTGCCCCTGCAGCCTTCGATTTTAGCTGTTCATGCTCCTGCGAAATATCAAAATCATCTTCTGTAATTCTTACGCTCATTTTACCCTCATCTGATAGCGTTTCTAAAGTCCCCGCTCATGAAATGGCAAAAAACTTAATAACGTACCTATTTCGACACCTGCATTTTCTAACGGTATCTCAACAAGCCCGTCTGCCCCTGTCAGCGATGAAATTACACCTGCCCCTTTACGACCATGAAGTTGTAGCTTTTGCTCATCACCATTATTCACGAGAACCACTCGAAGAAATTCAGTGCGTCCAGCCTTTTTCTGATGCTCAAAACCAGCGGGCACGATAAGTTTTAATAAAGATTGCGGTATTCCTCCGGCAAGCCTTGTTAATAAGGGTATAATTAATAGCCTGGTGCAGACAAACGCAGCAACTGGATTTCCAGGAAGGCAGAATATAAGCTTTTTACCAAATCTTCCCACCGCCATAGGACGTCCTGGTTTCATTGCCAATCGCCAAAACGCACATTCAGCGCCTATTGCTTGCATAGCGCTCTGCGTGTGGTCCTCAATTCCATCTGATGCTCCACCAGATGAAATCACCACATCTGCTACTTTCAAAGCCTGTCGATAAGCATCAGTTAGAGCGCTTAGACTATCCGGTACAATACCATAATCAATCAATTCACTTCGATTATTTTTCAACATCGCTTTCAGCATTGGCCGGTTAGCATCAAAAATTTGTCCAAAACCTGCTTTATGCCCAGCAGGAACAACTTCATCACCTGTTGACAGAACCCCAACACGCAATCGCCGTTGAACTTGGATTTGGGCTGTTCCAGATGCGGCGAGTTGACCTATCAATGCTGAAGTTATAGTTTGTCCCTTGGTTATAACTATTTCACCTTTGGCAAGATTTTCGCCAGGGGCGCGCATATTACTGCCAGTAAATAATTTCTTAGAAATCAAAACCTTGTCGCCATTTCGCATACAATCCTCGTGCATAGCAACGCAATTTGAACCAGATGGCATAACTCCACCTGTATAGATTTCAATTGCCTCACCTTGACCAATAACTCCATCAAAAGGATGTCCTGCACGGGCAACCCCAACAATCTTAAAGGGTCGTTCGGGAGCCTTAGTCAAACTTTCAGAGTCTACGCCATAGCCATCAACAGCAGCATTATGTGTTGAAGGTAGGTCGAGATTACTTACCACTTTTTCGGTAGAAATACGGCCAAGCGCATTATCTAATGGAACACTTTCACTAGCATCAAGTGCTATGATGCTCGCAAGCAAATGATCGAGTGCTTGATTGATAGGAATTGGAGGATTCCTGTGGCTAGTCATAACTCTAACTTGCCTGTTTTAACTTAGTTTGAACAAGTATAAAAGAAGCGATACCAGCCACATCCTCAAGATCAAAAAAAGGCAAAGTACAATCTGGAATTGACTCGTCGCTGGCAAGAGCGATCACCAAATCATCATTCGTATGAAGACGAGACTTGCCTACTGATGGACGATGAACTTCAATCTTTTCAATTGGATAACGCTTAAATCCCTCAACCAAAACCAGTTCAGCAGGAACAAGTTGATCCATCAACTGTTCTAAATCAGGTTCAAGATTATCATGATGCTCGATAAAATGAGCCGACCGGCGAGCTGAAGACACAAGAACCTGGCGAGATCCCGCTTCTCGATGCCTAAAACTGTCTTTACCCACATGATCGGCATCAAAATCATGATGCGCATGTTTAATTGTCGCAACATCAATACCAGTGGCACTAATATGTGCTATAATTCTTTCAACTAATGTAGTTTTACCTGACCCTGACCAACCTGCAAAACCAAAAACAGCTCCGTGCCGGCCAGGACGAATAAGGCTTACACCAGCATTCATTGCCTAGCCTCCGGTCACATTCATATGACGCGAAACGGAAGCAGCTGGCGCACGTCGGCTGATAATAAAATCATGCCCCTTTGGTTTCCTGCCAATGGCTTCTATAATAGCTTCTCTTAGGCCATCTTCACCACCAGAACGAAGCGCTTTAGCAAGATCTGCATTATCGTCTTGGCCAAGACACATATACAGCTGGCCGGTACAGGTTACCCGAACGCGGTTACAGGATTCACAAAAATTATGTGTCATCGGCGTGATAAACCCAAGCCTACGGCCAGTTTCTTCAACTGTAACATAGCGTGCCGGTCCTGGAGACTGATGGGCACTGTCGGTAAGAGTAAAACGTTCTGACAAATCAGCTCGTACCTGAGAAAGTGGCAAATATTGGTCAACCCGATTTTCATTACCAATATCACCCATCGGCATAACTTCTATAACAGTCATATCAAATCCTTGATCACCGGCCCACGCAACCATATCACCAAGGTCAGACTCGTTGACACCTTTTAGCGCCACCGCATTCAATTTAATAGCAAGACCAGCTTTCTTTGCTGCCGTAAGTCCTTCAAGAACTTTATCAAGATCGCCCCAACGAGTGATTTTGCGGAATTTACCTGGGTCTAGAGTATCAATTGAAATATTTAATCGCTTGACACCACAGTCCATTAACTCATCAGCCATTTTATTTAATTGGCTACCGTTTGTGGTAATCGTCACTTCGTCTAAATTACCAGCCCTAACCTCATCGCCAAGGTTGCGAATTAATTGCATAATGTTCCGACGAACCAAAGGTTCACCGCCAGTCAGCCGAATTTTTCGTGTTCCCAATGCAATAAAATTACGGCAAACCTGCTCAAGCTCTTCCAAAGACAACAACTCAGCCTTAGGCAAAAAAGTCATTTGTTCAGCCATACAATAAACACAACGAAAATCACAACGGTCTGTCACGGATACTCGGATATAATCAACCGTTCTTCCAAAAGGATCGACTAAACTTTTTGGGGAAATTATATCTTCCATAATCGTTTACATTACCCTCGTAGCTATGCCTATTAAACGAATCAGCCAAACTTAAAGAATTAGTATAGAGACACTTCAGCTTGAACGCTAGTCAAGACCAATCAATATTTCTTCTAGAATTCAATCCCCACTTTAGTTTGCGCAGTAAAACTAGCTCTTAATAATTGCACGGAAATTGCAAAATTGACACCAGCATCAATGTCAGCTTTTTTTGTAAAAATAGCATCAACAAGGCCAACAAGCCGCCCCTTAGGGTCAACTAACGCGCCACCAGACATTCCTGGATTAACAGCAGCATCAGTTTGAATAAAATCTTCAATTTTATTAATACCTATACCCACCCTATTCACGGCAGATACGACACCACAACTAATACCTATACCAAGGCCAAAACTGTTTCCAAGTGCGCAGACATGGCTTCCAATTAATGGCTCCGTCTCAAGAACTTCTAAACTTTGGCCATGTAAAGTAGTTTTAAGAACAGCAATATCTCGACGCACGTCAATTGCGTGAATAACTGCTTCAGCTGATTTCCCAGAAAAATTAACGACTGTAATTAATTCAGCTTTTTTTACCACATGAGCTGCAGTGATAATGAAACCTGATTTTTTATCATCACCAAATTGATAGTAAAAACCAGCTCCTGCAGGTGCAGTCCCTGGAGGCGCCCCAAATCCCGGCTTGTCATAGCCAGGCCATGATGGATTCACAACTACTATAGATTTATAAGCATTTTCCCATGTCTTTTGACTGTGATCTGCTTGTGCTTGTGAGTTAACCAAAAAAACCGAAGTTAAAATAAAAAAGTTGAGAACTTGAAATAAAATTTTGGGCCCTGTCAGGTTATTAAACATAATGATTCCAATAAAACCGTTACTATTTTTAACGAATACATTTGCCAGTAAACAGACAAATCCTCCGCTGACAAAATCCGCGGTCTAGTCCTGTCAAACCGCCTAGGTGATGCTTTTTAAAACACCATTCACAATTTGTTAATATACGTTTAAATGCGAATAAATTATAGACAATGCCTCAAAGACGGACATTAACACTAGAATAGACCGAAGCGGTATCCATGCCAGTACTTGTCAGTATATAAAAAGCTACCAGAGCAATAACTGTTGCAAAAGTGCTGCTGATCAAAAAAATTTTCATATTGTGAGCTCCATTTCTTCGCGCTTGTCTAAAAATTGACTAATTTATTAGATTATCTAGTCTTGAGTTGCAGATTGCAAGAACGACACTAAATCTTCACGGTCTTTCGCGTTCTTCATGCGTTGGATCGGCATTTTTGTTCCTGGTGTTACCTTATCAGGTCCTTCTTTAAACAAACGGTTGATGGTTGCCGCACTCCAAATGATATTTGACTGCTCCAAAGCCAGTGAATAGGAGTACCCCTCAAGCCCGCCAGCCTCACGTCCAAAAACACCAAATAAGCTTGGGCCAGCTCGTCGCTTACCATCAGCCATCAAAGTATGACAAACACTGCATTTACGGGCAAACTGACTTTCTCCATTACTTATTTCTTGTTTTGGGTGGAACCGCCTAGCAGGGCCAGGTTTATCCAAAAACTCAGGTGGAAATTCATATATTGGCCAACGGGTAATGAAATCATCAAGCCCTGCAACCATCAATGATTGGCGATCTGGCATAACCAATAAACTCCAAATTGGGCCATTGGCAGCATGAAAGTCCCGTATCACAGACCAGTCATTAGTATCCGTCAGAAGTACCCGTCCTTTTGCGTTGCCAAAACCAAGGAGGCCAGATTTTTTATCATAGTCAATTGACAGAACAGGGACTCTCTCTTCACCAATATAGAGCAATTCTTTTCTATCAGATAATTGTATAACCTTCATCACCCCATCTGACGATCCAAAAGCTAAAATACCTCGTGCCTCGTCCACCGCAAAGACCGACACACTCCAGCCATTATCGACAATACTTCTTAAATATTCATCATTTTCTAATTGCCAATAACGTATCTGGCCATCATAACCGGCGCTGTAAAGATACTTACTATCATCAGAAAATTGTACAGCATTCACTGGCCCATCATTCCCTTTGATGAAACGTCTTCTCCCTTCTGCATTCTTCAAACCAGAGCCCATTGGCCATATTCCAATGGTGCCGTCCCAACTTGCTGAAGCTAAAGTTTGACCATCTGGTGAAAAAGCCAAATGGACAACCTTTCCTTTGTGACCGCGCAAAACCACTGGGATAACGTTGCCACTATGTAATTCATTAGTTGGCCAAACAAGGACAAGACCATCGTCGCCAGCTGTAGCAAGCCACTCACCTTTTGGTGAAAAGCGTGAAGTATTTAAAGCAGCCTCATGTCCATAGAGCGTTGCCATCTCTGAAACATCATCTGATGACCATAAAACAGCTGAGTAATCAAAGCTAGCAGAGACAAAATAACGTCCATCAGGCGACAATGCTAAGTCACGCACTGGCCCACCGTGAGCAGTAAAGCGGTCAAAAGCAACCGCTGGAATACTTATTATCACCGTATAAAATAATAACAGAAACCAGATAATCTTTAGTCTATCTGTTGCTAAAACAGGAAGGTTAGATGACACAAATCACCTATAAAAACTATTATTCAGCAGGCTTTGGGCTGATTTTTTGATCTTCTTCTTCTACCCAAAGATTGTGATGTTCTTTCGCCCAATTGCGATCAACCATACCAGAATTCATAGCATCAAGCGCACCTTCCATACCAATCGAGCCAATATAAATGTGTGCTATAATCATGGTTGTCAAACCAAGTGACACAACGCCATGCCACAGTTGGTTCATCTGCTGCTCCTGTAATGCAGTGAAATCAACAGGGAGGTTGAAGCCAACTGCGTTCAGCAAACCAAAGGTCTCCGCAAACATACTTGTTTGAAAAGGGAACATAAGCGCGATACCAGACATGCTTACTGACAAGCCACCAACCATAACCGCCCAAAAAATTATTTTCTGCCCCGCGTTAAACTTACGCGCTGGGGGATGCACTCCCTTGGCAAAAATACCGCCACCCATAGCCAACCATTTCAAATCAAGTTTACTTGGAATGTTGTGACGCACCCACAAGATAAATGACAAAGCTAAACCAATCATAAAAGCAAAAGCTAAGTAGTTGTGCGCAAGCTTTCCAAAAGCCGTAATTGTCGCAAAACTGTCCTTACCAACTATTGGGATAAGAACATATCGGCCATAAAGCAAATTTAAACCCGTTAATCCTAACACAACGAATGAACCTGCCATCAGCCAATGGGCGAACCTATCAATGGTACCAAAACGCTGTATCCTATCCTCTGATGGACCAGCATCAATCCGAATTCGACCACGAACAAAGTAAAAAATAGTCAATAACACAATAATGCCAATTATGCCGTAGGCACCATAAACAGACAAAGGTCCATTTCGAAATGCGCGCCAGTTATCACCTTCTGACTGGATCATCACCGCAGCAAGTTCATCTTTCATCTGCGACGTACCCGCATTCCCCGTGCGAACAAATCGCCACAAATCCGTGTCAGATTTGATACCGAGTGCAGTACCAGGAACCTCACCTTTTGTCTGAGCTAAAGTAGGCGTAGAGATGCCAACGGCACTAATAAAAATTACCGCCAGAACAACAAAAATACCTATATATTTTCGTAACATATTACCTGGTCTCCTCAACTTTAGAACTCTCAAGCTAATCAGCGCTTTGACCTTTTGAACGTAGCACCAGCTGACGCAGCTGAGCTTCCGTCAATTTCTGATCTTCCTGCCCTAGGTAGGTTCCCTTCTCATAGCTAAGAACCCGATTCTGTTCCTCTTCAGCGCACGCAATCAGCCCAAAAGACAGTGCAAGAAGCGAAAGGAAAACAAAAAATTTACGAATAATTGCAATCATTTGTCCCTCATAAAACCTAGAAACAAGTGCCATTATTCCACAATGCAACTGGGCTAAAAAAATAAAAAATAGATGGCCCTTATAACAGACAAAGGGCCACCATTATAGGTGTGTTGGACTAGCCTTTAATAGAGTAAGCTGTACCCCATCCCCATGCACCAGATCCAAATCCGCGGGCAACAATACGCTCTCTGAAGATGTTGGAGACCTGGTCTCCATCACCGGCGAGCAACGCCTTGGTAGAACACATTTCCGCACAAATTGGCAGTTTTCCTTCAGCAAGACGGTTACGACCATATTTCTGGAATTCGCTACTGCTCATATCGTCCTCTGGACCACCAGCACAGAATGTACATTTGTCCATTTTACCACGTGAGCCATAGTTACCAGCCTGTGGATACTGTGGTGCCCCAAAGGGACACGCGTAGAAGCAATAACCACATCCAATGCACAGATCTTTTGAGTGCAAAACCACACCTTGGTCTGTCTGGTAAAAACAATCAACGGGACAAACGGCCATACAAGGCGCGTCTGAACAGTGCATACATGCAACTGAAATAGATCGTTCCCCTGGCTTACCGTCTTGGATGGTGACCACCCGACGACGATTTACGCCCCAAGGAACTTCATGTTCATTCTTACATGCGGTAACACACGCGTTACATTCGATACAACGTTCTGCATCACATAGAAATTTCATTCTTGCCATGTCTACCTCCTTTATACGCGTTCAATTGTGCAGAGCGAACATTTCGACTCCTGCATCAACGTCACTGAGTCATAGCCATACGTAAAGGCTGTATTGGCTGATTCACCAAGAACATAAGGATCGGAACCCCCTGGATACTTGGATCGAAGATCTTTACCTTCCATATGACCACCAAAGTGAAATGGTAAGAAAGCTACACCTCTAGCAACTCGCTCAGTCACCTGAGCCATTACCTTAATCTGTGCACCCTCTGGGGTTTTCACCCAAACCATGTCACCATCACGGATATCTTTACCGTTGGCATCAAACGGATTCATTTCGACAAACATGTCTTGCTGCAATTCTGCAAGCCACGGGTTTGATCGAGTTTCATCGCCACCACCTTCATATTCGACAAGACGACCCGAAGTCAAAATCATCGGATATTTAGCAGTATGATCTACGTCTTGGATTGACTTGTACAAAGTTGGAAGACGGTAGAGTTTTCTGTCTGAGTAAGTTGGATAATCAGCAACAAGATCGCGCCTTGATGTATATAGTGGCTCACGATGCAACGGAATTGGATCTGGAAAAGTCCAGACCTTCACCCGAGCTTTTGCATTACCAAATGGAGCACAACCATGCTTGATAGCAACTCGCTGAATGCCACCTGAAAGATCAACCTTCCAATTAGCCTTGTCACCACCAACTCGCTTAATCGCTGCTCGCTCGTCTGCGGTTAAATCACCATCCCATCCAAGTTTCTTCAGCATACCCATCGTAAACTGCGGATAACCATCTTTGATTTCCGATCCAACGGGGTAAGATCCTTCGGCCAACAGATTGTTGCCCTCATGTTCTACCCCAAAACGGGCGCGGAAACACAATCCCCCTTCTGCGACGGGCTTTGATGTATCATACAAAAGTGGTGTGCCAGGGTGACCCATTTCGGCCGTACCCCAGCATGGCCAAGGCAGCCCATAATACTCGCCGTCCAGTTTACCGCCAACAGCCTGTAATGTTGTTCTATCAAAAACATGTTGGTTTGCCATATGAGCTTTAATGCGCTCTGGCGACTGGCCAGTGTAGCCAATTGTCCACATACCGCCATTAAATTCGCGGGTAACGTCTTCAACAAGCGGCTCATCATTGGTGACTTTAATTTTACGGAACATACGATCAGCAAAACCAAATTTTTTGGCAAACTTATAAATGATCGTGTGATCGGGAAGCGAGTCAAATGAGGGCTCGATAATTTTTTCTCGCCACTGTAACGAACGATTTGAAGCAGTTACGGAACCATATGTTTCAAATTGCGTTGTTGCTGGAAGCAAATAAACGCCATCTGTACGATCAGACAATACTGCAGAAACAGTCGGATATGGGTCAATAACGACCATTAGGTCGAGCTTCTCCATCGCTGTCTTCATTTCTTTCATACGGGTCTGCGAGTTTGGAGCATGCCCCCAGAACACCATTGCTCGTAAGTTGTCAGGCTGATCAATGTTGTCCTTATTCTCAAGAACCCCATCAATCCAACGTGAGACAGGAATGCCTTTTGAATTCATAAGACTTTTTGTCTTACCATCTTTCCCTTTAACCGAAGCAAAGCGACCTTTAAGCCAATTGACATCTTCACCCCACACACGGGACCAGTGCTTCCAAGCACCTGCTGACAAACCGTAGTAGCCAGGCAAGGAGTGAGACAGAACACAGAAGTCTGTAGCACCCTGAACGTTACAGTGGCCTCGGAAAATATTTGCTCCACCACCGGCGGTGCCCATATTCCCAAGGGCAAGCTGCAATGCACAGTAAGCACGCGTATTGTTGTTACCATTTGTGTGCTGCGTACCGCCCATACACCAAATAAAGGTTCCTGGACGATTGTTAGCCATGATCTTGGCAACACGTCTTAACTGCTTGCCTGGAACTCCAGTTACACGTTCTGTTTCAGCTGGCGTCCATTTTTTGACCTCAGTCATCACATCTTCCATACCGTAAACACGCTGGCGGATGAATTCTTTATCCTCCCACTTGTTCTCAAAGATATGCCACATGATACCCCAAATAAGTGCGACATCTGCTCCCGGGCGGAAACGTACATATTCGTCAGCGTGAGCTGCCGTACGAGTAAAGCGAGGGTCGCAAACAATTACTGGCGCATTGTTTTGCTCTTTGGCCTTTAAAATATGCATCAGAGACACCGGATGTGCTTCAGCAGGGTTGCCCCCAATGATGAATATTGCCTTTGAGTTATGTATGTCGTTGTAGGAGTTAGTCATCGCACCGTAGCCCCAAGTGTTCGCAACACCAGCAACTGTTGTGGAGTGACAAATCCTTGCCTGATGGTCCCCGTTGTTGGATCCCCAGTAGGCATAAAGTTTACGGAATAAATATGCTTGCTCATTACTATGTTTTGCGGATCCAAGCCAGTAAACTGAGTCTGGGCCAGATTTTCCACGAATATCGAGCATCTGATCACCAATCTCATCGATCGCGTCATCCCAGCTCATGCGAACCCATTTGCCGCCAGCAAGCTTCATTGGATATTTCAAACGACGCTCACCACTTGCTGTCTCACGAACTGAGGCACCCTTGGCGCAATGAGCTCCAAGGTTGATTGGGCTATCCCAACCAGGCTCTTGTCCGGTCCAAACACCATTCTGCACCTCGGCAACAATCGTACAACCGACTGAGCAATGAGTACAAACTGATTTTTTAATGACCGAAGCAACACTACTGCCAGCTGCTTGAGATGGCGTCACATTTGACCCAACCAAGGCAGCGGCACCCGCTAAACCCCCAATAGCAAGACCAGATCCACGTAAAAAAGCGCGGCGGTCAACAACCGAACCGGTTGCCTTGCTGATGAAAGATGATGACTGGGGGCCATTCGCAACCCCGGACGTCTTCTTTCTAAGCATATTATCCTCCTGTAAGATTAAAAGATTGAATTAAAATCGAGCTGAAGCGTAGAAAGCTTTGACATGCTCAGTCTCACGGTAGCCAGCACCCGGAGGTGATTTGCCTTCACTTGCTGACGCAGTCTTACCGGCAACTGCGACAACACCCGCGGCAGCGACAGAAACTGCAGAGCGTTTTAGGAAGTCACGGCGGTCTGCAACCGCATCTTTTCTGTTTTCATTGTCCATTTTTTTCTCCAAAATGTGTCGCACCTCATGCGCGACTAATTATAAAACAGGTGTAAAATTACCCTGTCCCATCCATGCTAAAAGCTTGACATTCAATCTCTAAAAAACATCGACCAATCGTTCCCACCGGTCCAAAGAACACAGCACTTTCTGCCGCCTCTATATCCCTCATTAGTAATCCAGCCCATGTTTCAATGTGTTTCTGAAAAAAAGTTGCTTGCTCTCCAATTGAATACACCCGACCAAAATCTCCCCGTATGAGCCCAGATGCCACATCAAACAAACTCGCAATATGATCTTCCGGCTCCTTAACACCTTCAGTGCGAACAATACCGATTGATGCCATGTCCCCGCGAAGATTAGCCAGAGGCTTATCATTTAAAAACCCAGTCAAATAATACGACGCAAATGGCAATAATTCGCCACGACCTACACCAATGAAAAGATCAACGTATTCGTTTCGGATTACTTCATTATCTAATGTTTTTGCGAGGTGAGACAAAGATAAACAAGCACAACCGATCGGCGTGCTGTCACCTTCTAACAAAGCCACTTCTGTGATCAACATATCACTAGGCTCTCTGCGAAGCAATGAAGCAAGAAAGCTGTACATGTCAGCTCTCAGAACATCCTCTTCACAAATCGAACCTAATTCTAAATTACTCTGCACTTTTACTAAAACCTCATATCGATTTTTCTTCGATTATAGTCAAAATGGAACTACTGATAGTAATTGACTACCACGCGAAATTTGCAAACGCAATCAAATGGCAGCAATAAAAATAAAAAAAAGTGAATAAAATTAAGCAATTAATAGTTATTATCAAATGATATTAAGAGCTATTATTAACAACGGAGTTTTCCGAAATAATCATTGTCAAACCTAATGCCAAATAAAACGTGTCCTTAAAGACATTCAATTCTTTATGGTTGAGCTAGTAAAAGTCATCCTAGATGGGCGCTGTAAAGACGTCCGATTAACCCGATCTCTCATCTGAAAAACTTCAGTTTCGTCATCCACGCCTGCCACTGACTCCGCTTTGACGGCATCCTCATCTACGAAACTATCTTCATTTTTTAAGCTAGTATTAGCAGGTAAATCATTCTTTTTGTCCGCAACTCCATCTGCTATCGGCAACAATGGGGCGTTGTTGGGCAGAATATATTTATCCAAATCAACTGGATTTAAGTCTGCA
>JAOEUK010000009.1 GCA_028382965.1 Candidatus Puniceispirillum sp.
TCAACCTCTTTTTAGCGTTTTTATAAGTCACTTGGCTTGTCTTTGAGTTCTTCACGTAGTCCTAGCTGTTCTTGCCACTCAGCATCTATCTGTGCGTACTCATCTTCGCTTAACCATGTTTGCAGCTAGCGGTTTTGCACGTTTTCTCCACGCTTCAACTTAGCAGCAATAGCTTCTAATTAAACTAGCTTAGCCTGTGCTTCTCGCGTTAACTCTTTGCGACGTGGGTTGGCTTTTCAATGCGTTCTTGCAACAACTTACGGAGGTTTCTGTTTGATTTTTTTTAATTATCGCGCCACTCGTTCGTTACTTCTTTAAAAAGGCCAACCGATCATACTTCTATAAGAACATCGCCAATCACAGCACTAAATACTCCCAAATCCCTACCCTTTTCTTGATCAAAATTGGTTAATTTCGGGATACCTCTTTTTGATGGTAGGGCTAAGAAATTTCTGCAATCAAGAGAGCAACCAGGTAAAACTTCGTTTACCATAAAAACTCTATAGTCCAACTCTTTCAGGTAGCTAGTAACGTTACTAACTTTTTCTTTAGAAATATGTTGCTCAAATGAAATAACAGGTAAATCTCGATTAATGAGAGACATGGCACCCTTTAGTACAGACAGCTCGAAACCTTCTACATCCACATGAAAAAGCCCAATAGACGAGCCATCTTTTTCTATAATCTCGTCAATTGTCGTACTTAATATGTGATTTTCTGAAGTTGCAATCTTAAAAGAGGCATGGTCTATTGTTCCATCATATTCTAAGCCGATACCACTTTTATCTGCGCATACTGCTTGAACAAACTTTATATTTTTTGCTTTGTTTAATCGAGCTAGCTCTTGACCATAGGATATGTTAGCAGAAGAAGGATCAATCGCGATTACTTTTCCTGGTTCTGACAAGTAATGTGACCAAATAATACTGTTATCTGAGATCCAACTTCCAATATCAATTATCGATAATGTTTTGTTAATGTAGCCACTTTTGTAAAGTTCGAAAATTGTTTTTCTTAACAAAACCTCAGCAAACGGTCGCGTCATGTAATCAATATTTCGTTTGACCAGAACTCCTTTACCTAACACCACCTCAAGCAAAGATACTTTTGGAAGCTTTACTGCAATTGATCCCTCATTGACGAAGTCAATAGTGTAATTTAAGCGCTCAATTTCTTTGTATTGCACCAGACGAGAGATGGGAGCCTTGATACTTAATTCTAACTTTCGAAAAATCGCCTTTAATATCCCAAAGAGACCTTTCCTCATCATTTTCTTAAATATCATTTCTTTTTCCGTCCTTCAGCCAATGCACCTTTCAGCATCCCAGCAGTAAAGCTAAACTCTTTGCAGACGCGCTTTACTTCTTTCAGTGCATTGGCACGTTCGTTCTTCTTTGTTTCAACCATCTTGTTGCTTAATTGCTATTATTTTCAGTGGCCACACGTTTGTACAACATTCTGCATAACAGAACGAGAAAACTTCAATAAAATCAATGATTGATTTTTTATGCGAAATAAATACGCAAGTAATTGTTTTAGAATGTTTTATTTTCACTTTGTGAGTGCTTTGTAAGTCATTATAGTAAAGCTGAGTAAATTTCGTCTGAAAAAACTTTAATGTAATTTTGTATTAACTTTGAAAGTGATTACATAACCTTTTCATGCAAACACTAGCAAAAAATACAAATACGCTTAGGCTAAATAAATGTTTGATTGCGCTAATTCTCTCCATTTTTTCACTCCATACATAGCGTTTAATTTTAAAGTTTTTGTCGCTCCTCACTTAGCCGTCAATATTTTTTAACCAATTGACTTTATAAAATTTTTATTCACTCCCACTCAATAGTTCAAATGTTATAAAACATTGTTTTTGTTTAGTCTTTTAAATACTTTCTAACAACTTTCTAACATTTGAGTAGAAACAGCGTGCTCAAATGCGTGTTTGATACTATTGAAATACAATGGAAAGACTAAAATAAGGTTCGAAAGTTTCTAACCTTTTAGTACAAGCCCATAGTCGATTTGATCAAAGCAATCTCCACCATAAAATAAATGTTGTTTTCGAGTGCCTTCTATAACAAAGCCATTTTTTTCTAACACTTTGCCGCTTCCAATATTACCACTCGCAATGCCAGCGTATAACTTATTTAAATCAAATTCCGCTTTAGCAATCTGAATCATATTGGCAATCGCAAAGGAAGCCACTCCCTTTCCCCAAAAATTGGTTTCGCCTATAACATAAGTTAACTCTGCTTTTCGATGATAAGAACTTAAACCGCTAATAACTATATTACCTAAATGAGTAGTATCGTCAAAAATACCGTACAAGTTAACGTCATCATTTTGGAGGCAATTTTCAACATATGAACATTGCCCATCAAAACTAAATTTTCGGTATTGATTGTCTGAATAACGAACAACTTCTTCATTAGAATACCAATCAACGTAAGACTGAGTGACTTGCTCAACTTGAAGAATACTAATGCTTAATTTCATATTATCCTCTTTTAGCGCATCATTTCTATTTACTCACCCACTAACTGCTTTATTATTTTGCCTCTAATATCACCTTTTGTAAGGTTGTATTGCAGAATAAGTTATTTTGCTCTCTCTCTAAATAAGTATACAAGCGTATTAATACCTAAATCACTTAACTTAGAATCCTTATTCACATACTCTTAATAGTGATTTAAGTGTGTGACTATTGTTCTGTATCTTCCTTCAACAATGCCAACATCTGCTACTCCAACATCTTGTTTGCGGTATTCCAAATACGTTTAGACACCTTCTTAAATGCTGCTAGCAAAGAAACTCTTTCCGTTTTTTATGTCGTTTCTTATTTCAATGTACAAGTCTTCAGCACGATTATAGAAGAAAGTGGCTTTTTTTAACTTTTCTTCGTAACGCTTCAAGTCGTCTGGTTTGTCTTTTAGTTCTTCCCGTATTTCGAGCTTTTCTTGCCATTCTATGTCAACTTGTGCGTACTCATCTTCACTTAGCCAAGTCTGAAGCTGACGATTTTGCACGTTATCTCCACGTTTCAACTTCTCCGCAATACCTTCTAGTTTTGATAGTTTTGTTGTTTCGTCTATTGCCAGTTTGCGACGTGGATTAGTTTTTTCTAAACGCTCTTGCAGTAACTTCCGAAAGTCAACAATGGGCTTCTTCTGACTGGTGTACCACTCACTTATCATAATTGCTCTACAAACTCTGCTGACGAGATTGTAGTATCAAATAATCCTACATCTTCATCTGTATGCTTATTGATGCCAGTGTAGCTAAGACTTGCGTCTTCATATCTCTTAAACTTGTAGACAGCATCGTTCATAAGCGAACTGTTAAATACATTTAAGCTGACAAGCAAATCAAAATCCTCAACGGACAAACCGGTAACTTTTTTGAATAGTCCAGGTTCTAGTTGCGTTATAACATCTTTAAGACTTCGTTCACGATAATCAGTTAGATACATAAACACGGGGATGCGAGTGGCGAACTTGATTAGCTTTTCTTGTATCTGCTTGCGCAAGCTTTTGTATTCTTTTTCTTCCTCTGTTATCTTCTTTTTTTCTTTCCACGTTAATTCATCTTCATTCGCTTTTTCTTTAGCTTTCTTAACGGAATCAGACTTATTAATTATAGTTTCAATGTCATTGTTTAGACTTCTGAAGCCTTCGATATTCATTAGTGCTAGCATAGCTTTTTCGTTTTTCATCAGACGTGCTAGCGTCATGTTGTCGACGTTTACAAGGAGTGCACTTTCCCATCTACGTGCAAGTAATGTAGCTGATGTACCGCTCATTGCCATATCGAGTATGCCAGCAGCGTCAATCTCTTTCATAGAACTACCATCGTAAGCAAGCACTGGAAGGAACTTAATAAACTCTTCTACTTTTTTTTCTGGATTGTTTCCATCTATATTCAAACGACAGCTATAGTCGGCAATCTGCCGCAAGGCACGATTAGGAGCAAAGTCAAATACATAGCACTCATGCTTGAGAATTTCTTTTTTGTTGGGCGACAATCCGTCTGGATTCTGGATTTCCCAGGGGGTTTGCACACGGAACGCTGCTTGAAAGTATGTCTCTGGACTTGATGAGTTGCGTAACATTAGGATCCCAGTCCAGGGCTTTACTGAGACACCAGTAGCCAGCTTTCCGCACGATAACGTAATCGTTTTAGTTTCTAGCGGATTATCCATCGCCAATTTAACTGGCTCTAATGCCTTAACGCCAAGTCCTGCCTTATTGCCCGCTGCAACAACGATGTTGTAATCATGAAAAAATAAATTTTGATTCTGTAAATTCTTCATAGCATGACATGAAGCCACTGTTGGAAGAAACCAGAACGTATGGTTAAGCAGCCTCAATAGTCTACTATCTGAAAAGGGAAGCGGTGGTTTTTTTGCACCTAGTTTTAGGTTATTTTTTGTCGTTGGTAAGTACTGCCCGCGTATTAAGTCTAACCACTTTTGTACTTCACTTTCGTAAACAAATTTTGCATCTTTGCCTTCGCCTTTTGCAGAGAAGAATAAGTTCAAATCGAACTCATCAAATTCGCCATCGAGTGCAACTTCACGGATAGAGTCTGGTAGTTGATATGTCATAAGCACCATACGCGGTAGTGATGCGTATGGATTGTCGCCGCCCAGCCATTCTTGTTTTGCCTTTTGTTCGTCAGAGTAAGTCCAATTGAAAATTTGCTCCTCAATGAACTCGCCAGACTCTATAGCCCGAAAAGGAGTGCCCGACAGATACAAGTAATGATTCGTAGTGATGGGTAGAATATCCTCTTCAAAGAAGTCTATACCTTCTCCTTCTTGAGCTGTTACCTCTTTCTTATCTTCTGCTTCAAATAACTCTTTGGCACTTTCACGCCATGCACCATAATGATATTCATCAAAGATTACACAGTCCCAGTGTGTCGTATGAGCCCACTCATTCTTTTGTTTGATACCACCAACATTGTTCTTGCCGAGAAAATCTTGAAAAGATCCAAAGCAAACGAAGGGTTTTGATTTGTCTACATCTTTGAAGCTCAATCCGTCTCTGCTAATAAACTGCCAGCCAGAAAAGTCTGTGTGGGTAAGTAAGTCTTCCTCCCATGCACTTTGAACAGCTGGTTTAAAAGTTAGCACCAAAACTTTTTTCCATCCCATTTTTACCGCAAGTTGATAGGATGCAAAGGTTTTCCCAAAGCGCATCTTCGCATTCCAAAGAAAGTGTGGAATAGCGTCACCTTCATCTTCATTATAGCTATTAAAGAATACAGCTGTTTTTTCTACTGCAGCTTCTTGTTCTGGCCGCATCTCAAAACTATTGGAGCGCTTCTCACTGCTTAATTTGCCTGTCTTTATTGATATTAATGCAGAACGTACATCATCAATATTACACTTAAACCATTCCCCACTTGGGTTAAGAAAACCTTTATTCAGAAGGTAGCGATGCACATCTTTATCAGTAAACGATGAGCCATCATTGCAAACCGCAGATTCATCAAGGTGGATAGTGTAAGTTGGCTTACCTGGAGTAATAATTGGATATTGTTGATTAACCCGATCTTTTACCGTTCTTGTTGTGTATCCAATTTTATACAATCCAGCGTACTGTTGATGAGAGTCGGAGTATGCATAAATACGAGGATTGAAGTATGGCTCCGGTTGAAAAAATTCTTTACTCATCACTCAGTATCCAGAATTGCTTCATCAATCACTCGCCACTCACTATTAGTAATCCCCCATTTTTCACACAACTCTTCATCACTAATATATGATATATAATCATCTAGCTTTGGAACAAAACGAAAGTTTTTTCTATTAACGTCTTGCGACACAGTAGCCTGAATAATGAGAAATCTAACCACTTTACTGAATAGATAAGCCCGATAGTTTTTGGCTTCAACTTCGGAATTAAAATAACCAGCCACTATGTATGATTCTACACATATTTCGCCTGGCTTTACTACAAAACAGTTTCGAGAATGATATAACCGGATAGCTTTACCAAAATCAGTTTGTCCAGCTATTGGTGCTTTTGGAACAAGAACTTTCCAGTAGTCTTTTATCTTATAATTATCTGTAAAGTCACTGACCCCAGCATACTTAAGCCCTATACTTTGTTTGAACCAACATGGAGTGCCACTTTGTTTTGGAGAGTAATTAGTTGGTAATCCAAAAGGTTTAATAGGGCTCACAAATGAATCAAGGAATTTTCCTCCATTTCTGACAACTTTCCGTACTATATCTTCAGCCTTAGGATTCCTAATAAATATATTAAATTCGTTTAAATTACGATGAGATGTCTGTCTTTCGGATTTTCGAACAGTGGTAACTTCGGATTTACCCGAAAACTGATTATCAAGAAGAAAATAGCACACACCACCCGCGATATCGACGCCAGGAAAAACATCGGAAGAATTCTCAAAGTCAACTAGCTTAGATATTTTATTAGAGTTCAACATCTCACTTCTGAATTCATCTAGGCCAAATCCACCAGCGTACCATCTAGCAGGAATGATCATGGACAAGTAACGAGGCTTCATTTTAATAGCTTGCTGTACAAACTTTTGGTAAATCGGTTTAGCCTGTTTGCCTGAGCCGCCAGTCTCGAGTTGATATGGGGGGTTTCCAATAATTACATCAAACTTCATATTAAAATCCTTAGATGGGTTTTTTGAGTGTATAAAGTCATAGGCATAACTTTCGTAATCCCCGCCGCGTTCATAAACATCCTTGTTTGCGCCACAATCCTCACAAGTAGCACCCTTCCAATTGTGTTTATGATTAAACTGCCTAATATTACCTTCATCCGTCTCACAATCGTCAAATACTGAATACTTACTATTAGCATATTTGGAGCAATACAGCGTTCTTCGTGATATCAACGCTGTTAAATCTGTAATTGGAATTCCAAAGACTTGATTGTTAAAAATATGTCGAAGGCGGATATTTTCGTCTGCAAATTCTTTAACAAGTCCAACATTTAGCCTCTTTACTATTTCGCGTAAGAAAACCCCTGATTTGGTCGCTGGATCCAGGAATTTCAAGTCAGGGTTGCTCCAAATTTCTTTCGGCAACTCGTCTAAAATTTGGTGAACAAGTGAAGGGGGGGTAAAAACCTCATCGTTGCTTAAATTAGCTAAACATGAAAGAACATCAGGGTTGTATTGTAAGTAGCTATTCATCCGAAACCTTCAAAAAATTAACCAAGCCAAAAGTCTTTATTGGTGGTGGTAAGAACGCTTCAGTTCCTAAATCTGAAAACAGAGATTGCTCATCAAATGGTTGGTATGCAATGAGGTTTTCAAAGGTATAGTCGACGCGTTTAACTTTTGTCCCACTTACAAAACTCCATTCGCAAAATACTATTGGCTGTGTACCATCGCTAGTTCTTAGGCTTATTGCATCACCTTGAATGATGTTTTTACCTAAAACATACGCTAAAGAAATCTTTAGTTTTTCGCATATAGGCTGCTTTAATGTTGATTCGTAGAAATTTTCATAAAAGTTTAAAAGGCGCTCTCGACAGGTTTCGACATTGTCCAATAGGATATCTACACCATAGAGACTGGCTATGACTTGAAAAGAAGCAACCTGAAATTCTAAATTACTGTCGCAGTATCTTTTCTTAACGACTTCTAATTTACGCCTTAATACTTCGATTAGGAAGTTTCCATCGCCACACGCAGGCTCTAGAAATCTAGACTCAATTCTGCATGTCTCGCCTTCAACCAAGTCTAGCATTGCCTTCACTTCACGCTCCGAAGTGAAAACTTCTCCAAAATCTGCTTTACGCTCTTTTGATTTAATCATTTAGTGGAATTTTGCTTGCATCCGTTAGTTAATGCACCCTTAAGCATCCCAGCCGTAAAGCCAAACTCTTTGCAAAGACGCTTTACTTCTTTGAGTGCATTCGTAGGTTCGCTCTTCTTTTCCAAGTAAGCTGCTTTGCCACGCTCAATAGCTGTGCTTTCGCTGCGTGTGCGTAGACTTTTGCGTGCGTACTTGTTCTCTTTAGGTAACCATAAGCGAAACTGACAATACTCGCCTCGCTTGTACACACAAGCTTCGTCAAATATTGCTATTTCACCTTCAGCAAAGTTTCGTTTTTTAAGTGCCACGTTTGCTCGCAGAGTTACTATGATTTTTAGTAGTCACACGTTTGTGCAATACCCTATATAACTGTACGAGGAAAGTTCAATTAAATCAACGATTGATTTTTTATGTGAAACAAATGTGTAAGTTAAATATCGCTTAATATCAATAAGTTAAAGTAGAATAACTACTCCCACTCAATAGTCCCAGGAGGCTTTGAAGTCACATCATAGACAACACGGTTTATCCCATGCACTTCATTCACTATCCGGGTTGAAACTTGACTAAGAAATTCATGGCTAAAGGCAAAGCTTTCAGCTGTCATCCCATCGCTAGAAGTGACAGCACGTAAAGCACAAACATACTCATAGGAGCGCGTGTCACCCATAACTCCAACAGTTTTAACCGGCAGCAAGACTGCAAATGCCTGCCAAATATCATCATAAAGGCCAGCTGCTCTGATTTCCTCTAGATAAACAGCATCGGCTGCACGTAGAATATCTAACTTTTCAATCGTTATATCACCTGGAATCCGAATTGCCAGCCCTGGGCCCGGAAATGGATGCCGCCCAACAAGGCTATCTGGGAGCCCAAGTTCACGCCCAAGTTCACGCACTTCATCCTTAAATAACTCACGAAGCGGTTCAACAAGTTCTAGCGCCATATCATCAGGCAATCCTCCAACATTATGATGCGACTTGATCGTCACCGCACTGCCTCCAGCAGCGGAAATACTCTCAATCACGTCTGGGTATAGCGTGCCTTGAGCCAGAAATCTGGCGTCTTCAATTTTACCAGCCTCTTCATCAAACACCTCGATAAAACTGGCCCCAATAGTTTTACGCTTTGCCTCTGGATCACTAACTCCAGTCAAACGCCGTAAAAATAAATCCGAAGCATCTTTATGGATTAAAGGAATATTATAATGACCACTGAACAGCATCAGCACTTCTTCCACCTCCCCCTTTCGCAGCAGACCATGGTCTACAAAAACACACGTCAATTGATCCCCAATGGCCTGATGAATCAACACCGCTGTTACAGATGAATCAACACCACCAGACAAACCACAAATTACCCGTGAATTCCCAACCTGCGAACGAATTGCGTCAATGGCTCTATTACGATAAGCAACCATTGACCAACTGCCCGCACATCCACAAATACCAAGAGCAAATCTAGCCAGGAGATCGGTTCCATTTTCCGTGTGCACCACTTCTGGATGAAACTGCACGCCATAATAATGACGACTCTCATCAGCAACTGCAGCGAAAGGCGCCCCAGAAGATTTAGCTACGGCAGAAAAGCCATCAGGCAATTCAGCTACATGATCACCATGGCTCATCCAAACCGTGTGTTGACTATGGGTGTCCCAGAAACCTTCAAAAAGAGCACATGATGCGGTAACATCTAATAATGCTCGGCCAAATTCGCGGCTTGTTCCTGGCTCAACTCGTCCACCAAGCTGCGCACACATGGTTTGCTGGCCATAACAAATTCCAAGAACTGGAACCTCCATCTCAAATACAATTTGCGGTGCACGTGGAGTGTTAGCAAGCGTCACTGAATTCGGCCCACCAGATAGGATGATGCCCTTTGGGGCCGCTAATTTTATTTTTTTAGGATCCGTGGTACATGGCAAAATTTGTGTATAGACACCTGACTCACGCAGGCGACGAGCAATAAGTTGCGTAACCTGTGAACCAAAATCAATAATCAGAATAGAATCAGACATTACTCTCATCCCCTAAGCTCAGTCAAATCATGCAGTCTCATTGAATCTACTTTGCGTATCGTTACTAACGTAGTCTAGCCTGAATCACAGCAATGAAAAACCCATCAGTACCATCACGGTTGGGTAAAAGTTGTAACAGCCCATTATCAGTCGGTGGACAGGCTCCACCGCCCGCTTTGACAACTGTATCAGCCCATATATCAGCAATATCCGCACATTCAAGCTCAGGCGCTTTGGCTAAAAACTGCTTGATCAGTTGCGGACCTTCACTAGCAAGAACAGAACAGATGATATAAATAATCCTTCCACCAGGAACAACCATTGCCCGCGCTTTTTCTAACAAAATCAACTGTGTTTGTTTTATCTGATCCAGCCGTTCTGCTGTGAGTTGCCATTTAGCATCAACCCGTCGTCGCCATGTCCCCGATCCGGAACACGGCGCATCAACAACCACACGATCAAATTTTCCTCTCCATGACCGATTAGACCATTTTTCAGCCACCAGCTTGCGTTCAACATTATGAATGCCAGCCCGGCGCAGGCGAACCCCCCCCTGCTCGAGCCGCTTGGCATTTGGATCAAGCGCTAAGATACGGCCCTTATTTTGCATATTTCCTGCCATTACTAATGATTTACCAGCCGCACCTGTACAAATATCAGCAACCTGCATTCCAGGCCGCGCATCGCACAACATAGAGGCAATTTGTGATCCTTCGTCTTGAACATCAAACAAACCAGCTTTCCATTCAGGCAGATTTTCAAGCCGCGACCGTTTTTCCAATCGGACACCGAGCGGCGAAAGCCTAGTTGGGTGCCCTTTGATACCACGCCCTGCCAGTTTGTCCCGAAGCTTACGACGTTCAAGCTGGTTTAGCGGATTGATCCGTATATCTGTAGGAGCTTCACTCATCATTGCAAAAAGTTCACTCGTCAACCGGTCACCAAGCCCAGCCTTAGTGTCAAGCATCAACCATTCCGGCCATTCGAACACAGTATGCTCAGGCATTCCAGGATCGCTGAGATCACGACCCTCAAGCGCTTCAACAAGCAAAATTTCTGTTTTATCCAGCGGGGCTGGTGCATGGGCAATATCAGATGAGAACAGCTCAGACAAAGTCAATATTTGCTTGTCGATCAGCACAAGTGCCGCAATCACTATGTTACGTGGATTTGACGGGGCACCCAGGGCAGCAAGGTGCCAAGCGATGCGAGCTGCAGCGCGCTGGCTTTTCCAAAACAGATCGCCAATAGCAGCCCGGTCACCAGAGCCAGCATAACGGCGACGTTGAAGGCTGGAACGAAGCCATTGTTCAGCCTGGCGACCAGTCAGGGTTCCAGCATCTCTAGCTGCCTGCATTTCGGCAAGAATTTCGATCACAGCAGCGATCCTAGCAGCTGGCTTCATGGTACAATTTTCCAAATCTGGCCAGTTGTAGGCCGTAAAAAATTAATCTACCATTTGCCCATCATAAATGGACAAATGGAAAAGCCTACATCCCAGGACGATAGTTTGGTGCCTCACGCGTAATCGTAACGTCATGTACATGGGATTCTGCCAACCCTGCACCAGTAATAAGTAAAAACTTAGCATTTTCCTGCAATTTGGCAATCGAACTATTTCCAGTGTAACCCATTGCAGCACGCAATCCACCAAGCAATTGATGAAGTACATTTTCAACAGGTCCCTTATAAGGGACCTGCCCCTCTATACCTTCAGGCACCAATTTCAGTGGCTGCGAGATTTCTTCTTGGAAGTACCGGTCAGCTGAACCACGAGCCATTGCACCGGTGGACCCCATTCCACGATAGGCTTTGTAAGATCGGCCTTGATACAAGTAAACCTCGCCGGGCGTTTCATCTGTCCCCGCTAATAAGGACCCAATCATTGCCACATCACCGCCAGCAGCAATTGCTTTAGCCAGATCACCAGAATATTTAATACCCCCATCTGCTATGACCGGGATATTCTGTTTATGGCATGTTTCAGCGGCATCCATGATAGCGGTTAGCTGGGGCACCCCAACACCTGCGACCATCCGCGTTGTACAAATTGAACCAGGGCCAATGCCTACCTTGACTGCATCCGCACCCGAGTCAATTAATGCCTTTGCACCTTCAGATGTCGCAACATTTCCACCAATAACCTGTACATGATTAGCCAACTTGCGAACGGCAGAAACTGCCTCGAGAACACCTTCCGAATGCCCATGCGCCGTATCAACAACAATCACATCAGCACCTGCTTCTATTAGCGCCTCAGCACGAGAAACCCCATCCAGACCTGCTCCAGTCGCAGCAGCAACTAACAACTGGCCTCGATGATCTTTCGATGCAAGTGGATGATTTTGTGCCTTTTCCATATCTTTAACTGTGATTAGCCCAATACAGGCACCCACATCATTGACGACTACCAGCTTTTCGATGCGGTGTTCATGAAGCAGGCGTCGCGCCTCACCAGGTGCAGTGCCATCACGAACCGTTACAACATTACACGTCATCAAATCAGCAACATTTTGACTAAGATCAGTGGCGAAGCGAACATCACGGTTAGTCAGGATACCAACAAGACGATGATTGTTTTCGACAACCGGAATACCACTAATCCGATGCATCTTCATTATATCTAGGGCTTCACGAAGTGGTTTGTTAGGAGCAATAGTCAAGGGATTAACGACCATACCCGCCTCAAATTTTTTTACCATCGCAATTTCTATTGCCTGTTCTTCAATCGTGAAATTCTTATGCACAACGCCTATACCTCCAACTTGCGCCATGGCGATCGCCAAACGGTGTTCTGTCACAGTGTCCATCGCTGCTGACATAAGAGGCACATTAAGGTTAATTTTCTGAGTCAGGCGGGTGGTGATGTCGGTGTTGACAGGCAACACGGCTGAGCGTGCTGGCTCAAGCAAAACATCATCAAAGGTAAAAGCGTCACGAATTTTCATTGGGTGCCTTCCGTTCTTCCGGTGGCGACGTACTATAAGCAAATTGATGGCAAATTGATAGTGCAAAACCGTACTAGATTAAATGATTAATGCGCCACTAGCATCACGCCTGCCAACAGCAATATCAACTGCAATATCTTCAGCACAACCTCTTCCATGAAAACCACTTGCCAGTACGTAACTCTCAACTGATTCTAACCGGCTGGCCGCAGGCTTGACATGACGCACCATTTTAAAATTACGTTGCATAATATCTAGTAAAGATTTTTCTGCACCTCCACGAAAACACTTCGCCAGAAAAAAGCCATTAGGATTCAAAATATCCAGCGCAAAATCCAGTGCTGCTTCAAGCAGCGCTGTTGTTCGCAAATGATCAGTGGCGCGGTGACCAGTTGTATCAGCTGCCATATCACTCAAAACACCATTAGCCGCCCCACCAATAGCAGACCGGACTTTTTCTAACATATTGCAATTAGTCATATCACCAACAAAAATATTGGCTCCCACAATACCCTCAGTTTCCAGAAGATCAATACCAACAAGGCGCGCCCTGCTGGCACCAAGTTTAGTACGAATTGACGATACTTGTAACCATCCACCCGGTGCACAGCCAAGGTCAACGATAGCCATGCCACTTTGAAGCAGCTGGTAACGATCATCAATTTGTTCCAGCTTAAGGGCGGCGCGCGATCGAAACCCACGTGCTTTTGCTTGGGCAACAAATGGATCATTTAGCTGGCGTGTCAACCACCTTTGTGACGAGACTTTTCTTCCACGCATTTTTTTTGGTTGGCGCGTCAGGCCTGTAGCGTTGCGATAGCTGCGCCCCGATGGGCCTTTTTTGCCCGATTTACCATAGCCTGATTGATCTACCATGACTGCTTATCGCCAAACTTATCCAACTTTACAACTGTCAATTGGCAAATACCAATTTTAGGTAAGGCACCATATCGTTTTTCAATTCTGAAAAACAGATCTCTTTATTTGTCCTACCTATAATTTTTTATACTAGAACGCACAGTTATTTTAGATAAGCTAAACAACATGTCGAACCCTATCTACTATGATCAAATTTGTCCACGTATGCCACTTGTTGACACGGCAAGCAAAGCTTTGCGTGATGATTTTATAAAAATATTTGTTGAAAGATGGCCTGACAGTGGCCTTCAGAATACCAAATATGCAACTAACGATTTGGCGGCCATGCTTTTGCACAGCCCATATCTTCAGCGTCTTGCTTTGCGCCATGGAAATGTTATTGCTGGTTGTCTTAACGGCCATGCCAGAGAACAAATCACTAAGGAGAGGACCACCTTTATTCAAATGTTGGACAACTCCAATGATGATAACGCTGCCATGCACGCAATCCGTGTATGGCGTGAAAGATGTGCGTTGCTAGTCGCGCTAAGTGATATTACTGGCCTTTGTGATATGAAAACACAAATGCATTGGTTAAGCGATGCGGCGCAAATAGTTTTAATTCACACAGTAGGCTATCTTTTCCGCCGTGCATCCAAACATGGAAATATCAAATACTTTGCTAAAGATTTTACGGGGTGCGGATGGACCATCCTCGCACTCGGCAAGCTAGGTGCAAACGAACTTAATTTTTCATCAGATATTGATTTAATTGTTTTACATGACAAAGATCATGCTCCGTTTAAAAACCCAGAAGTCATTCAGCCATTTTTTGTGACCATGACGCGCGATTTGATCAAGTTGTTAAGCAAGCCAACCCAAGACGGTATTGGCTGGCGCGTCGATTTACGGCTTCGGCCTGATCCCGGTGCAACCGCTGTTAGCATCGATGTTAATGCGGCAATTGGATATTATGAATCGATTGCGCGTACATGGGAGCGTGCCGCCTTTATCCGTGCCCGTCCAATTGCAGGCGATCTCAAGCTTGGGCTGAGTTTTCTAGAACAAATAAAGCCATTTATCTGGCGAAAAACACTGGATTATACAGTTATGGAAGATATGAAAATGATGCTTCAGCGTCCACCACAATCAAAGGGCTGGCTTGGATACAATTTAAAAACTGGTGTAAACAGTATTCGGCAGATCGAATTTTTCATCCATGTATTGCAGCTTGTAACAGGTGGACGTGATACAAATTTACGTCATAATAATAGTCTTTTAGCACTTAATGCCCTTGCCGCTGCAAACTGGATAACACACAAACAATCAAACGCTCTTGGCAATGCCTATCATAAGTTAAGGCGCATCGAACACCGGCTTCAAATGATTGGCGACAACCAAACACACAGCTTACCACGCAGTGAAACTGATCTTGAAAAATTTGCTCACTTTATGGGGCATGACAACGCCAAAGTGTTTTGTGATGAGCTTCAAAAACTTATGGGTCAAGTTGGCCAACATACCACACACAATATTTTAGACCCACCCTCACACAATAATGCAGTTAGCGATAACAGCGCCAAAAATGTCCTGCTTGACGATTATGAATCACTAATTGACTGGCTGGCTGATAATGGCTTTCAACGACCAAATATTGTCGCTGACACGCTTTCTGGCTGGATGGCCGGTCGTATTTTAGCAACCCGCGGCGAGCGGGCGCAGGCGATTTTAAACCGGTTGATGCCGGATATCCTGATGTCATTTGCAGAAGTAAGCGCACCAGATGATAAATTTGCAGCACTAGCACAATTCATTGAGGGGTTGCCCGCTAGCGTGCAGATTCTTTCCCTACTGGACTATAACAGGCACTTGACCCGACTTTTGTGCGATATTCTGTTACTTTCACCGCAGCTCGGAAATCTTTTGCGCCAACATCCAACACTGTTTGACTTGCTGCTTTATAAGACATTTTTTGAACCGTTGCCAAAGACTTCAGCTTTAACTAAGCATTTAAAAGAATGCTGCGCGGCTCTTCCTCTTGAAGAAGCCCTAGATCAACTCAAAATTCAGACCCGTGAATGGAAGTTTAGAGTTGAGGTGCAAGCCCTAAGCCAAACAATTAATAGCACCAACCTTGCAAAAAGTCTGAGCGCAATAGCAACAGCAACCGTGGTGCTTATACTGGATCTTGCAAAGGCTGATATGCTCCGTCGACATGGTGCGATTGAGGGAAAAGTGAATGTTCTTGGCCTGGGCAGCCTTGGGACTGAGCAGATGACGGTCGGTTCTGATCTCGACCTGATGATCATCTATGAGGCTCCTAAAACAGTCTTGTCCAAGGGTAGCCGGCCAATCAACGCACCCACCTATTTTGCTCGCCTTGCTCAGACCATGGTGAGTTGGATTAGCACGGCAACAGCCGAAGGCGTCCTCTATCCAGTAGATTTGCGCCTTCGTCCAGAAGGTAAAGCCGGCGCCATCGCAACATCACTTGAACGTCTTGATGCCTATTTTGCGAATGATGCTTGGGTCTGGGAAAAAATGGCGATGTCAAAAGCAAGATCCATCGCCGGAGATACCTGTTTAACAAATAATCTAGAGACTACGCTTCATCAGATTGTCAACCAGCCACATCATCATGCAACCGTTGGGAAGGCTGTTAAAACTATGCTGGAGCGGGTTCGCAAGTCCCGTAACACCCAATCAAAATGGCACTTATGGGCGCATAATGGTGGCCTTGTTGATCTTGATTTTCTTATTCAAGCAATGCGGATTCAATATGGAGACCTGTTTGCTGGTACTGGTCAGTCGCCGTTAGATATTTTAGAAACAATGGTTTCAGCATCGAAGATTAGCCAGTCCCGCTTCTCAGAATTGCATGATGCAGTCAACCTTTTTGAAGAAGTGCATCAGTGTATACGCCTGACGTTTGGCAATGCGGCTGCCGCACCCTCAAGCCTACCCGTGCCACTAAGAAAATTTATGCTTACTCGGATGGATCTGGCAAATGAGGATCAGCTCACTCTTTTGTTAAAAGCATCACTGTGTCAGGTTCAAAAACATCTTGAAAATTATACAATGATAAACCACAAAAAATCACTTTAAACTCCTAAAAATGTTGTTAATACGACCGCCAATCAACGTTTATGGAACAGACTAAATACCCTTATCCGCTTTAGGAAAGAGATGATAATTAGTTAGTAGATTAGCGCTTTACTCGTTTGAGGTTTTCAAGAAGCTGTAGTGCAATTAGAAGCATTTAAACTATGTGAATTTTTATTAAGAAGGGGGCTCAATGTTAAGGGCCATCATATCAAGCTGGACGTTATTCTTTGGTCTATTGCTGATTTCTGCTGGCAGTGGTCTGCAAGTGGTTCTTCTTGGCACGCGCGCGCCTGAGGCTGGCTTTAGCAATATCGCCACCGGTATTGTGATGTCTGGTTATTTTGCTGGTGTTTTTGTTGGTTCAATTATTGTGCCTCACATTCTGGCCCGCGTTGGGCACGTGCGCGTTTTTGGTGCAATGTCTGCAATTGCGTCTGCGGCTGTATTAATACATATCGCTATTCTAGATCCGTCTTTATGGACAGCGATGCGATTTGCAAGTGGAGTAAGCTTTGCTGGCATGTATATTGTATGTGAAAGCTGGCTAAATGAAAAAGCCACTAATGAAACCCGTGGACAACTTCTTTCCCTATATATGATTATCAATATGGCTGGCATGGGAGCTGGTCAAATGATGATTTTGTTTGGTCAGGATGGTGGCTCCGGATTGTTTTTGCTAGCATCGGTTATGGTGTCAATTGCCGTAGTTCCCATTCTGATTACGGCGAGCCCAGCACCCAGTTTTGAGGCCTCTGAACGTATAAGCTTTCGTCGGTTAGTGCAGGTTTCACCACTTGCCGTTATTGGCATAGCCCTTATTGGCATTATCGTTTCAATGATATTTGGCATGGGCGCAGTTTATGGGCGTACAATTGGCTTAAGCAATTCCGAAGTTGGCTATTTTATAACCTCAGTTACGCTCGGTACATTAGTATTTCAATACCCAATTGGTCGGCTATCTGACAGATTTGATCGCAGAGCAGTCATTCTTGGAGCCGCTATCATCGCCAGCATTGCGATTAGTATCGCGAGCATTTTTGGCCCAGATGAGTTTATTCTATTATTAGTTATGATGCTGATTTTTGGTGGTTTTACTTTTTCGCTCTATTCATTATTTATTGCCCACGCTAATGACTACCTGGCACCAAGCCAAATGGTTGCTATGTCATCTGGCTTATTGATGGTGAACGGTGCTGGTGCAGTGATAGGATCACCACTTGCTGCAACTGTTATTGAAGTTATTGGTGTCAGAGCCTTTATGCCAGCCATAGCAATGGTTCTTTTTATGATTTCAGCCTTTGTGATCTACCGCATGAGTGCCCGCAGCGCAGTACCTGCCGGGGCTCAGGGTACATTTGTTGCAATCCCTGATGCATCTACCGGGGTTGCTATTAACCTTAGCCCAGAGGTTGAATGGGTGATGAATCAAGAGGAGGCCAACAATGATCAGGACCCGTTCAAAGATAATCCTTATGTAAATTGATAACAGTACCTTTGTGGCCTTACTGGTTGAAACAACACCCTTTTAAGGCAAACTGCAAAATCACCGATGCCCAGCTGATCTTTATTGAACCTAAATATTAAAAGTCATTCATGAAACAAAAATCAAATATCAGTCGATATACTATCTGCCTTTGCATTGGTCTTGCAGCAACCCTTTGCGCACCAAATGCCTCAGCCGAGGATAACATAAAAAATGTATCTTCTTCTATTTCTTGCACCCTTAAAATCACACACATCAGCGATGGCAATTCGATGCGTAGTAGTAAATTTCGAATTCGCCTTTTTGGAGTTGATGCGCCAGAAAAACAGTGGCAATGTAAGGATACAGTAGGTAGAAATTGGGATTGTGGGCTTGCCGCAAAAAAGGCTCTGGAAAAATTAGTGAGCTCAGTATCACAATTATCCTGTACCCTTATGGATGTCGACCGCTATGGGCGCCTTGTGATGCGATGCGATGCTGGCAAAACCGACATTGCAACTGCGCTTGTTAGAGATGGAATGGCCCTTGCTTATCAGCAGTACTCTAAACTCTATATTCAGGATGAAATCACTGCCAAAAAAGCTCGGACAGGAGTGTGGAGTGGCTCATTTATTGAGCCATGGACATGGCGACGCTCCCAATAAATATATGCATAGGTAGGTCAACAATCATTTACTCAATTCATATTGTGGGAGCACCTTTGAAAATATTTTAAAAAATACCAAGTGCACGCAATTCTGCAACCAACTCAATTGGCATGTTTATATCACCATGCACCACAAGATCTGGAGGCGCGTCATTTACTTCCAAGTAACGCCACCCCTGGAAAATGCGCATGCGTATTGGTGCAACTGGAACAATTTCTGGCGATAGCACAACTCCGCAAGCCAAGCTACCATCGCTACGCTTTGCCTCAGCAAGGTCAATGACAGATTGGCGTGCAGTCATCACACCTTTTATAATCCAATAGATGGATCCGCCATCCAACAATTCATCAGCACGGCGTGGTCTATTGCGAGTGACGTGAACCAGTTTACCTCCATTGGCCAGACGCTGTGTTTGCACTTCTCTTAGGCTGTCAAGCGAAGTTGACCCAACTGATAGTTTCTTAAGATGAACAGTCACATAACCACCAAATTTTAAAAATTTTGTCCAAGCCGGACTTAGATCTAGGATACGTAATAATCAACAACTTTATTACGAACAGGTAATCGTTTTAAATCAAATACAACGCAGCCAAACCCAAAAATACAAAAAATCCAACTACATCAGTAATTGTTGTCACAAAAACACTCGACGCTACCGCTGGATCAACTCCAACACGAAGCAGCCCCAATGGAACCAATGCTCCACTTAACCCCGCGATCAACAAGTTGGCCAGCATTGCAAATGCCATTACCGCAGAAATTTCTAAGCTAGAAAACCAAACATAAGAAACTAGACCTCCTAATGCAGCAAAAACCAAACCATTTAATAGTGCAACAAAACCTTCACGAAACACAAAGTTACGTGATGAGACTACATCAAACTGCCTCAAAGCAATCGCGCGCACTGCAACTGTCACAGTTTGGGTGCCTGCATTGCCGCCCATTGATGCTACAATTGGCATTAGCACCGCTAGCGCAACAAGCTGTTCAATTGTTGCCTCGAATATGCCAATAACAATTGATGCTAAAATTGCTGTAAATAAATTAACAAGCAACCATAAGGTTCTACCTTTCATGGATTCGACGATGCTTAGTCGAAGGCTTGACCCACCAACGCCTGCAAGTGCCATCAAATCTTCTTCCGCTTCTTCATCAATAACATCAATAACATCATCAATTGTAATCATGCCAACAAGACGATCAGAAAAATCAACCACCCCTGCACTAACCATTCCATAGCGCCTAAACAAAACCGCAACTTCCTCTTGATCCATGTCAACAGGAATGGACCGGAAATCAGATTCCATAATTTCTGAAACACGGCGTGGTCTCTGCGAACACAACAATTTGCTTAAAGGCACTTCACCAAGTGGTTTACACGCTGGATCAATAACAAAAATTAAATAGAAATCTTCTGTTGTTGTTTTACCGCTTCGCAAAAAATCAATTGTTTGACCAACAGTCCAGAATGATGGAACGGTAATAATTTCACGTTGCATAAGCCTACCGGCTGAATCTTCAGGAAAAGATAGGCCTTCTTCTACTAATACACGATCCTCAGCGGACAAAGCGTCTAATACATCAGCAAGTGCGTCGTTTTCTAATTCCTCAACAATATCAATAGCATCATCTGTTGGCAAATCATGTAATTGGCGTGCCAAAGCCTTTGTCCCAATAACTTCGACCATCGCTTCACGCGTGGTTTCATCAAGATAAGTCAAAGTTTCCGCTTCGAGATGATCACCCAAAAAACGAACTAATGATGCTGCTGTTTGTGTTGGCATTCGTTCGAGAAGATCAGCCTGATCAGCTGGGTGAAGCGGCGCAACAAGTGAACGGAGGCGGCGAACAGCCCCCTCTTTAACAGCTTCAATAATAGCCGTCTCAACCTTGGGTGTCAGGCCATACAAAGCGGAAAGTCGATCATTATTATCCTCTTTATGGTCAGATTTTTCAATATCTTGTGCCATTGGCCCTACACCATTACCCCTAAGATTATCTCTGTTTTATCGTGTTCAACACTAAAGAGTTTTTACTACATACTAGAGATTATTTTATTAGATTGCGGGTTTTTTTTAAAAAACAAGAGTTGTTCACATATTGAGAATCAAAATTTTTAAAAATTAATTTGATTGCGCTATAAATAGAACCAAGTCAGCAAGATTGGTCCCAGTTGACCCAACCATGAGCAATTGATTGTTTGTTTTCAGGTACTCATAGCTGTTATGCGATGACAACGCAGCAATGGCTGCTGAGCTATCAAAGTGTTGCAAAGCTGAAATTAAACCGCCAGCAGCATCTGTTGGTCCATCCCGACCATCTGTACCACCCGCTAAAATTGTCCAATTCTTTGGCGCTTTTGACCCAGAAGTATGCATAACTGACGCAAATGCAAGAGCCAGCTCCTGAGAGCGTCCGCCTCTGCCAGGATTATCAATATCAAGCTTAACTGTGGTTTCGCCCCCAGCAACAAAGCCAAATGGTTTGTCTGGGGTTTCATTGCCCGCATGTTGTTCAATCATCAACTCAGCAAGGTCGCGACCCATCTGACTTGCCTCTCCATCCAGCACAGGAGTGCTTATAACACGAAGCTGAGGGAGCGTATGTTGGATATAACTGCTAGCAGCGGCGCGGCATTGCTCATTACTAGCCAGAATTTGAGTATTAACCTTGTCAAGAACTACGTCACCGCAGCGCACTGGACCAACCACCTCACCCCTTACAATCGCGTCTAAATGCGGCATGACAAAGTCTAACTGGTCAAGCATATTGGCGCGAATTAAAGCAAGTGCATCTTCAAAAGGTACCGGATCAGCCACAGCGGGACCGCTCGCAATCGACTCAGGTAAGTTGCTTGGCACATCAGATAACAAAAACTGCGTAATCCTTGCTGGCGCTGCTAATCGGGCTAACTGTCCACCTTTTAGCCTCGAAAACAATCGACGCACAATATTCATGGCATCAATATCAAGACCGCTAGAAAGCAAAGCATCATTCAATCTAATTTTTTGAGCAAGGGTAATACCTACTGCTGGAGCAGGAACCAAAGCTGAACCACCACCACTGATCAAAAGTAACAAATGATCACTCTCATTCAGAGATCTTACAATATTTTCAACAGCTATAGCCGCAGCAATGCCACGCTCATCAGGAACTGGATGTGCACTAGCAATGCAGTCAAAACCAGGAATTTTCCGATAGTTTTCGTCATTGGTTACTACAAGTCCCGTGCCATCGTAGCCAGCAGCGCGAACAGCCGCCGCCATCGCACCAGCAGCCTTTCCAAGAGCTATAATAACGTTTGGCGGTTTGGGGAGGTTTGAATAAGCCTCTTTGGTAATGCTGCCAGGGTCTCCTGCGGCAAGAGCAGCAATAAATCCATCACGCACTATGTTGTCAAAATGCATTTATACCACCTGATCAAACCGGATCAATTAAAGGCTGACCTGCAAAAAAAGCCCGCGCATTTTCAACTACTTTGAGCCCCATTGCCGTTCGCGTTTCCACGGTAGCTGAGCCTAGATGCGGTAGCAAAACAGTATTTGGCGCTTCTAACAATGCCGAGGAAATGACTGGTTCACCTTGGAAAACATCAAGCCCTGCCCCTCCAATACGGTTTTCACTTAAAGCTCTGGCCAATGCTGTTTCATCGACCACATCACCCCTCGCAGTATTGATGAGGTAGGCATCTTTTTTCATCAGCGCCAGCCGTTCGGTATTCATAACATGAAAAGTCTCAGGGCTTGCTGCACAATGAAGGGATATAATGTCTGCTTTACGGCAAACATCTTCCACTTCATCCTGCTGCCGGGCAGAATAGCCAAATCTCTCAGTCACCTTTGATCGATTGTGAAACACAACGTTCATCCCAAAACCAAGAGCGGCTCGATGAGCAACAGCTTTACCAATCCGTCCCATGCCAACAATGCCAAGCGTTTTACCCTGAAGGGCACGCCCCATCAAATGGGTTGGCCGCCAACCTTCCCAAGATCCAGAGCGCAACTCACGTTCCCCTTCCCCAGCTCGACGTGAGAGCATCAAAATCAATGCCATAGTAAGATCAGCAGTCGCATCAGTTAGTACGCCAGGCGTGTTGCTGACAACGATGCCTGCTTTAGCTGCAGCCTCAAGATCAATGTGATTTACCCCAACACCGAAATTGGCAATTAATCGTCCTGAAGACTTAGCCCCAGCATTAATTACGTCAGCCCCAATCTTGTCTGAAACAGTTGGTGCAATCGCATCATGACTGGCAAAGCCAGCTGCCATTTCGGTAGCAGAAAGCGGTGTATCAGAAGTGTTAAATGTTGGGTTAAAATATTGAGAAAGCGCGGCTTCCGCCTCGACTGGCCAGCGGCGCGTTACAAAAATTGTAGGTTTGTCATTATTTTTCATGTTTTCATTTTGCCTGGTAAAATTTGAATGTCAGTTCTTTTTGACAGCTCAAAGTTATTTTGAAAAGTATTTCGTGGTGATAAAACACATTAACAGTCAAACAAAAGGGCGCTGCCTTGGACAACGCCCTTTTCAAAAATTTTAATCATTATCACATTCAACCAGGAATTTTGCCTTTTACACCCTCGACATAATAATTAAGCGTGGAAAACAATTCTCCATCATTAAGGGTTTTTCCTGCTGGGACTCTGATTTTACCAGTATTATCCTTGATCGGACCTGTAAAAATCTTATTATTACCAGACTTTATATCCGCTGCTACTTTTGCTGCTGCTTTAGCAACATCTGCAGACATGTTTTCAAAGGGAGTTAACACCAAATAATCATCTGACATGCCTACCCAATCGTTACCAGCCCAATGATCGGGTCCATCACCAGTGGTCCAAGTTCCATCAATCATCTTACTAATTTTATTGATATAGTGAGGACCCCAATTATTTACCGAACTAAAGAGTTGCGCTTTTGGTGCAAATGCCTTCATATCACTTGCTTGGCCAAATCCAAGAACTCCCGCTTTTTCAGCGGCCTGCAACATTGCTGGACTGTCTGTATGCTGGGCAAGAATATCAGCCCCTTCAGCAATATGAACTTTAGCCGCGTCGGCTTCTTTTACCGGATCATACCAAGAATTTACCCAAATGACCGAGAGATTCGCATCAGGATTGACAGAGCGAAGCCCAAGCGCAAATGCGTTAATACCTTGAATCACTTCAGGAATTGGGAACGATGCTAAATATCCAATTTTATTACTTTTTGTCGTTAAACCAGCAACCACACCTTGCACATAACGGCCCTCGTAATAGCGGATATTTCCCGTTGCAACATTAGCTGCACGTTTATAGCCAGAGATATGCTCAAATTTCACATTTGGGAACTCTTTTGCTACTTTAATGGTTGGATCCATGTAACCAAATGATGTGGTGAAAATGATACTATTGCCCTTTTTTGCCAGTTCACGAATTATCCGTGCGGCGTCTGGACCCTCTGGAACATTTTCAACATAACTGGTTTTAACCTTATTACCGAAATGCTTTTCAACTTGCTGACGCCCAAGCTCATGCGCGTAAGTCCAGCCGTGATCACCAGGTGTTGTCAGGTAAACAAAGCCAACTTTCACAGCGCCATCAGATTTTTCAACAACCTGACTGGCTTTCTCGCCAGTAGTCATCCAATACACCGCTCCCAGAATAGCGGCACCAAGGACCGCAATCACAATTTTATTATTCATAAAAATCTCCTTTCTAAAAAATTTCTAACCAAAGAAACCTAACATCAAAAAATGCTATTTGTTTTGTATAAAAATCTGACCCAAACACGCTGGCGAATTTGCCCGTGCAAATTCCCGATTTCTGGCAATTATAACAAGCACCACAATCGTTGCGATATACGGCAACATCGAAAGTAGTTGCGGTGGAATGGTCCAACCGCGTGCCTGACCTGCTAATTGCATAATGGTGATACCACCAAACAATAATGCGCCTATAAGAATACGTGAAGGAAGCCAAGATGCAAAGACCACAAGTGCAAGCGCTATCCAGCCGCGTCCAGCCGTCATACCCTCAGACCAGTGTGGCGTTAAAACTAGCGGCAAATATGCCCCACCAAGTCCTGCCATCATTCCACCAAAAGAGACCGCATAAAACCGCACTAACAGCACCTGATAGCCAAGAGCATGTGCCGAATCGTGGCTATTGCCAACTGCTCGCAAAACCAAACCAGCACGTGTTTGGGTTAAAAACCAGGCAATAATCACAATGAAACCAATAGACAAATAAACCATTATGTCATGGTTAAATAAAAGGTTGCCAAAGACAGGAATGTCCACCAACAACGGAATTGCAAGCGTAGGCAGCCCATCAATCGTTCCTCCAACAAAAGGCGCTCCAACAAGCCCTGATAACCCAGCTCCAAAAATTGTAAGCGCAAGTCCTGTAGCCACCTGATTTGTTGCCAACCCCAGCGCAAATACTGCAAAGACTGCTGCTGTTAAAGCGCCAGCCACCGCACCAGCAAGTATACCAACATAAGGGCTTCCAAAAATTGATGACGCTGCAAAGGCTGATACAGCGCCCATTAACATCATACCTTCAACCCCAAGATTAAGAACTCCACTTCGCTCGGCAATCAGTTCCCCACTTGCTGCAAAAATTAGAGGCACAGATGTCAAAAGAACAGTTAGAATTAATGCTTCCATTCTATTTTTCTTTCAGATTCAATTTATTACCAGTACGCTGCCATTGAATATGATAGCGATTAAATGTCTCACCAGCCAAAAGCATAAACAATAAAATACCTTTGAAAACACCCGTCACCACTTTTGGCATCCCCAGAACAATTTGCGCGTTGTCCCCTCCCAACTCCGCCAAGGCAACAATCAAGCCAGCGAAAATCACCCCAAGTGGATTTAATCGTGCCAAAAACGCAACTATTATTGCCGTAAAACCATAGCCAAACGACACGTTTGGCTGTAGTTGTCCCATACTGGCGGAAACCTCAACCATCCCAGCAAGTCCTGCAGCACCACCTGCAATTGCCATCACACCAATCGTAGTCACATGTGGATTGAATCCAGCAAAGCGGCCCGCTCGAGGCGCATCGCCCATCACCTTAATTTGAAATCCAAGAATTGTTCGTGATAACAAAAAAGCAGCCACGCAAGCAAAAAGCAGTGCACCAACAACTCCCCAATGAAGTTGCCCAAGCATCCCCACAAAAGGCACTTCAATACGGTGAATTAACGCAGCATCACTATACATTTTAGTCAATGGAAATCCAAAAGACATAGGATCACGCCATGGTCCACGAACAAGCCAATCGATAGATAAAGCAGCAACATAGGTAAGCATCAAAGACACTAAGATTTCGTTTGTATTAAAACGAACCTTCAACAATGCCGGGATCATTGCCCAAAAAATTCCACCAATCATACCTGCCAATACCATTGAAGGCATCAAGATAAGGGCTGGCCAATCTGGAAAGGCCAACGCCACACCACCTGAAAAAATAGCACCGAAAATTAACTGACCTTCAGCGCCAATGTTCCATATATTCGCGCGGTAGCAGAACACCAATCCAGTAGCGGTAATGATCAGCGGACAGGCTTTGACAAAAAGGTCCCCAATTTGATCTGGACGAGAAATCGGGGCAACAAAAAATTCATAGAGCGCTGAAAGTGGATTATAATCTAGCAGTCCAAAAATCATCGCCCCTATAATCACGGTTAATACAATAGAAACCACTGGCGTTAATAGTGTTCGAGACAACGGGATATGTTTGCGCGGCGTCATGCTTATCATGTGCGCTCTTCCCTGGAGACGTGAGTGCCACCCATTAACAAACCCACTTTTTCAGCAGTCAAATCTATAGTTGGTTCTGCCGAAGACAGAATCCCATCGTTCAGCACCGCAACCCTATGTGCTATTGTAAAAAGTTCTTCCAGATCCTGAGAAATCATGACTACAGCAGACCCCTTTGCCGCCAGATTGAGCATTGCTTCACGGATAAACGCTGCCGCTCCAACGTCAACACCCCAAGTTGGTTGAGATACGATCAAAACCCTTGGTACATTGACGATCTCCCGACCAACAACAAATTTTTGCAGATTACCGCCAGATAGAGATGACGCTAGCGGATTCCCCTCTGGCAAACGCACATCAAAAGATCTTGCAATGAGATTTGCTTTAGCCCGCATTCCAAAGAGATCAAGCAAGCCGTACCGAACTAAATTACCTAATGAATGACCGGTCAATAACACATTTTCAGCAAGTCTCATTGAGGGCACGGCCGCATGACCATTACGTTCTTCAGGAACAAATCCCATACCCATGACACGTCGTTCAGCGGGACCTTTGCCGCTGATATCCATACCGTCAAAGATCAATATCCCATCATCGTGACCACGCCACTCACCAATTAAAGCCGCCATTAATTCATCCTGGCCATTACCAGCAATTCCAGCAATTCCAAAAATTTCGCCAGCATTGGCCGATATTGATACATCACGAAGGGCCACAGAAAAAATTGAGTCTTTTGGACGACAAAGTTTTTTCACCTCAAACAGAACTTCACTTTTTTCTGGCGCATTCTGCCGGGAAATATTCTTGACCTTGGCCCCAACCATCATTTCAGCAAGCTGACGGTTGGTTTGCCCGTCAATAACAACCGAACCAACGTTTTCTCCCCGCCGTAAGATGGTTGCGTGGCTTGCAAGGGCACGAATTTCATCTAGCTTGTGCGAAATAAATAAAATAGCCAGACCATTTTCAGAAAATCTTCGCAATACAGAAAACAACTGGCCAGTTTCTTGCGGAGTCAGAACAGATGTTGGCTCATCCATAATCAGTAATTTTGGATCCTGCAATAAACAACGAATAATTTCAACACGCTGCTGCTCGCCAACTGAAAGGTTGTGAATGCGCGCATCCGGATCAACACCGATACCATATTCCGCAGAGAGTCTTGAAATTCTGACTGACAGTGATGCGATTGTTTCACCTGGCGGCATTGCAAGTTGAATGTTTTCCGCAACCGTTAAGGCATCAAACAAAGAGAAATGTTGAAACACCATACCAATGCCAAGTTGGCGAGCTTGCTGTGGCCCAGGAATAAAAACCTGATTGCCATTCCAAAATATCTTACCATTGTTGGGTTGTAACAAACCGTACACGATTTTAACAAAGGTGGATTTACCAGCTCCATTTTCTCCAAGAAGAGCATGGATTTCACCCTCATGAATAGTAAAAGACACATCATTATTAGCAATAAAATCACCGAACTTTTTGGTAATGCTAACAGCTTCAAAAAGCGGCCGAAGATGCGTATCACTGAGGCTTGATGGTTGCGACATTAAAATTTTTGTCTTTCACAAAAACGATCATGCTGAGCTTGGAATCACACTACGGAAACGATCCGTAGACTAAAAGAAAAAAATAACTACTGTAAAGAACAAAAAATGTTTAAAAACACTCGGTTTTTTAACCATACTATTTTATCTTTTTACAAAATAGCCAGCCCCTACTTTAAAGAGCGGCTGGCTAAATAGTTTTCAGCATAGTTTTGGTAAGAGCGCTTTTTATTTAACGTGAAAACTCAGGATAAGCATCCATTCCAAGCTCAGAACTATCCAATCCTGCAAGTTCATCCTCTTCACTAACACGGATACCAAAAATCTTATTGATAACAAACCAAACTATGAATGAAGCGACAAAAGTAAAAGCTCCAACAATTACAATTGACGTAATCTGAGTACTAAAGCTCGCATCAGAGTTGGTTAATGGAACTGCAATTGTTCCCCAAATTCCTGCTAGCAAGTGCACTGGAATAGCACCAACAACATCATCAATTTTCATTTTGTCGAGCAGTGGTACCGCAAAAACAACGATAACTCCGCCGACACACCCAATAAGCGTTGCAACTCCCAGAGTAGGAGTAAGTGGCTCAGCAGTAATTGAGACGAGACCCGCAAGGGCACCATTCAAAACCATTGTCAAGTCAGCCTTACCATACAAAAGCTGAGTGAGTACCAAGGCGATCAAGGCTCCTCCCGCAGCAGCCGCGTTTGTGTTCGCAAAAATTCTGGAAATATCAGCCACGTCTCCAACGGATCCCATAGCTAACTGTGAACCACCATTAAAGCCAAACCAGCCCATCCAAAGAATAAAAGTGCCTAAGGTTGCCAGCGGAAGGTTAGCGCCGGGCATGGCTACAACTCGACCATCCTTATACTTTCCAAGCCTTGGACCTAAGATCAAGGCGCCCGCCAATGCCGCCCATCCACCGACTGAGTGAACAACAGTTGACCCAGCAAAATCAAGGAAGCCCATGTCATCAAGGAAACCACCACCCCATTTCCAACTAGCTTGGAGCGGGTATATCAGCGCTGTCAATATGAAAGTGAACAAAAGAAATGGCCAAAGTTTGATACGTTCGGCTAAAACTCCAGATACTATCGAGGCTGTTGCAGCACAGAACATTAGTTGGAAAAAATAGTCTGAGCCCGTAGCTGCATAACTAAGATCATCTACCTTATCAGGAGCAACTCCAACCGCTTCGAGCACTGCTGTCACTGGTAATAAACCAGAGAGCACTCCCTCAATAGACCAGTTTCCTAAAGGGTACATTAAATTGTATCCAACAAGATAATATCCAATAGCAGCCAATGAGAATAATGAAATATTTTTGGTTAATTGCATGGTTGTGTTTTTAGCCCTAACAAGCCCAGCTTCCAACATACAAAAGCCACAAGCCATAAACATAACTAGAAATCCAGACATTAAGAAAAGAAGAGAATTCAAAATGAATACACTTTGCTCAGGTACCTCTTGCGCAAATGCTGGACTAGCAATCAAACTTGCAAACCCAGCTAAACTCATATGTTTTAAAAATTTTTTGTACATTATCAACTCCTAATTTACAGGTTTAGAGGGCGCTTTCACCATTTTCATTCGTACGAATTCGCTTCACATCCTGAAGATCGAATGTAAAAATTTTTCCATCACCAATTTTTCCAGTGCTGCTAGCAGCTTTGATCGCTTCAACTGTCTTTCCAGCCATTTTAGCTGTCACGGCAACTTCAACTTTCACTTTTGGAAGGAAGTGAACGGTGTATTCAGCACCGCGATAAATCTCACTTTTTCCCTTTTGCCTGCCATAACCCTGAACTTCAGTAACGGTCATACCAGAAACCCCTATGTCTAGGAGCGCTTCATGGACAGCGGTTAATTTACCCGGCTGAATAATTGCAAGAATATATTTCATGTTTTGTCCTTTCCTATTGGCTCTTTTGCCGCCTCCATTGAAAAAAAGACATGTGAGTATTTCTTTTCAAGGGACTCCGGGGGAGGATCCCCGGAACCATCAGACCTGCGGTATGAGCCGATATCGAGGACATAACACCTAGTTGTAAAAATTAATTCTGCTAAGTTTGCATAAAAGTGATGCAGTTTTTGCATCACATGTTATTATTTGTTTAATAGGACTTTAAATTTAGATCAATATGAGAAGATTTTATCCATGCGTTTCATGACTACACTTAATTACATTGATGCCGTAGCTCGTGAAAAATCCATTCGCAAAGCGGCAGAAAAACTTGCCATAACATCCACAGCGTTAAACCGCCGAGTTTTGCAAATTGAAGATGAAATTGGGCAACCCTTGTTTGAACGGCTTGCATCAGGAGTGAGGCTTAATACAGCTGGGGAGTTGTTTGTCCAACATATCCGCACTCAAAAAGCAGAGCTTGCTCGCGTAAGGTCGCAGATTGCTGACCTGTCGGGAATTCGCCGTGGCCACGTTAAAATTGCAAGTGGGGCTGACACAATGCGGCATTTTTTACCTGAAACAGTTGCCAATTATCGCAATGAACATCCCGCCGTCACATTTGATCTGTTTCATAAATCAGGTCAAGAAGCAGAAAGAGCATTACGTGAGCTAGAAGTCGATATAGCATTTATTTTTGAACCCATCAAAAGTGTTGATTTTCAAACAATGGCAACCGCCCGTCAGCAGTTACACTGTATTATGTCAGCAACCCATCCACTGGCAAAAAAAGAAGTGCTGCGGTTGCGGGACCTGGCAGGTCAGCCCGCAATCTTACCACGCGAAGACACGGGAGTTCGACAATTGCTGAATGTTGGATTAATCCAGCGCAATCTTGAATTAGGAATCATAATCGAATCAAATGATCAAGAATTTGTACAAAATTATCTAACCCAAGAATTAGTGATATCGTTTCAGATCCCTATTGCATTGCCAAAAAGTGTTGCCGTCGAGAACAAAGGTAAAAATAACATTGTCGCGCGGCCTGTTGATCTTACAGATGTACCAACAGGTATATTACATGTTGGCCAGCTGAAAGGGAGGGTTTTACCTGTTGCTGCGGCAAAGTTCTTGGATAGAACCATTACTAACTTAAGCGATCGTTATGGACATAATCTTGACCAATGATCAATAATACTAAAACGAATAAACTGGATTTTACAAGGCAATCAGGATAATACTTTGTTTTTTTCAGTGATGATTTATAGCGATTGTCAATCGCTTGATTGGAACTAAAAGCAATGACAGCAACTCCACTTCCTAAATATTTGTCACAACGATATCTCGGTTGGAAAGCAACAAAGTACCAAGAAAACAAGGCTTGGTTCCGTCACCTAGCCGATATGGGCCAGCACCCCAGAGCTATGGTTATTTCCTGCTGTGACAGCCGGGTCCATGTTACAGCAATTTTTGGATCTGATACGGGTGAATTTTTTATTCATCGTAATATTGCCAATCTTGTACCACCCTATCAACCAGATGGCGACCATCATGGAACTTCAGCAGCTGTCGAGTATGCAGTTACTACGCTGAAAGTCGCACATATAATTGTACTAGGTCATTCAAATTGTGGCGGTATCAATGGCTGTTATGACATGTGTTCTGGAGCCGCACCCGAGCTCGAGCAAACATCGAGTTTTGTTGGTCGTTGGATGGATATTCTTCGCCCTGGCTATGAGCGTGTAAAAACCCTCGGCACAAGAGAGGAACAAATTATTGCCCTAGAGCGGGAGGGCGTGATTGTTTCGTTAGAAAATTTGATGAGCTTCCCATTTGTCCAAAAGGCTGTTACGGCTGAAACCATGTCACTTCATGGCTTATGGAACAACATTGGTGAAGGTACCCTTTTCTTTTATGACCCAAAAGCCACTGATTGGAAGCCTGTAGATTAGCCAACCAATAAAAATAATATCAAACGTTTTGGCCTGCCACAAAGCCTGATGACCACGCCCACTGGAAATTATATCCGCCGAGGTGGCCAGTCACATCAACAACCTCGCCAATAAAAAAAAGGCCAGGAACATTCCTAGCCTCCATCGTCTTGGAAGACAGTTCTTTAGTATCCACCCCGCCTAAAGTGACCTCCGCTGTGCGGTAACCTTCTGTGCCATTTGGTTTCAATTGCCAGTTATTAACTAAAGCACCCAGCTCCCGAAGACGCTTGTCACTCCAGTCAGCTAGTCGTCCAACAGTGCTTAGCATATCACAAAGCTCAGCTGACAAGCGCTTTGGCAAAACTTCAGCTAGACACGAGGTGACATCTGCCTTGGGCTGCCTCACTTTACCATTTATCAAATGCGCACCCACATCATGCTGCGGCACTAAGTTGACAGAAACCGCCCAATTTTCTCGCCAATAAGATGAAATCTGCAAAACAGAAGGACCACTGAGCCCACGATGAGTAAACAAAAGCCCCTCGGCAAAAGTTATACCACCACAAGACACTTCTGCAGCAACCGAAAGGCCCGACAATATTTTACATCGCGTCAAAAGATCTTGGTTAAACACCAAAGGCACCAAACCGGCTCTTTGTTTAAGAATATTTAAGCCAAACTGCTGTGCAATTTGATACCCAAATCTGGTGGCACCAATTTTAGGAATAGATAGACCACCTGTCGCTATGACAAGCGACGCTGACTTTATGACAGATGTATCTAGGGTAATGTAAAACCCATCCTCACGCTTATCAACAGCCGTTACGCCACACTCCATTTGGAGGTCTACCCCTGCAAATTCACATTCAGCTTCTAACATATCAATGATATTTTGAGATGATTGGTCACAAAATAATTGACCTAGTTTTTTTTCATGATGAGTGATCTTGTGCTTATTCACTAGTTTAATAAAATCATATTGATCGTATTGTCTAAGGGCAGATTTACAGAAATGTGGATTAGCTGACAAAAATGCATCTGGTGACGTGTGAAGGTTGGTAAAGTTGCATCTTCCACCGCCCGAAATACGAATTTTTTCACCTAATTTTTTAGCGTGATCCAAAAGCATTACTTTGCGACCCCGCTTTCCAGCCTCAGCAGCACACATTAGCCCTGCCGCACCAGCGCCGATCACCACCACATCAACATCACAAACCATCAAATCCCATTCCTTACGTACTAAAAAAATCTAACTGTTCAAAAATATTTGGACAGGTAAAATACTTTAGCCTTAGCTAACGAGGCTAGCAATTAATCCCAGACGCTTTATACTAAATAATCCCAGATAGAGAGATAATATATATGTAATGCGATGGCATATTTACATCGTCGAATGCTGTGATGGCAGTCTTTACACAGGCATAACCAATGATTTGGAAAAACGGCTTATAGCCCATAATACCGGTAAGGGTGCAAAATACACATCTGCTAGGAGGCCAGTAAAGTTGATTTACAGTGAAGATGCAGCCAACCGATCAGAAGCAAGTAAACGAGAAATTGCCATAAAACGGCTCAACCGAGAAGCTAAAAAGAAGCTTTGCAGCTAACAATTTAATACGTAATCCGCTTAAACTATATAAATAAAATTATTTGACAATCATATTTGGCACCCCAAAAATCCAACCCTCACTGCGTGCGATCGAATATAATTGGTCTGGTAAATTAAGACCTGAAGCCCTGCTGTAATAACGCAAAACAGCTGTTGAAATCAATGCATCAGCCTCATCCGCATCATTTCCCATGGGAACAAAATCAGGAGATACGCCTTCACTGTTATAAGCTGACAATGCCTTATTTAAGAATGATGGGTCCGCAGCAGCTTTTTTTGCGGGCACCATTCCCAGATGATAAAAATAAAAACTGGGAAAAATCTCCACTAAAACCAAATTTGTCTCACCATAAATAATATTTTCAAATGGCCATATCGCAAGGCGCGGCCCTAACCGCTGTTTTAATTGATGCAGCAGGCGCATACCCGCAAGTGACCCAGTAGAAACGTTATCGGCTCCAACTGCTTTAAATGTTGGAGATGGACTGCGCCCAGCAGCGCGAGCTGCAAGTTCTGTATGCCGGCGACGACTTGCATAATGGCGCGCCTGATAGCTGGGCGGAGCAAGATAATATTGGCCCCATAAATCATGCGAAAACATTGCCCCACCATAAAGGTTTGGCTGATCATTGTTTACACTCTCAACCAAAGCCCATAATGCTGCTGGAGTTTTAGGCGAGTTTGGAGCGCCAGGAAAATAGCTTTCCTTATCATCAAAGGGGTGTGCAAAGGCAAAGTCAATTCCAGCTAAAACAGGCTCCTTGCCTGCGGCATTGTCAGCACGCTCAATAAGGTAATCATAAACCTCAGTTCGTGACCAATGGCGGTTTAATGGAGGACTTACCCGCTGGGGCGCCCCACTTCCTGGTTTAGAAATAGCGAGCTGCAATCCAGCATGGCTTTTTGCCTTAGAGCCTGACCAATCAATGCCAATAAAAGAAGAAAAAACAGGATGGATTTTCATAAAAGCTCATTGTATTATTATGTTTTTATAAAGTGTTCTTGATACCTACTACCCCCTTTACCCTAAATCGGAAGTAATATTTTTTGGGTTAACCACAAAATCTACCCTAAGGTATATAGCCATTGCCGCCATCGCAAGACAAAGACACAGTTTCATATGATTTGATTGTTCTAGGAAGCGGAATTGCCGGTCTCGCTGCGGCTGCGGCTGCGCAAAAAGATGGTAAATCTGTACTTGTGATTGACAAGGGGGAGCGGCTTGGAGGGCGCATTTCTGCTCGGCAAAAAGGTCGACTTACTTTTAATCACGGCGCTCAATTTTTTACAGCCAGAGGGAAAAAATTTGCAACAGTCCTTGCAGAAGCAAAACACGCTGGCAATCTTAAGGACTGGCAAATTAGTCCAAATAAAATTGTACAAATTGGCACTCCTTCAATGCTAAATTTTCCGCAGTTTATGGCTTTAGACATAGACATACGGCAACACATTGAAATCACAAATATTTCCCATCTTGGCTCTGATATTGCTTTTTTTAGTAACACCGATTTGATTGCCAAAGGTCGCCAAGCGATTATCACTGCGCCAGCAGCTCAATCAGCTCTTTTATTAAATGACATTTATCCAAAGCTTGCTGAAACTGCACAGCTAGCAACTTATGACCCCTGCTGGACCGTTATGCTTAATCTTGATAAGAGCATAGAGCTTAGCAATGAGAGTTATGATGGTGCATACCCCCTGCGTGACGAAGCGGCAGGCATTGGCTTTGCAGTGCCAGAACAAATTCGCTTTGCACGAGGCTCTCTTGAGCAAGACATCCAAACCGTTGCGCTAACCATACAGGCAAGCGGTGCATGGAGCCGACAGTATCTGCAAGAAGATCCAAAATTTATTACTATGCAACTCTTGGGTCTATGGGCAAATTTAAAAGGACATTCGCGCCCCACTGTTCTTAGTGCCACCACTCATCGTTGGCTTTATGCCAAAGTTACAGATGCCGCTGACATAGATGCTCCCCGCCAAAGTAATGATGGCCAATTGGCAATTGCTGGTGACTGGCTGAGCGGGCCACGAGTTGAGCAGGCATTCGACAGCGGACTTCAAGCCTATCAATCCCTTTTTAAACCAAGATGACCCTTGGTTTCAAAGTTATTTCTGTTAGCTTTATTGTCTTGTATGTCAGACAACATTAGAGGCGCGTCACACTTAGAGTTTTGTTGATAGGATAGTATTTCATTCGATGATTGATGTTCTTAATATTTCAATCCCATTTTTTGCGCTTATCTTTTTGGGGTTCGTTGCACATGTAATCCGATTTATCGACGCCGCAGGCGCGAAAACAATGTCTAAATTTGCATTCTATATCACCCTACCCCCTTACATGTTTTTAAAGGTTTCAGCCAGCGAGCCAGCAGACATTCTGAATTGGGGGTTTGTTTGGCGCTATGAAAGCAGCACCATTCTAATATATCTGACAGCAGCTTTTATTGCTTACGCGATGTTTCACCTCCGACGCTTAGAAAGTGGTATTTTTGGACTAAATGTTGCTTATCCAAATTATGGTTATATGGGAATTCCACTCGCTATTCTGGCTTTTGGCGATGGAGCCGCCCTTCCAATGGCGCTAATCCTTTTTGCGGATACTATTGTGTTGTTGGCACTGACCGCTTGTTTTGTTGCTGGCAATGATGGTGGTTTTGCTGCAGCAACCAAACGTATCATAATCACCATATTTGCCAACCCACTCGTCCTCGCAGTTCTTGCTGGGCTGCTTTTTTCAGCGTCAGGGCTGGCCTTACCAAAAATTCCACAACAGTTTGGCACCTTGCTAGCAGGTGCCGCGGCACCTGTCGCTCTTTTTGCCCTTGGGGCAACTTTATTTGGACAACCAGTTCGTGCCGCCGCCGCTGAAGTTACGGCGGTATCGTTTCTAAAATTAATTGTACACCCTCTTTTGGTAGCACTCTTTTTTTTAGGCATTCCAGGCCAAGATCCACTTTGGATTAAAGTTGCTATCCTATCAAGTTGTCTCCCAGTAGCAGCTAATGTGTTTATGCTGGCTAACCATTATGGCGCTTATAGTGGGCGCACAGCCTCAGCAATTTTGGTTAGCACAGCTCTTGCTAGTATAACTGTCCCAGCGTTTCTATATTGGCTATTTTATGGTCAAGGGTAAATTAACCAAAGCATACTCTGCAAAAAGCTTGTGCAACCTGTCAGACTTGTCAAGCCTCCACAAAATAGTCACGTTTTACGCGATGCTATCTTGTGCTATAATATAAAACGTCCAGGCTTGAGAAGGCCAAAACTCAGTTAACCTGTAGAAAGTCTTCCTTATTATGATTGTCGAATTTGGTCACTTTGCATTAATCACAGCTTTTATCCTAAGCTTTGCGCAGGGTGTTTTGCCATTAGCAGGAGCTTCACGCGGGAATATTGCATTGATGATGGTTGCCCCAGCAGCAGCAATTAGTGTGGCGTTAGCTGTAACCCTGTCATTCTTGGCACTGGTCTGGAGCTTTGTGACATCAGATTTTTCTCTAGCACTTGTTGCCAATCACTCGCATTCAACCAAACCACTAATCTATAAAATTTCTGGTACTTGGGGAAATCATGAGGGCTCACTACTCCTCTGGATATTAATTCTTGCTGTATATGGCGGAGTAATGGCCTTTGGTTCGCGCGCAATGCCGATGGCCTTAAAAGCACGCATTCTAGCCGTCCAAGGTTTGGTCAGCACTGGCTTTTTAGCCTTTAGCTTATTTACCTCAAATCCATTTTTGCGGCTTTCATCAGCGCCACTTGATGGCAAGGGCTTAAACCCCATCCTGCAAGATCCAGGACTGGCTATTCATCCGCCAATGCTATATTTGGGATATGTTGGACTCTCAATGGCCTTCGCTTTCGCAGTTGCCGCGCTAATAACCGGTGATGTTGACCGCATGTGGGCAAAATGGATGCGACCATGGGTGATGGCAGCATGGTGCGCACTGACTTGTGGCATCGCTCTTGGCAGCTGGTGGGCCTATTATGAACTCGGCTGGGGAGGCTGGTGGTTTTGGGATCCAGTGGAAAACGCCTCCTTAATGCCCTGGTTAGCAGCGACCGCCTTAATACACTCGTCAATTGTTGTTGAAAAACGGGGTCAGTTGAAAAGCTGGACAGTGCTTTTAGCTATTATGGCTTTTTCACTCTCACTTGTTGGCACATTTATCGTTCGCTCAGGCTTATTGACGTCCGTTCACAGTTTTGCTTCTGATCCAGCGCGAGGTGTCTTTGTCTTGGTGATTTTATTATTCGCAGTTGGCATTCCTCTGTCTCTTTATGCTTGGCGGGGCCCACAGCTTATAACTACTGCCGACTTTACACTAACAAGCCGCGAGGGCGCCTTGATTGCAAACAACATGTTACTTGTTGTTGCCACGGCAATTGTTTTGCTTGGCACGTTCTACCCCCTCGCTCTTGAATTGATAACGGGTGCTCGCATTACGGTCGGACCACCCTATTTTAATGCCACATTTAATCCAGTTATGGCGCTGTTGGTGACGGTTATGACCATTGGTCCGGTCATGGCTTGGAGGCGGGGCAATACTGCACGGCTGAAGCCTGTAATAATTTGTGCCGCATGCGGAGCTATTTTATCCTGCCTTGCAGTATTGTCGATAGGATCTGGATTTGGCATCGGGCCAATGGTTGCACTAAGTCTTATTGGCTGGCTTGGCATTGGAATCAGTGCAGACATCTGGCTACAACTAAAGCCAAGCAAATCATCTAGCCTTATTTCAAGAGCAAAGCGCATTCCACGTGATGTAATCGGTATGTGGGTTGCTCATTTAGGTATTGTTGTTTTCATGATTGGTGCGGTTGGTGATAATCTTCTTAATAGCGAGCAAGTTGTCCGCGCAAAACCAGGCGATGTAATTAAAATAGCCAACAGAAGCGTAACATTTTCTGGTGTAAAACAAGTTCAAGGGCCAAATTACCAAGCACTTGCTGCGCAATTGGAGTATCGGGATGAACAAGGCCGGCTTTTCGCTGTTTTAACCCCCGAAAAACGCATTTACAATGCAGAACGGCAAACCACAAATGAAGCAGCTATCCGGCCGACCTTGTTAGGTGACGATTACGCTGTTCTTGGTGATGGGGATGCAAAAATTGGATATACATTGAGGCTTTATTACAAACCCCTCATCAGTTGGATCTGGGGTGGAGCTGTTTTAATGGCGCTAGGTGGCCTAATTGCCGCCTTTGGCCGTCAACGTGTAACAAAAAGTCAACCAACAAACGCTGTAACAGCAGGTCCATTATCATCGGCATCAAAAGTTGGCACAAGATGAGCCAGCTACGTATATCTTTTTTATTGCCTCTACTGGCCTTCAGTATTTTAGCTCTAATTGGTGCTGTGGCACTCTACAGCACATTATCAGGAAGTCGTGACCCAACACAGCTCCCATCGGTCCTGGTTGACAAGCCGGCACCACCAACAAATTTGTCAAAACTTGTTCAAAACAATTCACCCGTTCAATCAAGCGTCACCTTAGCCAGTTTTCGAGGCAAGCCCTTACTGGTGAATTTCTTCGCATCCTGGTGCTCCCCATGCCGTGCTGAGGCACCAGCACTAGAAATGTTATCAAAACGCATTTCCATCCTTGGAATAGCTTACAAAGACCGAAATGACGATACACTCCAGTTTCTCAAACAATTTGGCAACCCATTTCAAGCCATTGGAGTGGATCAAGATGGTCGCACTGGCATTGAATGGGGCGTTTATGGCGTTCCTGAGACCTATCTAGTGAGCGCTGATGGTGTGGTGATACTTCGTCATGCTGGCCCACTGACACGCAGCATCATCGACAATACTATTATACCTGCATTAGAGACACTTGGTTCATGATTAATGGTTCTTCATTAGCACGCCTATTGTTCAGGCACTTGCATTTTACCCACACAACTTTATTTACCATCGTGATAAGCATTTTGATAGCCTGCATCACTGCTCCAACAGCCATAGCAATCACTTCTGAAGAAATGCTGAGTGATCCAGTTTTGGAACAACGTGCACGCGACTTGTCTAAACAGTTACGCTGCCTTGTTTGCCAAAATCAGTCAATTGACGACAGCGATGCAGATCTTGCACGCGACCTTCGCATTGAGGTGCGGAGTCAGATTACAAAAGGTGAAACTGATGGTATCATACTTGAAAAGCTTCGCCAGAAATATGGTGATTATGTACTATTGAACCCACCACTTGATCAGGGAACGTTGTTTCTGTGGGTCGCACCCTTTGGATTTATAGGAGTGGGCATAATAATTGTTATGCTAGCTAGGAAGCAGCGCGCCAACCCCAGAAAAGCAAACCTGAATGCAGCAGACCAAACACTGATCAAAAAAATGGTTGCAAACCGCAATCACGATAATGAAAATAAGCAAACATGATGATCACACAAATGCTGAACAACCTGTCTGTTAGCAGTCTGCCGATGGTCATAGCAGCGCTGTTTTTTGGTCTTTTTTTAATGGGTCTCATGCTATGGATTGTTAATAAAGGTAAAGAAAAACATATGCTTAGCAATGGTCAAACAAACCAAATTGATCAGCAAATTGACCTTTTTCAAGATGAACGCCAACACCTTGAAAAAGAACTGTCAGACGGCACTTTGAGCGTTGAAGGGCATGAAAATGCATGCTTTGAAATAGACAGGCGGCTACTGGCTCTTGCCAACGATGTCAACAAGCATTCACAAAGCAAACAATCTCACCTTACGCCGGTGACCATTTTGTTAAGCCTTCTAATTCCAACCTTCTCAATAGTAATTTATCTTGCCCTTGGAAGTCCACAAAGCCCTGACCAGCCGATCGCTAGCCGTAGTGCCGAGATTATAGCAGCCAACGCAGGGGCGACAAAAAGCCAGAATAACTCTGCCCTGGCCTTGCAAAAAGCCATCGTAAAAACTGAACAAACACCCAAAAGTGTTGAAGCCTGGCTTTTGCTAGCACAAGCCGCAGCCAACGTAAGTGATAGCGTGACTGAAATTAGAGCTTTACGCAACGCCATTGACATCACCAAAAGTGATACAATGATCATATCAATGCTTGCTGAAGCACTAAGCCGTGCGGCTGATGGTCAGGTGACAGTGCCAGCGCGTGCACTAATTAAAACCGTTCTTGAAGGCAACCCAAAAGAACCACGTGCGTTATTCCTTTCTGGCCTCGCTGCGTATCAAGATGGCAACAATGAGATCGCTATCAATCAGTGGCAGACGTTGCTGGCTGTTTCAAACCCCAACGCCCCTTGGGTTGATTTAGTTCAGGAAAATATGAAACGCGCAGCCGAAGCTGGAGGTATAACTCTAGACACTGCGAAAAATCCTACACCTTTGAGAGCATCTGGCCCTGATGCAGAAGCCATTGCCGATGCAGAAAATATGACCAAAGACGAACAAAATGAAATGATTGCAAGTATGGTTCAAAGACTACGTGATCGACTTGCTGATGAACCAGATGACACCGATGGCTGGCTTCGACTTGCGCGCGCCTATGATGTCCTTGGGCAAACCGAAAACACTATGGAAGCGCTAGCAAAAGCCGCAAAGTCCGCTCCCAACGACCTTGACATTCAACTTAACTTTCTAGAACAAATTTTAAGCACCGGTTCAACCACACTAAATATAGAACGCGCAAAAGAAACCCTTGCAACAGCAGCAAAAATCTCGCCAAACAATCCACAAATCTTATTTTTTAAAGGCCACCTTGCACGCATCTCTGGCGATAAAAAAGATGCCCGTGACGCATGGAAAGCGCTACTAGATATAATGGAACCTGGCAGTGATGCTGCCAGAGCACTGGCCAAAGAAATAGAGTTAATTAATTAAACTCTCTCACTTTTAAATACCTTTTTTTACCTTTGCTGCCTCTTTTTTCACCATGTCAAATTCAGCGCGACGGTTTGAGATTTCTTCATTTGATAACAGTGAAATATTAGAATAGTCTTTTTTCCAGTTTGCTGCGCCAGACCATTCCAAAGGTGATTGCTGTGTTGTACGGGGCGCATTCGCTTCAATCAACAAATCAACAGCCATTTTAGCTGCTAAATCTTGTGATGATTGGTTATGTGGCAGCCCTGCCCCATTTCCAAGTGGCAAATCATTAAATAAAAAACGCGGCACACCAACATACTCCAGAATATCCTTTGCACATCCCATAATAACAGTTGGAATTCCTGCTGCTTCCAAATGAGATGATGCTAGAGCCATTGATTGGTGACATACGGGACAATTAGGCACCATTACAACTGCATCAACTTCATCACCTCGACAAAATGACAGTAGTTTTGGACTATCTATTTCAACCGTGACACGTTGCGAACGATTAGTTGGTAACCCGTAGAAATTTGACGATACAGAGCCAATATACCCCTTGCTAGCGAGCCGCAACAAAGCGTCAAGGGGAAAAAAGCTTGCCATATCATCAGCTTCAGTGTGAGCGCGATCAATTGCAATGTGCGAAATTCGCACATCGGGATAAGGGAAAATTGGCTCTGCGTAACTGGAAAAAAATTTAGCTTTTCCATTATAAGGGGCAGACGGCCCTTGCTCACCATTTGCAGGGTCAAAGATTGCCGCCGTTGTAACAATGCCAATTTTGGCGTCATTTAGTGGCTTGTCAAAGTGAGTGAAGGGTACATCATTCAGCTTGGCCCATTCATAGGGGTATTGATATCCAAGGCCGATATAATAGCTTTTGATTCGAGGCAAATAATCAAGTGGGGCGTTGTAATCCATATCCATGAACTTACCTGATAAACCACTATTGAATACAAAATATTCAAACAAATATGCACTTAAAAGTTTAAATAAAACAATTATACTTTCAGGGTGTCTTGTTTGCCTTCAACCCAGAAAGTGGGACTTTTAGGTACACCTCTCCATTTGCTTCACTTGCAGGCATATGCCCTGCTCGCATGTTAACTTGAATAGACGGCATTATCAAAGATGGCATCGAAAGAGTAGCATCACGCTTAGTTCGCATTGCTACAAATTCTGCTTCATTTGCTCCATCAGCCAAATGAATGTTCATCAAGCGTTCATCCCCAACAGTGGTTTGCCAAGCAATATCACGCCCATTAGGGCCATAATCATGGCAGACAAAAATACGCGTATCATCAGGAAGAGACAATATTTTTTGAATGGAATTATAAAGTTGAGCGGCGTCACCACCCGGAAAATCAGCACGGGCGGTACCACCGTCTGGCATGAAAAGTGTATCGCCAACAAATGCGGCGTCACCAATAACATGTGTCATACAAGCAGGCGTATGGCCCGGCGTATGCATTGCATGTGCAGCCATTTCACCGATTGTATATTGGCTTCTATCACTAAACAAAAAATCAAACTGGCCACCGTCACGTTGGAACTCTGTACCAGCATTAAAAATTTTGCCAAAAACTTCCTGGACCTCGACAATCTGTTTAGCAATGCCAATTTTGCCACCACGCTGTTGCTGGATATAGGGCGCAGCTGATAGATGATCAGCATGCACATGAGTTTCAATTAACCATTCAACAGACAATTGGTGGGTTTCAACATACTCAATCATCGCATCTGCATGAGTATGACCAATCGTTCCTGACGCATAATTTAGGTCAAGAACGCTATCAATGATAGCGCAAGAGTTGCTTTGTGGATCTTGAACCACATAACTAATGGTGCTGCTTTCTGAGTGAAAAAAACCCTTAACAAGCGGGCTTACCTGATCTTGGCAGTTTTTAGATGACATCTTCTTGACTCTATTTTTTCAACTAATCTCATGAAATTGTGTGTAACCCGGACATCACAGGTATGTGTGAACGGCCGCCAACCTAGTAATTTTTCTGGCACTCTAAACGTATTAATACTCACGCCATTTTTTCTTGAATTATAATATCAAAACCAATGAAACACGCAAACATTTTCCAGTTGTGTTTCACCAAATCACCTGTCAAAGTTTACCAAGTTCGGACCGATCAAGGTTAAAAGGGTTTTTACAGGGTAATTAAAATCTAGTTTTGACCGTGCAAATCTAGGTTTTTGTCAGAAGCAACTGCGGTTAGAATGGATTAAACATGCCTAAAGCTTATTGGATTAGCACATATCAAAAAATTATTGATGACAATAAAATGGCGGCGTATGCCGCTTTAGCCGGCCCAGCTATCTCAGCTGGAGGTGGCCGATTTTTAGCCCGTGGCATGCCAGAAAGAACTTATGAGGCAGGCATAAGTGAGCGAACAGTATTGATTGAATTTGACTCTGTTAATGCTGCCATTAAAACGCATGACAGTCCTGCTTACGCTGAAGCACTCAGCGCACTTGATGGTGGCGCAGTTCGCGAAATACGAATTGTTGAGGCTGCAGAATAGCTTCCATTAAATTTAACTCACCACACATCAAAGCGTAATTTAGAAATTATATTGATAGATTATTTCGATAATAAACTACATTAGACAAAATGTTGCACAGTGACTGGTGGTCCCAGTCCAAACATCAAACCCAAACCGCAAGGAATGACAAATGCCAAAAGCCTACTGGATCACAACCTATCACAGCATTTCCAACATAGATAAAGTTAATGCCTACGCCAAACTAGCAGGTCCAGCTGTTGAAGCTTGTGGCGGGCAATATTTAGCACGCGGAGTTCCCCAGGCTGTCTACGAAACTGGTCTAGCTGAACGAACGGTATTAAGTGTGTTTCCTAGCCTTGAAGAGGCAATCAAAGCTCATGACAGTCCAGGTTACGGAAAGGCGTTAGAAGCGCTTAGCAATGGTGCAATAAGAGAAATTCGTATTATTGAAGGGGTTGAATAAATACAATCAAATATTAGATCTTTATGACTTAGAGGGTTTCAGTATCAATAAACAGGTCAACGCATTTTGCGCGAGTCATATCATCAACAGCGCATGGTCGCTGATCAACCGAATTAACATTTACATGAACAAACACACCAGCAGCAGCTGTTTTTTCTTCACCAGAAACGAACAGTCCAAGTTCATAGGTGATTGAACTAGTCCCAATTTTACAAATAGAAATTCCAACTTCGACATCACTCGGATAGGCAACATCAGAAAAATAGTCACAGCCTGATGATGCTACCAAAAAAACAGTTTTTTCGCCTGCGATATCTAGAATACCAGATTCTATCAGGAATTTATTTACTGCAGAGTCAAACAGCTCATAATAAACTGCATTGTTCATGTGACCATACTGGTCATTGTCTCGCCAACGTGTCGCAAATTTGATGAACTTTCGATAAGCGTTTCGGCCCTTTGGGCGTGGTCTCGTTTCATTTTGAGTCATTTAGGATTTCCTTTAACTATTCTGGGCAAATTCAAGCATTGCCTTTTGAGAACAAATCACGTCTTGAACAAAAAACGCCATACGTTTGCCACAAAAATAAACTTCGACCAGCTTTCTAGTTATCAATTTTTTTGAGGTTAAACCAAGTGATCGTTTAGAAAAGTTATTGTGCGGTCCCATGCAACTTTTGCTGAATTTTCATCATATTGATCACGATGATTACAGTTAAAACCATGGCCAGCATCATAAAAATATGTTTGGACTCCTGGCTGAGCGGCAGCAAAAGTACGGGCAACTTCCTCAGGAATTGAAGTATCTTGAACACCAAAGTGCGCCAAAAATGGGCACACCGCCGTTCGATTTGCAAGCGACGGCAGTTCACCCCCATAATAGCTGATTGCGGCGGCAAGATTATTGATTTGATCTGTTGCCATACGCCATGAAAGGGAACCACCCCAACAAAATCCAACAACTGCAGTGGGCCCAAATGCTTGCAAATAATCAATTGCTGCCTTTACATCAAGTTCGCTATGTGAGTCCACTTGGTCTTTCAAACTTCGGCCCTTAGTGATACCATCAATATCATATTCCAATTTGATATTTAACCCGGCCCGATCAAACAACGCTGGGGCAATCGCCACATAACCAGCCGCCGCAAAACGGTCAACAACCTGCTGAATGTGCAAGTTTACACCAAAAATTTCTTGAATCACTACAATGCCACCTTTTGGGGTGCCTGCAGGGGTAGAAAGACAAGCCTCAAAATCATGTTTGTCAGATGCTGTAAGAATAATATTAGAACTCATCAGAATCTCTTTTCAGTTAATGCTAAGCTGATTAAACTTGTTTCAAGTTTGAATCGCTAAATTCCTGTTGGCAATAGGCTTCCAAAACAATCGCTACACTACTATTCTGATAGTCCTAATTTATTTCTTGAAGCGGTTTTTCTCATTTTAATTGATATCATATTATTTTAAATCGAACGAGGCTTCTTTGCGCAGCCAAATATATGTTTTAAAGAAAAAGTGGATAGGAAAGCAGTAATTAATTATCGCCTGACAGCTTTGATCTTGTCAGTTCTATTGCTCCAACTAATGAGATTTATTAGATTTGTTCAGTTATAAACCAAAACCTTAGATCACATGGTCACAGCTTTAGGAGCATTAAATGCAGAAAAGAAAAATGGGGAAAAATGGCCCAATGACATCCGCAATCGGAATTGGTGCCATGTCCTTTACCAATTTCTATGGCGAAACATCTGAGGATCAATCCCACAAATTATTATCAAGTGCACTTGATAATGGCATTTCTCATATCGACACAGCAAATGTTTATGGTGGTGGGCTTTCTGAAGAAGTGATTGGTAATTTTCTATCGATGCAGGGAAGTCAAAAGGATAAGCTTTTTCATATTGCCACAAAGGCTGGAATTGCCGTGGATAAAAATAGTGGGTGCCGCTATTTTGATAACAGCCCAGCCTACCTCAAAGTCGAATTAGAAAAATCTTTGTTACGCTTAGGACTGGATTATATTGATCTTTATTATATCCACCGTCGTGACAACGACACTCCTATCGAAGAGGTGACCGAAACACTGGCAAGCTTTATCAAGGCCGGCAAAATTGGTGCATTCGGATTTTCTGAAATCTCACCAACATCACTGTATCGAGCGGCCGCCATACATGAAGTTGCCGCAGTGCAATCCGAATATTCTCTGGCCGTCCGCAGCCCTGAAATGGGTCTTGTGCAAGCCACTGCAGAACTAGGTACAGCTTTAGTTGCCTTTTCACCTGTTGGCCGCTCCCTATTAACTGATAAACCGCCTTCATTTAAGAAGGCACAAGCTATTTCTTTCTTAAAGTCAAATCCAAGATTTAACGAGCCAAACCTATCATTGAATATTGTCGCTACCGCCGGCTTTCGTAAGTTAGCTGCTGAATTTCAAATGAGTGCGGCTGCACTAGCAGTAGCTTGGTTACTTCACAAAGCACCGCACATCATACCCATTCCTGGAACTCGGTCTGTTGATCATCTGAGTGAGCATTGTCATGGAGCAAGCAAACAATTGTCACCTGATGAAATGGCACTTATTGAACAAGTTTTACCCATTGGCTGGGCACATGGTGACCGTTATAGTGATGATCAATGGATTGGACCAGAGCGTTATTGTTAAAACAACTACCGTACATTTAGTCTAATCGAAAATATTGCTCACTCACTCCATTTTTGATAGCATTTAGAATGAAAATTATATAAGGATTTTAACCTATGCCAAGTTTTGATATTGTGAGTAAAATTGATATCACTGCAGTAGATAATGCCCTTTCGGGTGTCACCAAAGAAATGAAAGTACGCTATGATTTCAAAGGTAGTCTTTGTGAAGTTTCAAGAGATGAGGAAGCAATTCATATCAAGGCTGACGATGAATTAAAACGCCGTCAAGTTGAAGAATTAATTATCACTCACCTTACTCGCAAAGGTATAGATACAAAAGCTCTTGAATTTGAAAACCCAGAACAGGCTGGTGGTAATGCCATCCGGCAAACAGTTTTGGTTCGACAGGGTGTGCACCGTGAGGTAGCACAAAAAATTGTTAAATCCATAAAAGGCGCGAAGCTTAAAACACAGGCGTCAATTCAGGGCGATGAAATTCGCGTTTCGGGAAAAAAGCGTGATGATTTACAGGCAACCATGAGTATGATTAAGTCACTAGACCTTAACCTGCCACTTCAATATGAAAACTTTCGTGACTAGAAAACACTCATCGATAAATTGTTATTAGTTAACAAGAAGTCTTAGCAACATTGCAACCACAAGATGACTAATGATAAAGCTGATAAGGCCTTAGGCTTCTAAGAAATCAAGAGGTCCTGCCGAACCCAAGCCAAGCCGTGTTGTCTCTGTCTCAATCACTGCATCAGGCGTAACATTCCCCAGATTAACATCTGGCCCAAAGGTTTTTATGAGAAATTTTTTTCCAGCATAAATTTGTACTGTGGTACTACCAACGCGGGGGGTGGCAAGTTCAAAAATACAACGATTAACCTCAATATTTTCCTTTAAAGCAATAATCAACTTCTCATTTGGGATACCACCAGACATCAACTCAGCTGCCTCAATCAGAGCGAATTCAGCACCCAGATTTAAAATTTCCTTCACATCGTCAATAACTGTCATGATTGATGATGTTTCACGCTTATCACCAATTTCACCAACTGGTGTCATCCCCTGTGAACGAACCATTTCAAAAATTTTCTGATGCCATCCCCGATCAAATTTTACCATATTCTCTGAAATTTCAATTATATCAAAGCCAACACTTTTAGCTTCAGCCAAGTGCCGCTTCATTGCTTCAATACCCTGTGTGTGAAGAACATATTCTTGGAATTGACCACCTAAAAAAGGCCGAATATTATTAGCTTTCAACATTTCAATCTTGGCTAAAAGATGCGACTTGCTGAAAAGTCGTGATGTCCCAGTAGCAATCTTGAAAAGGTCAATATATTGACCTGAAACCTCAATCAAATCAGCCAAGCCAGCCAGCCCTAATTGATAATCTGAAACCATCGTGATACCAGATTTACGTGGTTTCTGAATAGACCTGCGTTTATCTAGGGGAACAAATTCAAATGCTGTTTCAAAGCGCATACGAAAACCCTTACTAATCTACAAATACTGCGAATTAATCTTTTTAAGATTGTATAACAGATTAAAGGTAGAGCAAGAATATTTCTTGATATAGCTTAAAGATGGTTAGGAAAAATGCATATTTGGCCTCAAAGGCGCCTCAATCACAACATCACTTCAGCACAATCAAAGCTTTTCATGTTAATCTAAAACTATATCTGTCAATTGATTTTTCGGTTGGCAAAACAAGCCCTTTTACACTCAATAGGATGTTGTTTTTGTTAGCACAACAACACCTCTTCAAAAACACTCTAAAATAGCGTGGATTTGATGGAATATTATTTAAAACAGTGACTTAAGAGATCTTGATATCTTTTTTGATTGAACTAAAGGCCCGACATGGAAAATGAACAATTACTTGGTGCCAAAGAAGTAGCAACACAATGGGCTGTTTCGACAACTATGTCACTATCAGCCTCATTAGTATTTGGAAAAGAACGAGCATCTGAAATAGCTCGGCCACATTTATCCGAATTGTTTAAGCTAACCCAAAATGACCAAGATCAAGCTCTTCTTTTAATAAAACAAGTAGAGGATTTCTCTGTAAAACGGTTACTTCTTGGTCAATTTAGGCACTGCTACATTTTAAGTTCGGGAGATAGCACTCTTTCACCCCTTCTCGACCAGGTTGATTTTGCTGACAACAAAGCTGCTATGAGCTATGACCGTGCACTTTTGAGAGTCTTAAAAGAGTGTAACAGTGAAGAAAACAAATTATCTGGAAGACTAAGGCCGCTTCCATTAACAAAACGACGAGCAGCCATCAAAAGACTTAAACATGAAGATTTCAAAAAACATAGAAAAATTAGCTTTGTCAAAAACAACATTTTTAGTGATGAATCAAATAATCCAGTAAAGTGGTGGCACTGGGGGCTAATCATTGCTCTTTTAGCAGCAATGATTCTCAATCGATAGTCAGCTTGGAACAAGCGCACCAAACCTCAACGCAAAGAATATATCAAGTGACTACGAAATCTTCTAAAAATTCAAGCCACCTTTGATCCGTCTTATTTTTGTGGCAAAATTTTATCAAGAGGGCCGACAGATGTTAAGTGACCATGGAAGATTTTTGTACACTGGTATTTCCAATCGAAAGCCATTTAAATGGCCGGGTGGAAAACGTATCGCATTTTATATTGCCTTAAACATTGAACATTTCCCTTTTGGTAGCGGAGGTGGCATTGATCTTGACCGCGAAACAAACCCTTGGAGCCAAAGAAGTTGGCTTTGGCGTGAATATGGAAACCGTGTAGGTGCTTGGAGGCTAGCAGACCTTTTTGACGATCTAAAAATAAATATTGGAGTAATTGTAAATGCTTCAAATTACTCACATTGTCCGGAACTTATAGAGCGTTACCGGGAGCGCGGCGATGAGCTGATTGGTCATGGAATATCAAATGGTACTAAAAGGCCAATAGATATGACCATCCAAGAAGAAACTAACATGGTGGCTGAAGTCACAAAAATTATGACTAATGCTGACAAGAAACGTCCCACTGGCTGGCTTTCCTCATACCTGACGCCAAGCGCAAAGACTCCAGATATTCTAGCTGATGCTGGCTACGATTATTTATTGGACTGGGGACTTTGCGACGAACAGCCATTTTGGTTGAAAACGGACGGCAACCATATCTTGACACTCCCTTACCCAATTGAACTTAATGATCAACCCGCTATCGTTGGACGCCGAGTTTCTTCAGAGGAATATGCAAATATGATAGTTGATCAATTTGATGTTCTGATGGACTTGAAAGAGCCGCAACCAGTTGTTTTTCCTCTCTCACTCCACTCATTTATTGTTGGCCAACCATTTCGGCTAAAACACCTCAAACGAGCATTAAAGCACATTTGCAATAGACAAGATGAGATTTGGATTGCGACGCCAAATGACATTTCAAAATTTTACAGGCAACTACCAACAGATGTTCAATTGACGTAAACATGCCTCGCAGACGCATCCTATTAACCGTTTGTGATTTTGAGGTACAATCATGACTAATGGAAAGCAAAAAAATGAAACGCGGCGGAAAATTCAGTTTCTTTATTGATCCGCCTTATCCAAAAAACTCTCAATTTTAGGCAATTATGTAAGAGTTGAACCATTGGATTCATACAAAAATGGCCGCCAACTTTATAATGCTAACAAAGTCCGAAATGAAATAAAAATTGAGATTATTTACCAGAAGTGTCAGCGAAAATACTTACATCGAATTTCATACCTCAAAGTCCACCAAATCAAATACAGCCATTCTTAAATAAAAACAGAAAATCAATAATTCCAGTCAGTAGTTTTTGGTTTTAAAGCTAGGGAAGAATCGGGTTAGGCTAGCTTAACATGTACGTCCACATACCTTCCCATCAAATCATGAATCACGCACTTTTTTTGAGGTTGTCATCTGACTCCTGAACCGGATGAGTTAAAGCTTTTTCAAGTATATCAATAAAACCGTCATACGCCATTTTAGCCTGCCCTAGATCAAGCTCTAACTCACGAATTTTTGATGCGCAGTGATTTAGTTGATGCACTAAAGCCATTTGTCCAGCTGTCAAATCTGATAATTTGTATTCATTACCCTTGACTGTAATCTTTCTTTCTTCCGCCATATCAACTCCAATAATGTTTTTTAGTCTGTAAAGGCACAAATAAAGTTGCACAGCACATGCCAAAAACACTTAAGCATAAAAACAAAATTAAGCGTTGATATAAGAGCCAAGGCAGTTGCCTGGCCAAAAGAGGAATAAATAATTGCCTAATAGTTAGAACAGCATGAACAATATGAATTTTAAAATTTCTTTTTACTAAGGATTAACTCCAAAATCACTTAATGTATTTTGCTAAAATGCCATCCTTTATGCACTAACAATTAACAATGGATCAAAATGAAAAAAACATTTAGACAACAAGCCCAAGATGCCACGTTAGAAATGCGAAAGGTCTTTCCTCCTACTCCACTTCAAAAAAATGAACATTTATCTAATATCTACGGAGCTGACATTTGGCTTAAACGGGAAGACCTCACGCCAGTAAGGTCTTACAAGCTCAGAGGTGCTTATAACGCTATGCGCAAACTAAGCAGAAAACATCATTTTGTCTGTGCTAGCGCTGGAAATCACGCTCAAGGTGTCGCCTACATGAGCAAATACTTTGGTGTTAAAGCAACAATCTTTATGCCAACAACTACCCCTCAGCAAAAAATAACTAAAACAAAGATATTTGGTGAAAACCATGTCAACGTATTGTTGGTGGGTGACTACTTTGATGATTGTCTGTCTGCAGCTCAAAGATTTAGTGACGAAGAAAATGCACACTTTTTATCTCCATTTGATGATTTTGATGTCATTGAAGGCCAATCCACTGTTGCAGTAGAGATTGAAAATCAGATGCAGGGTATCCCGAACAATATTGTTCTGCCAGTTGGTGGAGGCGGACTCTCGTCTGGGATACTGTCCTATTTTGGCAATAGATGCAGCTATAAATTAGTAGAACCACGTGGAGCTTCTAGTTTACGTGCTGCTTTAAATGCGAAGAACCCAGTTAAACTCGATCATATTGATAACTTTGCTGATGGGGCTTCAGTTGCCAGAATTGGAGAACTTAATTTTATTAAACTGAAAAACGTTGGACTAGAAAATGTATTAACAGTGCCAGAAGATCGAATATGCACGACCATGCTGGAAATGCTAAATATTGAAGGTATAGTTTTAGAGCCCGCCGGTGCGATGTCTATAGATGTGTTGCAGGATATTGCTGACTCAATTCGTGACAGCAGAGTTGTTTGCATTACAACAGGTGGAAATTTTGATTTTGAGAGGCTTCCTGAGGTCAAAGAACGTTCTCAACGATACTCTGGGCTAAAGAAATATTTAATACTCAGATTACCACAGCGCCCAGGTGCGCTTAAGGATTTTCTAAATAAATTTGGCCCTGATGAAGATATCACACGCTTTGAGTATCTAAAAAAATCAGCGCGTAATTTTGGTTCAATTTTGATTGGGATAGAGACAACATCACCTGAAAAAATTGATGTTTTATTTAGGAGGTTGGATGAAGCTGGATTTGACTATACTGATATTACTAATGATGAAATTCTCTCTCAATTTCTAATTTAATTACCAAAAAATTTGTTCTTTTGTAACGTTTATTCCACTTTAGTTGCAGTGGCTTCCAGTACAGATAGCGAAATGAAATTTTGCGCACGAAACCGAAGCTAATTTTATAAAAACTTTCCTTTTTTTCTCGTCACATTTTTAAAGAACTGTTTATTGTGCTCGCTGTTTTCAAGCAAATATAAATGACTTTATAAAAAGGTAACAGAAACCAGCCCCAGTAATTAACATCATCAATTTTGAGAGTCCCGCCCAAGGGTTGGAGAATGGTCCACTTTCTGAAATCATTCCACGATAGAAATCAAGTCCACCTAAAAAAAACGACAAGCCCCAGCAAAACAACGATATGCATTATTATTATTATTTTGCTTAGCATTTGGGTTGCCAAAAAACCATTAATGGTAATTGGAATCCCTAAAATTGCCGGGATCATTGAGGTATATGATCCACTCGGAACGGCTAATGTGATCAAAGTCGCCAAACTAATAAAAAATAAACCAAAATAAATTGTCACTTTTTCCATAGTCTGACCGATAAATTTAAACTCTGTTTGCGTCATTACTTTTCTTGCCTTTCTGAAATTAGATTTTTGGGTAAACTGAGTGAATAATGATGGAAATAAGTCATAAAAATTTACACTTTTTTTATTTCTAATTTTCTACTCATCGTCAATTACCTCCTGAGGAAATTGACTTATGAAGCAGCAGCATAATACCTCATCGATCATAGCCAGAGGTCCATTTGGATGGACAATATGCTTGTAAAGTCCATGATGCGAATGACTGTGATTATACTTGTGCCCCGTAAAATCAACCACATGATCGTCTTCAGGGTCTAAAATTGGCTTATATTCAGCATGGTGATGATTAACAGAAAACATGCCCTACTCTAATTTCTTCTTATGCGACAACACCAAATGCTTGTTATTTGTATAAATGCCAGTTTCAGCTTCTTTAGATCAGCTAACATGTTCACATATCATAATACCTATTTTTTCATCAAAAATTGACTTTCTTAAAATTATTCATGAAAAACTTATATTGATTTGTGACTATATAGAGTTATCTAATCTTCAAACATTTTAAAGAAAAGAAATTTTTACTAATAATCTTGACGTGACCGTGAAAGTATAGCCGCAACAAGTATAATTAATAAAATATTCCAATTTTTTTAATACACATTTTTATCTTGCCAGATTAATTTTATTTAAGAGGTCAGTAGATGTCTAACCGGTATAAAAACTTTTATGAAAAAATTCACAAAAACAGGAATGCTATTCTTGATAGCGGGGTTTCAACAGAGTTGGAGCGGCAAGGCGCTCCAATGAATGACACTCAATGGTCAGGGCGTGTTTCGATTGATGCATTTGATATTCTGGTAAACACGCATAAAGCCTATATTGATGCCGGTGCGGACATCATAACAGTCAACAGTTATGCATCTTCTCGCTTGGTTTTAGGTGATAGTATAAATGAGGCTCTGATCGAAAAAATCAACAAAAGGAACATTGAGGCTGCTCTCGAAGCAAGATCAAAAACTGGTGCAAATGAAGTGCTGATAGCCGGCTCAATATCTCATCAGGTTGCATGGCAGCACTTGAATGGGCAAGTCAAACAACAAATTGATATTCCAGTTTCAACGGTTGATTTGACGTTTGCATTTACAGAAATGCGCAACTTATTTGAGTTGGGTGGCGTGGATTTATTACTTTTAGAGATGATGAGTATACCATCAAGAACGACACCACTTTACGACTGCGTTTCAAATTCAACTTTGCCCGTGTGGTGTGGCCTTTCCGCCAAACGACAGAATCATAAATCACAGATAACTAGTTTTCACGATGAAAAAGTTCTTTTCAAAGATAATGTCAAAGCTGCAGCCCTATATAACTTTGACGTGATGGGTGTAATGCATACCTCTGTTGATTTAATTAGTGACTGCACTTCAATAATAAAGGAATTTTATAAAGGACCTTTAATGGCCTATCCTGACAGTGGATATTTTCAAGCACCAAATTGGCAGTTTGTTGATATCATAACTCCACAAAATTTATTTAACTTTGCAAAAATATGGCGAACAGAAGGAGTAAAAATATTTGGTGGCTGTTGTGGGCTAGGTCCAGAACATACAAGTATTCTGAGTCAATTGAAATAAATATCCTTCAAGCTATCAGCGAGTGTATTTACACAATTTCCAGCGTCATTAAAATAGCGGAGATATTGGAGAGCGTTTACATCTAGAAAGATGCACTTTGGAGCGCAATTTTTAACCAAGAAGCCAGTGTAATATAGTGCAAGCTCTTGGGATGTGTTTCTGATTAGCTTGAAGAATTCATGTTCAAAAAGAAAACAGAATTTATTTATTTGCTACTAATGCTAGTTTAAATTTTAAGTAATTCGATCAGCTTGTTATCGCTAAATGTAATTTTGTTTTTTTTCGCGGTTGAGACTGCGCTAATATTATTTGCTTTATTTTAGTAGAAGAGGTTCGGGCATTGTAGCGCACTTGAACTATTTTTTTCCCAGTTGTCTTTATGAAAGCGTCAACATCCAAATTATAGGGTTTTTTACCCCAATCTTCTCCAATTACAAAAATATCAACATTTAGTGCCTTACAGCCTGAAACATATTCGAGCTCATGATAAGGCCTTACAATATCCACACAACTTAGAGCTTGTAACATCTCAATCCGCTGTTCCAAAGGAACAACTGGAATGTTGGGTTTGTACATACGGACAACTTCATCCGACGCAACGCCAACTGCAAGCACATCTCCAAGGGTCTTGCAATGGTTCAATAGGGCGAGATGCCCAACATGTAATAAGTCAAACGTACCAATAGTATATACCAGCATTATTAATATACTCTTTTTCTGGTCTATAGCCGGAAACAATAATGCGCTCGATGCCAAATAACCGCTCTCGATACATTACTCTTCCCAGCAACTATTATTGAAGGGCGTGCAAGCAACTTAAGGCCTGTAAACATTTATATTTTTAAATATACTCAATTTAGCAATTGAGCCTAGGCTAGTAAAAACTAGTATTAAATATGTCACTATTAGTTTATCGGTGTACCAGAAAGGGCCTCTCATGACAACTAAAAAGCCTCCAACCCACCAGCCACCGGTAAAATCTATCCTATCATTTATTATAGATCTTCCCAACCTATGCTCTCTTGCGGGATTAGGTTGTACATTGATTGCCATATATTTTCTGATGACCGGCGTTTACGCAGCGGCAATGATTGGAATGATTTGGGCTGTGGCTTTTGATTGGGCTGATGGACTTATAGCAAGAAGTATGACAGGGCGAACAAATGTAGAGCAACGATTTGGTGGGCAGCTTGATTTAATAATAGATCTTGTTAGTTATGGTGTTACACCTGCTATTTTGATTTTAACCTATGCTAAATTTAATCCATTTTTCTTATTGGTAGCGTTCATAATGCTGGTTTTTGGGGCAATTCGGCTGAGTTATTTTAGCACTTTTGGATTATCTGATGACGGAAAATATACTGGATTAGCAATCGACAACAATAGCATCATTCTTGTTTTTATATTTATGTTTGCAGGTCAATTTGACCAATCTGTTTTTTCAGTTTTTCTTGGCTTTAGCGGCACCTGTCTTGCAATATTGAATATTTCGCAAATAAAGACTCCCAAGCTTTCTGGACGTCCTAAAAATGTTATTTTGCTTGCTATATATACCCTGGGTGTCACTGCTTTTTATGGCTTAAGTCTGGTGTAGATTTTTGTTTGTCTACTTCAAACGTTCACAAATAAATACAACTAAATTAGATGCCTAGATCCTCATCTAATCTGTATTCTTATCAATGATAATATATATATCTGGATAGGCAGAAAAGGCCCATGCCAGGGATGGGTGGATGATGTTGGAGTTGGAAAAGCGTCAGTGGTTGCTAGCCTGTTCATAATAACTACCTTGTATGCTTTTGATTTCAATAACATTGAAATTTGGGTCCTCAACAAAAAAGGTTTCTTGCTGGGTTGGCAACCCTGCAAACCTGACATAAGGTTTGTCTAGAAATCCAACCTGGTCCTCTACTTTCTTTTTTACGATAGAAAATACATCCCATTTTAGATGTATGCCAAAGTGTGGGACGCACACTTTTCCCATGTCAACCTCATGTCTTTCTCTCTCTTGCCCTTTTCCCAAGCGCTGTTCCGTTTCATGAAGAGTAAGTTCATTCCCCCAAAAATCAACGTCTTGCCATTTTCCAATCTCTGATGGCCCAAGTGAACAACCCAATACATTTGTATAGAAAGGTAAGCTGACTTCTAATTTTCCTGCTGGAATTGCTAGGTGAAATATATTACTCATTATTACATTCCTTTAAAATTAATAGAACAATTGATAGTCGAACGCTAATTACGTTTCTAAGGGGCCTAGGTGATTAGAGTATATGGGTGATTAGAGTATATGGGTGATTTTCTACTAATTAATAAACGCACTTATCTACTCACTTATAGTGCATTAGTAAAGTTAACATCATTGGCACCCATTCAGAGGCCAGTGCCGGATAGTTACATATGTATTTATTTACAATGAATGCACACTATGTGTGCGAGCAGTGAACCGATTCAATTTCCTTCCCGTATCATTTCGAAGTCTCAGAATTGTACTTTCTACTTTTTTGATTGTGCGGAAATCTGAAGCACTACTTGGAGTAACTATTTGATTACCGAAATGATCTCTCCAAATAAGGTGATTTTTCTCTCTTATAAGGTTGAATCCTTGTGAAATCATAAACTTCTTAATTTCTGTTCGTTTGTGACACATTAACTTATCTTCTTCATTTTCCATGTGGTTAAGGCAACTTTAATAAAGTGTTATTGAATGAATATTTTACTGTAACCAAATAAATAAGAGAACAAATTTCTATTTTTTCTACAGATATTATTTAATATGAAATATTATTCAATTTTAAGGGTCTTTTTAAGAATTTATGTCAGAGTCTAAGACATCACTTCAGACAACTATTACTGAATTCTTTGTATTAAAATTAGACCGCCTTTTCAACTTTCTTATCTCCCAATACAGTCATCACGAACAAGTGTTTTAAAATATTGGCAAGTTCACAAACTGATAAGAATAGGAATAATAAATTGTAAGGCGCTTTTATCTCATTGAGTTGACGTCTTATAGTTTCACAATGCTCACAAGCCACTCATAATATTTAGTCAGATTATAAGCTGTCTGCATACTCATTTAAATTAAACAGGTAGTGACAGTGACTCACAGTATCCTATAATAAAAACGTAAATTAATGCTGGAGACGCGCATTTTTGTGTTAGACGTAACTACGAATTGAAATTTTCAAAATAATTGTAGTTTATGTGTTTGTAATCATATAGATTTCACTGCATACATTAGATATGAATAGTTAGCCAAACTACGATCTCGAGATAATATCGGAATAACTGTGAAACGTAAAAGCGAAAAGAGTTGATCAGTGATTTCTAAAAATATTGCGTTAACCATAATACTGTTTTTTCTATGCCTCTTTAGCCATAGTGATGGTGCTTTTGCACAAAATGTAATTACAAATATGACACTTACCGCTGGAGGTTCTGGCGTAACATCGGGAACTTTTGATGCGGATGATGATACATTAATTAATACAGCCGGCCTGTCACACGCCAAAACTTTACCAGCTTCTTCATCAAGCACAACTCAGTTCACGCGCAACTACATATCCCAGCGTTTTACGCCGTCAGCCACTGCTCGATATGATTTTGGTATCTCACAGAGCCCAAACGATACTGTGCTGATTGTTTATAGCAAACCTTTTAATCCACTAGATCCTGATGATGGCGCTATGGCTGTTGATGATGACAACTCTAGTAATACGGTTCCTCTCGGTGTAACCATAGCGGGTTGTCCGACAGCGAGTCTGTGCCCACAAATTTCTAATATACTTCTTAATGCAAATCAAACCTATTACATTGTAATTACAACATATAAAGATCACGACACTACTACGCCTGATTTGCAGCCAGTTGATTTTCCTCAAACATTCTATGTTTACGGCCCACCTGTTGTCATTGGGGTTTTAAATGCTACAGAAGCAAACACTGAATATGCCACAGATGTTTCTTCTAATTTTTCACATGAGGTGGGCACATCCCTTGAGGGGTTGGTGACGTTTGAAAGTGGATTTGCTGACTTTGTTCGAGCAGGCCATATAGCTTCATCCAATTCTGAGAACCTACAATTTCTCTCAAAATCTCAGAACAATGCTCAAACAACTATGCAAATTGGCAATCAAAAATATTCATTTTCTGGAGGCATTACGGCAGATGACCATTCATCTAAATTAGACGAAAAAATTGTTATGGAAACTAAACTTTCAAAATCAGGATCACGTTTAATTGTTATGAGTGATATTCAACTTCATAAGTATAAAGGCAAATCTTCAGAACACACAGGCCGGCTGAAAGTTGCATATCAAACTGAGGACGGTAATGGCTTAACAACTGGAGTAGCAGCGGGCATCGGAAGTGGTAGAACTAAATTTTCTAGAGGCCTTAAAGGTGAAGTCAAACAAAAAAACTTTTCACTCTCGATGTACGCAATATCCTCAATTGACAACAACCTCGTATTGGACGGATTTGTCACAGTCAGTAAAGCAGAATATGAAATGGATGTTGCTAATTCAGAGATGAGTTTAACTTCTGACTTTGACAACAGCAGTATTGTTGCTGGTATAAATTTAACGGGTTATACTCCTCTGAATTTTGATCAATTGAACAAAGAGACAAAGATTGAATTTCAGCCTAATGCTTCGATCGTTTTGGGGACGACAAGCAAACAGGATGCTCGATCGAAAGTCATAACTGCAGTTGATGAAAAACAAATTATTCAAAACGTAAATAGCCAGCAACTGTTGAAAGTTTCTATGAGCCCTCAGGTAACTTACCAGTCCAAAAAAAATGATTCGTTTTTTGGCAATAATATCATTACTATTTCTCCAAAGCTAATTTGTGAAGAATATGAGGGTTCATCACTCAAAGACGCGTGTGGCTATGGATTAGGCTTGCAAGTTACGAACCTTACCGGCAATGAGAGTATGTCAAAATTGTCGTATGAGAGCATTGGCATTCGTGACAGCGGTAGTCTATTTTTTGAATATCGACTAGCTTTTTAATTTAGTGGTTTATCTTGCTAACGATATGCAAAGGTCTGAGATCAAGTAAAATGACCAGTCCTTTTAAGTTATTATTATAGGCCAGATTGTGAGCGTGTTGTCTGTGGATCACTGTGTCCTAAGATGAAGCTATTGCTTATTTATCAGTGCAAGTGGTAACTTATTATAGAAAAATTCTACTCCTCGCCCGCACCACATCCTTAGAAATACTCTTGGTAGCTCATTACTCTTGGGGCGTTCCGTGTATTTACTCAGCAAGGCTTCTGTCCCAAAAGCTATGGGCTACACATCTATCATCACTTGCCTAGCCCCATGAATAAGACATGGCTGTGTGCAAGTTATACGTTGTTGAGAGATTAAATAAATTGATAGTTGAGGGGTTCTGAAATTGGCATGAAAATTGATTGACTGGGTTCTAGCAAAAGTTTTTTCATCGGAGTGAATGATGAGTGGGACGTCGATTTCTAAACAACCTGTAAAAGACGAATATTATTGCCAACAAGACATATGTCCGATATGCGAAAGTCACACTGTGCTAATTGATGTAGTTGATTTTAACAAGAGTTGCATAGAAACTTCTGGGGTGTTTTTGCCTATTTGTGGAAAGCCTATCTATTATACTCAATGTCAGGCCTGCGGATTCACGTTTGCTCCAGAAATGTGTAAATGGACAGAGAAAGAGTTTTCGGAGCAGGTATATAACGAAGAGTACCTCTCAGTAGACCCAGACTATGTTGTAAAGCGCCCTGTAAATAGCTTTAATCTTCTTGAAAAGTTATTTCCCATAAACACACATTCAATCAATCACTTGGATTACGGTGGTGGAAACGGCTATTTGAGCAAATTGTTGAGAGAGCATGGTTGGAAATCTAAGTCCTTTGACCCTTTTCTAGACAATAAAATGAGCATAAAAAAATTGGGAAAATTCAACCTGATAACAGCTTTTGAAGTGTTTGAACATGTTCCAAACACAGATTTACTTTTGAAAAATTTATCAAAATTAATGCATCTAGATTCTGTTATAATTTTCTCCACACTTGTTTCAGATGGACATATAAAACTGAATGGTCGCCTCGATTGGTGGTACGCGTCGCCAAGAAACGGGCACATCAGTCTGTATTCCAAAGCCTCGCTGACTAAACTAGCCAGTAAATTTGAACTAAAGTTTGGTAGCTTTAACGAAAATGTTCACTGTTTTGTCAAGCAAGTGCCGAGTTGGGCGTCTCATCTTTTTTAACAGAGAAAGCTTTGAATGCACCAAAGCAAGTTCCTGCGCGCGTTTTGTAGCCAGAGCCTTTATGTTTGTATGAAGAGATTGTTTGGCACAGCGCACTAGTATGAAAATTTATTGCTGTGTTTCATGACATATTTCATGGAAACCTTTACATACATCTTTCCACAAAAGTTTTACTCAGAACTGCTGTAAAATTTGATTTATCTGAATCGCATCGAGAAAAATGGTGCGGCTAAGAAATGCTATCATGCCTCACGTAAGCACCATCACTGACCTGAACATAAGCAGTACTCACATATTATGTGTCACTGACTCAGTGTCAACAAGCACATAATCTTTCATAGTTTTTTTCACAGTAATCCTTATCGTTATCAGTAAAGGGAAAGTGTTTAGGTAAATAATAATCAATTAGTTCATAAATACAGGACTTAAAACCAACTTAAATGGCTGGCTGGGCTGTTGGTATTGGTATGTCCTAAAACTTAAAAAAGCACACCTATTCTCAATCATTGTGTTAAAGTGTTGTTATGCCTTGACATGCTAAGCCGTCAATATTTGAAATGAGATAGACTAAAAGGATAAAAATGAGCATTCGTATTAATGAGATTATTCCTGACCTCCAAGTAATGACGGACAAAGGGAAATTTAGTATGCACAATTATATAGGAGACACATGGGCAATATTGTTTTCGCATCCAAAAGATTTTACGCCAGTCTGCACAACTGAGTTTAGTGCTGTTGCTAAATTAGAAGGCGAATGGGAAAAGCGAAAAACGAAAGTTATTGGTGTTTCTGTTGATGGCGTTGAAGACCATACAAAATGGAAAAACGATATTGAGATCTATGGCAAGTGCAAACCTGATTTCCCTATTATTGCCGATATTGACCTGGCTGTTTCCAAGGCCTTTGACATGTTGCCAAGCGAAGCATACCTGCCCGATGGCAGAACACCCAATGACACCGCTACAGTAAGGTCTGTTTTTATTATTGGGCCAGATAAGAAGTTGAAGCTTTCAATGACATACCCAATGACTGTCGGAAGAAACTTTACAGAAATATTAAGAGCTTTAGATGCTTTGCAGTTGTCAGCAAACAAAGGGGTGGCCACTCCTGCTGATTGGCAAATAGGGCAAGACGTAATTATACCCGCTGCCATTAATAATGAGGATGCATTTAAAAAGTTTGGAGTTTTTGAAACAGTCTTACCATATCTCAGAAAAGTTAACCTACGCTAGCTATCGGTACAGCACTGTAATCAACATGCAAAGCATAAAAATTAAAACTGGTGCAATTCAATCAGTGACTCTCAGATTGCCGGCATTGGGTGCCTAATATTGATTTAATTAAGACCCCTGATACGCAATAACATTCTGTTGTAATTGGGGCTGAATTCGATGGAATGACGAAATACGAGAACAAGCATTAACTATGGGCTAGAGGTTATTCTCTGGCTCCTTCTTTTTCATTCGGGCAGCATGGATTTCCATGTACTTACGGGTGTAATAAGCCTTTTGGCTTTCATTGTCTGCCGCATCCTTTGGTTTACTCGGAGCCGCCCCTTTACGATCAGGATCGACGATATAAAAGCCTTTTTTATTTGCCACCATCCATGCTCTCCTTTTTTAGTTATTTAACTCAATAAAAAATGATAGCTTAATAAGCTCAATATCAAGCCTTTAACAAAGGCTATTCATGTGACCCCATACTAAGAGACACCGACCTTTTGTTTCCACCAACCAATTTTTTTTGTGCCAATCAAGCATTTGCGTTCTTAACGCTTCCCTTCTTAATCGGCCTTTGCCTCAACAACGCATGGCATTTCCAATTACGGACCTTTTGTAGCCTCCTTGCAGTGGAGACACCAATTCTTGTGTTTAATAAAGTATTCAACCCACGGTTCAAAAACATGAACTGAACCACAGTCAATTTTTATCTTTTGCTTTGTTTTTTTGGCCTCTTTCCTTAACAAAGTGCCACCGCTATTCTTCACTATTTCTAAAACTTGGTCTATTGCAGGAACCGCCAGCTTGTTTCCGAAGTCGTGAGATTGCGATGGGTGCTGTGGATGTGATTTCACAAGTAGGTGTTTAATTTGGCAATTTACCGTCACTAATAACATTGAGCATAAAAATTCGTTGATCCCAGGCTGGAGCAGCACTCTGAGTAACAACAATTTTTGAATTATCCATGTCAATTAACATATTTTGGCTGCTTTTGCCCTCAGTCCCTAAAATATTTCGGCCATCCATTTTTAGAAAATCAAAGTAGATTTGAGCACCATATTTGCGAGCGTAGTTGTGTAACAAGAATTTCGCGCTTTTCTTTCCTGGGCTGTATTTCGGCCACTTTTCCGCCTGTGCCTGTGATGCTTTTAAATATTTTCCTACACAGGTTTGTTGTTGATAGTCTTTCATCATCGCCACAGCCACTCGTAACAAATCTTTACGGGTTATTAAAAATGAATAGGACGCCCTAGTTTGGATCTGCCCACGGTAGTTACTTCCCGAACTGCTTTGCTTGTGAAGTTCAAAGTGAACCTCGTTTTCGATTTTAACTTTGTCCTGAAAAACAATCTGCAATAGGCGATCATATTCATCCCCAGCCTTGAACGCCACATAGCTTGCGAGGACATCTGAAAGGAAGTTATTATAAAATAGTTTGTCGCCCTTGGGCTTTGTACCCTCCAACAACTTGGCTATTGTGACTAAGTCCATATCACGATGATGCTTTCGCTTTCCCATGACGTAATGTGTTCTCTTAGGGTCAATCGTGTGATTATCTCCGGCACTCATGTTCAGTAAATTCCTGAGTGGTTGGCCCTGGTAAAGCGTCTTACTCATCAATGGCCAATCTATACGTTCATCGATTGAGGTAATATGGCCTTCACATATAGCGTGGCCAATAATGTACGAGATTATGCTTTTCCCAGTTGAATGGGTAAAAAACAGTGTTTGGTCATTGAGGTCCTCAGCTAAGCGACCAGCCTTCGGCAACCCATCATACTTGATGGTGCCTTTGTCATAAAAAAGATAGCTGAGGATATAACCTTTAGTAAGTTGTGCTTCTAAAATTTTGCTCTTTGGATTTGGCGTAGACTCAAATGGCTCTGCATTTCCCTTCGGCGTAATTGTATAGAGATTACCTTGAGATTTTCGGCGATCAAAAAAAACTTTTCGGCCATTTTGATACAATGAGATTGTTGCATCATTTGGGCGGGCTTTTTCTGGTATTTCAGTGGTAAAAGCGCTGTTTCCATATTTGACAGCCTTTCCACCAGGATCAGTTTGGGGAACCACTGCATAATTCTCAGGTTGTGCAAAGGTACTTTCTGATTCATTTGTGCTCCAATTTCCAGCTTTTGCGGTTTCAAAAGTTAGAGGTGTGCCAAAAGCAAAAAAGCAAAAAAACCAGCAAACTATATTTCTCATATCAATTCCTAACAGTGACTGTCTAAAAGGTAACTTTCATTTTAAGTTGTGGCAAGTGATCGAAGAGACTCGCTGGCTGTCAAGGTTGAGATGGGGTAGCTGACGCAACAACTAATTGACCTGCACATAACGAAGCAATTGACCAGCGGTTCTATGTCCAATCACTGCCATTGTTTGGTGTATTTTCATACCACTGTTAAACAATCCTTGAGGATGCCTCTAATTGTCATTTCGTAAAACGATTTTTTAATTCAAATAATGTTTCAGAGGAGGGAAGTGAATTACTTCCTTATTTTTCACGCTGAATGGGCGGACGAATGGATTTCCTTTGGGTGGCCCTTTTTTCTTATTGAGCTAGGTTACCATTTTCATCAAAATTACCAGATGGCTCACTAGTATCATTAGCCTCTTTGGTAATCTTGGCAACAAAATGCAGCAACTCTGCTGTCACCAAGCTGCCTTCAAGCGTTTCGATGTCTATGTATCGTGCTTTTAACTCATCAAAAATATCAAACATCACTTTGTTAAGCGGATGTTCTGCTGCCTCTTCGACAGTCAAGCCTTGTGGTAATTGTTTACTAAAATCACGTATCAAACTCGTTAGCTTTTTACGGCGTTTGTCATCTGCTGTACTGAACTGGTCATCCTTCTGGTGTTCAGCCCATGCTTTGATGTCTTCAGGATTTTGCATCCAATATCCATAGCACATTTCTAACCTTCACCTATAGCTATTCTCAATTTTTACCATCACAACATGGAGCTATTTGGCCCTTTTTTTGTCAAAGCGATAGCGATAATGATACCAATAATGATACAGCTGATAGCAAGCATGAAATTAACTTATAAATAGTGAGACAGAATGATACCAATTATCACGAATATTAAAATTTTTGCATAAATCATTTTCTACACTATATCTCTAGGCGTCTTCAGACGGATCAACGGGACAGCAGCCACAACTTTTCATCTCTTTTTTCTTGCGTTGGGCCTTTGCTTTTTCCTTGTTCTGCGAGGCTAAAGCCATCAACTCTTCGTCAGACAATGGTTTTTGCATTTTGGGGTTGTTCAAAAAGTAATTCATCGAACGGCCTTTCTTCCACTAGCTTAACTTAAAAACAGCTGGTCCATTTAGTCTCACTCTACAAGCAGCTATTCCATTAGTCACCTTGCTTTTTTTGTTGTCTTAACAAGGTGTGACCTTGGTGCTAGGGTTTTTGGGAGGGAGAAGTAAAATGAAAAAATCACTGTCTATTGTTGTTGTCAGCTTAGCCTTAGCTGGTTGCATGGGAGGCAAGATGGGGGGCGTTATTTCTGGAGGTCAATCCGGTGGTCAATCCATAACAATGAATTATGAACAAGGGGTGTCCAGTGATACATACTCGACCACAATTGACGGAGAGTATTTTGAGGGCAAAGCAGTCATGGTTTTAGCTAGCAAGTTGGCAGAAAGGAGACCCCGCCATAAAAGAGCAAACGGCAAATAGGGTGAGTTTGCGGGTCATTCAAACCCCTCGATAACTCTGACGTCACGCTTAACACCATCTAGTAGTGCAAATGCGGCCTGATACTCGTCACTGGTGAAAGCGGCCTGGGCTGCATCTGTACTTTCAAACTCAACGATAACTGCCCGCTGATTCATGCCATTTTCAAATGTAGCTACTGGCATTCCTCTGGCTATGAATTTGCCGCCAGCATTTTTTATAGCTTCCATAGCTTTTGGAGCGTAGTTGCTGAGGTTTTCGTCTGTTGGAAACTCCAGATAGGAAACCATTATGTAGCCTTTTGGCATTTTATCCTCCATTTTTCTTTTAAGTTTTTCTGCAAAATTATACTTTTCATCATAAAAGAAACCCTAGCACCAAGGTCACACCTTGTTAAGACAACAAAACAAGCAGGGTAACTAATGGATCAGCTATTTGCAGTTTGATGACATTAGCCACCGGGGTCACTTAGGTGATTAACGTAGCCACCTTCGTGGGCTAACAGCATCGTCATGCACAGGCGCACACATGACGATGCCTTCTTCTTCCAACGCGATGCAGGCCAAGCGCAGCATCTCGGCACCATTCGCCTGCATGGGCCAGTTGAGGAAGGTGTTCTCCTTTACATCCCGCCCTTTGCCTGCTCGGATCTTCCACCCAAAGACAGTATGAAGCTCTACTCCCGCCAGGCCAGCATTGACGTTCTGCTCTGCCCACTTCCAGAAGATGTGGTAGACATCTTTGTGGCGCTGCAGGAGGTCTTCGGCCTCAAGAACATGCAGGCTGGCTTTTTGCCCCATGCCGTAGGCCGACATGCCATATTGGACGCCCAGCATGATCACCTTACAGGCATCGCGCTCAGCTTTATGGCTTTCCTTTGTGGCACCCACCGGTGCCAACCCCGCATCAATCGCAAACTGGATGTAGGGATCACCAGAGGCGTAGGCTTGCCAGAGGCCATCGTCACCTGACAGACATGCAGCGATCGCAATCTCCTGGGAGCTGAAATCAAGATAGGCAAGCGCCGTTCCCGGCTCTGGCTTGATCAATGACCGTGCCCAAGCAGGAAGACCAAAGATGAACTTTGTGGTGCTCGGCTGATTGCGTCCAGTCTTTGAGTTGAACGGCGACAGCAAGGTGCGGTTCCGGCCATCGCGGCCAACAGTGAGTTTGATCTCGCGCATCTCGGCCAGTGTCTTCCTGAGTTCACGAAGCTCTGCAAGCTGTGGATAGCGCAACGCCATCATCTTGAAGGTGTCACGGTCCAGTTGTAGTTCACCAGAAGCAAGGCGTGGCCAGGCAATGTCCTGTGTCCCAAGGTAACGTTCGAACAAATGCACACGAAAGCTGCCCTTGTCATAAACCCCGTAAGCTTGGTCCGTCTTTTCGATCAGCGCCTGTTTGAAGTCGTGCCAGTTGTCTCGCATTAGGCCGAGCGTTGTGGTGTCAATGGGTACGCCTCTGTGCTCCATCAGCGCCACGGTTGCTACATAACGACCCCTAGTCAGCACCTGATCGAGGTCCATTGGTCCAACTGGCCAGTGAGCCAGCATGGCTGCAAAAAGCGTGGCCAGTCCATCAACATCACTCTGGCAGTAGTCAAGGATGGCAAGCCGTTCATCGGATGACCATGGTCCGCCGGTAAGGATACGCTGGCGCATGTTGTCCTTGGCCACCTGGTCGCCATCAGTAATGCCAAAATACTGAAGTGCGCCTATCTGACCCTTTCCAAATGGCAAAGTCTCGCCATTGGTCTGGCATAGGAACTCGGCGTAACAGTCAAACACGTTGGTTGGCAGATCCCATCCCAATGCCAAAAACACGGAGAACTCGGCTGATACAAAAAAGGCAACGAACAGGGCATCTGGCCCAATATCGAAGGGAGGCTGATTCATCTGGCGAAGCTCATCCATCCAGTACCGTCTGACGTCACCTGACAGCAACTCACGCACCACTAGGCAGACGGGTGTCTTCTGGTCTCCATCATCGCCAAAGAACTCGGTATCGACGATATGGATCTGGGTGAAGGGGAGTTCATGACACGCATGGTAGATCATTACATGCCCCCCTTAAGCCTGCGAAGAGCAGGATGATCATCGCGGTCAACAATATGGTCATCATTGAAAGCGATCTGCAGCATGTCGGCGAACGACATATCCGGCCAGTCTGGTTCAGGCATGATCTTCTCTGGCTCGATGATGTCATAGAAACCGCAAGCACGGTTGCTCTTCATTCGAATCCAGCCACTCTTGGCGGCTTTGAATGCATCATTATGGCTGCTATGCCAAGGGTTGGGCGTCTCCCCGGTTCGAATAATCGGGCAGGGCCACAAGAACAGCTTATCCTGTCTGGTAAGGGCTGGTGCAAGAGTGTAGAGCCTTGCATCATCCTCGAGTTGCGCCGCGATCTCTGGCTCGACAAGATACATCCGTCTGCCATCTTGTAAATCCAGCAACGCAGCACCGGGGATCAGATAATCCACATGGTCAAACAGGTGCACCCATTCCATCTTTCCCGGCTTATTAACAGAAATGACTGATCTTATCTTACGTGTGCCAAACTCTTCGGCACCGGTGGAAGGCATCGCAAAACGCGATGGGTCAAATGGCAGATTGTTGTCTTTAGTCACTGTAAGACTCCTTGTGTATGGGCGGAATTGCCCTAGACACTCAGAGTCGCACACCTATTCCTTGTAGGTTTAGTGGGGGCATCTACAAGGTTTAGGTTATTGAAAAATAATGATTTACGTCAAAATTAGATTTACAAATTTCATATTTTGCCCACGTGACGAGGTTATCGAAATGGCGATCGCCTATCTTGTTGTGTCGGTGATTTGTTGCCAGATCACGGACCTGCTGCTTGCTTAGGTTTAATATGCTACGCCCTACCTTATATGCTTCGTCTCTTCCGGCTTTATCCTTTTCATACATTGCAATCAAAACTGCGCGTATAATTTCATTGTTAAAGGATTTGGCGTTTGCCCGAGGAGCTTGATCAAAGGAAAATTGTCCGGGCCTGCCCAGCCGGCGTGCGATAAGTTCGCTGTACAGCGCTTGAAGCGGCTTTGTTTCCAGATGAAGCTCGTTCAGAAACATACTCACTGAGGCAATAGCAGATATTAGCAAATCTGCGCGATCATTTATCCCAAGGTCTGAGCGTTTCATCTCAACAGCAATTTCTTTCATGCATGAGTCAAAAAGCCTAAAAAACTCTGAGATCTCTGCTTCCTGTTCTGTATTAGATAGGTTGACCTGCCTCAATAAACTGAAAGAATTTGGGTGTCGGTTGGTATCTGACATGTAACTCTGGACTTACGGTTAAACAATCGGTGAATCGCCGAAATAGCGTAACTCAATTCGCGGAATCAGCGAAAACGTATCTGTCTTATTATCTTTTTATATATAACTATATATACCTATGGGTATGGCAGAGGGGCTTATGGCCTGATCATTTCAGCGGCAACTTTACCCTCTACTTATAGGATGAATTTACACCTCATTGCCTTTGCCAACCCACCAAGCTCCGAGGTCCGCGGCGCAACGCCCAACCCAATCTAGGCCCCACCCCCTTCAATCAAGTCCAAATCTGATTGAGAAACGCCCTCAGTAACCCCGGTCCTGGGTCCCTGGCTTTGGACCGTGGACAAGGATGTAAACAAGCCTTGCGCTTTAGTTTGCTGGGATAATCCTATAACCTGATTGAACGGTGGGAGTTTTTAGACTTGAACTTGCCTCGCTAAGGCATCGAACTAGCTCCCGGGCACCAGTTCCACATTTATTAGCAAAATCAATTAGTAATTAGCCTTCCGCTACTGTAACAAAGTGTTATCTTTGACTTGATTCTGTCACTTCGTTGCCAATCTGTCACTCCTAAAAGTGACCAGAGAGTGACCGGCGCGCGCGGTGCTTTATGATACAGCTCCGAAAAAGGCCCGAATATGGTCAGCCTCTTCACCAGAAATCTTTATCATCACTAAAAATACTAACTCTCAGAACGCGCCTCAAGCGGAAGGGCGGTTGTGTATTTGATTTCTTCCATAGCAAAGGATGAGCTGACATCTGTGAGCGAAACCTCGCTGATGAGCCGTTTGTAAAATCGGTCATAAGCAGCCATATCCTTGCCAACGACACGCAGCAGATAATCAACCTCGCCGCTCATCCGGTAGAATTCAACAACTTCCGGGTAGGATGAAATTTTCTGCGCAAACTCCTCAAGCCACTCAGCATTATGCTGGTCTGTTTTGAGCGCAACAAAAACAGTCATGCCAAGGCCAAGCTTGTCCTTATCCAGCAGGGCAACGCGCCCACGGATTATACCAGCTTCTTCAAGTTTCTGAATGCGACGCCAGCATGGCGTTACCGACAAGCCGACTTTGCGGGCAATATCTCCAACTGACAGTGAGCTGTCCTGCTGTAGCAGGTTCATGATTTCCCTGTCTTTTGACACGCCATCTTTTTTGTCCATGGTGCTCGGTTCCTTTTTTTAACAGCCATGACTGAAATGCTATTGTTGTTTTTATAGATATAAGAAAAATAATTTCTAATTACGCTAAATAAAGTAAAAAATATACCTTTTTACTCGGTTTTTTATTTATTTATTAAAAATAAATTCTATTTAATGTTGTATCTAAACCTAATCATAACCAATCCCGATAGGGGAGTAGGGCTTATAAAAGTGAAACTGGTACATTACGTTGCGGGAGCCTTTTTGGCATTATTCCCGATAATATCGCAGGCAGCAGGCTTTGGGCCCCTTATTGATGCGCAAACACTTGAGACGCAGAGCACAAGCGCGACTTTCCTAATAATTGATATTCGGGCAGGACAGTCAGCAAAAACGGGCCTCTCACATTTTGAGAGTGGACATATCCCTAATGCTGTCCATGCACCTTATAATTTATTCCGCGGCCCGCAAGATAATCCAGGCGCTCTTGTGTCTGAAGCGCATCTGACCGACTTATTTCAGGGGCTTGGTGTAACCGCCTTGCGGCCTGTTGTGGTTGTCCATCAGGGCAGAAACGAAACGGACTTCGGCGCGGCGGCACGTGTTTACTGGACGTTAAAATCTAGCGGCGTACAGCAAATCGCTATTTTGAATGGCGGCATGAATGCGTGGACAAGCGCTGGCTTAACAATTGAAACAGGAGCGGGCGCAGCGCGTGAAGTCTCTGATTTTCACGCCACATTTTCCTCAGAATGGTTGGCAACAGCATCTGATATTACAACCGCTCTTGCGGATGGCAGAGACATCGACCTTATCGATGCACGACCAGCTTCCTTTTGGCAGGGGAATGCAAAACATAGCGCCGCAACCCGTCCCGGAACATTGCCGCAATCAAGCTATTTTGTTCATAATAGCTGGTTCAATAAAGACGAGCCAACGCTCATCAACCAGTCTATCGTTCCTGAATTGGCGGCTTCAAACGGTTTTCAGCAAGGCGATAATATCGTATCCTTCTGTAACACCGGACATTGGGCGGCAACCAACTGGTTTGCCCTTAGTGAGTTGGCCGGCATCGAGGGCGTAAAGCTCTACCCAGAATCGCTTGTTGGCTGGTCAGCGCGTGGCGGAGAGATGGAGAATGTGCCAGGTCGTTTGCGTCATTTATGGAATAAGATTTCCAGAAAATACTAGGACCCTCCCATGATATCTTCATCAAAAGCGGCGCCATTACTGGCGTCACGGTCGTTTCGTATTAGTCTCTGTGCCACTATTTTAGGGATTGTATCAATCGCGGTGGCGGCGAGTGCCGGTCCACGTTTTGGCTTGCTGCTGTTAATTGGCGGCGGCATGGGAGCAACTCTTGAGGGACTCGGCTTTGGCTTTGCTGGTCCGTGGCGGCGTCTTATTCTAGTCCGAAATCCGTCCGGGTTCCTGGCCCAGATAATGAGTATGGCTCTTGTGGCTCTTGTCGCCTTTCCGTTGCTTGAGGGACATCCAACCGAGCTAACGGGGGCGCATGCCCCGGTTGGGTTTGCAATGGTAGCCGGAGCCTATGTCTTTGGAATATGCATGCAGCTTCTTCTAGGATGTGGTTCTGGCACACTTGTTAATGCTGGCAGCGGTAATCTAGTTGCTATTCTGGCGCTACCCTTTTTTGCAATAGGCAGCTTCCTTGGCTCTTTTCATCTAAGCTGGTGGACCTCTCTTGGCAGTCTTTCGGTCATAACAGTTAGTGGCACAAACGGCCTACTTTTCACGCTTGCCGGCTTGGGGGTGCTTGGCGGTCTTGCTATCCTCATCGGAGAAAAACGCAAGCTATCAGTACCGCCCCACTTATGGTGCGCGGCTCTGATTATTGCGGCGCTGGCGCTGCTTCATCTTGTTGTCGCTGGCCAGCCATGGGGTGTTGTTTATGGTCTTGGGCTCTGGGCAGCGAAGGGAGTGATTGCTGTTGGAGCTGATGTTTCTTTATCATCTTTTTGGTCTGCTCCAGCACATCAAACAGGCCTTTACAGCAGTATTCTGACTGATGTGACTTCGCTGACTAATTTAGGCCTGATGGCGGGCGCTGCCTTTGTTACATTTTGTCGTGGCGGTTTTACGGCATCGCAGCAAACACTGACACCCACAATATGGGTGAGTTCTGTGGTTGCAGGATTTCTGCTAGGATATTCGTCTCGGCTCGCATTTGGTTGTAATGTTGGTGCTTTTTTTAGCGGTATTACAACAGGCTCACTTCATGGCTGGGTCTGGTTTCTATGCGCCTTTGCTGGCTCATTCGCCGGCATCAGCATTCGGAATCGGTTGGGGATGGGACGATGATGGTAACCAGATGGCACGCTGTGCTTCTGCTCCTCGTCATGATGGCGGCGGTGTTTGTTGCAGATGCAATGTCATCTGCGCCTCTTGACCCTTATCGTGCGCCGCCACTTTTCGCGCTTGGATCGGGCAAAGCGCCCTCAGGGGCACATTGCACAGTCGTGGTTGGCACCGACATGTAATCATAGCGCTGGCGCGAACAGCAGATGGGCAGGGAACCCAAAGCATCTGCTACTATGTTGATAGTGGCCTGAAATAACCCTGTTTGAAGAATATTCCGGAACATACAAGAACGGTGTTAAGATCAGCAACTAAAAATCCCAACAAAACCCTACCCCATCAAATCCGCCAACCAATCCATCAACCAAGGTCCGCGATCCACGCACCGCCGCCCGCACCCTGCGGCCCACCCTCTTTAATCAAGTCCAACGCTGACAAAGA